>JBAYUN010000001.1:0-250857 GCA_041675085.1 Minisyncoccota bacterium
ATAACCTTTTTGGATAGATACATCAGGATTAAATAACCCTGAATCTTCCCAAATTTTATAGATATTATCCTCGGTATCTTTTGGGCTATAAGGTTTTAAGAATTTTTCATTGATTTCCATATATGCTTGATTATATCATATTTTTATTATAAGCTAAGACAAACTGTTCATTCTTCGGACACATATCGCTGTAAATGGGCTTATTGGGAGACTTGAACATTACCGGACTTTGTCCGGTTTTTTATTTGAGCTTGAGATTACCTTCAGCTTTTATATTTTTATATATTTTAGTTTTGTTTTTTGTGTATTTTAGGAATCCTGCCATAGCTATCATGATAGAGTTATCTCCAGTCAATTCTTTTTTAGGGAAAAAGACTTGAGTTTCAAAATCTAATTTTTTTAGCATCTTATTAATTTCGTTTTTGAGATGCTTATTTGCAGAGACGCCTCCGGCTATGATGAGATTTTTAGTTTTGTATTTCAGAATAGCTTTTTTAGTTTTGTGAACTAAAGTTTCTACGACAGCGTTCTCAAATTCTAAAGCAATATCATTTTTTGTATTTTGATTTTCCATAACGTTTGGATTTGCTATCTTGAGGTCACGGATGAGATACAAGACTGCAGTCTTGAGTCCTGAGAAAGAGAAGTTAAAATCTTTACTATATATCATCGGGCGAGGGAGTTTAATTACGATAGGAAGTTTTTGCTTTTTGAAAACGCTCATATTCGCCTGCTGGCGAATTGCTATGCTCGGCTCGTCAGCCTGTGCAATGTTTTCAAAAAGCAAAAACTTCCTTCTTGCTTCTGCAAGCTTCGAAATCTCTGGACCCCCTGGATATGGCAGGTCTAGCATTCGAGCGACTTTATCATAAGCTTCGCCGGCTGCGTCGTCTACGGTTTGCCCGATAACTTTATATTTACCCCAATCTTTGATCAAGACGAGTTCAGTATGACCTCCAGAAACCAAGAGAGATAAAATAGGGAAAGAAATACTGGAGTCTTTATTTTCAGTTAAAGGAATTTCAAAATCTCCAGCATTCGCTCCAAAAGGGGAAAGGATATGACCTTCCATATGATTCACGGGGATTAGAGGTACGTTCCATTTTTGACTTAATTCTTTGGCGAAAACTATTCCAGTCCAGAGTGCAGGTTCGAGTCCTGGGCCTGAGGTGACGACTATTAGGTCTACAGGAGAGACTGTATTAACTTGGCGGTTCGGTCGCCAAGTAGACTTGGCGACCGAACCGCCAAGTTTGGATTTCTTGAGTACTTTTTCTAAAAGTATAGGTAAGTGCTTGATATGTTCACGTTTGGCTAGCATCGGATAAACTCCACCGTATTCTCTGTGGATTTTAATCTGAGAGGCTAGGGTAGTCGCCAAGACTTTAAAAGATAATTTGTTTTTAGATTCTTTGACTTCTAGGATACTGAGTCCAGTCTCGTCGCAACTTGTTTCTATGGCTAATATTTTCATATTGCAATATTATGATATTTGTTGGCCTTATTGTCAAATTTTTACTTTTATGCTATATTTTATTCGATACGCACATTCATAATTTTATAATTTAAGTTTAATATGATTAATGATATTATCGCTTTATTTGAAAAAATTAAAGAATTCCAAAGTGGGTTCATTATTTTGGTTTTAAATAAAAAAAAAGTTTTACCTATTTTAATAGGTTTTCAAGGGGAAAAGAACTTTTCTCTTGACGTTTTTTTTAAATTTCAAAAAAAAGAAGTTTCCAGTTTGGAAAAATTATTTTTTGATTTTGTTAAAAACTATAATTTAGTGACAGTAAATTTAGAAGATTTACCAGATGACTGGAAATTTTTAGTAACAACCTTTGCTGAGAAAGAAGCATCTTTTAAAATTTTCAAGATTGAAGATTTAAATAAAATTTAAAAACAAAAGAACAAATTTGTAAATTTGTTCTTTTTTTATTTGTGCGCGATATAGGATTCGAACCTATCGCCTACCCCACGTCAAGGGGTCGCTCTACCAAATGAGCTAACCGCGCAAAATCTAAGCTACTTACATAGCTTATAACTTTTTTAGGTTTCTTTCAAGTGCAAGGGAATATATTGCTTAAATTGTAAAAGTTTCTAATATAACAATTTCTTCTTTAGAATTAGCACCTATTGCTTCACGAGGATTAATTTGGATTGACTCTATTTTTAATCCTTCTTCCATAGCCATTTTTACTAAATCAGTCAAATAATATTCTCCTTGAGCATTATTATTTTTTAAATCTTTTAATTTTTCCCAAAGGTAGTTAGTTTCAAATACAAAATAGCAAGGATTTATTTCAGTAATTTTCTTTTCTTCTTCGTTCGTATCTTTAAATTCTACTGATTTAAGTATTTCTCCATTTAGATTTCTAATAATTCGAGAAAAGTTTTGATAAAAAAACTCTCTCCAATCATTAAAGTCGGGGAGCATTACTGTAGCCATGGTTATCTGTGCTTTAGAATGTAAATGTTTATTTAATAAATTTTCTATTGTTTCTGCAGTTATTAGAGGATGATCTCCGTATAAAACTAAAATATGTTTGATTTCTTTCCCAAAGTTGTCTTTTGCAACCATTACTGCGTGCCCCGTGCCTAATTGCTCTTCTTGAACAACATAGTCATAATCTGTTCCAATTTCGTTTATGACTTCTTCTTTTTTATAACCTACCACTATAGTAGGTCTACTTGTTATACTTGTTTTTTTGATTGAGTCTAAAAGATATTTAATCATAGGTTTTCCTTTTATTTGCGCTAAAACCTTTGGAGCATCAGTGCCCATTCTTTTACCCTTGCCTCCAGCTAAAATTATTATTCTTACATTCTCCATATTATTTTCCATATATATAATCTACTACTTTTAAAATAAAAAGAAAGTGTGAATTCTTTGAATTTTTGATATAATTCATTTAATGAACCTGAATTTAACAACGAAGATTTTTAGCATATTTTCAAAATTACGTTTAGGAGAGATTGAGAAAATTCAATCCGACCCGTATAAAATCCAAGAAGAGAATTTATTTAAAATTTTGGACCAAGCCAAAGATACAGAATTTGGTCAAAAGTATAATTTTAAGTCAATCAAAAATATTCAAGATTTTCAGTCTCAAATACCGATATCTTCTTATGAAGAATTCTCCCCATACATAGAGAGAATGATGAATGGGGAAGTCGATATCCTCTGGCCGGGACTAGTAAATAAATTTTCAAAATCTTCAGGTACTACAGCTCGTAGTAAGTTTTTGCCTGTTTCTAATGAAATGCTCGAAGATTCTTTTAAAGCTGGGACGGATCAACTCATACTTTATCTCAAGAATAATCCCGACAGTAAAGTCCTCGGTGGCAAGAGTGTGTTTGTCGGAGGGAGTTTGAAAAAGATTAAAGACGAACCGAGGATATTTTGTGGAGATATCTCAGCAATTTTAATGCACAATCTCCCAGCTTTTGCGAAATATTTTCGTACACCAGATATAGAGATAGCTACACTCGACGACTATGAAATAAAGCTTGAAAAATTGGCCGAAGAAACTAGCGAGGAAGACGTGCGTAGCTTGGCGGGGACTCCGACTTGGACTATCGCTCTGATTAATAAAATCGTAGAGAAAAAGAAAGCGAAAAATATCCTAGAAGTTTGGCCCAATTTGGAAGTTTTCTTTCATGGAGCGGTAGCTTTTGCACCTTATAGAGAACTCTTTAGAGAGCTCATACCGAGCCCAAAAATGCGTTATATGGAGGCTTATAACGCTTCTGAGGGGTATTTTGCTCTACAAGATGACTTGTCTAAATATGGCGAAATGTGGCTTTCTCCGGATTATGGGATTTTTTATGAATTTATACCTATGAAAGAATTTCATAGGGAAAATCCTCCTGTCTATACTATGCAAGATGTGAAAATAGGAGAGAATTATGCTATTTTGATTAGTACTAATTCTGGACTATGGAGATACCTTATCGGAGACACGGTAGAGTTTACTTCTGTCTTGCCTCATAGGATCAAGATCACTGGACGTACAAAGCATTTTATAAATATTTTTGGAGAAGAAGTCTTGGTTCATAATACTGACCAAGCTATCAAGGAAGCATGCGTAGCGACTGATGCGACTATTAGTGACTATACTGTCGGGCCTATGTTTATGAGTGATGAGAATTCGGGCGGGCACCAATGGATTATTGAATTTATTAAATCTCCAAAAGATATAGAAGAGTTTCGAGATATTTTAGATTCTAATTTGCGTCAGATTAATTCGGACTATGATGCCAAAAGACATAAAGATATAATTTTGAAGAAATTAAAATTGAATGTTGTACCTGTAGGAACTTTTTATAATTGGATGAAATCTAAAGGCAAACTCGGCGGACAAAACAAAGTCCCAAGGTTATCGAATAGTAGGGAATACGTAGAAGAGATTTTGAAATTCATGAACTGGTAATTTTGTGGTAAAATAAAGTTATGAGATTTGGTAATTTTGAACAACCTAATGGGCGCCGTGCATTTATTAAAAATACTATTTTGACTACTACTGGTGTTGTTTTGGGAGTTTCAGAATTTAAAAATAACTCTAATCTAAATATAGAAAATAAAAATATAGAACAAAAAGAAGTATTACCTATCATAAAAAGAGAAGTTTGGGATGATAAATGGGATGAAATCAGAAGGCAGTATGAAAAACCATTAGGAGGAACTTATTATATAAAAGAAAAAAATAAAACTTTAGAAAAACAAGCATTGGTTTATTCTTATTTAGATCCGCATAATGATAACCCGTGCAGTTTAAAAGAAGATTTAAAAAGGACTGTAATTCATCACTCTGGTGTAAATGCTGGCATGAATCCTACAGATGAAGTCAGAGGTGTTCGTAATTTTCATATTAATAAAAGAAAGTGGAACGATGTCGGATATCATTATTTGATATCAAGTGACGGGCAGATTTTCGAAGGTAGGCCTATAGATAGAGTTGGTTCACATGCGGGATCGACTTTTGAAAGTAGAGCAGACCTTAAAGAAAAATTTGGAGAAAATTATAAAAGTTTGAATCCAAATAGCCCTAATTATTTAGAAAAATTTAATCAATATAAAAATGCAATTAAAAAAGATCCTGATTATGGATCGATTGGTATAGTTTTATTAGGAGATTTTAATTCAGATAAAAATGTATCAGAGGCTCAGTCTACTAGTTTGAAAAATCTTTTAAATCACTTAAAAGGGGAATATGAAATACCAAAAGATAATATTATTTATCACTCTGAGGTTGATGACTTAGTCGTAAAGCCTTCAGGTTTTAGATTAAATAGTAGCGAGACGAATTGTCCAGGTGATAAATTCCTTAAAAAGGATAATATTTTAGAAAAATTAAATATAGACTCAGAAGAAGCTCTTTGCAAGAGTATCAATATGGATAAATAAAAAAGCCCAGCAGAAAGATAAATCTTTCCACTGAGCCGATAACCAGAATTTTTATTGTTAAGAATTTAAAATTTTAAATTCTTCTTCAAATTTTTCTTGCACTACAGTTTCGTTACCGTCTTCTATGTTTAATGTATTTATTAATATCTCGTTGATATTTTTTCCACTAAAACATGAATGATAGAATGCAGAAACAAAAAAATTTGATTTCGTATCTTTGCACCCATAAGTGCTAATTATGATTTTACGATCTTCGTAGTCTATTGAGATTGCCCCTGTAGGACTACTCTTAATATCTACAGAGTAAATCATCTTTCTGTTTTTTTGCAGAAAGCTAAGGTTTTTTCCTGCCTCTATTTCTATATCTGCTGTTGGTTCTCCGTAGTTTCTTTTTTCAGATACATCAGTGTTTTTACCTAATGGGTAAAAAATTCTCATGTAAATTTTGATACCATTTTTCCCTACTAGTTTTTGTAATAATTTTAAAACTTGTAGATTTTGTTTTTCTTGTAAAAAAAACGCCGTTATTACCATTTCTGATGTTTTATTTTGTTAATTATGAAAGAATGAATTCGATATTATTAAATACCTTTTTTGTCTAAAAGTCAAATAGGTTTATTGCTATTTAGATAATTTTATTGTACTCTAAAGTAGAATATTCTTTAATTTTTTAAATCAAGTAGCCATGGTTAGTCTAAAAAAAGTAGAAGTCTTTGTGTGTCCTTTTTTAGGAGTGAATCTCTTTGAGCTTTTCTTGGAAGAGGAGCTTGGTGATATTAAACCTCGTAATATATTTATACCAGTACATACGAACCCTGTGTGCGGGTTAAATGAAGAGATAATTGATGATAATTCAGCATCATCTCTAGATATTGAAATGGCTATCAATTTATAATAAATTTTTAGTTATGGAAATATTAAAATAAAAGCCCTGTATGTTATTAGATACAGGGCTTTTCTATTTTTAACTTTTCCTATTTCAAATACGGACCTATTTCTTCATAAGATACTAAGATCTCGGTTATCCCTGAAGAATACGGAGCTACTTGGTATTGACCATATATGAATATTATTCCTTCATCGGTAATATAGAATTCTTTCAAATTAGAAGAGTATAAAAATACCGGAGTCCAACATTTTTCTTTTACAAAAACATTATTTTCATCCAAACAAGAAAGTCCCAGACCATCATCGAGCATATTCGCAGGATATTCTGATTCTGAGATATTAGAGTTCTCAGCTAGCTCTTTCAATAATTTTGGCCTCAAGATTTTTTGAGTTAGTTCTATCATTTTATTATTATCATCAATAAACATATCTTCACTCAAGATTCTCGTACCGTCAGCTTTAAAATTAAAAGTCGTGATACCTGTCGCGCCATGAGCCCCACAAGTAAAACCATACATAGAATAAATATAAGAAGTCGTGCCTTTTACCAAAGAAGTGACTTTTTTATATTTACCGTCGAGTTCGTATTGATGACAAGCAGAGTCAGGAATAAATCTCTCAGGGTTAGAAGCGTCCGCTCTAAAAGCGTTTACCGTATCTAGGACGTATTTTGATATCATGTCATTGTTCGAGATGACAGGGTAGGCGACGTCTATTTTATAATCTTTCGTCTCTTCTATGATAGTCTCTTCAGTTTGAGTGACGATATTCTCGTCCGCGCTCTGGTCTTTATTTCTTGTATTAATAAAAAGAAAAAACCCAGTCAGGAATATCAATACCAACATCCCTAAAACGACCTTGTTAAAAGTCATATCCTTTGTAAAATTTTTGTTCATAGTTGTATTCTAGCATATATATTGATATATTATCGGGTTTTTATTGATTTACAGATTGAGTGAATAATGCTAACCTAATCTAGAATGCACATTAAATAATTTTTAAATATGAGTATTATGTCAGTTTTAAATTTTGTCTTACAAATCAAAAGCACTGATGGTCTGTTAAAGGTAGAAGAAGTTTCAAAAGGAGAAGCAGCTCCTACTTTATTAATTTCTGCTACTATTGTCGACGGTTTCTTGTATAGTGAAGATGATCTGATTATCCAGGATAAGAATTTTAGGATTCAAAAAATTAAGGTTGCGGGTATAGATAGGGCGAATGCAATGATGGGTGAAAAGGTAACTTTAGAAATTAATAATGAAAAAGGATTTCAAGAAGAATTAAAAAATATTCTTCAAAAAAGAAAAGAGGAGAT
The DNA here is from genome assembly GCA_041675085.1 of Minisyncoccota bacterium. GTDB lineage: Bacteria > Patescibacteriota > Minisyncoccia > Phycocordibacterales > UBA9973 > UBA9973. The sequence goes on from JBAYUN010000001.1 coordinate 7,614, forward strand.
AGATGACTTTATTGCAGATTTTAGAGCAAGTAGTTTGTAAGATAATGCTTTAAAACCAAATAATAAAAGAGTAGATGCTTATATGCTTCTACTCTTTTTTAAATTTTATCATTTTCTCCCCAAGAGATGCACTTGGATTTAAATTTTTGCATTTTTTTTTAAAATATTATAGTATATTTATATTGGCCCTATCGTCTAACGGTTAGGACACCGCCTTTTCAAGGCGGTAATCAGAGTTCGATTCTCTGTAGGGTCACCAATAGGTTTTTATCTCTTTTGAATTGCTCAGATAGCTTGAAAGTAAGCGATAGTTTTGGTGTTCCATTGGTTATTTGAGAGTAGGTTGGCATTATGTCAAAAACCAACCCCATCAAAGCCCTCTGAATCTCAAAATTGTCAGGTTCTATAAGCAATTCTTCAGGGTGTTCCATCAAATATCGAGCACTGCGAATATAGGAGCGGATATCGTGCTCTTTTATCTCCATCTCGTCTCTCTCGCTTCGAGCTTTGTCTATATCAATCTCGATTGTTTCAATCTTCCTCTCGATACTCTTACGAGCCACACGGCTCTCAATGGTTATGAGTTGGCTTATGAGATTAGCTTGTTCATTCTGCATATCAGATATGTTTCGGTTGATGTTAGACGAAGATTTCACCACCTCTTTCTCTCGTTCTCTGTATTTATTTATTAGCACCTTTTCAAAAACATCAAGGTATTCATCGTTAAACTCTAAAGACCTCAACAACTCTTCTACATTCAATTCAAAATCAGTTTTGGAAATACCGTAATACTTATGATTCCTAGATTTATTATTTTTTACCCCACAATGGTAAGCGGGAAATCCAGCACCAGATTTACCTTTGGGAGCACTCGCTAAAAATGGCATACTACACTTATCACAAAGTACCCACTTATGAGGGAAAAGCGGATTGTTTTTATTTTTCTGAGACTGTCTGATTGGTGAATAGTCTCGAAGTAGCTCATAACCACCATCTTCGGTTTCTTTGATAAATACCTTACCTCGGTTTGCTCTGTTGAAAGTCTCTATGGAAACTAAGCCGTCCCAACCGTTACCCTTAACGAGTTTCCCATACGTCCATTTTTCACAGTTAAAACCAGCGTAAACAGGGCGTAGAATAATACGCTGTAATTGTTTGACTGTTAGAGGTTTGCCCTCAGTTTTTCCAATAGGGTTTCTGTCACTATCCCAAATCGTTCTTTTCCTCGACCTAAATCCCTCATTATTTATTCGCTCGACAATCTCCTCATCAGTAAGATTACCTTGTTCTCTCAATTCAAACATTTTTATATAATATTCAGACCTCGGAGGATTAGGCACGGGGATACATTTTTTCTTTCCGCCAACATATATTGTTTCGTTTTTATAACCATCATTGGGTTCACGAACTCGATATCCCTGCTGAACTAGATTTATTTCTTGACCAATCATTCTAGTCAAAATATCTCTTGTTTCGTCTTTTGCTCTATTTATTTCCATCAAAGTAGCCGTACCAGTTGGAGAAAAACGGCTCCAGTCATACTCAAAACCTAAGTGCTCCAAGGTGTTTCTTTCAGGTTGTATTATTTCATACGTATCAACAATTTCTACACCGTATTTTTTAAGAGCCGATTGAATCTCAGAATAACCGTCAGTTCCTGCTCTAGTTATACGGTCAATTTTTTTGAAAATACAGTACTCTATTTTGTGAGGAGTCTCTTCTAAAAAATCCGTCATACGTTTTACTAGCTCTGAAACTTCTGTTCTACCTGAAAGAGAGAATCTAAAAGTATGCACATTATCCCAACCTTTCCTTTCAGCAAAGCGGGCAATTGCGTCTCTTTGATCATCAAAACTTTCACCCTCCTGAGCTTGTTTATCGGAACTAACTCTGGCGACTCCAAAGCTACATATTTTTTGTTGTTGAGTTTGTTTTTTCTCCATCTGATTTAATAACTTTAACATTCCAAATATCGAAAAGAATATCCGCCAGCGTGTCCATTTTCACTCTCATTTTCTCAGTTTCTTCACTGGAGAGGGAATGGATTTTGTCGCCAAGTGCTTTATTAAAATCTTCTTTGGATATCATTCCCTTATTTTAGGGATTTGTCATATTTTCGATATTACAGGCGTTGATATCGTCACCTGTAATATCTCAAAAAGCACGTAGCTTTTTCAGCTTTCCCTCGTAGCGGTGAATGTAAACTCTTGCATTATCTTCGCCTAAAATACCGTCCTTGATTTTGGTTAATAAGTGCTTATAGTCACTGTTAATTTCTGCCGTAATTTCTTTGACACTTTTACCACTTAATTTTAATTGCCAAAGTAGTTTCAAAAGCTCATCACCAACATCAATTTCCAAGGTTTTGTCATTTTCTTTTTTTCTAATCTCACTCCAGTTTTCTTGAATGTCTTTTAAAGTTGTCCAATCGAAAATCTGAACATAACGACCCTCAGAAGAAATCAGGTGTGCGTTAATGTCTTTATTTTCGTCCGTGTCGACAATCATCAAACTTGGTACGTTCTCTCTAGGCATATTTTTAGACCTAGGCGGGCAGATGATGTGTTCGTACGTAAATAGCTCCATATCTCCTCGATAGACCACATTAAAATCAAACTCTGATATAAGCTTCTTGACCTGACCCCTCAGTACCTCCACTTTTTTGGAATTGTTATGTTCCCATAAAAATGCTTCCTGCTTATCGTCAGTTGGCACATCATCACTTTCAAGATTCTTTTTTAGCGTAGCAACCTGCTCAATGTAGTAGGGGTGGTCAAGAAATAAAGATATGAGCTTCGAGCGATTTTCTATGTACGGATTTTCTCCGTAATTTCGTTTCAGAATAATCTTTATTTCACCCAAGCGCTGTATTAATTTTTTAATAAATTGGTTAACCATATTTTAATATTACTCTATATGCTCCACACTTACACCTCTAGCTTCAAATGAGGGGGTAAGAACTGAAAACCTGTGGCATTTTTTGAAATCACCCTCCGAGCACATCACACAAACTTTTTTGCCAGTATTAACTGTTTCAACAAGCTCGTCTATTGTCTCCTCATACGCCGTGTTTTCGCCTAAGCCACCAAGATTAGACCCTTTGAATAGATAAGTTATATCTGCCTTAGCAAGCTCCTCTGAGAGGGCTTTTTGATTGAACTGAGGGCAGAACCTACTCCTTGGAAAACTCCTCACATCAACCAATATATCAATTTGATTATCTCGGAGTTTTTGTAAAAACTCCGAATACGCTCGACGACTATGACCGAAAGAAAAAATTTTTATCATTTTATTTTTTAATTTAATTCAAAAACTAAAGTATCCTTAGTTTCAGCTTTTTCAATCTCTAATGCATACGGAATAAAATCTTTAGGAACTTCATAGACAATTACTCCTTTTTCTTCAATACCTCTTCCTAAGTCTCGTCCGTCAATTGCACGCTTTTCTGCTCCAATAGCACCACTGCTTGTTGTTTGAAAAATATCGTAACTTACTCCATTACGATCAGAAAGTAGAATTCCATTAGGATATAATGTAAAAGTGCTATTTGTAGTATTTATAATTGATACATCAACCAGTATAAAAACTGTTGTGTCTTTTGAATATGTTGTGCCAAACAAAGCACCATTTATCGTGTTTACAACCTCAAAACCATTCACTCTTAATGATAGGGTGGCAAGTTGACCATCATCCCCGAATGGTACGATTGTTTGACCCCTTGTTTCAGATGTCTTTGGTTTCGTATCCCAAGCATTATTTGTGGGCTTAAAAGCCACAAAAACACCACTCAGGGCGATTAAAAAAAGCAAGACGATAATACTAAATTGGAAAGATTTTTGAGACATAGAATTATTGCAATCTACAATCACGGGCTAGCTCATTTAGACTTGTTATTAACCCTTGTGCATTGGAAGTCTTACTCTGCGACAAAGCACGATTAGCGGTCGCTTCAAATCGTGTGCCTCGTGCTTTGTCCGCTATCACTTCAAGTCCAGCGACCACCATCTTATCTGTTACTGAAACTTGATCTCCATTTACTATCTCTAGATATTGCTTGACCATAGCACAAAACGCTACGTCGTTACCCGATTGTGCCTGCTGTGTTGTCACAGGTGTAGGTGAAATAGTTTTCGTATTTGAGGCATTTGAAGCAATCACTACGAATAAGATAGTAATGATAATGACCAGAAACACAACTATATTGTTTACTTTAACTTTTGCTTCTTTTTGTTCCATAAAAAATAAAAAGCTAGCTGATAATTGCTAGCGTGGGTAAAACGCACAGAACCCTACGCCAGCTAGGACTTTCGTCCACATACCAGTTTCCCGATATGACCCACTCAAGAGTTGCTGAACGTAGGGTTCAGTATTCTTGAGTGGGTTTTGCAACCATATCCTAAAGTTTCGACGCTCTGAGGGGTTAGGTTGACTTTATTCAATTGTGATTAAATTATAGCAAAAATACCCACTAAAGCAAAGATATATTAGTAGGTTATACCAATCGAATATAATTTAAGTATAAATAAGAAAAAGTAAGTAACTTGATTTAATCAAGTTGCTTGTAGTCAACCTTAAGGAATCGTTTTCTACGATTAAACCTCGCTCTAATGTGATCTTCGATGTTTAATTTTATTTGATTCTTTCGTTCTTCATTTTCAATTTTGTCTCTATTAAGAGTAAGAATATACTGAAAAGATTCACCCTTTTCCTCTTGTTCGGCTAGATAATTGAGGCTCTGTACTAATGTGTCTTGATCAACGTCAAATATATTATCGTGCACAAGAAACATTGGATGTCGGGTACTTGTATAAGCATTAAGCATTAGAGCGATATCGTAAATAAAAACTTTGGTTCTGTCTACGCTGTGACTTCCATCATCTGGTATTCTGAAATCTAGTTTAACAATCTGTTTACTTGTAGCAGATTTCACTGTCTCAATGTCAAAAACAATTTCAGCATTACCCATAATATATTCGTGAATGCTGGTCAGAGTTTTATTAAAGTCACGAATAATTTTTTGTGTGTCAAAAATTTTGTCATCTAATTCTGAAAACAAGTTGTCTTTTTGTCGTTTAAGCGTATCAATCTCTCGGTCTATCCTTTCGTATTCATCGAGATTGGATGTTGTTGCGGAATACTGATCTTTTCTTCTTGAATATGTATAGAAACTTTCCTTTAAGCTACTTAAAACATCATTTTTATCCACATTAGTTAAGATCGCAGATCTCTTGTCATCTAATATGTTGAGTTCTTCTTGTATGCTTTTAATTTCTGATTTAATTTCTTCTGCTCTTTCATTAATTAGTAGATTCTGATACTTTTCTATCTTCTTTTTGAAATTAACGACTTTTTCTATTGATTCAGAAACAACAGAACCTAATCCTGACTTAAACTTGTCGTATATTAACTGAACTTCAGAAATATTAATAGACTCAACTTTTGGCATTGATTCAATTCTTTTAATTTCGTATTTTAATGCTAGTTGTCTTGTACGTAGCTTATCTATTGATGCATTAATACTGACCAAATCATCTTGATTCTGCTGAAACAGTGGTTCTGTTTTGAACTTATCGAGTGCTTCCTCTACTCGTGATAAATCTAAATCTAAGGCATTTAATTCTGCCTTAACATCAGATATTTTTTTTGCACCAGAATCAGTTAGTCGATTTTTAATATGAGAGTACGTTTGGCTTTTTCCTTCAATAGTTTTAAGTATTTTTTTTATTTCCGTTATTAAAATAGCATTTATATTGAAAAAATATAGGTGCGTTTTTGCTAGATTTGAGTAAGGAATCTTATCTCTGAGATCGTGACAATTAACAATATCCTTAAACTCAGAATCCTCATCTCTTATTAGAGGACTTATCAGCTGTCTAAAGGTTGGGCGTTCAATATCAGCATCTATCTTGCCACCATAAAATAGGTTCGTTAAATAGAGGAGTGCTTCATCCACACTCTTGTATATATTTACTTCATCCTCAGTCTCAATAATGGGTTTCGATGATTCAGCTTTTGTTCTTTCAATTGTTATGTCCTTACCATTAACTGATAAGTCTAGGCGTATTCTTACATCATCTTTAAATTTATCTAAAGGGATTTTAATTACACGACTTGAATCCTCATCTTTTAATAAACAAAAATTGATAAATTCAACGCACATTGATTTCCCAACACCATTGGTTTTTTTATCTTTCCTTGTTTTTTCATTTGAGACTGTTTCTTTATCTGACACTTTTTCACCCAAAATAAGATTAATACCATCCTCAAAAATGATAGGCTCAAAAGTTTCTGGTATTGAATAAAGTTTTTTTAATTTAATCATCGTTTATATATATATGGTTCAGCAAAATCAATAATTCCTGATTGATAAAGGAAAATAAGAGTAAACATAAACTGTCGATAGTTTAACGATCCAATTTCTGCTTTTAGCTTTAAAAAAATATCGTCTAGCATAACTTTTTTTTCTTCTGTCTTGCTTATTTTTTTTAAAATTAAATAACCAAGATAAGGAGGTGAAGTTTTTAGTTTTTCATCTTTATTAATCATATTAATTAGGGAAAACATTACACTTAATTAATTCGTCTAAGACATAAAATCGAATCGCTTGGTAGTCATATTTCTTACCTGATTTATTTAAACATTCTGAAAAGTATTCAGTTAGCATATCGATTGCTTTTTTGGGATCTCCGTTTGTTTGTGTAAGAAAAATATCGCTTTTTATTCTTAGAAAATTTCTAATGAAATTAATCTTTACTGAATCCAAACCAAGAGTATTGTCTACCTCGCTCCTCGCAAGTGAATACCTTGGCAATAGATCTACTATTTGATCTCTTAGGAATTGAGAATACTCAGAAAACCTATGCTCAATTTTATTCTCAGGATCTGGTTCTTCCAGCCATTGTTTTGTTTCGTTACTTTTATTCGTGCTAAGGAAAACCACTAGATCAGCTATAGTCTCAATTTCATTCGCTAATGTCGCTTCAGGAGCACGGTCTTTTTGACTATCAAACTCTTTTCTTAGAAAACTACATATCTCCTTTATTTTATCAATATCATCTAATGATCTAATTATGGTTGTCAGTCTAGATAAATCATATATATCTCTGTCTTGGTCGAAATCAATATTGTCAGGAGAAGTAAATTTTGATTTTGACGCAGTTCTCCTAGAGACAATTAACATAAATCTTAGCGAATCAAATCTTTCTGATAATTTATGGTCATTAAATTTTTTAATCGTTTTATCAATTTTTGCTTTCTTTTTTTCAGAAGTAACCTGAAAAGATACTCTAGCGTCACTATCTCCAAGGTCGATTGCAGGGAAATTTAAATCGAGTTCATTTAAATTTATTAAGTTTAGTTTGAATACAAGATTAAGAAGTTTACAAAAAAAATCTTCTGAAAGACCATTGATATCATTCAAACCATTCGTGTTGTGTATTTTAACCAGAGACTCTAAACGACTAAAATAACTTATGATTTCATTGATAAGATTTTGTCGTTCCATAATTCACTTATTATAATATATTTTAAATTTAAAATATATAGTAACTTATTCCATAAAGCACAGAAAATAGTCGAAAACTCTATGTACTTCAACTCCAAAAAAGCTCCTCCCAATGCTGAGCAGACGGTTTCAAAAGGTTATTTAATAATTAACTTTATGTTGCTTCAAAATGTTTTCCAAATACTCAATTCGTTGAGTTTTTTGTTGTAATTGATACTTTAATACTCCATTAATCGAAAATTCCTCAGGGCATTTTCTTTCAAGAAACCAACGTACCATTTTCAAATCTCCGTTTACTATAGCGTTGTAAATTGCAACTCTAGCAAGAAAAATTGGCGTGGTCTGCAAAAGTTCAATTTTGTTGCGAAACTCAGGATATTTATTGCAGTAACGATAAAAAGAATCTGTTGAAATATCCGCAAAACAACAAGCTTCTTTAGCTGTTGCACCAATTGAAAAAGCGTATTGTAGTTTCGCAATAACTACATCAACGTTTTTACCATCAAAAAGGGGTCTCCCTGTCTTAATGTTTGGATTCGACACGACCTTATAATAAGCAGATGGTTGAAGCAAAAAATCTTTCACGTTCAACTCCTCAACATCAATCTTCATTTTGTAGCTTGTAATACTCATAGTGTTCTATATCCTAGTGGGTAATCTTTATTTATAAAAAATGTCATATTATAACGCTTATACTGCATAGCTTGGAATGATTTGATAAAATCCAAATACTTCATTCCATCGTTTTACTTCACCTTGTAAGGTGTTCCATTCTATGCACAATGGGGTCACAAATTTAAATATGTACATAAAAGTCAGAGTTAAAGCCGGAGCTAAGAGGGACGAGATAGAGAAGGTGAATGAGAATACCTTTAATGTTGCGGTTAAAGCTGACGCTCGGCAGAATATGGCCAATAAAAGCGTAGTTCGGCTTGTAGCTAAATACCTAGAAATTGAGGAAAATAAAGTACGAATTATCAACGGACATCAAAGTCCTAGTAAGTTGATTTCTATTTTGGATTAATGCGTAGAATTATTTAGTATGCAGATGCAGATAAATATCTTCTAGAGCTTTGACTCCGTCGCCTGAGGCTATGTTGTTCTGATGATACAGGACGTTGGTGCAGTCTCCCGCAGCCCAGACGCCTTCGGTAGTAGTCTTGTTTGTCCAAGGATCTATCTTGATACGGCCTATCTCGTCTAATTCTACGACTTCTGAAGCAAAAGAAGTATTTGGTATCTGACCTATTTCTACGAAAATCCCAGAGACTTTTAGAGTCACTTCTTCATTAGTATTTTTATCACGATAGACTATGCCGTCTACGAATTTGTCGCCTTCTACTCTCAAAATATCGACATTTTTAATGCCTTTGAATTTTGGATTTTTGGAAAGTTTCTCGACAGTGATTTCTTCGGCGCGGTATTCAGGGCTACGATGAAGTAAGGTGACAGAATTACAATAAGCGAGTAATTGAGAAGCAGATTCAAAACCAGCGTTACCTCCGCCGATAACTACAACGTCCATACCTGAGAATACAGGTCCGTCGCAACTCGCACAATAGGTGAGACCTTTGTGTTCTAGTCGGTCAGCATTTTCAGCCACTAATTTCCTACGGCCACTACCGGACGATATTAAAATAGTTTTAGAAATAAATTCTGTACCGCTCTCGGTTTGTATAGTAAAAGTATTGTCTTGGTTTTTAGAGAGTTTGACGACTTTTTCACCTTCTTTGATTTCTAGAGTAGCCTCAGGATTAGTTTCACTTTTAGCATTCGCTAAAACATGACTTTTAAAGCTATTCGCTAAGTCATTTCCAGTAATACTTGGTGAGCCTATCCAATTGTAAATATACTCAGATACAATACTCTGACCGCCCCATTCAGCGAGAACTAATAAAGTTTTCATTCTTTTACGAGCTGCATAAACACTAGCCGAAACACCCGCCGGACCACCTCCAATTATTATTAAATCGTATATCATATGGATATTATATCATATTGGTATAAAAAAATATCCAGAATTAGATCTTTGATTACTAAATAGAAAAAAACTAATATTATGTTTTTTCGGTACAGATTTTTTGAAGCTTAAAAAATCCTGAAGTTTGCTCGCCGTCGCTCGCAAAACCCCTCAAAACATAGTATTAGTTTTTTTTGCTATTTCTTATTTCTGCGTAAGAAAGCTGGTACTGCAGACCAATCATCACCTTCGTCGTCGATGATTATTTCTTCTATGACTTCAGGCTTTTTTTCTATCTTTTTTATAAAATCATTATTTTGAATATTATTTACAGGGATAGAGTTAGTAGTAGAACTGGGAGTGTTTGTATTGTTGTTTGCATTATTTGCATTCAAGATAGAATTATTTGAGCTTGAAGAATTGTTTTGGATACTGTTGTGAATTTCTCTTTTTGCTACGACTACGTTCTCTTCTTTTAATACAGGTTGATTTAGGATAGCTGTACTGAAAAGAGTTTTTCTTGGCATATCAGTAGGGAAGTTGGTAGCTATGACTGTAACTTTCAATTCTCCTTTTTTGAGTTTTTGATCATTGATAGTTCCGAAAATAACTTTTGCGTCTTTGTCTATAGATTCGGTGATTATCTTTGCAGCTTCTTGGATTTCGTGGATAGTAACGTCGTCACCTCCAGAGATAGCAAAGAGTACTCCTTTAGCTCCATGAATAGAGACTTCGAGTAATGGAGAATTGATAGCTTGTACAGCAGCTTTCTCTGCGCGGTTTTCGCCAGATGCAGATCCGATACCCATAAGAGCACTACCAGCGTCAGACATGATAGCTTTGATATCTGCAAAGTCTACGTTGATGATACCTGGAGTAGTGATAAGGTCTGAGATACCTTCGACAGCTTGGCGCAAGACATCGTCACAAGTAGAGAAAGCATCTTTAAAGTTAGTATTCTTTTCAGAGATTTGTAGTAGTTTGTCGTTCGGAATGATAATGATAGCGTCGACTTCTTTTGCTAATTCTTCGATACCTTTTTCTGCGAGTTTAGTGCGGTGATTTCCTTCAAAGAAGAAAGGCTTGGTGACTACACCAACAGTGAGGATACCTTGTTCTTTTGCACATCTTGCAATGATAGGAGCAGCACCTGTACCTGTACCTCCGCCCATACCACAAGCGATAAATATCATGTCAGCTCCTTTGATAACATCTTGGATTTCGGCTTTAGTTTCTTCGGCTGCTTTTTTACCAATTTCAGGATTCATTCCAGCACCGAGACCTTTGGTTAGATTTTTACCAATGTGAATTTTCTTCTCTGCGAGAGAATTGTGTAAGTCTTGAGTATCTGTGTTCATCGCAATAAAAGTCACTCCTTTAACTTTGGAATTTATCATGTGATTGACTGCGTTCTTGCCAGAGCCTCCAACTCCGATGACTACGATACGAGCAAAACTTTCTATTTCTGGGTTTACTTTAGGCATGTTATTTTGAATTTTAAGTTAATAATTATAATACTTTATATGGAATATAATAGCAGAAAACAAAAAAAAGCAAAAGCTTACGTTTTTTGAAAAAAAGGGTATAAAAATCCTGTAAATTTAAGGCATAAACTGCTTTAGGGCAGATTTGATAGTATTTTTGAAATCATTGAAAAATAAGGCTAGAGATCCTTCTTCATATACCTTCTCTTTGCCTACGAGCAATAGTCCGATAGCAGGGAACCAAGAACTTTCTTTTAATTTGGTTTTGATAGTGCCGAACATCTCAGTAGTACCGATACGACTCGGTAATTTTAAAATCATTTTTGATAGTTCGATGATAGACTCAGTATTGGCTCCACCTCCAGTCCAGATCACACCTCCAGGTAGAAGTTCATTTCTTTTAATTTTCTTTAAATGATTTTCTATTAATTCAAATACATCAGAGAGACGAGCTTCAACTATCTCATCTACTTTTTTCTTGGAAATATTTTCTGGGATTTTTCCCATCTTGATATTCTCAGCTTCTTCGAGAGTTATTTTTAATCCGAGAGCTATGTCGTTTGTGATGTCTGTACCTCCGATACTAAAAGTATGCAAAGCTACGAGAGCTTCGTTTTCAAAGATGGCGATATTTGTAGTTTCAGAACCGAGGTCGACAAGTAATGAACCTACGATTTTTTGTTTTTTGTTTAGAGCGATATTGCTAGTAGCTATGATACCGACTACGATATCTATGACTTCGACTCCAGCTCCTGTGACTACGGATACGAGATCTTCAAAATGTTGATTGGAACAAGTCGCAAATAAGGCTTTGATTTCTAGTTTGTTACCGATATTGCCTTCAATTCTACCGACAATTTCTTTACCGTCTAATTTGTAGGCAATAGGGAAGACTTGGACTACTTTTTTGTTGCCGAGGTTTAGATTGTCTTCACAGTCTTCTAATGCTTTTTCGATATCTAGATGAGTGACTTCATTGTCGGCTTTAGATACTATAGTCGTACCTGTAGAGGTCTCGCCTTTGAGTGTGACTCCTCCAATAGATAAGAAAGCGCGTTTGATTTTGATACCTGAGGATTTCTCGGCGAGAGTTAGAGCTTTTTTGAGTGAACGTATAGCGTCTGTAGTAGATATCACATACCCATGACGCAGTCCTTCGGTAGGACTCTCACCAATACCAATAATACTAGGATTTGTTTCTCCTTTTAGAAATTCACCTACAACCACTCTCGTAGTCGTAGTACCTATATCTATTCCTACAGAAATATTTCTAATCATTAAAATATTAAAATTTTAAATTCTAATATTTTTATTATATCACTTAATTTAAAATTTAGTATGGGATAAATATTTTTTTTCAAAAATCTCTTCCAATTTTTCCATTTTATCTCCGTGGTCCAAACCTTTGAGATGAAGCATTCCGTGAATTATTAAAAATCCTAAAAAGTTTGGTAGCTTGCGGTCAAAGTTTTTCCTCTCGCGAATTACAACTTTGGGACAGATAACAAGCTCGCCTTCTTTTTTAGAAAGAGAGAAAGATAGTACATTTGTAGATTTATTTTTATTGCGATAGAGAGTATTTAATTCTTTTGAAGTTTTCTCACTGACGTAGGCGATAGATAGGATATAATTTTTACCCAAGATCTCATCTTTCATCATAGACAACAGAGAAAAAGGCAAGCCAAAAGCTTTCTCTCTTGTTTTGTTTATGATTTCAAGTTTTTCCTCCACGAGTAGAATTATCTAATTTTACCAAGTTTGCGAAGTTTGTCGATTTCTTTTCTGCGAGTTAGTCTCTTTAGAGTACCTTTCTTTACTTTAAGTTTAGATTCTGTTCTTTCGTTGTAGCGGTTCTTCTTAACTTTTTGGATAATACTAGATTCTTGAACTCTACGAGAAAAGCGACGCAATATACTTGCATTGTTTTCGTTTGGGTTTTTTTGTACCTCTATTACTGTGTTTGCCATATAGAGTATAGATTATCATAAATAAAATATATCGCAAGTATTTTGTCGTTTTTATGAGATATATGTGTTCTGGTGATGGACTTTGAAATAAAAAAGTGTAATATTGATATATGGATAAGAAAATAGTTTATATTACAGAAGAAAAGAAAAAGGAGCTTGAAGCAGAGCTTTTAGAGCTATCAGGTCCAAAAAGAAAAGAAATTATTGATGCCTTGGAGTATGCGAAATCCTTGGGTGATTTGTCTGAAAATGCTGAATATCACCAAGCTCGCGAAGATCAAGGTAAATTAGAAGAAAGAATTAAAAAAGTAGAACAAATTTTAAAATCTTCAGAAGTCGTTAAAAAATCTGGAGGGGACACTGTGGAGATAGGTTCGGATGTTGTCGTCGAAAAAGAAGGCACTAAAGAACAAAAGAATTACATAATAGTAGGTGGAGAAGAAGCCGACATGCTTCAAAACAAAATCTCAAACAATTCACCTATAGGTCAAGCTCTCTTTGGCAAGAAAAAAGGCGACACTGTTTCTTTTCGCACTCCAAAAGGTTTGGTCAATTACAAAATAATCAAAGTTTCATAAAATAAAAATATGTCTTCAATTGACGAGATTCGAGACGTGCGTCTAGCAAAATTAAAAATCCTGAAAGACCGAGGTATCAATCCTTACCCTGCAGAAACAAAAAGAGAATTATCCCTCCTAGAGGCGATAAGTTCTTTTTATATGTTAGAAATAGAGAAATCTACTAAATGGGTCTCTGGTCGTATTATGTCTATCCGAGGCCAAGGGGCAATTTTGTTTATTACTCTTTTTGACGGTACAGCGAACTTCCAAGGAGTTTTAAAACTCGACGTACTTGGCGAAGAGAAATTGAATCTATTCAATGAAGTTATTGATATTGGAGATTTTATCGAAATCTCTGGAACTTTTTTTACTACTAAAAGAGGTGAGAAAAGTATCGAAGTTTTAGATTGGAATATATTGACCAAGACTTTATTACCGCTTCCTGAGAAATGGCACGGACTGACTGATATCGAAGAAAGATTCCGCAAGAGATATTTAGATATTTTAATGAATGAAGAAATCCGGGACATCTTGTCTAAGAAAATGAAATTCTGGGAAGTGACTCGTAACTTTATGAAAGAGAGAGGATTCTTAGAAGTCGAGACTCCTACACTCGAGGTGACTACTGGAGGCGCAGAAGCTACACCTTTTAAAACATATAACGAAGATTTTAAACTGCCTTTATATATGCGTATCTCTATCGGTGAGTTATGGCAGAAGAGACTTATGGCGGCTGGATTTCCAAAGACTTTTGAAATAGGTAGAGCTTATCGTAATGAAGGTTCTGATGCGAACCATTTGCAAGAATTCGTAAATATGGAATTCTATTGGGCTTATGCCAGTTATAAAGACGGTATGATTCTAGTAGAAGAATTATATAAAAAGATAGCCCATGATGTTTTCGGCAAGACGGATTTTGAAACTCGCGGTCATTCTTTTGACCTTGGTGGGAATTGGGAGAAGATAGACTATACTGAGACTGTTAAAAAGGAGACTGGAGTAGACCTAAATAATACAACTTATGAAGAAGTAAAAAAGACTCTAGAGAGACTCGAAGTGAAATACGACGGGGACACTATGGAGCGCCTCGTAGATACTCTTTGGAAATATTGCCGTAGAAAAATATCTGGACCGGTGTTCCTAACTGGGCATCCAAAGCTCGTCTCACCACTTTCAAAATCTATGCCTAACGATACAGATAAGACTGAGAGATTCCAAGTCATTATCGCAGGCTCTGAAGTCGGGAACGGCTTTTCTGAGCTCAACGATCCGATAGATCAAGCTGAGAGATTCCAAGTCCAACAAGATTTACTAAATGCAGGGGACAAAGAAGCTATGATGCCAGATATGGAATTCGTAGAAATGCTCGAATACGGTATGCCTCCGACTTGTGGGTTCGGATTTGGAGAAATGTTCTTCGCCTTCCTAGCCGACAAACCAATCCGCGAAACTCAATTCTTCCCACTAATGAAGCCAAAACGAGAGGAGTAATAAAACTTGCTTTTAATAAGTTTTGTGTTTATATTTAGTAAGAGTATAATTTTGTACTTGCAAATTTAAATAACAAAAAATGTTAACACATAATCAAATCCTAGAATCTTCTGTGATTTTTATTGAGTTCGAAGATTCCAATCAAGATGAACCTTATCTTGTTGTAAAAAAGAGCATAGGGACTATTTCAGAAGCTATGATGCTTCTTGGGTTTAAATTTTCTGATTTATTCAAGTATTTGAAAAGCAATATTGAATTTAATCCTTTTACTGATACTAGCTTGTTAGATCGTTTTTATATTAAATATGAAAAAGACGGATCTCATAAAGGAGTAAAATGTTATAGAAAAATTACAGAATCAGAAAAAGTTAAAATTTCAAATGAATTAGATTCATTTGAATTATTCGACAAAAAATTACAGGAAGTAATATTTAACTCTTAAAAAGGATACTTTCTGCAAACAAAAAGCTTTGAGCATTATGTTCGAAGCTTTTTTTTATTTGCTTTAAATACTTTTTCTATTTATATTTATAACGAAAGGCAATTTTGCAGTAGTACTTTTAAAATAATAAATAATGAAAGCATTATACGATAAGAGTGATAGAGATTATTATATTCTTTTTGAGGAAGGTGAAATATCTAAAATCCTAGCAGGTGCTAAACTCATTTGTCTGCTTTATATGAGATCAAGTGGTCAAGCTAGATTCATAGAATACATGAGGCCAAATTTTGAAATCCATATTTTGGAAACAAACCTCGATCTTTTTACAAGGCAAAAGAGTTTATTTGAAAATAAATCATATACATTTTCTTACAGTGACGTTTTGCTGGAATATCCTTTGCAAGGTACTATCCGTTTATTTTTATCAAAAGAATGGATTGAGATAGGTTTGAATGAAGAATTGTTGAACCGTTGCGGTATGAATGAACAGAGGTATTGCACCTCAGGGAGTAAGGTCCATTTTTATTCAAAGGATAGTAAACATATGATGACTAGTCAGCAGAACATGATATTTGAATCAGAAGAAATAGCTTGGACTAAGGAATATGGTAACTCGTAAAATAGCTCATAAAAAATTAGATTGAAAGAGTTTTGAATTTAATATTCAAGACTCTTTTTTATTATTAACCTTGCTAAATACTAAGAATTGTGTTATTCTATTTTTGATATAGTCCTTTGATAAAGATAAGGATATTTTTAAATCTTAAAATTTTAAACAATGAACAAGAGTGTTGGCTTAGGTTCTTTTTTTATTGGGGCTGGAGTAGCCTTAATTTTTACTTTAAATTTAAATGATAATTCTGTTGAGCTTATCATTAAATTTTGTATTGGAGGACTTTTTGTTGTATTACCTTATTTTTTAATTATTTCATCTTATGATATCAGTCAAATAAGATACATTGATGATTTGAGCGATGGCAAAAAATTTACAGTGATTTGTAAGTTTGAAAATATGTTCAAAGACAATACTGCTAATTATTCTCGCTTGTTATTTATTGTTAATGAGGTAAAAGATTATGATTTTTTTTTAATAAGCATGTCGGTAAAAGATTATAACAGTACAGGAACAAAAGAAGAATTTTTCTTTTGTTCTCTTAACCGAAGTATTTCTTTAAATTTAGAAGACTATAAAACTTATTTTAAAAAAGAGGGTAAATTTTTTCTTTTAGAAGAATAGAAATTTATTTTAAATTGAAAGAGTTTTGGATATTATATTCAAGACTCTTTTTAATTTCATGACTTGCTAAATACTAAGAATTGTGTTATTGTATTTTTGACATAGTCCTTTAACATAGGATATTTTTAAATCTTAAAAATTTTTAAATTATGAATACTAAGAGTTTTAATTCTATTGAGCCAGTTGATGGCATGTTAGGATTTCTTGCTTTGTGGCTATTTTTAATATACCTAACGGTATTTAAAATAGTAGGTACAGAAACAATAAATACCTTACCTCCAATTGGAGGAGTAGCATTTGCTTTGTTGTTAATTTTACTTATGTTTCCATCAATGTGGGTGGTGTCTAAAGTTGTATTTTTTTTGACACATAAAAAATATAAACATGAAAGCAGATTTCAAAACTATTAAAAAATCAGTAGCATTACCAGAAGGTTTCACTTCAGTTGAAACGGGGCTACCAATCTTAAAGTTGAGAGTTACGTGCTTCATGAGTAACGGTACTTCTTTCATTGGTTGGAGATATCATAATGTGATGAGAAGTGGATGGTATATTTATTATGATCCTGACCTCCGTGCTAACTTAGATTGGGGTGGTGTTCACTTATTGGGTTGGAAATTCATAGAACATGAATAATTACATTTAAAGTATAAGAGTTTTGCGTATTTGTTATGCAAAGCTCTTTTTTATTTGTGTTATAATATAAGTATGAATCCCGTTAAAAATTTTAAAGAACGGGAGTTATAATGTATTTTATTTAGAACTTATAACGTGTAGTTTAATTATAAATTAATCAAAAATATTTAACGGGATGAAAATAATTTTACAATGGTTGATCGTCGCAGGAGCGGTTTTGGCTACTTCTTATATCGTACCGGGGATATCTGTGGCGAGTTTTTATATTGCTCTTATTGTGGCTTTAGTCTGGGGAGTATTTAGTTTGTCTATTAAGCCAATATTGCATATTTTAACCCTACCTATCACTATCTTAACTCTAGGACTTTTCTCCCTCGTGATTAATGGATTATTGTTCTGGTTTATCTCTACTTTTATCAAAGGTTTTCAAGTAGAGAGTTTTGTTTCAGCGATACTGGGTGCTTTTGCAGTCTCTATTATTACTTGGTTTTTGGGTATCATCCTTTTACCAAAAGAAGATTAGTATGAATACATAGGGTAACCCTATGTAAAAAGCCCTCAGCCGTCAGGCTGAGGGCTTTTTTGTTGTTTTCATTTTTACTATTAGTTATCCACATTTTTCTTTGATTTATTGTTTGTGTAGTGGGGTAGAGTGGTGTACAATATATATGAAGTGGGAAAAAGTGGGATGAGAATTTAAGTAGAATAATTTATGCTAATAGGAGAATATACACACAAAATAGATGAAAAAGGACGTGTTTCTTTACCTGCAAAATGGAGGAAAGAAATGGGTAACAAAATCATCATAACAAGAGGACTCGACAATTGTTTGTTTGTATTTACTTCGAAAGAGTGGATTAAATTATCAGCTGAATTATCTTCTTCATCATGGTTGAAGTCTGATACCCGTGCTTTTAATAGAAGAATATTTGGAGGAGCAACAGAAGTCGAGATAGATACAGTCGGTAGAATGCTCTTACCAGAATTCTTGAAAAAAGAAGCTAGTTTGGTAGATATGGACAAAGCCGTATTGATAGGAGTCGATAATAGAATAGAAGTTTGGAATGAAGTCGTTTGGTCGGATTATAAAAACATTACTGATAAACAAGCCGATGAGATAGCAGAGAAAATCGGTAATACAATTCGATAATGACTACAGTCCATAAAAGCGTTCTTTTAAAAGAAACTATAGAAGGTCTAAATCTGTCTAATGCATCTGTCGTTATCGACGGGACTTTCGGTGGAGGAGGGCATACCAAAGAGATATTGACTCAATACCCGAACACAAAAGTTATCGCTATCGATAGGGATATCGGAGCTTTTGATAGAGCTATGAGTAAACTCGTAGGTTTAGAAGATAGGATATCTTTCCATAATTTAAATTTTAAAGATTTAAATTATGCATTAGAGAGAGAAGATATCGAGCAAGTTGATGCTATTTTACTCGACTTGGGACTTTCTTCAGATCAGCTCGATAATTCTAAAAGAGGATTTTCATTTCTAAGAGATGAAGACTTGCTTATGACTATGAAAGAGTCACCAGACGGAGACGACGTCACAGCCAAAGATATAGTCAATACTTGGAGTGAAGAATCTATCGCAGATATTATCTACGGGTACGGAGAAGAGACTTTTGCTCGAGTTATCGCTCGCAATATTGTCCTGGCTCGTAAGGATAAAGAAATAAATACTACTTTTGATCTAGTAAAGATTATCGAGAGTAGTGTCAATAAATCTTACCGTAACAAAAAGACTCATTGCGCTACAAAGACTTTCCAAGCTTTACGTATAGCTACCAACGACGAATTGCAAAGCATAGAACAAGCTTTAGAAAAAAGTTTAGAAGCTTTAAAAGTAGGAGGACGTCTAGCAGTGATTAGTTTCCATAGTCTCGAAGACAGGATAGTAAAGAATTTCTATAAAACAAAATCCCAAAACAAAGAAGTTATTTTGATAAATAAGAAACCAATAATCCCAGGTGAAGAAGAATTAAAAGAAAATAAAAGATCTCGTAGTGCCAAACTAAGAATTTTAGAAAAAATATTATAAATTAATTAAAACAAAAACAAAATGAAACAAGCAAGTATAAAAGTGAAAAATTATAAAGACGCAATAGATACTATAGATAGCAGAATAGGTCTACGTAGTAAGGTTCTGTATTTTATTGTGGTAGCTTTCGGTATTTTTTCTTTTTTGTATGTTCTTGTTTTAGGCAATATGATTTTTAATATCATCGAACGCAAAACCGTCGAATTAGATATCCGCAATTTGGCAAATGAAGTCGGCAATTTGGAATCAGACTATATAGCGCTCGCGAATACTATAGACAAGAATTCCTCGGTCAGTTTTGGCTTCAATGAGATAAGTCCAGTTTTTGCTACTAGAACCGCTATTGGTTTTATTCCAGAAGGTAATAATACAAGATTAGCAGCAAATGAAATCTAATTTTAGTTTTCGAATCAAAATAATATCTTTCTTAATAATCCTTACTTCTTTTGTTTTTGTTGTGAGGATTTTTATGTTGCAGGTAGTGCAAAAAGAAGTTTTTGCGGAACGTGCTGATAGACAATACGTCACTCCGTCTTCAAATATCTATGAGCGTGGAAGTATTTTGTTTACTCGCAAAGACGGCGAATTAGTATCTGGAGCAATGCAGATATCAGGTTTTAAGCTGGCTATAAATCCTAATCTTATTAAAGACAAAGAGGCTTTATACAAAAAACTATCTAGTATCGTAGAGATTGACTATAACGATTTTATTCTAAAAGCGAGTAAAAGCTCTGACCCTTATGAAGACATAAAGGGGCAACTACCGAAAGACGTAGCCGACAAGATATCAGCTTTAAAATTAACAGGAGTTGAAGTCCATAAAGAAAAATGGCGTTTTTATCCAGGAGGGAATTTCGCTTCGCACTCTTTAGGTTTCGTCGGCTATAATGGTAATTCCTTAGAAGGGCGGTACGGACTCGAGAGACAATACAACGGAGTCCTCTCGAGAGATAAAGATAACCCATACGTAAACTTTTTCGCAGAAGTCTTTTCGGATTTGAAAGAGAATCTTTTTGTAAATAATACTAAAAAAGGAGATATCATAACGACTATCGAACCCAACGTCGAGAGTTTCCTAGAGAAAGAAATAAACTTAGTTCGAGATAAATACAATGCCGACGCTATCGGCGGTATTATCATGAATCCAAAAGATGGATCTATCTATGCTATTTCTTCAAAGCCTGATTTTGATTTGAACAATTTCTCTAAAGTAAAAGACGTATCTCTCTTTCGTAATCCTCTAGTCGAGAACGTTTTGGAATTCGGTTCTATTGTAAAGCCTCTTGTTATCGCTTCGGCTCTCGACGCAAAAGTTATTACAGCCGAGACTTTTTACAATGACTTGGGCTCGGTCACAGTTGAGAAAAAACAAATATACAACTTCGACAAAAAAGGTCGCGGCCCAAATACTACAATGCAAGACGTGCTTAATCAATCTCTAAACACAGGTATGGTATACGCTTATCAAAAGCTTGGCAAAGACCGCATGAGAGACTATATGTTGGCTTATGGATTGAAAGACAAAACAGGTATTGATTTACCGAATGAGACATCTGGACTTGTATCAAACTTAAATAGTCCTCGCGAATTAGAATACGCCAACGCTTCTTTCGGGCAAGGTATCGCTATGACTCCGGTCAATATGATACGAGCATTAGCTGCACTCGGTAATGGAGGTAACCTAGTCACTCCGCATTTCGTACAGAAAATAAAATACGATGACGGTACATTTAAAGAGATGACTTATCCGACCAAGCCTACAAAGATAACTAAAGAGACGAGTGCTGAGATAAGTCGCATGCTAGTCACCGTGATGGACAAATCTCTAAAAGGTGGTACTGCTAAATTCGACCGCCACAGCGTCGCAGTAAAGACGGGTACAGCTCAAGTGGCTCGCCCTGACGGCAAAGGATATTATGATGATAGAAATACGCATTCTTTCTTTGGTTATTTCCCAGCTTATGATCCGCAATTCATAGTCTTGCTCTATGCAGTGAATCCAAAAGGTACGCCTTTTGCTTCCGTGACTTGGTCAGATCCTTTTTTGAATATTACTAAATTTTTGCTAAACTACTATGAAGTTCCGCCAGACAGATAGTAAAATACATAAATTTTAAATTAAAATAAATTCCCATGAAACAAACTTTCAAAAAAATAATCTTAAATATCCTTAAAATAGAAGCTCAATTAGTTATTAAAAAATACAAACCCAAGATAATAACTATCACCGGTTCTCTCGGCAAGACTTCTACCAAAGACGCTATCTATGCAGTCTTGTCAGACGTATATCATGTACGCATGAGCGAGAAGAGTTATAACAGTCAGATAGGTTTGCCTCTGACTATACTTGGATTGCCGAATGGTTGGAATGACCCTATGGTCTGGATATTGAATATCTTGAAAGGTTTAAAATTGATAATCTTTAAAACTAAGTATCCTGAATATTTAGTCCTCGAAGTTGGAGTCGGTAAGCCGGGCGATATGAAAGAGACTGCTATGTGGCTACAGAGTGACGTCGTCGTTATGACGGCTATCGGCGACGTGCCAGCACATGTAGAATTCTTTAAATCCCGCGAGCATCTAATAGAAGAAAAAAGTGGACTTATCAAAACTCTTAAAAAAGAGGGGACGCTAGTCTTGAATACAGACGACGCTGATATCCTCGCTATGAAGACCAAGACAAAATCCCGTATTACGACTTATGGTTTTAATGAGCGTGCAGACCTTGTTTGTAGTAATGAAAATATTTTCTATATTCATCCTGATCATGATAATCAAGAAAAAAATAAAGAACTGAATATTGAAAAAATCCTAAAAGAAACTATACCTGAAGGTATTACTTTTAGAGTCGACGTCGAAGGCGCTAGCTTCCCTGTAATCATCGAAGGAGTTTTCGGTAAGAATCATATCTATGCATCTCTAGCTTCGCTCGCTGTAGCTCATAGCTTAAAATTAAGCTTACTCGAATCTATCAATGCACTCAAGAATTATGAAGTCCCAGCTGGACGTATGAGATTGTTGCTAGGGGAGAATAATACTATCATCATCGACGATACTTATAACTCTTCACCCTTTGCTGTAGAGTCGGCTTTAAAGACTTTGAGTAGTATTGATTCATCTCCGAGAAAGATAGCTGTGCTTGGCGATATGCTCGAATTAGGACGTCATACCGAAGAGGCTCACAATCATATCGGTAAAATAGCTAAAGAAACTATAGATATATTAGTAGTAGTCGGGCCGAGGGCTCAATCTATCAAAACTGGTGCTCTAGCGTCAGGTATGAAAGAAGAGAATATTTTTGAATTCCCGACAGCAATACTAGCAGGAGAATTCTTGAAAACATTTATTAAAAGGGGAGATATTATTTTGATTAAAGGTTCGCAAGGAGTACGCATGGAGCGCACAGTAGAGAAGATCTTAAAAGACAAACACAAAAAAGAAAAACTTCTCGTCAGACAAGAAAAGGAATGGATAGATAAAGAATAATAAATTATTTTCTATTGTATTTATCTTCGAGTCTGACTATATCATGCTCGTCGAATTCTCCGAGAGCTATCTCTAAGAATGAAATATCGGTAATACCTTGCATCCTGTGATTGGTATTTTCAGGGATAAATATTTCTTCGCCTTCTTTAGTCTCGCGAGTCTCGTCGCCTATAGTGACCAAGCCTTGACCTTTGAGTATTTTCCAGAATTCAGCTCTATTGTTATGATACTGCAAACTAAAAGCTTCGTCTTTTTTGACGGTTATTATTTTGACTGTACTCTTTTGATTTAAAGTAAAACGTTCAAATTCTCCCCAAGGTCTTTGTTCTGTGTATTTTTCCATCCCGTTAAATATTTTTGATTAATTTATAATTATACTGCACGTTTTGTTTTTTTGTAGATTAAATTTGTGAATACCCGTTATTTAAAATATTTAACGGGATCCATATTCTTATTATACATATTGTTTTTTTATTTGTATATTATGCATATTTATCATTTGACTTTGTCTTTCTAAAGTAGTATTTTAAAGGAGAGTAGATCTTTTTATTAATTTTTAAATCTTATCAGATGAATGATTCAATGAGATACCAGATTAAGTATCTGGCGCTAATATTGATTGAAGCTTTAGCTCTACCTTTAATTTTTGGATAAAATTATCTAATTTTGGGTTTTTTTGTAAAGGAGCCCTATTATTACTGATGTGTTGACGCCGGTCAACACATTTTTATTTTGCAAAAAAGAAGATTTCTGGTAAGATTTCAATATTGGCCCTATTCCTTCTTCGCTATTGCTACGAAGGACAAGCGTCTAATTTGGCTCTATCGTCTAACGGTTAGGACACATCCTTCTCAAGGATGGAATCAGAGTTCGATTCTCTGTAGAGTCACCACTTCGCTCTTGTTTACAAGAGCTACGCGGTGCACGCACTTTCGTTCGAGTAATTGTAGTATTTTGCTTGTTATAATTTGTGTTATAATAAATATAAACCATGACAAATGCTTTGAAAGTAAAAAAAAATATAATAGATGATGACGAGCATGTAAATTTTAGTTTTAAAAATTCTCAAATAAAAATAGAGAATAATTTTAAATTTATTGATTTTTGTGCAGGTATTGGAGCAGGCAGATTGGGTCTTGAAAAAAATGGACTTACTTGTGTTGGTTTTTCTGAGATAGACAAGCAAGCTGAAAAAACTTACAGAAAATTTTTTGGTGCAGATGAAATAAATTATGGTGATTTAATGAAAATTGACACAAGTCAATTACCAGATTTTGATATTATGATAGCTGGATTTCCTTGCCAGACTTTTTCTGTTATTGGACAAAGAAAAGGAATGCAAGATGAACGCGGCCAAATTATTTATGGGCTTATCAAGATAATGCGTGATAAAAATCTAAAATACTTCATATTAGAAAATGTAAAAGGACTAACAAATCATGATAATGGAAATTCTTTAAAAGTCATTCTCAGTGAACTTGATAAGGCAGGTTATAAAGTATTTTCGGAAGTGTTAAATAGTATTGATTATGGAGTACCTCAAATGCGTGAAAGAATTTATTTTGTTGGGGTAAGAAAAGATTTAATTCCTGAAAATTTTACTTTCTCTTTTCCTGTTAAACAACCAAGGGTAAATGTGAAAGATTATCTTGTAGATGATGTAGATTTACATTTTGATAAAAAAAAAGAAGTTTATTCTACTTTTTTAAAATATTTAAACAATAAATACAATATAGATAAGTTTTCTGTAAAAGATCTTTTGAAGAGAGATTTTTTAGTTTTAGACACTAGACAATCAGACCTAAGATTGTATGATAATAGGGTACCTACATTAAGGACAGGGCGTCATGGTATTTTGTACGTTAGAAATGGAAAGTTTAGACAGCTTTCTGGTTATGAATCTTTGTTGCTTCAAGGTTTTCCTGAAGAATTAGCCAAAAAAGTTAAAGGTAGCGTTGAAGAAATTCATCTTTTAAGGCAAACAGGAAATGCTATGACTGTAAGTACAATTTATTTTATTGTAAAAGAATTATTTAATAGCTTGAAAAAATATGAAAAATAAAAAAAGAAACTCTGAAGAGATGGTTGTTCTTGGTTCTAAAACTGCTAAAGCTGGTTTTCGTAATGAGAATGATGTCATAGAGCGCTTTAATAATTGGGAAAAAGATAGTATTGCTAAGGAATGGTTAGCTGGAATGAATTATAATATTGATGATATTGAATTTGTGAAAGCATCAAAGGTTAAAGGGCAGTACAAAGCAGATATTCAAGTAAGAATTACTGTATTAATTAAGTTAAAATCTCAAGAAGATATACAAAATTTACAAATAAAGCTCGTTAGTAATCCTCAAGGCTTTAATCAAATAGATAAAAGGTGGGTAGATAGATATGTAGAACTTTGGAATATCCCAAATGATATTGTTAAGATTCTAAAACTTTTTACAGGAGAAATAATTTCCAAAAGAAAGAATCTGAGAGATTCTCGTAGAATGTTTTTAGATGAAATGCCTAAGTCTGATCAATATAAATTGGTTAATTTTTTTAATACGCAGAAAATTTTGATTATTTCTGATTTATTGAAGGGTAGAGGAGAATTTTCAGCAGATTGGACTTTGGTAATTTTAAAAAATGGCGAAGAAAGTAGATGGGTTTTACGCTCTATTAATCACGTTATGAATGTTTTTGGTAACGGGGAAGTAAGAATAACAAAAGAAGGTAGTTTAAAGATTGGTAAAATTGGTATGCAACGAAAAGGTGGGGATGCTGGTCGTAAAACAGCACAAATGTTACAGTTTAAGATTAATCCAGTTGAATTATTTTAAAAAAGCATATAAATCACTTTTTGTTATAATTACCTTAATGCTTAAACGTGATAAATATAAAATGCCGATAGATATAAAGAATGCTCTCGTCAGTAGCAATCTTTTGGCTGATTATAAAGCTCGTCCTTCTTATCAACAAAATGATTATATCGGTTGGATTACTAGGGCAAAACTAAATGCAACAAGGATAAAGAGATTGGATCAAATGCTCCAAGAATTAAAAGTAGGGGGAGTATATATGAAAATGAAACACCCTGCTTCTGCTAAAAAATAAAATAAAAAAACCTACTAAAAGTAGGCTTGTGTAGTTTTAAAAATAAAATTAATTCTTTTTAAGTACCATTACCTTTTCGACTCTGAGATCTACCTTAGTTCTTTCTAAGTTGCAGATTTTTTGGATCATGTATTTGATTTGTTCGATGATCCTCTCTTTGTTTTCTTCTTTTTCTATTCCTGAAATCTGTATTGTAATACTTGCTTTATTTTGATTAGATTTTGTTTTCTGTATAGATAAGTTAGCACTTCTTTCTTCCTCTAAGAGAATCCCGAGGTGCATGACTCTACCTTTACTGTCTGCTGAAACTATATTATTGCACGAACGCAACATTATTTCAGAAGCATTTAGAACGCCTGAAATGGTTTTGATTGAAATTAAAATTTTCATTTTTATTTTTTTTATTGTTTAAAAGAATGTATTTCAGTTTTATACTATTACTTTTAAGGATTAAAGTCAAAAATTATCTCTTGTAATATAATCCGATCTACAACGGCATTAGTAGTAGTACAAGTTGATGTTTTGCTAGAAGTTTATTTTCGGCATATTGATATTTATACTTTTTGAATAAGGTTAATTGTCCAAGAAACAATAGAGGAATACTGGTTTCTAATTAAATACATACTGGTATTTTCTTGAAAAGCGCTCATATTTTAATCTGAGGGCTTTTTGTTTTTGTGTTAGAATAAATATATGCAACTACAGATCGAAACAGTAGAGATGTTGAAAAAAGCAGGCAAGCTAGAACGCAAACTCGTTTATCGTATTATCATGCTATTTTTTATAACCCTTATAACTTTTGTTATGCTGGTTTATGATTTGTTTTTGAATAATTTAAATTTGTTTGGTGTTGTGTTTTTCTCTATTTTTGGTTTTGTTTTGGGATTTTATATTTTTACTCGTATGAACAAGGTAGTCTGGGATCAAAAAAGAGAGATAGTAGCTATGGGTAAATTTGATCTAACTAGTTTTGTATTGGTGCTCATTTATATAGCATATCGGATAGAAGTAGGACTTTTGTTGAAAGATTATTATGGTGATGGTTTTGAGGTGTATGGGTTCTCTTTGGCTACTATATTTGGTGGAATGTTGGGGCGTTTTATTGGTACATTTTACTCTATACATAAAGCTCATATTGAGAAGTAGAAAATAAAAAAAGGTCTCGATAATTCGAAACCTTTTTATCTTTTAAAAAATTATAACAATTCACTTGCCAATTCAGCTAAAGGAGACCTTTCGCTTTTTGTTAAATGAATATGAGCAAAACAATCTTGTCCTTGAAATTTCTGAATTAAATAACTCAATCCATTAGACCTCTGGTCTAGATAAGGGTGATCTATTTGTTTAGTGTCTCCAAGAAATACAATCTTTGTACCTTCTCCTGCTCTTGTTGTAATAGCTTTAATTTCTTTTGGTGTTAGATTTTGAGCTTCATCTATTATAAAAAATAAGTTAGATAAAGTTCTACCTCTGATGAGGCTTAAAGGCTCAATACTTAGTTTGTTTTTTGATTCAAAGTCACTTATCATGTTATGGTTTTCTGTATGTAGCGCTCTTAAAACATCTAAGTTGTCGTACATACCTTTCATGTAAGGGGATATTTTTGCATCAATATCACCAGGTAAAAATCCTTCATCATGATTACCCATAGATATGGTTTGCCTTGTAAACAAAGCTTGTTCATATTTGTCGGTTTTTAACATTTGTAGAGCACAGGCTAAAGCAAGTATTGTTTTACCAGTTCCAGCTTTTCCTTCAAGTACGACTAAAGATATCCCTGAATCAAGTAAAGCATCAGCGCTAAAAGTCTGTTCGCTATTTTTGGTATTCAAGCCAAATGGTTTTACTTTTTTCTTATCTTCTAGTAAGAAGATTTTACCATCTTTGTACTTCGCAAGAGCTGTTTTGTTTTCACCTTTGTTGATTATGAAATACTCGTTAGGTAAAGCGTGTTTAAGTTCGCGTGTAATTGATTTTTTAGAAAACAGGTTGTCTACGACGGACGCTTCCATTTTGATGTTTTTAGTTTCTTTAAATAAAATATTCAAATTTTCAACTGTTTCATGTAAAAAATCTTGAGCAATAATTCCAATAGCTTTTGCTTTTAGCCTTAAATTAACGTCTTTAGTTACAAGAATAATATCTCTCTCTTTGTTTTGTTCTTGTAATAAATAAGTTGTGTTTAGAATCTTAGCGTCAGTATTTTTTTCACTTAAATTTTTTTCGATATTTGGGTGCCATTCGTTGGAAAGTTCTATTTTTAATACACCCAAATTCTCTCCAATCATAATACCACCATTGAATATTTTTTTATGAGCCATTTCATCAACTAGTCGACAAAACTCTCTAGCATTATAATTAATTTCCTCAAAACCTTTTTTAAAGGTATCAAGTTCTTCAATTACTTGTATCGGTATGACTACATCATGCTCTTCAAACTTGTAGATGCATGAATAATCATGAAGTATGACATTTGTATCTAGAACAAACATCTTTTTTTCGAGAGGACTTTTACTTTGCGTCATCTTAAAATATTTAAAGGGTTTAAAAAATTATTTAGTTCAGTCTACACTCACTAAAAATGCAGGCTGAGCTAAATAATCTATTTTGCCTTTATTTTGTCGAAGACCTAATTTATGTTTACAATAAGGTATTCTGTGTACTTTGTCAAACTTTAGATGCTTTAAAATGTTCATATATATTGGATTAAATAAAATGATTGCTTTGTGCTAAAATGTACTTATGCAAAAGAAAAAAGCGATTGTTATTGGGGCCGGTTTTGGAGGTTTGGCTACGGCTACGGACTTGGCGTCTATGGGTTTTGAAGTCACTCTGCTCGAGAAGAACGAGATGGCAGGCGGACGGGCGCGAGTCTTTAAAGAAAAAGGTTTTACTTTTGATATGGGGCCTTCTTGGTATATGATGCTTGAATATTTTGAAAGATTTTTTGCTAAGCATGGTCACAAATCTAGCGACTTCTACGAGACAGTATTGCTCGATCCATCTTATCGTATCACTTACGAAGACGGCACTCGTGTAGAAATATCTTCAGAGCTAGAGAAAAATATAGCTTTATTTGAAAGTATTGAAAAAGGAGCAGGGGATAAGTTGCGTGAATATCTAAAAGAAGCTGAGAGAAAATATCACCTATCGACAGATTTGGTTTTACAAAAAAGTGTCAATAACTTTTTTGATTTTTTCTCATTTGAATTATTGACTAAAGCTTCTGGGTTAAATGTTTTCCAAAATCTAGATTCTTATGTAAGGAAATTTTTTAAAGATGAGAAATTGGTACAAATTATAGAATATATAACTCTATTTTTAGGTAGTAGTCCAAAGCAATTGCCAGCAGTATATTCTCTGATGAACTATGCGGATTTTGTCGGCCGAGTTTGGTACCCTGTAGGCGGTATGGGGCGCGTAGTAGAAGCTTTTGTAAAAATCGCTCGCGAGCGTGGAGTGAATTTTGTTTTTAATGCTGACGTTACTAAGATAGAAGTTGTCGATGGTACAGCTCGCGGAGTGTATGTGGGTGATGTATTTCACGAGGCGGATGTTGTAGTCTCGAATGCGGACTATCCTTTTACAGAGACGGTTTTGCTCGATAAGAAATGGCAGACTTATGATGTGTCATATTGGGATAAGAAAAAGATTTCACCTTCTGCTTTTATCCTTTATATTGGATTGAATAAAAAATTGAAAAATGCTCTGCATCACAATTATTTCTTTAGAGAAAATTGGACCAAGCATTTTAAATCTGTTTTCGAAGAACCAGCTTGGGAAGAAAAGCCTTCTTATTATCTATGTGTGCCTTCTGTGACCGATACTACGGTCGCTCCGCCTGATTGCGAGAATTTATTCTTCTTAGTACCCGCTGCTCCAGGTTTGGCTGACTCTAGTGAATTTAGACAACAATACAGAGATAAAATGATCAAAGAGATAGAGAGTCTAGTAGGTGAGTCTATCGCGGATAATATAATATACGAACGTATCTACGCTCAGTCTGATTTTGAGAGAGATTATCATGCTCATAAAGGTACTGCACTCGGTATGGCTTTGAATTTAATGCAAACTGGATTCTTCCGTCCTCATAATAAAAGTAAAAAAGTAAAGAATTTATTCTATGCAGGTCAATATACGCATCCTGGTTGTGGTATGGCTCCTTGTATTATTTCTGGCGAGAATGTAGCGAGAGATATATCAAAAAAATATGGAAAGTAATCAAGAAAAAATATTTAAAAACGGCAGTAAAACATTTTTTTATTCTACTTTTTTCTTTCCTGAAACAGCAAAAAAAGATATTACTACACTCTATGCTTTCGTGCGTATTGCTGATGATTTCGTAGACGCTACACCTTCTGATAGTGTTGGTTTTTATGATTTTAAAAATAAATATATCAGAGCTCTTGGTGGCGAGAAGGCAGACTATGAAGTTATTGATGACTTTGTAGTCTTACAAAAAAAATATAATTTTGAACAAGAATGGATAGATGCTTTTTTCTCGGCTATGGAGTCGGATTTGTATCCTCAGTTTTGTAAAAATGCGACAGATACAGCAAAATATATGTATGGTTCAGCCGAAGTAGTTGGGCTTATGATGTGCAAGATCTTGAATATTAAAGAGGAGGCTTATGTTTATGCTCGCAAATTAGGCCAGGCTTTTCAGTATATTAATTTTATTCGAGATCTATATGAAGATGAGAAATTGGGCAGATTGTATTTGCCAGAAGAAAATATTTTGAAATCTGGTATATCAAAACTCTCTATAGAGACAGCTGAAAAAAATAAAATATCCTTTGAGAATTTTATGAAAAAAGAGATTAAATATTTTTATCATTTAGTAGATGAAGCTCGTCCAGGTTTTGATTTTATACCTAGACGATATCGTATCCCGATAGTTATCGCTACCAATCTATACCTGTATACTGCAAAGATTATCGAGAATAATCCGTACATAGTCTACCAACAAAAAGTAAAACCAAATACAAAGAGGATTTTTTATGAAGCTTTAAAAGTAATAATTACAATTTAAAATGCAAGAAAAAGATATAAAAAATAAAATAAATAAATTACAAGTTTTTTTAAAAAAGTTTTTAATCTCAACTAAGGTTAAAAATAAAAATATAAACATTTGGCATAAAGATATTGAGACTAAAATATTACCTTTTGCGGTATCTGGTAAAAGTATGAGAGGTTTATTGGTCATACTTTCTAGTGGTAAAGAAGACTCTAATTCTTTAAAATTAGCTAGTGCTTTAGAGTTGCTCCATACTGCTTTCTTGATTCATGATGATATTATGGATCAAGATGAAAAAAGAAGAGGGCTAGACTCTATTTATAATCAATATGCAAAAGAAATTCCTAAGAAAGATTTACATTATGGTATCAGTCAGGCTATTTCTATGGGGGATATTCTTTTTTTCTTAACTTTTACTTTGTTGAATAAAATTGAGCATAAGAATAAAGAAAAGTTGGTTAGCTTTTTTGTGAATGAAGTTGTGCGAGTAGGTTTTGGGCAAATGCAGGATGTTTTTATTGGTTCTTATGCAAAAAACCCAGATTTAGATACTATTATAGATATACATAGATATAAGACTGCTAGATATAGTATTAGTTTGCCTTTGGTTTTAGGTTATTATCTTAACGATAAGGATTTTGATCAAAAGATTTTGAATCAGATAATTTTAGCAGGAGAATATCTAGGTATAGCTTTTCAAATGAAAGATGATGACTTAGGTATTTGGGGTCAAACAGAAAGTACTGGTAAAGGAGTATTGAAAGACGTAAATAAAAATAAAAAAACTGCTATTAAATTCTTACTCCTTAAAGAAGTAAATAAAAAAGAGAAAGTTTTTATAGATAATATTTTTGGAAAAGAGAATTTATCTAAGAATGATATATATAATCTATTTCAATTATTAGAAAAATACAATATTCAAAAGAAACATAATGAGATTATATCAGAGTATAATAAAAAAGCAGCACAGATAACAAAGAAGCTACCAAAACATTATCAAGAAATTTTATTTTTTATTCAAAATTTTAATGATAAAAGAGTTAAATAATGAATAAATATATCTCACAATTCAATCAGATTTTAAAATTATCCCGACCGAGTTTTTGGTTTTATTTAGCTGGGCCGTTTTTTGTGGGTTTTACTTTTGGCAGTGATACTTTGGTCGACTTTAATACTGGATTCTTTTTGTTATTATTTTATTTTCTCGTCCCATCTAATATTTTGGTTTATAGTATCAATGATCTAGCTGATGAGAAAATAGATATTTTGAATGCTAAAAAAGAAAATAAAGAGATACGAGTGGACGGCTCAAATAAAAATCAGGTCAAAATAGCTTTTTATTTTAGTTTACTATGTAGCGCCTTAGTACTTTTTGTTCTCAAAGACAATACTAGTATAATGTTGTTTCTAGCTTTTATTTTCCTTAGCATATTCTACAGTTTGCCACCATTACGTTTTAAGACAAAGATTTTTTTAGATTTTATCTCAAATATTTTATATATTATTCCTGGTATTTTAGGTTTCTATCAAGCGACTTCTGCACTACCTCTAGGGATATTTATTCTGGCTTCAATGTTTTGGGCTTTCGCTATGCATTTATTCTCAGCTGTAGTAGATATCGAACCAGACACAAAGGCCAACATCCAAACCTCGGCTGTGTATTTAGGCTTTAAGAAAAGTTTGTGGCTATGCTTTTTGTTTTGGTCTATGTCTTGGTTTTTGATTTTTTATAGTGGAGTATTCAATAATTTTATTTATCTGTTCCTTGTTTATCCATTATTACCTCTTTATGTTTTACGGAAAAAGAATGTTGATTTAGAGCGGGTGTATTGGTGGTATCCGGTGATAAATATAGTTTTAGGTTTTGTGTTATTTTTATTGGCTTATTTTAATTAATTATGAAAATTTCAATTGTTATACCTTGTTTAAATGAAGAAGATTTTATACCTTATCTTATTGAAGATCTTAGGAATCAAAGTGTTTTGCCTTTTGAGATTATCGTAGTCGACGCAGGCTCTACCGATAAAACTTTAGAAAGGGTAAAGAACGATACTTTAGTCAAAGTCTACAATAGACCTCCCAATATCGGCGCTCAGAGACAATACGGAGGCGAGCAAGCAACTGGAGACTATTTATTTTTTCTTGATGCTGACGTGAGATTACCGATAGACTTCTTGGAAAAAAGTATCATGGAGGTCAAACAAAGAAATTTAGGTATAGCTGCATTTAGGTATGTACCATATGCAAAAGATGAGAATGGAGTTTTGAAACAATCTTCATTACCTATTAGTTTTTGTTACAAGTTTTTAGATGTTTTGTTTTTTATATTTCAGAAAATTTCTCCTTCTGGGGCAGGTTCGGGTATTTTCGTTAAAAAAGAAATTTTTGATAGTAGTCTAGGTTTTAGTAAAAATTTAAAATTTGATGATATTGAGTTTATTAGAAGAGTTGCTCGTTATATAAAATTTGGACAACTTAAAGTACAATTATTCGTATCAGATAGAAGATTTGTGAGATATGGAGTTGTTAAAATATTTGTGTCATATTTGGTTTTATCTATATTTTTTATGTTTAATTTGTTTAAAGCTGCTGAAGTGGTAGAATATAAGTTCTCGGATTATTATAAAAAGAAATAAATTTATGAAAATATTATATACATATTTAAGAAAATACTGGAAACTTTGTTTGGGAGTTTTAATACTGGCTTTAGTGAATCAAGTCTTTTCTTTGATTGACCCTTTGATATTTAGATATATCATCGATGATTATGCTAGCCGACCACTCGACTATTCTAGTGTGGAATTTTTTAATGGTGTTGTTAGGCTCTTATTGATTGCTATTGGAGTAGTCTTTGTATCTCGCGTAGCCAAGAATTTTCAAGATTATTATTTGAATAAAGTTAGTCAAAAAATAGGTTCTGATATGTATCAAGCGGGAGTCAGGCATTCTTTGTTATTGCCTTATGAAGTTTTTGAAGATCAAAAGAGTGGAGAGACTTTAGGGATATTACAAAAAGCTCGTACTGATGCTGAAAAATATTTAAATTCAATTATTAATATTGTTTTCGTTTCTTTGATTGGATTTATTTTCGTTTCTGTTTATGCTTGGATTGTCTATCCGCCGATAGCTTTGGTTTATATCATGATTCTACCAGTGATAGGTGGGACTAGTTATTTTCTTACTCGAAAATTAAAACAAGTTCAAAAAAATATCGTGAACGAGACGACACAGCTTGCAGGTTCGACTACTGAATCTTTGCGTAATATTGAGCTTGTAAAAAGCTTGGGACTTGCTGACCAGGAGATAAATAGATTAAATAAAACTACAGAAAAGATTCTAAATTTAGAATTAAAAAAATTACGTTATGTTCGTAGTATTAGTTTTATTCAAGGCACATTAATTAATTTGATTCGTAATGCGATTTTATTATTTTTGCTTTATTTGGTTTTCAAGCAGACTATAACTTTCGGGGAATTTTTCTCTTTGTACATTTATTCATTCTTTATTTTTGCGCCACTGCAGGAAATAGGAACTGTCATTACCGTATATAGAGAAGCTGAAGTTTCTATGAACAAAATGGGAGATATTTTAAACATAGAAAAAGAAGCTATTCCTCAAAGTCCAATTCACTTAGATCGTGTAGACAATATTAAACTTAGTGACGTCTCCTTTAAGTACAAAAATGCAGTAAATGATGCTCTTGAGAATATATCTTTTGATATTAATAAAGGAGAGACTATTGCTTTTGTAGGACCTTCTGGTTCAGGTAAGACCAGTTTAGTAAAATTATTAGTTGGACTTTATCAGCCGAACCAAGGCAAATTGTCTTACAACAATATTCTTAGTACAGATATAGATTTAAATGATTTACGTTCTCAGATAGGTTTCGTTACTCAAGATACTCAGCTTTTCTCTGGTACTATAAAAGAGAATTTACTTTTCGTAAATCCGAAGGCAACAGATGAAGAAATGTTAGAAGTCTTGCATAAAAGTGCTTGTGATGCATTGCTCGCTCGTGCAGAAAAGGGTATCGATACTACTATAGGTGAAGGTGGAGTTAAGATTTCTGGAGGAGAACGTCAGAGACTTTCTATTGCTCGGGCTCTATTACGTAAACCTTCGATTTTAGTTTTTGATGAAGCGACCTCGTCACTAGACTCTATTACCGAAGAAGAGATAACCAACACAATGAAAACTTTAGATAAAGAAAAAGCTCATCTAACTATTCTTGTTGCCCATAGACTGTCTACTATTATGCACGCAGACAAGATTTATGTTTTAGAAAAAGGGCGTATTAGTGAGATGGGGCGGCATGAAGATTTGTTAAATCAAAAAGGATTGTACTATGCTATGTGGCGTCAGCAGATAGGAGAGAGGACCTAGATATATTTTCTTTCAAAATACAAGCTTTTATGTTAAGCTCTATCGGTATATGAATAAAATAGATAAAATTTTATTAGGTATGATTTCTATACTTTCTGTATTGATTTTAGTATTTTCATTTTATAAATTTGATTTTTCTGTTTTAGGTAATACTCAATATGCAAATATTTTCACATCTGAGAAAGAAGAAGTATTAACACCAAAGGTGATAAGTATATTAGGTAAAGCCGAGTTGAGTTATCTCGGTAGTACTAGTGAGCGGATTCAGAATATTAAACTTGGGGTAGCGCGTATCAACGGTACGATAGTTAAACCCGG
Source organism: Minisyncoccota bacterium (assembly GCA_041675085.1). Taxonomy (GTDB): domain Bacteria; phylum Patescibacteriota; class Minisyncoccia; order Phycocordibacterales; family UBA9973; genus UBA9973. The sequence goes on from JBAYUN010000001.1 coordinate 43,244, forward strand.
AGAAGAATTTTCTTTTAATAAAACTATGGGCCCTGTTTTATCGGCCGACGGATTTCAAGAAGCCAAGTCTTTCTTGAATGGGGAAGTCGTACTCGGTATCGGAGGAGGAATTTGCCAAGTTTCTACTATTTTGTTTGAAAGTCTTGTGAATGCAGGTTTACCTATATCAGAGCGTCATAACCATACTTTTTCTGTATCGTATTATACTACTGGGCTCGACGCGACGGTCTCCCAATCTGGACCTGATTTAAAATTTATAAATGATACAGGTTATGATATTGAAATTAAAGGCTACATAACGGAGAATAATACAGCTTTATTTGAAATATATGGAGTCTCAGATGAACGTGTGGTATCTCTTAGTAAAGCTGTCGTGACTAATAAGACCAATACTCCACTCACTCAATACGAAGAAACTTCTGATATTAAAAAAGACGGGCAATGCCACAATACTCCACAAGGAGGCTATACTGCACGAGTTCTTTATAATGTATTGTATAAAAACGGCATAAATAAAGAGCAAGTATTTGATTCTGTTTATAAGCCTCTGGGGCGTACTTGTTATATTTATACTGATCCATTAACTGGCTGTAATTCTACTACTTTGTATAGTCCAAAGACTGGTATGAAATGCGAATAGGGGATTTAAAATAAAAAAGTCGCTTTTTGTAAAAAAGCGACATTTTTTTTTAATGAACAAAGTTTTTATATTATATCGTGTAAGATAATATTAAGAAATACTTTGTTTAAATTTGTAAAATACTCAGGATTTTCTACTGCTTCCAGATATGATTTGAATACTTCTTCTTTAGTCATGATTTTTTTATTTAAATGGTGATCAATCTTTTTATAGAATACATCTTGTTACTAAATAAGTCAAATACTTTACTTTTATACCTATCCATGTTATAAATATTTTGATATGTATATTCACAAATAAATTAAATTCAATCAAATGACAAAAATAACTAAAATTATTGAAGCAAAAAAAATTACAGATTTTTTTAGTTTTGCTTCAGATAACGAAGAGGGTGGTTTCTATTTTTCAAAACTTAAAATAGATAAAAAGACTAAAACATTTAAATCCATGGAAGAAGGATTAGTGGCTTTAATCGAATGGAAAAAAATAAAATTAATTAATGAAAATGAAAAATTAGACTTGATTACATTACTAATGAGGTCAAGTTTGCCGCTTATTTGTACTTCTGAAATAGAGACTAGGGAACAGATTATGGAGAGGTGGAATAATGTTTCTAATAATTTTTTAATTAATTTAAGAATTAATAAAAATATATTAAAAAGTACTAAATTAGTTCATGTTCAAGCTAATAAAATTTCTGATAAGAATTTTGCACTATAAAAATACTCAAGAGATGCCCCTAAAGGTATCTCTTTTTTTTATTGTGCTATAATGACTATATTAGTATTAAATAATTATATAAATATATGATAGACCCAACAAAAGTAGATATCAACGACTTACCAAAGAAATTCTGTGACGGAGCCCTAGGTACATATAGTAAAGAATCTTTTGCTTTCGTGATGACTTCAGGCAATAACCTAGACGCCTATGCGACTACTCCTCAAATCATGAAAAGCATAGCTATGTGGATGACTGCGCAAGTAGAGGCTTATGAAAAGCAATTTGGACCGATAGATATGAATCCTCCTCAAATCCAAAGTCCGCTACAAATGGCAGATTTGAATAACTAGTTTTTACTATGGAATCTTTATCGGTTTATATAATAGAAAATCTAAATAATATCGCACCTGTTTTCCAGATATTCTGGATGTCTCTTTTTGCATACCTCGAAGGACTACCTGTAGTGGGTTCTATTTTACCAGGAGGTACTATCGCATTACTCGCTGGTAGTATATCTTCGACTGGGTCTTTCTCTCCACTTGTTGCTTTTTTATTTATTGGAATTAGTAATTTCTTGGGAGACATGACTGGATTTTTACTCGGCAAGAAATTCAAGAATAATAGTTTTATTAAAAAGTTGGTCGAGAAGGAAAGTCATCAAAAGAATTGGGATCTATTCGATAGGCATATCGCTCTCATTAGTATCTTTGGGAAATTGATTCCTCTAGTTCGTTCAGTTCCTTCGATATTCGCAGCATTCAGGGGTATCAAGACTCGCCGATATATAACCTATAGTTTTATTGGTTCGTTCTTGTGGTCTTTTGCTGGAGTGTATTTCGGGAATTTCTTGGCACAAATTTTCGGCAGTAGCGCGATACTGATAATCTTTGGTATCTTACTAATATCTATAGCTTTAGTTGTCTTTAATTATTTAAAGAAGAAATAAAAACCCCATTAATTTTTAATTAATGGGGTTAAATTTTGAAAATCAAAATTACGAACCTAGCCCAGCACCATCGGGGTGCTTGCTTTTAATTTTCAATGGTTCTATTTCTTTTTTTAATCTCTCTACTTCTAATTTTTTTTTCTTTTTGTCTTGAAGTTTAAAATCTCCTGAACGAATTTCTTTTTTTAATTGGATAATTGTCGCACAAGCAGGTTGTGCTTCTAGGTCATAATGACTAGTATTCATATTCTAAAAAATTTAAAAATTAAAAAAATAAATTAAATAAAAATCGGTCTGAGAAAAAATAAAAATTAAGGTGGTAAGACCATACTTTTTTGTTTTTAAAGTTAAAAAATTTTGATAAGAACTATATGAGAATATTATCTACTTTTTTAGAATTTTGTCAAATTTTAATCCGTCTCAGGCTTGCTAATTTCAAGCAATGAAAGTTCTGGAGAAGATCCTGCGATACGCAAGACGTCTTTGTCTATTTTCTTCAGTTCTTTGTTAGAAGCGTTATAGTGATTCACTACAGTGCCTAGGGCGTTACCAAGCTTGTTGTGATATTCATCATAGCTTTTTAAATGCTTGCCGAGGTCTTCTACTTTTTTAATTATCTCTTTTGCGGACTCTTCTATTTGCATAGCTTTTAATCCTTGTAAGACTGTTTGGAGATAGGCAAGGAAAGAAGTAGGGGAAGTGATGATGACTTTATATTTACCGCTCGCTCTTTGGATAAGATTGTCGCCGTCTTCACTAGCTCCGACTTTGTTGGTTATTAAATCATAATAGATAGCTTCGTGAGGAATAAACATGAATGCAAAGTCAGTAGTACTCTTTGAAGGTTGAATATATTTTGAAGTTTCTACTATTCTATTTTTGAGGTCATTTACGAAAACTGTCTCTAGTCTTTTCTTTTCTGTTGTTTCTTGTTCTTCTATCATTCTATTGTAATTCTCGAGAGAGAATTTAGAGTCTATTGGTATTATCTTGTCTTTGACGAATACAACAGCGTCGACAATAGTCCCGTCAGGGAAAGGGTATTGCATTTGATAGCTACCAGGAGGTAGTACGTTTTTCAAAACGGTCTCGAGATAGTATTCTCCTAGTATTCCGCGTTGCTTTGGATTACGTAAAATATTTTCCAAGCTTTGGAGTTGATCGGCAAAAGATACGACTTGTTTATTGGTTTCGTCTAATTTGGTTAATTTTTCGGTGACGTCGCGGATTATTTTATTGGATTCGGTGGAATGGAATTGTAAACTCTCGCGGACTTGTTTGTGGCTTTCACCTATCTTCATATCGACTACACGGCCGAGTTCGTTGAGCTGAGTCAGTATTAATTGCAAGCCAGTATTATCTTCGGGATTGTTTTTCTTAAAAACTTTTTCTAATAGAAAATAAACTATGATTCCTCCAGCTACTATCCCTACAACTATTGTGATTATAAATTCCATATTTTTTTAATTATTTATTTAAGTAATGTTTGAGTGTATAAATCCAGTCTTCTTCATTCTGATCGCTTTTCATTTTCTCGCCCAAGAGCCATTCGAGCCATCCGCGGTCAGTAGAGACTACTTCTTCTATAGTTTTACCTTTATGCTTACCAAAATTTAATCTCTTGAAGATTGAAGGGTGAGAGGATATCTCTATCATTCTAGCTATTGCTTCTTCGTCATTTATATTTTCTGTAGTCTTGATTTTATTCTTAAGTCTATCGAAAAGTTTCTCTAAGACTAACACATCTCCAAATGCATCATGAGCAATAGCTTCTATCTCTATATCGAGTGCATAACGCAAAAATTGCAGACGATAAGAAGAGAGTGACTCTTCGGGGTCGAGAGCTCGAGCAACGCGAAGGGTACAGATGAATTTCGCCACAGAGATATCTTCATTTTTGAGTATGCCGATGTCAAAAGGTGCATTGTGAGCTACAGAAATAGTCTCATTGCTCTCAAAAAGGTCTTTGAGATTTTTATAATCCTCACTTTCTTTAAAGAGAGGCTTGTCTTCTACCATTTTGTTAGAAATATGATGCACTGCCGAAGCCTCAGCAGGTATGCGTACAGGAGGTTTGTAGAGTTTATTAAATTCCAAATCATTATCTTTATAAGCTATTTGGCAAAGGTAGTCTTTATCGGTATTGCCAGTAGTCTCTGTATCAAAAAATATTATTTTATTCATTTCGTAATTATAACATATTTTGCTATAATTGATTTATGTTACATGAACAAATAAAAAATGGAATAAAAGAAGCTATGATGGCCAAAGATACTGTTCGCCTCGAAGTTATGAGAGGTATGGTTACGGCTTTTATGAATGAACTCGTAGCTAAAAATCGCAAGCCAAATGAAATGCTAAATGATGAAGAAGTGATAGCTGTTATAACTCGCTTAGCAAAACAAAGAAAAGATTCTATAGAGCAATTTAAACTCGGAGGTAGAGAAGACTTGGTGGTAGAAGAAGAAGCCCAACTCGCTATAATCTCGACTTATCTTCCAAAGATGATGGATGATGAAGAAGTAATCAAAATAATAAAAGCCAAGAAAGAAGAAATGAATATTACCGATCCGAAAGAAAAAGGTAAATTCGTGGGCGAGATAATGAAAGATTTAAAAGGTAAAGCAGATGGAGCTTTTATTAAAAAAGTTGTCGACTCTTTATTTTAATTTATGAAAAATACTAAAAAACGTCTCGTAACACATAACGGAGCTTTTCATGCAGATGATCTTTTTGCTGCTGCGACTTTGATATTGATCATGGAAAAAGAAGGGTATGAATACGAAATAGTCCGTACTCGCGATATGGAAGTTATTAATAAGGCGGATTATGTGTTTGACGTTGGAGGTATTTACAATAGAGAGACAAATAGGTATGATCATCACCAGAAGGATAGTCCAGAAGGTAGAACTAGTGGTATACCTTATGCTTCTTTTGGTTTGGTCTGGAAAGATTTCGGTATGGCTCTATGTGGGGACAATAAAGAAGTCTGGGAGATTATCGATAATGAGATAGCTTCTCCGATAGATGCGAATGATAACGGTATAGATGTAGTGAGTTTAAAATTCAAAAACGTAAAGCCTTACGCTGGTTCTCGAGTTTTTACTATCTATGAACCTACTTGGAAAGAGACCGAAAACCATATCGACCAAATATTCATCGACCAAGCCGTCAAAGTATCTTTGTTATTAAAAAGAGAAATACAAGTAGCCGAGCAAGACGTCGAAGGTATGAATCTTATCAAAAAGTCTTATGAGATTGCAGAAGATAAAAGAGTTGTAGTTCTAGATACTTCTTTACCGAGATATTTGTATCAGCAAGTCTTATCTTCATTTAGCGAACCTGTATATCTGATCTCTCCTAGCAGTCATGGTACAAGTTATAAAGTTGAAGCTATTACTAAAAGTCCTGAGACTATGCAAAGTCGCAAACCTTTCCCTTTATCTTGGAGAGGAATTCTAGGAGGAGCGAATGCTTTAGAGATTACAGGAATAGCAGGAGTCTTGTTTGTGCACAATAGTGGATTCTTGGCCAACTTAGATACAAAAGAAAACGCATTAAAATTCGCATACAAATCATTATCAATAAAAGAAAAGTTTTCTTTTAAAAATTTATTTAAATAAAAAAAATATACTTGTCCCGTACTAAATTTTTGATTATTGTAAATTATGAAAAAATAAGGTTTTGTGCAATAATGAAAGAGTTGAAAACTATTAATAACAAATTAAAATTATAGTACTGGGATGGCATTCATTGATGAAATTAAAATACATGGAGAAGCGGGTAAGGGTGGTAACGGAGTTGTTCGTTGGCGTCAAGAGAAATTCATAGAGAAGGGAGGACCGGCGGGAGGCGACGGTGGACGCGGAGGTGACTTTTTCGTCCTAGCTGTGAGAGACATAAATATTCTTCATAAATATAAAGCCAAGAAAATATTCAAAGCGGAAGACGGAGGTAACGGTGGAGGTAAAAGTCTCCACGGTGCTAACGGGAAAGATATGGTTCTCGAGCTTCCTATCGGGACTGTGGTTACCAATACTGGTACTGGTGAGCGTTGGCAGCTACTTCATGAAGGGGAGAAGTTTTTGATATTGAAAGGCGGATATGGCGGATATGGCAATGAGCATTTTAAAAGTTCTACAAATACAACACCCGAAGAATCTAACGACGGAGGCCCAGGAGAAGTAGGGGATTTTCATATTGAACTCGAACTTATCGCTGATATTGGACTTGTCGGATATCCTAATGCTGGCAAATCTTCACTTTTGAATTCTATTACTCGCGCGGATGCAAAAGTTGGTGACTATGCTTTTACTACACTCGACCCAAATTTGGGAGAATTTTATGGATACATCATAGCCGATATTCCAGGTATTATCGAAGGCGCTAGTGAAGGTAAAGGTCTCGGTATTAAATTCCTAAGACACGTAAAGCGTACTAAAATCTTAGCGCATCTAGTATCTTTCGAGAATACAAATATGCTAAAAAGCTACAAAGAGATTCGTAAAGAATTAGAAGCTTTCGATAAGAAGAATCAAAATATAGATATCGATGATGAGACTGACCTAGCAGATAAAGAAGAAATAATTATTCTGACTAAAAGCGACGTAGTAGATAATCCGAAAATTATAGATAAAGCCTTGAAGGATTTTGAAAAATTAGGCAAGAAAGTTTTTGTTTTGTCTCTCTATGATGATAAGTCTGTAAAGAAATTTATGGATGAATTAATAAAAATATTAAAGAAATAAAAATAATATGGAGAAAAAATATTATGTAACAATCGGACTTGAAATACATGCAGAGTTAAATACAAAGACCAAGATGTTTTGCTCTTGTGCGAATGACCCCGAAGAGACCGAACCCAATAAGAATATCTGCCCGGTTTGTATGGCTCATCCGGGAGCTTTACCTGTACCTAACAAAAAAGCTATTGAGAACGTAGTCAAAGTCGGTCTCGCTATTGGAGCCGATATCGCTGACTTTTCAGAATTCGACCGCAAGAATTATTTTTATCCTGATATACCGAAAGGTTATCAGATTTCTCAACTTAAATATCCTATAGTCAAAGGTGGGGCGCTAGCGGACATGACTATCACTCGTATTCATTTAGAAGAAGATACAGCCAACAACAAACATGACCGTGGAGATTTCTCTTTGATAGATTTCAATCGTGCTGGTGTGCCTCTTATGGAACTCGTGACTGATTCACATACTTTTGATACTGCACTCGAGGCTTCTCAGGTAGCGAGTAATTTTGCTCGTGAATATCAATTACTTTTGCAATACCTTGGAGTATCCGATGCCAATATGGAAAAAGGTGAGATGCGTGTCGAGGCGAACGTATCTATTTCTCCGGTGCGTGACGAACTCTGGAAAGGTTACGTAGAGGTTAAAAACTTGAACTCTTTCAAGACTGTAGAGCGCGCTATTTTATACGAAGTAGAACGCATGACTGAACTCTGGGAAAAGGGAATGCAGGACGAGATAGTCAAAGAGACTCGAGGTTGGGACGAAGCAAAACAAAAGACAATAAGTCAGAGAAAGAAAGAGTCTAGCGAAGACTATAGATATTTCCCTGATCCTGATTTAGCTAAAATGGAATTACATAAAGTTTTTGATTTAGAAAAAATGAAGAGCGAGCTTCCAGAATTGCCAGTAGGCAAAAGAGCGAGATACAAAGCTGATTATGGAATCAAAGACGAAGATATTGAGATATATATCAACAATAAAGACCTAGCTCTGTACTTTGAAGAAGTTGCAAAGATTTTGAATAACTTAGAGAAGATTAAAACTGCTTCAAACTATATCCTGACTGACTATATTGGTATCAAGAAAGCGAACACAGAAGCCAAGCTTCCTAGTCAAAAGAATTTCGCCGAACTTATAACTTTAGCCGTAGAAGGTCAGATTTCTTCTCGTGTAGCTAAAGATATCCTCGCTATGATTGTAGTAGAGGACGCTTCACCTTTAAAAATAGCCGAAGAGAAAAACTTGATTCAAAAGAATGACGAAAGCGAAATAAAAGGAATAGTAGAGAAAATAATCTCCGAGAATCCTGAAGTCGTAGCGACGTATAAATCTGGAAAAGAAAACGCAATTATGTCTCTAGTAGGTAAAGTGATAAAAGAATCAAATGGCTCCGCAAATCCTCAGATGGTTATCAAGCTTTTGAAGGAGTTGATATAAGAATTGACTTAACTCTATAAGTTTTGTATAGTTTTAGTGATAAAATTTGTTCACAACACAATTTAAATTCTTTTACAATGAAATACAGTGATAATCCCATTGAAGACGAACTTTTTCATAGAACACATCGTTTAATGGAGGAGTATGAACATTTCTTATGCTCAAATAACGGTGTTTATAGTTTAAATGCTCATCAGTGTTTAATGTATGCTCACTTTCCTTATTTGGGTGATAAAAAAAGACAAATTATCTTACCTATGCCTAGAGAAAAATGGTATCCATCTAATGCATGTTTAGATCTAGAAAATTTTCATGCTGAAAATGGAACTTTGTGGCCAAGCATGTCTCATTATAATTATTCTATGGATTCATGTATAAATGAATTTCCAGGATTACTTTGTTTTGGGTATGCTGTTTGTGCTGAGGAATTATTTCCATGTGCATTTTTTGTAAATTTTTTACTTACAGGAGAAATTCCAGGTTCTGACGATAAATTTCCTGAAGAATGGGCTATAGATCCTATGGGTATTGCATCAGGTAAAAAACCTGAATGTTACATAGGAGTTAGTCCTAAAATTGAAGATGTTCAAGATTGGATTTTAAGCAAAACAGTGCATCCACTCGAAGCTTGGGCTAAAGATAGAAATTCTGATATTTTAGAGAGTAGAAATATTGAAAAGGAGATTTATCTATATCACCAAAGTGTTGTAAACAATCTTGAACCAGGAACGCAAGAACAGTATATTAAATGGTTAGATTTTTCTTAAAGAACAGATAATGGAAGCAAATTAAAAATTTTGTTTAGAATATAAGAAAGAAGAAGTTCTACCTTTCTAGGCAAGTCTTTCGAAGACATACATGTTAAAAACCTCTATTGATTTAGAGGTTTTTTATTTGCCTAATAGATTTATGTTATAATATCTCTATGAAATCATTACGTGAATATATAAAAGAAGCAGGGGAAAAGGGAGTTGCTATTGGGCATTTTAATATTTCAAATTTAGAAGGTTTGCATGGGATTTATAATGCTGCAAAGAAATTAAACTTACCGGTTATTATCGGAGTTTCAGAAGGTGAAGAATCTTTCGTTGGGCTCAATCAAGTTGTGGCTCTGGTGCGCTCTATAAGAGAGCAAGATAATTATCCAATATTCTTAAATGCTGATCATCATGCTAGTTTTGAGAGAGTGAAGGCCTGTATTGATGCGGGTTTTGATATGGTTATTATCGACGGAGCACATTTGCCTTATGAAGAGAATGTCGCTCTGACTAAGCAATGCGTAGAATATGCACGCGAAGTTTTTACTAATTCTGGACGTGAGGTCCTCGTAGAAGCCGAGCTTGGTTATATCGGTTCAGGATCAAATATCAAAGAGACTATTCCCGAAGGTGCAGGGATTCTAACTAGTCCTGAAGAAGCAAAGAGATTTGCCGACGATACAGGTATAGATTTACTAGCTCCGTCTATTGGGTCTGTGCACGGACTTATCAAAAGCGGCAAGCCTCATATCGACGCCGAACGTACAAAAGAAATTAAAGCGATAACAAATCTACCTTTAGTTCTTCACGGAGGATCAGGTCTTCGCGACGAAGATTTTGTAAACGCTATAAAAGCCGGTGTAAATATTGTGCATATCAATAGTGAGATACGTCTAGGTTGGAAAGAGGCTGTAGAAGAATTCATAAAAAATAATCCAAACGAAATCAATCCGTCTAAAATCTTAGAGCCAGCAAAAAATGCTATAGAAAAAATAGTAGAAGAAAGATTAAGACTTTTTAATATGATTAAATAAAAATTATGCAAGAAGAAATAAAAAAGTTTTTTAAGGGAGATATTGAAAATAGTGATGAAGTCCTGACCAAGTATTCTCACGATGCTTCTGTTTTGGAAGTACGTCCGGAGTTAGTTTTATTTCCAAAAGATTCTGAAGATGTAAAGAACTTGGTAAAATGGGTGAATGAAAACAAGTCTATTTATCCAAATCTAGCGATAACTCCTCGTTCTGCGGGGACTTGTATGTCGGGAGGTTCAATAGGAGAATCTATTATTTTAGATTTTACTCGCTACATGAATCAGCTCGTAAAAGAACCTGAGAAGATAAAAAATTCTCTCGGTCCTCGGGTCGCTTTGCTCAACCAGACACTCGAGAATTCTTCATCTTCTCAGGCAGAAGGTGTTATTACAGTACAACCTGGCATGTATTATAGAGACTTTGAAAAAATAACTCTTGAAAAAGGTATGATACTGCCTTGTTTTACTGCTTCTAAAAATTTGAATGCCGTCGGGGGAATGTATGGTAATAATTCTGCTGGAGAGCGTACTTTGTCTTATGGTAAGACTGAGAATTTTGTAAATCAAGCTAAAGTAATTTTTACTGATGGTAATGAATACGTAGTGCGTCCTCTTTCTAAAAAAGAATTAGAAGCTAAAATTGCTCAAGGCGATTTTGAAGGAAATGTTTACAAGAATGTTTATGAATTAATTTTAAATAATAAAGAAGAGATAGTAAAAGCTAAACCAAATGTTAGCAAGAACTCAGCGGGTTACTATCTTTGGAATGTGGTGGATTTTATGGGTACGCGTGGAGAGGATAATTATTTTGATCTCAATAGACTTCTGGTTGGTTCTCAAGGTACTCTCGGTATAACTACAGAGATAACTTTTAGACTGGTGAGTGAAGCAAAATACAGAAAATTATTGGTTATTTTCTTGCGTGATATAAAAATCTTGCCTGGCTTAGTGAATAAAATCTTAAAACACAAACCAGAGACTTTAGAATCCTATGATGACAAGACTTTCTTCCTTGTATTAAAGTACATAGTAGATTTTATAAAAATGCTTGGCTTTAAAAATTTATTCAAACTTATCTTATCTTTTGGTCCTGAGACTTTGATGACTTTGCGTCACGGTTTCCCAAAATTAATATTACTTGTAGAATTTGCAGGCGATGATGAGAAGTTGGTAAATGAGCAAGCAATGAATGCATATCAAGAATTGAAACATGTGAATAAAATAGGTATTCATCTAACTCGCAATGATTTTGAAGCCAAAAAATATTGGACTATTCGTCACGAAGCTTTCAATCTAATTCGTTATCATTTGAAAAAAGTAAAATCCAAACCTTTCATAGATGACGTTGTGGTTCGTCCTGAAAAATTACCAGAATTCTTCCCTCGACTTTATGAGATTTTAAATCATTATAAAAAAGATATGACTTTTGCTATCGGCGGGCATGCAGGAGACGGCAATCTTCATATTTACACTTTACTTAATCCAAAAGACCCAAAGATCAAGTTGGTAATAGAAGAAGTCTCGGAGAAAGTTTATTCTCTGGTCAACGAACTCGGAGGTTCCAATACTGCCGAGCATAATGATGGATTAGTGCGTAGTGCTTTTTTGCCGAAAATGTATAATGAAAATATTATCAATTTATTTAAAGAAGCAAAAGAGATTTTTGACCCGAAATACTTCTTGAATCCAGGTAAAAAAGTACCTCTAAAAGACGGAGGATTGGGAACTAGAGAATACTTAGACGCTCATATAAGCATAGATAAGTCATACTAGGGATTTATTTGCTTTCTTTATAATTTTAATATATAATCATACCCATGTTTGAAATAAAAGCGAAAAAAAGAAATTTAAAAGATATTTTACCAAAAGAAGACATAATGGCTGTTTACTACGGAGCCGGAGTAAATAGTACTTCTATCAGTATTAACCTAAACGAATTCAAAAAAGTTTGGGAAAAAGCTGGTGAATCTACTGCTATTAAATTGTCAGTAGAAGGAACTGTTGTGAACGTTTTGATTCATGATATTCAATTAAATCCTATCACTAACTTTCCTACACACGTAGATTTTCTAGTTATTGATATGAACAAGACAGTTGTCGTATCTGTACCTCTAGAATTCGTTGGTGTTTCTCCTGCTGTTAAATCAGGCCTTGGTATTTTGGTAAAAGTGCTTCACGAAGTTGAAGTTGAAGCTTTACCGAAAGATTTACCTCAAGTTATCGAAGTTGATATTTCTCCACTTGTAGATCTAGATAGTTCTATCTTAGTTTCAAATCTAGTATTTCCAAAAGGTGTTACTGCTGTAGCCGAAATGGAAGAAGTAGTAGCAGCTATTACTCCACAAAAAGAAGAAGTTGAGACAAACACTCCAATAGACTTATCTGCTATCGAAGTTGAAAAGAAAGGCAAGAAAGAAGAGGATGTGGATAATGCCGGCTAAATAATCTCAAAATATGTTATAATAAGAACTATGACCATGAAAAAATTCGTCATAGTTTTTATTTTTATACTTAGTTTTATATTTCCTAGTAGTAATGCAAATGCGGCTATTGATTGTCTCACTATTAACGCTAATTCTCCTGCAGCAGACAAAGCTGTGTGTCAAAAAGAGTTGGCTAATATCGAGGCTGAACTAGCTGAATTGTTGAAACAACAAGAAGCTCAAAAGAAAAATACAGGTACCCTCACAGGTGATGTAAAATTTTTGAATTCACAAATCACAGCTTTGAAGACTAAAGTCAAAGCCCGAGCTTTGGCTATCGCTCAACTCAAAGCTTCTATCTCTGAGAAAGTTTCTACTATTGGTACTCTGTCTGAAAAGATAGAATCCCAACACCAATCCTTGAGTCAACTCTTGAAAAAGACTAGTGAATTTGATAATGGGAATCTTGTGCATTTGATTTTTTCTACAAAAAGTTTATCTGCTTTTTATGATGATTTAGAGTCTTATTCTTCTTTAAAAGAAGCTATTAAAGTCTCAGTAGATCAAATAAAAGGAGTTAAAACTCTTACTGAATCTGAGAAAAAAGAACTTGAGAAAAAACAAGACGCCGAGACAGATGCCAAAGTAGAACTCGAAACCGCTCAAAAGAAAACAAGCCAAGCTGAAGCAGAGAAAAAGAAATTATTATCTATTAGTCAAAACAAAGAAGCTGAATATAAGAAATTAGCTGCCGAGAAAAAAGCGAAAGCGGATCGTATCCGTGCAGCTCTGTTTACTCTAGCAGGTACAAGTCAAAAAATAGAATTCGGTACAGCTTTGAAATACGCTAATGAAGCTAAAACTTTACTTGGTATAGATCCAGCTTTCTTGTTGGCTATTTTTAGACAAGAGAGTAACTTGGGTTCTAATGTTGGTCAATGTTATATGACTGACCCAGCTACAGGAAGTGGTGTAGGAGCTAATACCGGTAGTGCTCAGATTAGAGTGATGAAGCCTGATAGAGATGTAGCTCCATTCTTAGCTATTACCGAGAGATTAGGACTCGACTACAAGACTACACGTGTGTCTTGTTGGATTAAGGATATCCGTAACGGTTCTCCTTATGGTTGGGGAGGCGCTATGGGTCCGGCTCAGTTTATACCTTCTACTTGGAAAGGTTTTGAGACTAGACTAAGAAAGCTTCTCGGTTATGAGGCTAACCCTTGGGCAGCTCATGATGCTTTTATGGCTTCTGCTATGTATCTGACAGACCTTGGGGCAGTAGGTTCGAGTACAGCAGCTCAACATAAGGCAGCTTGTAGGTATTACGGTTCTGGAGGGGCTACTTGTGCTTATAGTAATAGTGTTATGAAGTTTAAAAACGCTTATCAGGCTGACATAGATTTGCTTTCAGAATAAAGCTATGCTAATATAAAAAAACAATGAAAAAAGATATACACCCAAAATATAATACTCAAATGCAAGCTATCTGTGCTTGTGGCGCTATTTTTATAGTAGGCTCTACTATGAATGAAATAAACAGTGAAATCTGTAGTCACTGTCATCCTTTCTATACAGGAAATGAAAAAATCATGGACACTGCTGGACGTGTAGATAGATTCAACAAACGTAAAGCTGCTACTTTAAAAGCTAAATAAATAACAATACGCTTGTATTTTTAGGGTCGCATATTTTTTTGCTAAAAAATTGCTCATTCTCGGCTCGTCAGCCTGTGAAAGTCCCTAAAAACACAAGCGTATTTTTTTAATTAATTCAATTTTATGAGTTACGATATAGAAGAACTAAAGAAGAACCATAATACTAATTATTTAGCTACTGTTTTAGAGCGTCTCAATAGGCAAGAAGCTGAAGTGCGATTGATGCTAGAATCTGATGACTCCTTGCATGAATTAGCTGGAGAAGAATTAAAGAGTATCCAACTAGAGAGAGAAAGTGCCGAAAAGCAACTTGCAGATATTCTCGCTAAAGAGAAAGAAGAAGATGAATTTCCTAATGAAATTATTTTAGAAGTTAGAGCTGGAGCTGGAGGAGACGAAGCTTCTCTTTTTGCTTGGGAGCTAGCGCATATGTACGAGAGATTTGCTGAAATGCAAAATTGGCAATGGAAGACCAACTATGAATCCAAGAGTGAACTAGCTGGATACAAAGAAGCCAGTTTTGAAATCAAAGGTAAAGACGTTTACAAAATGATGCGTTATGAGACTGGAGTGCATAGAGTCCAACGTGTTCCAGCGACTGAAAAGAACGGACGCGTGCATACTTCGACTGCATCAGTAGCGGTTTTGCCAATTAAAAAGAAAGTTACTTTTGAGATTAACCCTGCGGAATTCGAGATGGAATATTCTCGCTCAGGAGGAAAAGGCGGACAAAACGTCAACAAGGTTGAAACTGCTGTGAGAATTATTCACGTACCGACAGGCCTTGATGTACGTTCTACGAATGAACGCAGTCAGCTCGCTAACCGCGAGAAAGCTATGATGATCCTAACTGCTAAACTCCAAGCTCTAAAAGAAGAAGAAGAAGCAAAGAAATACGCAGGTGAACGCAAGAACCAAATAGGTACAGGAGACAGAAGTGAGAAGATACGTACTTATAATTTCTCTCAAGACCGGATCACTGATCACCGTATAAAAAAATCTTGGCATAATCTACCAAAAATGATGGAAGGAGAAATAGATGATATAATTAAGTCTCTAGAATCTGGCGAAGAAGGCACTGAAGAGGAATAAGAATAAAATAGTTTTCTCGAGCTGTTTTTATTGTATCAAAATTAATTGAGTGAATTACCTATGAATTATAAAAGAATTTTTTATTATTATTGGCGTATTGCTAAAAAATATAATTTAGCAATATTTTTCATTTTATTTTTAGGTATAGGTAGAATTGCCTTTTCTTTTATTGCAGGAGGTTATATTTATAAATTAATTATAGATACTTTAAATAATGATTTACTTGATATAGAAATAAAGTACGACATAATCTTAATCTTATTAGTTGCTATAGCTTTTTCATTCTTAATTTCTTTATTTACATCTAGAATGCTTGATTATACAAAATTTCGATTTACGACTCGAGTTGTTAAAGAATTATATGATTTTACTTTTATTAAGATTTTGAATCATTCATATGGTTTTTTTTCTAATAATTTTTCTGGTAGTTTAGTTACAAAAACAAAAAGATTTATACAATCTTTTGAAACATTTGCTAATGTTTTAATTGATGGTTTTTGGCCTATATTTCTTTCCATTTTATTTACTTTTGGTGCTTTGTATTTACAATCAAAAGTTTTAGCTTTTTATCTTTTAATCTGGTCTGTTCTTTATTTTGGATTGGTCTTATTTTTTCTTAAAAAGAAAATTCAAATCGATTTAAAATGGGCAGAATCAGATTCTAAAATCACTGGATATTTATCAGATTCTATTACTAATATATTTAATATTAAAATATTTTCTGCGTTAACTAATCAAAAAAAAGAGTTTTCCGAATTTAGTACAGATTTAAAAAAAACAAGTTTTATGTCTCTTAAATTTTGGACTATAAGGGCTACAGTCCAAGCTTTTTTTATGGTTTGTTTTCATGTTTTTATTCTATATACAATGATTAATCTTTGGAAAGACGGAGAAATTACGATTGGAGTTTTTGTGATGGCTTATATTTATTTAGTTGGATTATTTGATCGTATTTGGGACTTGGCAACTAATATAAACACCTTCGTAAAAGCCACCACTGACGCTAAAGAAATGGTAGATATTTTTGATAAACCGATAGATATAATGGATCCTGAAATCCCAGAAAAATTAAATATTAAAAACGGTGAGATAGAATTTAAAAATGTTTTCTTTGAATATAATAATGACAATGAAGTCTTTACTAATTTTAATTTAAAGATAACACCTGGAGAAAAAATTGGGCTCGTTGGACATTCAGGATCTGGCAAGACAACCATTACTAAAATGCTTTTGCGTTTCGTTGATATTAAATCGGGTGATATTTTAATAGACGGGCAGAATATCAAAAATATTACTCAAGATGATTTGCGTAGTGTTATTTCGTATGTGCCTCAAGATCCAATTTTATTTCACAGGAGCATAGGGGAGAATATAGGTTATTCTAAGGAAAATGCGACACAAGAAGAAATTGTAGCGTCTTCAAAGAAAGCTCATGCAGATGAATTTATCGCTAAATTACCTAAAGGTTATGATACTCTTGTAGGCGAGAGGGGTATCAAGCTTTCAGGTGGAGAACGTCAACGGGTCGCTATCGCTCGAGCTATGCTTAAAAATTCACCTATACTAGTACTCGACGAAGCGACTTCATCACTCGACAGTATCAGTGAGGTTTATATTCAAGAGTCTTTAAACGAACTAATGAAAGGTAAGACCGCTATTGTTATTGCTCATAGACTTTCTACAATTGCCAAAATGGATAGGATTATAGTTTTAGATAAAGGTATGATTTTAGAACAAGGTACTCATCAAGAGCTACTAGATAAAGGTGGCATGTATACTAAGCTTTGGGATCATCAAACAGGTTTTCTGAATGAAGAATAAAAGATTTGCGGAAGTTGGACTTCCGCAAATATGTACTTTTTATTCTTTTTATGTTTATATAAATATGAAAGTCTTATTTTTAATTTAAAATTTAAAAAAATGGGAACCTTTGTTTTTTCTTATCTTGGAATTATTTTGTTAATTCATCTAATAGTATTATTACTAATTGCAAAATTTTCCGAAAATAAAAATATACTTTAAGATTACTTTATGACTGAAGTAGTCTATCCCCGTAAGGCCCTGTATCGTGTATTCGAGCAGGGCTTTTTATTTACTTTCAAATTACTTTATGATTCAATGTATATGAATATATTTTTGAACCTTAAAATTTAATATAATGGATTATAATAAAGCATTATCATATTACAAAGCTCTAATTGAGGAAATTAATCAAGATAATAAAGAAGTAGATTTAACTTCTGAAAACTATCAGAAATACCTCGAGGATTATTATTCAGCTCTAGATTTCAGAGAACAATTAGAGCAATTGGAAAGGCACAAACAAGAATATTTAGATAATCTTCAAGAATATCAAGAAATTATTGTTTATATGAATTCTTATTTAGCTAAGCGTACTAGGTTTAAATATGAATCTTCAGGGTATTTGGAAAAAGTATATATCTACCCAGAATTTTAAGATATCATAATCAGTTTTTAAATTATGCCCTGCTGGTATTAATGCAAGCAGGGCTTTTTATTTGTTTGCTTTCTTTTTAAGCATGTGTCATACTTATAGGGTAGTTTATT
The DNA here is from genome assembly GCA_041675085.1 of Minisyncoccota bacterium. GTDB lineage: Bacteria > Patescibacteriota > Minisyncoccia > Phycocordibacterales > UBA9973 > UBA9973. The sequence goes on from JBAYUN010000001.1 coordinate 61,271, forward strand.
CATAGCCTTTTTGTGTTAATTTGTGAGCTATGATTTTAGGGCAGAGATAAGCCTTAAAAGTGCAATGAGTTTCTACGTCTGACCTATCGGTAGGCAGGCATTATAATTAGTTTTTTGTCTCTTTTTACTAAAAAAGGGAAGAAGTTAATATTATGGCTACAAAGCTATACGTAGGGGGATTACCTTACTCAACAAGTGACGAAGCTCTTAAAGAGTATTTCTCACAAGCTGGTGCAGTAACATCAGCAGTTATCATTATGGACAAGATGTCTGGTCGTTCTAAAGGTTTCGGTTTCGTTGAAATGACAACAGATGAAGAAGCACAAAATGCTGTTTCTATGTTTAATGACAAAGAATTCGAAGGCCGCAGACTAACTGTTAACGAAGCTCGTCCAATGGAAGCTCGTCCTCCAAGAACTGGTGGATCAGGTGGTGGATACGGTGGAGGAAATGGTGGTGGATACGGAGCAAATCGCTCAGGTGGACGCCGTGAATACTAATTCTTTTTAAATTAAATTTTGAACAAAAAAACTACTTGCAAAAGTAGTTTTTTTGTTTCTGTTTTTTATTTACATTTATTTAGGTTTGCTTAAAATTAAAATTTCTGTTATATTTTTTAAGTGGTTTTAATTGTTTTTAAATGAGTTTGTAGTTGTTGGTAATGTTCCCAAATTCTTGAGTTTGTAGTTGTTGGTAATGTCCCCGTAGTTCATGAGTGTGTAGTTCAGTGGTAGAACGCTGTCCTGATAAGACAGAGGTCGATGGTCCGATTCCATCCACACTCACCGCGTTGCTTTTAGCAACATTTCTAATATCTAGGTATAGATTTGCATTATTTCTTAGAAGGGAATATAATATCGCTTGAATTGTTTTGGGGTATTTAAAGTTATATTTAAAAACACAAATGGAATTAGATAAATTAAAAAAACAAAAAGACGAATACATAAATAAGATATTTTATTTAGGTCTAAAAATTGCTTTAATTTTTGGTATTCCTGCGGTCGCAGGCGCTCTAATAGGGAAAAGGATAGATGCTAAATATGATTCAGGAAATAAGTTTACAATGATTATATTGGTTTGTACTTTTATTTTGTCTTGGATTATTACGATTGTTATGTATAACAATTTAGCCAAAAAAATAAAAAAAGTAGAACGTGATATTAAGATAGAAAAAGAAAAAACAGAAGTAGTAGATACTGATAAACAAAATTAATTAAATTATAATTATATGAATTTTTTACAAATCGAAAGAGGAATAAGTGGAATTCAACCAGACGTAGTTTTTCGTATTATGGGTTTCCCTATATCAAATACAACCTTGTTGTTGAGTTTTATCGCTTTGGTTATATTCCTTTTTTCTTATTTTAAAATTAGAAAATTTGTTTGGAATCCTTCAAAAACTCAAGCTATATTTGAAATGATATACGAAGGTATATTTGGTTTAGTAAATCAAATCACTGGTAGTCGTAAACTAACCGAAACTATATTGCCTTTGATTGGTACTCTTATGGTTTTCATTGGTCTTTCTAATCTTATTGGTCTTATCGTACCGGGACTAACTAGTATTACTTATGATGGACTATCTATTTTTCGAACCCCAACTTCAGACTTTAATACTACTTTAGGTCTGGCTGTGGCTTGTATTGCGATTACTCATGTCGCAAGTATAAAAGATTGGGGTTTATTGGGTCACTTGGGTAAATTCTTCCAAGTCAAAGAAATTTACTTGGGTTTTAAGCAAAGTCCAGGTGCAGGTGCGATGGCTATCGTAGGCTTCTTGATAGGTCTCCTTGACGTTATAGGTGAATTTGCTAAGATTATAGCGTTATCTTTGAGATTATTCGGTAATATGTATGCCGGAGAAGTTTTGATGGTGATTATTTTCGGAGGATTGGCGTATGCATTGCCAGCCCTTTGGATGGTAATGAGTCTACTTTCTGCTGTGGTGCAAACTGTTGTATTTAGTTCGCTAATTACAGCATATTACGCACTGTCGGTAAAACCGTCAGGGGAAGTAGTAAGTGGTTAAAAGTCGTTTTATTATTAATTTAATTTTCTTGTTTTAAAAACAAGGCAAAATATTTATGGAATTAGAATCAGCACGTTTGTTCGCAAAGGCTATCGTTATGACTATAGCTATGGCAGGATCTGCAGTCGCAGAAGGTTATCTTATTGGTAAGGCTTTTGAAGCAATGGGACGCAATCCAGAAATTGCAGATTCATTGTTTACAAAAATGATCATCGGAGTTGCGATGGCTGAATCAACAGCTATTTATGCTTTCGTTGCATTCTTCCTTCTTTAATTAAAAATTTATTAACTTATCTATAATCTAAAAACAAATGGAAAATTTATTGGAAATACTGGGAAAAGTTGGGTTTGACTGGCAAGTAGCATTAGCCAATCTTTTTAACTTTTTAATTATTTTCTTACTTTTAAAGAAATTTGCTTTTGGACCTATAGGTAAGTTGATTAAAGAAAGGCAAGATAAAATAAATGAAGGTATTTCAAATGCGGAAGTTAGTACAAAGCTTTTAGAAAATACTAAAACAGAGTACGAAGCTGTATTATTAGATGCACGCACTAAAGCAAATGAAATCATTGAGCAAGCAAAAAAAGAAGCAGTAGTAAGAAAAGATCAATTGGTAGACCAAACCAAAATTGAAATAGCCTCTATGCTTGAGAATAGTAAAAAAACTCTAGAAACAGAGAAAAATAAAATGCTATCTGAAACCAAAAAAGAGATAGTAGGTATGGTGTTACAAGTCACAGAAAAGGTTATTGGTATCAAAGTAGACCAAGCTTATTCTGACAAAATCACCAAAGAATTAAATAATTTATCAAATGGCTAATCTTTCTTATAATGATATAGCGAGAGCTATATATATGGGTTTTAAAAACAAAGACAATCAAGAAATGTCTTTATTTGTAGATAATACCGTCAAATTTTTGACGCGCAAAAAATTATTGTCTAAAAGTAAAAATATTTTAGATAAATTAGAAGCTCTCATGAATAAAGATAAAGGTTTAATCAAAGCAAGAGTATCGACCGCAGAGAAAATGACTGATATTTTTAAAAAAGATTTAAATTTATTTTTATTAAAAAAGTATAATGCAAAAGAGGTAGAGATGATAGAGATAGTAGATAGTCAACACATAGGCGGAGTTAAAATAGAAGTAGATGATGAAGTAATAGACATGACGATTGCTAATAAATTAAAAAAATTACAAACACATTTAACAAGATAGAATATGAATAATAATACAAACAACACAATAGTAGATAACTTAAAAAAAGAAATAGAAAATTTTTCTTTGAAAGTTAAGGGAGAAAAGACAGGTCGCGTTACGGAAGTTTTCGACGGTATTGCCAAAGTATCTGGATTAAGAGATGTTAAGTCTTCTGAAATGGTTACTTTTTCTGGAGGTGAAGTAGGTGTTGTGTTAAACCTCGAAGAGGATACTGTTGGTATTATTATTCTTGGAGATTTCTCTAAGATTAAAGAAGGTGATACTGTATCTCCAACCGAACGTATTCTAGAAGTTCCTGTGTCTGAAATGCAAATCGGACGTGTTTTGAACGCACTTGGTAATCCTATCGACGGCAAAGGGGAAATCAAAACTGACAAGACTTACCCAGTTGAAAAAGTTGCTCCTGGAGTTGTGACTAGAGAGAGTGTGAACCAACCTGTATCTACTGGTATTAAAGCTATCGACGCTCTTATCCCGGTAGGACGTGGACAACGTGAGCTTATTATCGGTGATCGTCAAACAGGTAAAACTGCTATTGCTATAGATACTATCTTGAATCAAAAAGGTCAAGATATGATTTGTGTCTATGTATCTATCGGTCAAAAAGATTCAAAACTACGCAAAATCCAAACTCGTCTCGAAGAAGGTGGAGCTATGGATTATACTATTATCGTCTCTGCAGGTAGTTCTGAACCAGCAGCTCTCTCATACATCGCGCCTTATACTGGAGTAGCTATCGCTGAATCTTTCATGGATCAAGGTAAAGACGTTCTGATTATTTATGACGATTTATCAAAACACGCTGTAGCATATCGTGAAATCTCACTCTTGCTTCGTCGTCCACCAGGTCGTGAAGCTTACCCTGGAGACGTTTTCTATTTACACTCAAGACTTCTAGAACGTGCTTGCCGAAGAAATAAAGAATATGGAGGAGGAAGTATTACAGCTTTACCTATCATCGAAACTCAAGCTGGAGACTTGTCTGCATATATTCCCACAAACGTTATCTCTATCACAGACGGACAAATTTTCTTGGAGACAGATCTCTTCTACAAAGGAGTCCGTCCTGCAGTAAACGTAGGATTCTCTGTGTCTCGTGTGGGAGGAAGTGCTCAAATCAAAGCTATGAAAAAAGTGGCTGGAACTTTGAAACTCGACCTTGCTCAATACCGCGAACTTGAAGCTTTTGCTCAATTCGGTTCTGACCTAGACGAAGGTACTAAACAACAATTGGAACGTGGAAAGCGTGCTGTTGAAATGTTGAAACAACCTCAATACGCTCCAGTTCTAACTGAACATCAGATAGTGTCTCTGTATGCATTGGTTAAAGGATATATGGATAATGTTGAAGTTGCAAAAATCAAGATGTTTGAATCTGGGCTTATCGAATACACAGAAAATAATTCAAAACTTTTCTTGAAACAAGTTAGAGAAAAGAAAATGTGGGAAGATGATGGCGAAGAAGAATTAAAGGGATTGATTACAGACTTTAAGACGAATTTTTTAGCTACTAACTAACATCTAAAAACTATAACCTAATTTATTATGGCTGGAACAAAAGAAATTAAAAGAAGAATAAAGAGTGTTAAAAGCACAAAGAAAATCACGAAAGCGATGGAACTTGTGGCGGCTAGTAAAATGAAGAAAGCAGTCTCTAAGGCTGTGGCTTCTAGAGCCTATGCAAATTATTCTTGGGATTTACTTTCTGGAGTTTCAGAAAATATTCAAGATTTAAAACATCCTTTCTTTACAGAAAATAAAAAAACTGACAAGGTCTTGTATGTTATCGTGACTTCAAATAGAGGCCTCTGTGGAGGATATAATTCTCAAGTTTTAAAGAGAGCTATCACTGCTTTCAAAAAAGTTGATGATAAATCTCAAATAGACATTTTGGTTATAGGTAAAAAAGGAGATAATTCTATGCGCAGACTAGGTATGAAAGTAGCTGCCTCTTTTACAGAATTGCCTGATATTATCGATCTATCAGATATCACTCCTATCTCAACTTTGATCACATCAGAATACAAATTAGGTAATTATAAAGAAGTCTTTGCAGTCTATACAGAGTACATCTCGGCTTTGTCTCAAAGACCAAAGAGAAAAAAGCTCTTACCGGTATCGAGATTTGAACTCAAAGAGTCCATAGAATCAGTCGGAGATGCGAAATCAAAAGAAATCTTAAGTTTGAAAATTAAAAAGAATCAGTATATTTTTGAAGGAGATATGAATAGTCTAGTAGAGAGTCTCGCCGAGAAATTAATCAGAATGCAGATTTATCAAACATTACTAGAATCAAATGCCTCAGAACAATCCTCTCGTATGATAGCCATGAAAAACGCTGGAGACGCTGCAAGTGAAATGATAGATGACTTGACCCTAGTATTCAACAAAGCCAGACAAGCAAATATTACCAGAGAGATAAGTGAGATTAGTGCCGGTATGGCAAGTGTGAGCTAAAATATTATCAAAACATTATTAAAATTATATGAATAAAGAAATGCAAAAAATAGGAAAAATCAAAAGAATCATCGGGCCAGTTATCGACGTCGAATTCGAAGGTGAAGTGCCTGAAGTTTACAATGCTTTAGTTGTTAAAAACGGAGACAAGAGTATTACTCTCGAAGTCGAGCAACATATCGGAGGCGGACTCGTACGTACTGTGGCTATGGATACTACTGATGGTCTATCTCGTGAGATGGATGTATTTGATACTGGTGCACCTATCTCAGTACCTGTAGGAAAAGGAACTTTAGGTAGAATTTTTAATGTGCTTGGTGAACCTATTGATGATGCTGGTAATGTTAACTCACAAAAATCTTCTCCTATTCACAGAAAAGCTCCAGAATACGTATCTCAATCTACTAAAGTTGAAATCTTGGAAACTGGTATTAAAGTTATCGACCTTATTTGTCCTGTTTTGAAAGGAGGTAAAGTCGGTCTATTCGGAGGTGCGGGAGTTGGAAAGACTGTCGTTATTCAAGAATTGATTCACAACATCGCATCTAATCACGGAGGATATTCTGTATTCGCTGGAGTAGGTGAACGTACTCGTGAAGGTAATGACCTTTATCATGAAATGAAAGATTCTAAAGTTCTCGACAAAGTGGCTATGGTCTTCGGTCAAATGAATGAACCACCAGGGGCTCGTATGCGTGTCGCTCTATCAGGACTTACTATGGCTGAACATTTTCGTGATGCTGAAGGGAAAGACGTCTTGTTCTTTATCGACAACATTTTCCGTTTTACTCAAGCGGGTTCTGAAGTATCTGCGCTCTTAGGACGTATTCCTTCTGCTGTAGGTTACCAACCAACTCTAGCGACAGAAATGGGAAATTTACAAGAAAGAATTACTTCTACAGATAAAGGTTCTGTGACTTCTGTGCAAGCTGTGTACGTGCCAGCGGACGACCTTACAGACCCAGCTCCAGCTACTACTTTCTCTCACCTAGACTCTACAGTGGTGTTGAACCGTTCACTTTCTGAACTTGGTATCTATCCTGCAGTTGACCCTCTAGACTCATCTTCTACAATCTTGGATCCAAATATCGTGGGTGAAGAGCATTACAATGTAGCTCGTGAGGTGCAAAGAATTTTACAACGTTACAAGGACTTACAAGACATCATCGCTATCTTGGGTATGGAAGAATTATCTGAAGAAGACAAAGAACTTGTAGCTCGTGCTCGTAAAATTCAAAAATTCCTTTCCCAACCTTTCTTCGTTGCAGAACAATTTACAGGTTCAGAAGGAAAGTACGTATCACTATCTGATACAATCCGTTCTTTCAGAGAAATCTTAGATGGAAAACATGATGGTAAATCAGAAAATGAATTTTATATGAAAGGTGCTTTATAATTATTTCTTAAATGAATTCAAAAAAAATAAAATTAAAAGTTGTGACTCCAGAAAAAATCATTCTCGATGAGGAGGTTTTGCATGTGAGTGTGCCTACTAAAGAAGGTGAGATAGGTATATTGCCTATGCATATCCCTCTTGTTGCAGACTTGAAGTCTGGCGATGTGGTAGCTACTAATGAAGAAGGTGATATTCCTGTCGCTATTGTTGGAGGTTTCGTAGAAGTAAAGAATGATGATGAGGGTAATACTGTAGTTGTTGTCTTGGCTGATTTTGCCGAACATGTCTCTCTACTGACAGACGAAGTTATCGAACGTGCTCGTGCTCGTGCAGAAGAATTAAAGCTCCAAATGGAGAACAAAGATCATGTGGATTTCGAACATTTTGCAACAGAACTCGAACGCTCAATCACTCGTATTAAAATCGCTGATAAATGGAGAACTAAAAAATATCGTAAATAATTGATTGACAAATTTTATCCATTTGTATATACTTTAGGATATGGATACAACAATTTTAATTAAAACTAAAAAAGATTTGAAAAATAAAGCTCAAGAACTGGCAAGTGATTTAGGACTTTCTTTGACTGATGTTGTTAATGCTTCTCTAAGGCAATTTGTTATTAATCAAGGTATTACTATTTCCAAAATTCCCACAGAGTCTATAGATACCTATATTAATAAAAAAGAAATTTTATCTGCTTATAAAGAATCTTTGAAAGAGTTTTAAAATTATATGATGCTTTTAAAGACAAAGAATTATAAAAAAAGCATCTCTTCCTTGTATAAAAAAGATATAGTTTTACTTTCCCAACAAGAAAATTTATTAATAAAAGATATCTTTAATTCGAAATTACACACAAAGAAATTAAAAGGTTTTGGAAATGATTTAGTTTATTCTTTCAGGATTACTAGAGAATATAGAGGAATATTTCGTTTGTCTGATAATAATATTATTTTATTTGCGATAGGTCATCGTAAAGATATTTATCAATCATTAAATTAAAAATAAATGTCTAACTTATACATAGTGGCGACTCCAATAGGCAACATGCAAGATATAACTTTTCGGGCAGTTGAGACTTTGAAGAGTGTAGATTTGATATTGTGTGAAGATACTCGCGTCACCAAAAATCTTTTAAATAAATACGAGATAAGTAAGCCGACCATGAGTTATCACGCTCAGAGCAAAATATCTAAATTAGATAAGATTTTAGAATTGTTAGAAGAAGGGAAAGATATAGCCTTGGTCTCTGACGCGGGTACACCTGGGATCTCAGACCCTGGTAGTCAGCTTGTAAAAGCCGTATTAGAGCGTTTTCCTAATGAAGTGAGAGTAATTCCTATTCCGGGTGCAACAGCTCTTATAACGGCTTTATCTGGCTCTGGGCTTGATACTCACGAATTCACTTTTCTAGGATTTTTGCCTCACAAAAAAGGTAGAGAGACTTTGTTCAAAGAGATGAGTACTGCTAAAAGAACGGTAGTTTTTTATGAATCTCCTCACCGAATAATGAAGACGTTAGAATCCTTGGTAAAATTCTGCCCAGACAAAAAGGTCTGTGTAGCTAGAGAGTTAACTAAAATCTACGAACAATTTGTGACCAATACGCCAGAAGAAGTTTTAAAATATTTTGAAGAAAACAAAGATAAAGTCCGAGGAGAATTTGTGGTCTTGGTAGGGAATTAAAAAAGGGCTTCTGAATTTATTCAGAAGCCCTTTTACTTAATTTATGCTTTCCAGAGCTTTAATTATTTTATTTTCATTCATTCTAAAAGTGTTTCCAGATTCAACACATTTTTTTGAAAAATAATTGATAATTTCATGTATTGGATATAAATAATAGTTATTACATTTTGAAATTGACTTTCTTATTGAAACCCAATTACCATAAAAATTTACTTCTTCTAAATCTAACAAGTATTTAAATTTAGATTTTAAAAAAATTTTATTTGAAAAATAATTCGGAAATGGTGTATTAACATCTACTAATAACTCATTCACCATTCTGTAACAAAATTGATCAGACAAATCAAACAGTACATTTTTTTCTTGTTCACAAAGGGTGCCATAAAAGTTTTTTATTTCTTTTAAAGAAGCAAGTTTTTCTTTTAAATTTACTGGATTAAGCTCCTTAACATATTCTAAAGATTCTATGTTGTATAAAGTCCCTAGTTTAACAAAATTATGAAAAAGATTACTCAAGTTTTTTAAAATTTCCTTATGCAATGTGCCATTTTCGTAAACTCTTTTTAAGAAATATAAATAAACTATAGCAAATTCAATGGTGTGATTATGAAATCTTTTATTTTCTTCAGAAAATTTTAAAATCTTTATTAAATTTACTTCTAGCAATCCAGTGGTTAGAATAGGTAGGTCTTGAAGAGTATTTATTATAATCTCTTCTCCATTTTCGTTTAAAATAGGAAAATTAAAACTCATTTTTATTTGTTTTTAAAGGTCAATTAATATTTTATTCATTTTGAATTTAACATTAAATACTGCTTCTGTCAATTATTATAATAAATCTTCAGGGTCTATTTGGATATTGAAAGTCTCAGGTAGATCCGATAGCTTTTTTGATAATTTTTCATTGAGATTACCTTCGAGTGACAAGCTCGGTAATGACCAGTCTTTTTTCTCTAATTTTAGTAGAGTATTGGTAATATATTGATTCTTAGATTTTGAGATAAACCCGCCGAAGATCGTCGGATTGTATTCTTTTAAATATTCGGTTAAGAAATCTTTAACCTTTTTTGTTTCTTCTTTATCTCCGTTATAACTAATTTTAATAAATCTTTTATAGGGTGGATATTCTAATATTTTTCTATCTTGCAATTCTTCTCGTACATAAGATAGTAGATTTTTATTCTGGACAGATCGGATGATATCATCTTGTACATTTTTAGTCTCAATGATAAATGTATTTTCAGTTTTATTTATAACGCCGAGTATTATCTGAAGTATTTTTTCGCTCATTTTAAAATGCGGTATAGTCCAAAGTCCGTCAAAAGAAGCTATAAGTGATAGATCTACTTTTTCTTTTAAATAAAATAAAGCCATCTCCGTACCGACTAGAATAGAACCTTCTCCGCCAGAGGCGGATCCGCCTTTGGCGGAAAATTCTTTAATTATTTTTTCTGCACCAGAGTTAGTCTTGGCACTTTCTTTATCTAACTTTAATATTTTAGTAGTAGGGAATAGGGAGGTTAATTCTTCGACTACTGTGTCTGTGCCTATGCCGAGCGGAGTCAGATCCCAACTACCACAATAGCTACAAGTCATGAGCGGGTTTTTCTCAACTTTGCATTTATTGCAACTAAATATTCTTTTTTGACTTTTCAGAGATGTATACAAAACCAAAGGAGCAGAACAAGAGTCGCAAGTGACTTCTGTCTGACAATTGCGACAGACTGTATAAGTAGCGAGCCCTTTTCGGAGTGAAAAAGCAAAAACATTTTTCTTTTGAGATAAAGTCTGCTCGATTTCTCTAATGCTTTCTTCATTCAAGATACGCCATTTTTTGCTAGATACTTCTTTTTGAGTATTGTCTTTTTTTCTTTCTATAATTTTTATATTGCCGTTAAAATTAATTCTAAAAGATAGAGGTTCTAATTCGTTCATATTCTCGAGTTCGCGTCTAGCTACTGTTTCAAAACGCAAAAAGGTATCGGCAAATATTATTCTGGATTGGATTTTTGATGCATATATTTCAGCATAAACTCTTAGGTCGAAGAATGGTTTGAATATTGTTTTATAAGCATTACTACTCTCTTTCTCTATGATTATCGTGCCTATGTCATACCTCGGTATAGATAAATACTGAGCTGTGCCTAGGATAAGTATCGGATGATCTGTATTTAAAGCCTCGTCTATTTTTTTAAGGAGCTTTTTTGGATTGAGTCCGCCGTAGAAAGAGAATATAAAATTCTCAATACCTTTCTGTAAATTTATTTCAAACTCTTTAATATCTTGCATTGTAGGCAAGACTATAAAGATAGACTTCTTGTTTGCAAAAGAAGCCCTTATGAGAGTTTTATAAGAAGAGAGTCTGTCTTCGTATGGTGCTTGGAACAATAACTTTTCTGTCTGGATATTTTTATGATTATTATTACTTTCTTTTTTTTCTTTGGTGTAGGTTTTTGTTATGAGATCATAATTTTCTTTTATGATTTGAGGAATCAGGTATGAGATAGTCGAGCTTTTATTGTTGGCAAAATACTTGCTAGTCAATAAAGCTGACTCTATGAATTCATCTCGAAAGATTGAGAACTCTTTTGCTTCGACAATTTTTTTAATATTAAAATCCATATTCTTAATTTCGGATTTCATGGTGTTGGCGTCAACAGTATAAACTACGAGACCAAGCATTTTTTTATTTCTGATAGTAATAGTGACGATACTACCTAGAGGCATGTCTGTAGATGAGAAATATGTTAATTCTTCGGTGAAAGTATTCTTTTGTAACGGTATGACCGTCAATATTTGCATAAAGCTATTATATCATTTTGACCTTAAATTCATCATATCGTCCATTTTTTATTATTAGTTATATGTGATATATTAGGTTTATGGGTATTTTTTCAAAAAAGATAGGTATAGATCTCGGTACTGCTAATACGCTGGTTTTTGTGCCTGGGCGTGGTATCGTTTTGAGTGAGCCTTCTGTTGTATCTGTGTCTCTTCAAGACAATAAAATCTTAGCTATAGGTAAAGAAGCGAAAGACATGATAGGTAAGACTCCTGAAGAAATAATAACTTATTGTCCTATGAAAGATGGTGTTATTGCTGACTATCGAGTCACCGAAGCCATGCTCCGATATTTTATAGGTAAAGCTCTCGGTAAATGGAATTTATTTAAACCTGATGTTATGGTCTCTGTACCTGCAGGTGTGACTTCGACTGAACGCCGTGCTGTCGTCGAAGCTGCTATCAAAGCTGGTGCTCGCAATGCATACGTAGTCAAAGAACCTATTCTCGCTGCTATCGGCGCCGGGATTCCTATTTATGAATCCAAGGGTTATATGGTGGTAGATATTGGCGGAGGGACTACTGACGTGGCTGTTATTTCTCTGGGAGGAATAGTGGCTTGTACTTCTGTGAAATGCGCTGGCAATAAGATAGACCTCGCTATAGCCGAATATATCAAGAAAACTTTCAATCTAGCGATAGGTGACAAAACTGCTGAAGAAGTCAAAATCAAAATCGGTGCTGCTGTACCACTCGAAGAAGAACTCCGTGTGACTATCAAAGGGCGCGACTATATCCAAGGACTTCCTCGTAGCGCTCAAGTCGGTACCAACGAAATAGTAAAAGCTATAGACAATGAATTGAAACAAATAATAAAAGCTATCAAGGACGTCTTGCAAGAAATTCCTCCAGAACTCGCTTCCGACATCATCGACCACGGTATTATTATGACTGGAGGATCTTCATTGCTTCGCAATTTGCCGGATTTGGTTTATCGCAAGACTGGAGTCAAAGCCGCTGTAGCTGATGATGCTCTGTACTGTGTAGTTAAAGGTACAGGCTTGGCTCTCGAGCATCTAGACGTTTACAAAAAAGCTATCCTAAGTAAAAAATAAAATATGATTAAAAATCATATAAACAAAAACAATCTCCATCACGCTTATCTCATAGAAGGCAAAAAAGAAGTAAATTTACCTTTGGTTTTAGAAATTCTCTCTGATATAGGAATCAAAACTACCAACAATCCAGATTATTATCATTTTGATTTTGACTCATTTAAGATCAAAGATGGGGAATTATTAAAATCACTCACTAGCAATAAAAGTTTTGGAGGCGACAAAGATACCAAGAAAATCTTTGTGATTTCAGCTAATGCTTTTTTGACCGAGGCTCAGAATTCTCTTTTGAAAGTTTTTGAAGAACCGATAGAGAATACTCATTTTTTTGTACTGACTCCTAGTGTTAGTGTTTTCTTGCCTACCTTATTGTCTAGATTTTATGTGGTCCGTGAAGATATCGACGAGCAAAGTATTGATAAAGAAGTAGAGGGTTTTTTAAAGTCTTCTAAATTCCAAAGAATAGAATTTTTAAAAATACTCCTTAAAGGTTCTAATAATGACGAAGAAGATGAAGCTGATAATGAAGGGGAAGAGGTTGTAATCGATTCTCCGAAATCAAAAGCCTTGAAATTTTTAGACGGCTTAGAATTAGCTTTGCGTAAAAAGTCGACTCTAAGTGAAGACTCTCAAAACATAAAAACTATCTTCGAGCAGATTTTTAAAGTTCGCAAATACCTCCGCCAACCAGGTTCTAGTGCTAAAAGTCTTATGGAGTCGGTCGCTTTATCTATACCTGAAAATAAGTTATAATATAGTCCATATGTCATACAATTTTTCAAATTTTAAATTAGAAGTTAAGAAAGCTGAGGATTTTTTGAGTAAGGTTTATCGCGAACTCAATATCGGACGAGCTTCACCAATGGTGCTCGATAGTATTTCTATTGAAGTTTACGGAGATTATCAACCGCTCAAGAACGTCGCTTCGGTAAACGTCGAAGATCCGAAAACTCTTCGTATTAACCCTTGGGATAAAAGTCATGTAAAAGGTATAGAGAAAGCTATCATGACCGCAGACCTTGGACTATCTACGGCCGTGGACGATATGGGCGTGAGAGTTATTTTTCCTCAATTAACTACAGAGAATAGACAAAAGTTAGTAAAAGTCTTGAAAGAGAAGCTCGAAGACGCTCGTATTACTGTACGTAAAATGCGCCAAGAAGCTATCGACGAGATAGGTAGTAGTGAACTCACAGAAGACGAAGTAAAGAGAACTAAAGACGAATTACAAAAAATAGTAGATGAAGCGAATGCTAATCTAGAAGCTCTTTTTTCTCAAAAAGAAAAAGAGGTAATGAACTAGAGGTTAGGTCCTAGTTTCTAGGGACTAGGTTTTAGTAAATTAAATACATGAAAAAAGATTTAAATTATTTGAATAGTAAATGGTGGTATAGACTGATTAAAGTTTCATTTGTTTTTTTATTTTTATTAAGTTTTATTTTGCCTGTGGTTGGAATAATTTTTAAAAATACTCCTAAATTTGATAATTCAGAATCATATGTCAAATGTGCAAATGGTAAAAAATTTATTTTAAATCAACATGATTTTTCTGATAGTTTTGCATGGCGATCTGACAAAGAAAAAGCTGAAAATATTTGTTTTGATGGAGTCATAAAATTTAGGGATATGGGAAATAGTAGAGGGTTTCTTTCGGGATTTATGACATCTGAAATTGTTTCTGAGACAGAAAATTCTGGGAAGTATGAATTAATTAGTAAATATACTAAAACCAATTGGTTTAATATGATTGTAATGAGTTTGCTATCGTTAGCTTTAACAATAATAGTTTTTGAATTTATAAGAAGGTTGTTTTATTATATTGTTCTTGGTTCATTTTTACCCGAAAAACCAAAAAAATATCTATTTTTTAAAATGATTTATAAGGACTAAATTATGGATAACTCTAAAATATATTCATATAAAGATTTAATTGTGTGGCAGAAAAGTTATGAGCTTGTAAAAATAGTTTATAAGATTACTAGTAAATTACCTCAATCAGAAGTTTTCGGCCTTCAATCTCAAATTCGTCGTTGTGTGGTATCAATAGTTTCAAATATTGCTGAAGGAAGTAGTAGAAAAACCAGAAAAGATTACGCTCATTTTTTGAATATGTCTTATGGATCTGTTGCTGAGTCAGAAACACAGTTGTTTCTTTGTAGAGATTTGTATAATATAGATATTAGTGAAGCTTTATCATTACTCACAGAAATTAGTAAAATGCTTCGTGTTATTATTAATAAGCTAGAACCTAAAAACTAGTACCTAGAAACTAATTTAATGAATATACTAATCTTTTTTATAATACTTTTGGTTGTGGTTTTAGTGCATGAAGCTGGGCACTTTTTTGTAGCTAAATTTTTCAAAATTCGTGTAGATGAATTTGGTTTTGGTTTTCCGCCTAAGGCTATGACTCTATTTAAAAAAGGGGAGACTACTTATACTCTAAACTGGCTACCTATCGGAGGATTCGTAAAGATATACGGTGAGAACCCAGACGAAGAAAATACAAATGGTCCCGACGCGAGTCGAAGCTTTGTAAATAAACCTCGTTGGCAACAAGCCCTAGTATTATTTGCTGGAGTTTTTATGAATTTCATTTTAGCTTGGGTATTGTTTTCTGTGGGATTTATGTCAGGTTTGCCTACATCTTTAGGTAGTCAGCCAGAAGGTGCAGTCTTGCAGGATGTGAATTTAGTCGTTGTATCAGTATTGCCAGAATCTCCTGCGGAATTATCTGGACTTAGATCAGGAGACAAGATATTGGCTGTAAATAAAACAGATGACAAGAATATAGAATACTCTTTATCAGAAATCACTCCAGAGAGTTTTCGTGATTTTGTATTAGATTCTGAAAATCAAATTATCAAAGTCGGTTATACTCGCGGACAAGAAGAAATATTGCGCACAGCAGAAGTAAAACCAGTTTTGAATAAAGATAATAATGTTGCTATAGGTATCGCTATGGAGAACGTCGGTATTGCTCGTTTGCCTTTTTTCAAAGCTTTCAGTGAAGGTATGAAACTCACTATTTATCAAACCAAGACTACTGCTGTCGGTTTGTATAGTTTGATAGCCAATGCGATCAAAGGGGACGGGGATTTGTCTGCTGTAGCGGGACCTGTAGGTATGACTCAGATAGTAGGAGAAGCTTATAAATTCGGCTTCATTTATCTATTATCATTTACTGCTTTGATATCTGTAAATTTGGCTATTATAAACCTCGTACCTTTCCCAGCACTCGACGGTGGAAGACTTCTCTTCTTGTTAATAGAAAAAATAAAAGGTTCTCGCCTTAATCAAAATTTTGCAAACACAGCAAACATGATAGGATTTATGATTCTAATCCTGTTTATGCTTGTTGTGACGTACAACGATATAATAAAGTTGTTCTAAAATTCTTTAGGCAAGACCTCAAGAATATCCGTCAAAAGTTAATCAACTCATTCATGATAGACATATTTACAACACATACTTTTTAGTGTATAGTATTTTTGATATATTTAGTTTTTTAACAACAAAATCAATTGATAATGGTAAATTCAATTTATGAATGGATAGAGGCTCTTCTCGGTCCATTTCACTTAGCATTTTTTTTGGTACTATTTATATTATCATTATGGATAATATCGGGTATTCCTTATCTTTTTAGTTTACGAATCGTTCCTAAGGGCAAATTTGTAGAAATACATGATTATGGTGTGCCTGTTGGACATGTAGTAATTTTAAAAAAAGAAGGTCAGGTTTATTCTACAGATAGAACATTTTATATTCACCCAAAAATTTTAACTTTCTCAAGAGAAATAACATTAGAAACTAATTGGGTTGAAAAAAATGAGACTTGTTATTCTTTTTGTGGTACCTTGGTTTTTGATTTCTCTATCAATGAAACTGAAAGTTTTTTTAAATGTGACATCAAAGAATTTTTAAATCATATTGAATACGAAATTGAAAAATTTTATAAGAATTATGATTTTGGGAGGACCGTAATGAAAAATTCATCTTCAGAAGATCAAACAGAGTTTATTCTTGACGATAATTTTGTAGGTATAATTATAAAACAATTTTTAAGAGATTCGAATTGTCTTTTAATGTCAAAAATTAGAATTAATAATATAAGATATATTGAATATAAACATTATGATGATTGTTGTATTTTTTAACCTTATTTCAATAAAACAGAGTAGCTTTCTCACAAAACTACTCTGTTTTTTATTTTATAGTCTTTTAAATCTTCTGTATCTTCTCACCAGTTTCAGAGTCTTTGATCTCATAACCTAGGGATTTTATTTTGTCTCTCAATTCGTCAGATTTTTGGAAATCTTTGTTGGCTCTAGCTATCTTTCTTTCTTCAGCGAGTTTTATTATTTCTTCGGGGATTGTCTCTTCTGTGAGACTAGCAAATTCTAATCCAAAGACTTTATCAAAATCTAATATTGTAGCTTTTTTGTCTTTGTTACTAATATTTGAATCTTTTACCAAGTCCCAGAGTAGGGAAAGGGCGAGCGGAGTATTCAAGTCATCAGATATCCTTTCTTTGAAAGTTTTTTGATAATTTAGATCTACGGTACCTATCTCTTCTCCAAGGTCTAAATACAGTCTATACAAGCGTTTTAAGGCTATTTCTGAGGCTTCTAAGGCTTCCCAGACGAAGTTGACCCGAGTTCGGTAGTTTGCCATAAGTAACCAAAAGCGATAGGCTATAGGGTCTATATCGCGAGATATAACGTCACGTAGGGTAAAAAAATTATGCTCAGATTTGGACATCTTTTTATTATCAGCTAAAACCCATTCATTGTGCATCCAGTAATTAACAAATTTCTCTCCGCTATAGCATTCGGATTGAGCTATTTCGTTCTCGTGATGCGGGAAAATATTATCCACGCCTCCAGTATGAATATCAAGTGAGCTACCGAGATTTGATATCGCCATAGCTGAACATTCTATATGCCAACCAGGACGACCTTTGCCGAGACTAGTCTCCCAAAATACTTCTCCGTCTACCTCGTCGTAAGCTTTCCAGAGAGCAAAGTCTTGGACGTTTTCTTTATCATATTCGTCAGTTTTAATGCGTCCGCCTGCATTTTCTTTTTGTTCATCTAAGACTAGATTAGAGAGCTTGCCATAGTTTGGGAATTTCTTGATATCAAAATAAATAGAGCCATCAGTGCTTTTATATGCATAACCTTTTTGAATTAAGGCTGTAGTTATCTCTACCATTTTATCTATATAGTTTGTAGCTTTAGTAAAAGTTTTTGGAGGTAGGATATTTAGAGAAGAGATATCTTTTATAAATTCTAGAGTATAAAACTCTGTAAAGTCTTTTAAAGTTTTACCTTCTTTTTGGCTGTTCTTTATGGTCTTGTCGTCTATATCAGTGAGATTCATGACATGCGTGACTTCATAGCCAGAGTAGGTGAGAGTCCTTTTCAAGACGTCAGCAAAAACATAAGAACGCAGGTTCCCGATATGTGCGTAGTTGTAAACCGTAGGTCCACAAGAATACATTGCAACCTTGCCATCTTGTATAGGTTTAAATTCTTCTTTTTGTTTGGTGAGAGTGTTGTAAAAACGGAGCATATTAATTATTTTCTATTTCAGGTTTAAATTCGTTATTGTAAATTGATATTAAAGTATACAAGAGACTTACGGTCAAAGGTCCGATTAAGAATCCGATAGGTCCGAGTAATACAAGTCCTCCAAGTACAGAGAACAATACCAATATCTGAGGGATATTTATTTTTGATGAAATGATAATTGGATTTAGTAGATTGTCCACCCAGCCTACGATAAGGAAAGCCCAGATAGACATACCAATACCGCCAAAAGTATTGCCTGTAGCAAAAAGGAATATAACAGCAGGCACAGATACGAGAGCTGTACCGACTGTAGGTATTAGAGATCCAATAGCAGCTATAACCCCCCAAAGAGCAGAGTTTGGTACTCCAAAGAAAGCGAGTCCAAATCCCATAAGAAGACCTTGGATGAGGGCGATAAGCATGTATCCTTTGATGATGCCGTTGATAGACAGTGAAAGCTTCGCCAAGATTTTCTCGTCGTCAGTATCACGAAGTGGGCTCAGAGATATCAAAGCTTTTCTCCAACTCGCTCCGTCTTTCAAGAAGAAGAACAACGAAATACAAATTAAGAAAAATGAGAAAAGGGTAGTGATAGTCGAAGTAAAGATAGTAGCGATATTTCTAGAAGTAAAAGATATAAGCTCACCGATTTTTTCATTCAAATTTAGTTCTATACCTTCTGGCATATAAGAAGCGATATTGTTTTCTATATTTGAGAAATATGAACTTAGTCCTCCGTTGATAGAGACTGATTGATACAAGTCTTGAGATTGGTTGAATACTAGTACTCCGATACCAAACACTGGTCCACAGATGATAATTATAAAAAACAACAATGTGAACAAAGCCGATAGCCAGTCTGGAACCTTGGATTTTAATAGTCTTTGGTAAATAGGGTATAAAACAACAGAAAAAGCAGCACTAATCACCAATAATGGCAAAAAGGGCTTAAATATCAAAAAGGTGAATATAAAGGTAGCTAATAATAAACCAAAAAAGAAATATCTTTCTATTATTTTTGTTTGCATGGGTATATTATAACAAAAGACTTGCATTTTTACTAGATATCCTGTAATATGGATTTTATGGAATTTGCAGTAATAAAAACAGGCGGTAAGCAATACAAGGTCTCAAAAGACACTATTGTTTCTATCGAAAAAATGAAAGGGGAATTTAAAAAAGGAGACAAGATTTCTTTTGATAAAGTTCTATTGGTAGATGATGGTAAGAATACTACTATCGGTACACCTTTTATCGATGGAGCAAAAGTTGAGGCTGAGATAATGGCTATAGGTAGAGCTAAAAAGATTCTTGTTGTGAAATACAAACAAAAGTCTCGCTACCTAAAAAGAAATGGTCACAGACAACCATTCTTTAAAGTAAAAATTACATCTATTAAATAAAAAATGACCCCGTAATAGGGGTTATTTTTTTTTGACATTTATTTTAAATACTATAATCTATTAAGGAATACAAATTTTGAACCTTTTAAAATTACATTTTTAAGCAAAAAAACAGTTTGGGTTACTTTTTGTTGTTTTATCGCTTTTATCTTTTCTCTATCTCAGTAATCAAATGAAATATTTTAATTTTTCAATTATTGTGGTGGTGATCTTTACGCTATTTATGCTTTATAATCTTATTAATTTTCTTGGCAAGATGTCTAAGTTTCAAACTTCAGAAGTTGTTGAAAAAGCTAAAAAGAAAACATTAATTGCTAAATATATTCATCACTTAAAAAATCCGGAGCTTAATGATATCGAAAAAGAAAAAGCTTTTTTAGCAATAATAGAAATCAAAGATTTAGATAAAAATGTTTTGGAGGACATGTTGAGTATATACAGTATGAAAGATGAGTGGAGAGATGTCGTTCTTGATATATATCATGAAAAGTCAAAAATGACTGAATGAGAGATTTTGATAGAGTTTTACTGTAAAGTAAGGCTCTTTTTTATTTGACAAAATAGATAAAATATGCTACTATCTTAATGTATTTTTTGATCTTTGAAAAAATTGAATTTTTAGATTAGTAAGTAGTTTGTAGCTAAGTTTTTTGGCTTTAAACTATTTACTAACCTTTAAAATTTTTAAATATGGGACCTTAAAATTGTTTTAAACTATTTTTGGATTAAGAGATATTTTTATAAGTAGTAGAATGTGTTTTTTAAGTCTCTTCGCCACGAAAGTTGATCTCTACCCTTAGGGCAGATCAGTGTAAAAACACGCCGGCTTAAAGATGATAAGTCTTTAGGTGACAAGGAATTTGAAAGTTATGATAATGGTTTAGTAATAACTAAACAATTCATTACTTAATAAGTAAAATTCCTTTTTTAATTTTTTAATTTTAAATTATAAAAATGAAAAAAGAATTTTATCCGGTCAAAGTTCCAAAAAGGAAACCAGATCAAATAAGTTCTTCAGGTAGCCAATACTGGTACGGTGAAGACAAAAATGGTTCTTATACCATAAGATTCTCAAACCATTTTGGGTATTGTGCTTCTACATATTTTCAATTACCTAAAAAGGTAGAAGAAAGATTAGAAAGAACTTACTCAGGGTGCATTTTGTACATTGAGTGTATGAAATATTACACTTATTTAAAATAAAGATCTTCAAAGTTATATACTTAGAAGGTCTTTTTTATTTGACAAAATAGATAAAATATGATAATACTATTAAAGTATTTGGATCTTTGAAAAAGAGAATTTTTGGATTAGTAAATAGTTTTCGACGGGATTTTAGTGTCCTTTCAAGGGCTATTTATTAATCTATTAAATTTTTAAAATGAATAATTTAAATTTTCCAGAATTTTTAAAAAATAATATTTTAAATCCTGATAAAGGAATTAAAAAAATATTATTAACTTTACATCCAGATCCGGATTTGGATTCTCTCTGTAGTAATTTTGCTTTTAAAAAGGCAATAGAAAATCTTTCAAAAATTGAAGCCGTACTCATTGGAGGTGATGACTATCACGAAGGGTATTTCCCTGAGTGTTGTGATTTTATGACTAAAGAAGTAATTCCTAAATCATATAAGCAATACACAGAAGAAGGTGGCGATTTTGATATATTTTTTATTCTAGATATTTCTAGACCGCAAAGAATTTCAAAAGATTTATCTTTTGAAGAATTTGAGAAGTTACGAACAGTGATTATCGATCATCATTCTAGCAATAGTTTTTCTGAATCAGAAAATTGTAAAATTTTCTTAGATTCAAGGGCTTCTAGTACTTGCGAATTACTTGTAAATTTGTTTGATTTTAGAATAAAGTATGCAGGGATTTCTTCGCAATTTAATTTTAATAATGAAGAAAAAATTGCACTGTACTTAGGAATCTTTTCTGATACAAAAGGTTTCACTTTTGCAACTTCTTCTAAAACCTTGCGAATAGCAGGGTCCTTAAAAGAAGGAGATGATGGATTTATGGATTTAATTGTTAGTCACGCAATTTTACGTCTATGGAATACTGATGATCTGGACTCTTTGCAGTCTATTGTAAACAATTTTTCTATTTTTTCCATAAATGAGAAAAAAATTGGAATTTGTCTTTATGATTGTTCTATACATATTCATAAAGTCCAAGATTTGTTATCTAAAAAGGAAGGTTTGGATGTTCTTATTGTTGCAAAACATATGGGTGATAGATATTGGATTGAAATCCTGTCATGGTTTCCAGATGAAGCAGAAATTGCTAAAAAGTTAGCATTAAAATTCAATGGCGGAGGTCATGCAAATCGAGCGGGTGGTTCCGCTAGCAACCTTCTTGGTGCTGGAGAACTAAAAGAAGAAATCCTTGAAAAATTAGAAGAGATTTTGTGATTTTTTTCTTAATTATTAAAAAAAAATAAAATGCTTGGAATTTTAAACAGTGGCGATAAGGTTTTTGATAGACCGGACAGTCACGCAAAAACTCATACAGGAGTTTGGGAACTTTTACCTGAAGTACTTTCAAGATTAGATTCCCAAAATAGAGAATTTATAATGGAAGAAATTAAAATGGGTAGGGTAGTAGGTAAAACTATTTTATCCGATACTCAAGTAGGAGATGAAATTTTTTATGCTCAGAGACCTAATCGAAAAGGCTTAACGAGATTTGTAAAAAATAAAAATCCTAAAGACTGTGACACGGTAGTTGTAATTTTAGGCAAAAAAGACCACGGCTACATGTTAATTTCGTCTTGGATAGGCTTTAAGACTCCCGTTGAACCATGGGACCCAAAAGCCGATCAAAAGGCGATTGATTTTTGGAATAGTCATGCATTAATTGCTGGTTGTGAAGAGATTATACCTGGGACAGAAACTGAAATTTGTCCTTGGTAAAAAAGATGAACCCTGAATTTGCTTATATGCTATTCAGGGTTTTTTATTTGACAAAATAGATAAAATATGCTAATATACAAAAGTATTTAGATCTTTGAAAAAGGGAATTTTATGGTTAAGGATAGTTTGTAGCTGATAAATTCGGCTTTAGACTATTCTTTAATCATTAAAAATTCAAAAAATGAGTACAATTATTTTATTAATTTTAGGTTATTTTATTTTTGGTTATTTTATAACCCTAACTAAAATTAAAATTTGGAATAGTTTAATCCAAAAGAAAACTAGTTTTCACCTTAACAATCTTTCAACACGAGATTCAATTTTGTGTGCATTAATTTTCCCGTTGCAGTTTTATAGCTGGATGAGTACTCACAAGAGTACTTCATATGCTTCAAATTTCAAACACCCCATTTTACCATTCAGATCATTATATTTTTTTGAATTCAAGACAGGATCTTCAATCAATAGGTCTGTTATGAATAATGAAAAATATTATAAAAATTATCAATATGAAGATGGACCTAAGCTTATTAAATTTGTTTATGAAGATTTCTTAACAGAACAGTATCTGAATGGAATTTTTCTAGGTTATTTACATATTCTTGGATATTTCTTTGCCATGTGTGGATGTTTAGGAGATATAATTTTTTCTAGCCTAAAATTTTTGTATTACAGGATGCTAAGACCATCATTATTATGTTTTTATATAAAGTAAAAAACAATTAAAATTTTAGCCCCAAGATTCGTTCTGGGGCTTTTTTATTTCCTATTTTTTAATGCGTTTTTTAGGGTTTCGTTGTCTGAGTATTCTAATTCGGTGCCTGTCGATAGTCCACGGCCCAATGAGGAGATATTAATATTATTTTTATCACACATATCTTTTATCTCATTTCTTAAATAAAAATCCGTATGGTCACCGATAGGAGACATAGAGAACGCTAGGATTATTTCTTTTAAATTTTTCTCTTTTTTAATTTTCTCTTTTAATTCTGGAATTCTTACAAAACTCAAAGTCGTCTTCTCGACTATCGGTACAAGTCCTCCAAGGACAAAATATTTACCCGCATAGACTTTACTTTTTAGTACACTCTCAAGATCTGAATCTTTTTCGACTATCATGAGCATGCTCGAGTCAGTATTTGGATTAGTGCAAATACTGCAAATATTATTTTGAGTTTGATTTGTAAAAAGGAAAAAACGAAAACATTCTGTGCATCTAGCGACTTCGCGTTTTAGTTCGAGAATAGTTTTTGATAAAGCTTCACTATAATTTGCATTTTTGGCCATAAGAAAATACACAAAGCGTTTTGCTTGGCGTTCTCCAATACCAGGAAATTCTTTGAACATTTGTGCTAATTTTTCTATTGGGTCCATCCCGTTAAATATTTTTGATTAATTTATAATTATAATGCATGTTATTTTTGTCCAATTACTTATCATTTAATATACCTGTTGTTAAAATTTTTAACGGGATACATTTTTAATACTTAAAATTCATCTAAACTACGTTCAGCTTTTGAAACAGAAAATTCATTCAAACTATTTTTTTCTAGATTCAAGAAACTCGTAGTCTTACCATCAAAGTAAAGATCGACTTTACCGGTAGGTCCATTTCTGTGTTTTTCTATTAATATCTCGGCTATATTTGTCTGCTCACTCTCGTCTTTACCTTTGTCCTCACGGTGAATAAACATAACCACGTCGGCGTCTTGTTCGATAGATCCAGAGTCACGAAGGTCAGATAGGCGAGGTTTGCCTCCACGCGCTTCCACCGCACGAGAGAGCTGAGAAAGGGCTATCACAGGCACGTCTAGCTCTTTGGCTAGACTTTTCAAGGAACGAGATATTTCGGTGACTTGGTTGACCATAGAATCATAATTCTTAGACGTAGTCATAAGTTGCAAGTAGTCGACTACTATCATATCGAGTCCTTTTTCGGCTTTAACTCTACGTGAAGTAGCCTTCATTCGGACTATGGAGTTACCTGGTTGGTCGTCGATATATATTTTTGCTTTAGAGAGTTTGTCCAAAGAATCTCGAAGTTGAGTAAAATCTTGGTCGCCGTTTAATTTACCTGTGCGGAGATTCCAAGCGTTGACGCGTGATTCTGCGGAGAGCATTCTATCTACCAATTGTTGTGAGGACATTTCAAGAGAGAATATTAAAATAGATTTATCGTGGAGGGTTGCTGACATGCGAGCCATGTCTAGAGCTAGAGTAGTCTTACCGACAGAAGGACGTGCCGCCAAGATGATAAGGTCAGAAGGTTGAAACCCGGAAAGCATAGCGTCGAGATCACGGAAGCCAGTAGGGATACCGCGTAGCATGCCTTTGTTCTCATGCAATTTTTCTAATCTCTCATATGCTAAAGGTAAAGCTTCTTTCATACTAACGAATTTTTGACTCTTTGGAGAATTTACCACAGAGAATATTTTCTTCTCAGCTAAGTCTAAAATCTCGTCCATATTATCTTCGCCTTCTTCAAAAGCAATATCAGATACGTAGTCAGCTGCTTCTATTAGAGAACGCAAGACGTATTTTTTTTGAACTATTTCTGCATAGTGTTTAACGTTAGTCGAAGAGGGTACAGTATTGATAAGTTCGGCTAAGTATTGATTGCCTCCGACAACATCGAGCATTTTCTTTTCAGATAATTTTGTAGATAGAGATAAAATATCGATAGGTTCATTTTTAGAAAATAAATCGAGCATAGCTTCGAAAATCATTTTGTGTTTAGCTACATAAAACGAGTCGCCGTTTATCACGTCTTCTATTTCTATGAGACTGTCTTTACGGAGTAGTAAAGAACCCAACACAGCTTTTTCTGACTCTATGTGTTGAGGAGGGACTCGGAGATTCCTAGGTTGTGGATTGTTTCGTGTTTTATTCATTCCAATCATTTTAGCAATACTGTTCAGGATAAACAATCTAGAATTCTAATAAACTTGTGGTTTATGTGTGGATAGTCTATTTTCTTTAATATGCTATTATTTAACTATGTCAAAAAAGATATTATTGAGCGGGGTTAAACCCACAGGAGCGCCTCATTTGGGTAATTATTTTGGTGCTATGAAACAATTTGTAGATTTGTCAAAAGATGAAGATGTAGAATCTTTTGTATTTATTGCTGACTATCATGCATTAAATTTTATTCAGAATAAGGAAGAAATGAAAAATAATATTATCAATATCTTGCTAGACTATCTAGCTATCGGACTCGAAAAAGACAACGTCACTATCTTTAAACAAAGCGACGTATCGGCTCATACTGAACTTTCTTGGATATTTAATACTCTGGTAACTATGCCGTATCTTATGCGGGCTCATGCATACAAAGACGCAGAAGCTAAGAATAAAGAAATAGTAGTAGGGACTTTCAATTATCCTGTACTCATGGCTTCTGATATTTTGCTCTATAGTCCAGACGTAGTACCGGTAGGTAAAGATCAACAACAGCACGTAGAGATAGCTCGCGACATAGCTCTAAAATTCAATAATGCTTATGGTGAGACTTTCAAATTGCCTCAACATAAAATACTAGAAGATGTAGCGGTAGTGCCGGGGACTGACGGGCAAAAAATGTCTAAGAGTTATAAAAATACAATCCCTCTTTTTGCTGAATATGAAGATATTAAAAAATGTGTTATGAGTATTGTGACTGATTCGGGTTCTGATATTCCTGAGAATGTATATGCTATTCACAAACTCGTCAGAGATGAAGAAGAATTGAAAACTATCTACCAAGAGAATAAAGGCAAATATAAAATCTTGAAAGATATTCTCGTAGAAGATTTAGAAAAATTCATCGCTCCTATGAGAGAGAGGAGGAATGAACTGGCACTCGATATGAATAGAGTTTTAGATATATTAAAAAAAGGCGGAGAAAAAGCCAACAAAATAGCAAATACTAAAATGCTAGAAGTCCGTGAGAAAATCGGGGTAGAGATTTATTAATTTATATAAAGTGGTATACTCAAAATTATGAAAGACAGAACATATATTAAGGATTTAAATACAAAAATAGGGGAAGAAGTCGTTATTGCTGGCTGGGTCAATATTCGTCGCGACCAAGGTAAGATGATTTTTATGGATTTCCGAGATATGACTGGCTTAGTCCAAGGAGTTATTTTGCCAGGTAGTCTCGCTATGGAAATAGGTAAACAAATACGCCCAGAGTGGGTCGTGAAAGTTGTAGGTAAAGTAAATGAAAGACCAGAGAGAAATAAAAAAGTTGGAGTATTAAACGGAGAGCTGGAGCTTGAGATTGTTAATATTGAAGTTTTGAATGAAGCTAAGACAACTCCTTTTTTGGTGGATGAAGATACTATTTCTATAAATGAAGAAGTCCGCATGAAATATAGATATCTAGATTTGCGTACGACAAGAATGCAAAACAATTTACGCATGCGTGATAAGATAGTTTCTTTTTTTAGAGACCATATGCATCAAAATGGATTCCTTGATATCGAGACTCCTATCATGACTAAAGGTACTCCTGAAGGTTCAAGAGAATATCTCGTGCCTTCTCGTCTTGAGCAAGGTAAATTCTACGTATTGCCTCAATCTCCACAACAATTCAAGCAACTCGCTATGGTAGCTGGATTTGAAAAATATTTCCAAATTGCAAAGTGTATGCGTGATGAAGATACTCGCGGAGACAGACAACCTGAGTTCACTCAGCTCGACTATGAACTATCTTTTAGTACTCAAGAAGAAATAATTTCTTATACTGAAGACATGTTTATTAAAATGGTTAAAACTTTGTATCCAAATAAAAAAATACAAAACGAGAAGGATCCTTTTCCTAGAATTACTTACAAAGAATCTATGGAGAAATATGGTAATGACAAACCTGATTTAAGAGAAGATAAAAATGACCCTGATTTACTGGCTTTTTGTTGGATAGTAGATTTTCCAATGTTTGAGAAAAATTCTCAAGGTGAGATAGGAGCAGTGCACCATCCTTTTACTCGTCCTTTGGATGAAGATTTGCATTTACTAGATTCTGAGCCTTTAAAAGCTCGTGCTAATGCTTATGATATTGTACTAAACGGTTATGAATTAGGAGGAGGATCTATCCGTATACATGAAAGAGAATTACAAAATAAAGTTTTTGAAATATTGGGCTTATCAAAAGAATTGATCGAAGCCCGCTTTGGTCATATGCTTGAAGCTTTTGAATACGGAGCGCCACCACACGGCGGATGTGCTCAGGGTGTGGACCGTATTGTTATGCTACTCCAAAATGAACCAAATATTCGTGAAGTTATCGCTTTCCCTAAAACAGGTGAAGGTAGAGATTTGATGATGGGTGCACCTAGTGAAGCAGGGGAACAGCAATTAAAAGAACTTGGAATAAATATAAAGAAATAATTCTAGATGCTTTATTCTTTTTCTGGCAAAGTTATTCACGGAGATAAATATGGTAGCAAGATTGGTTTTCCTACTATTAATATAGATCGTAGAAATTTTAAATCTCTGCACGGAGAGATAAAATTTGGTATATACAAAGGAGAAGTCATCCTCGAGAATAAGCTTTATAAAGCTGGGATAATAATAGGCCCATTAGATAAAAAGAATTTACCAAAACTCGAAGCTCATCTGATAAATTACAAAGGTAATACTTATGGCAAGTATGTAGTATTTCAATTACATAAATTTTTAAGAAAATATAAAATTTTCAAAACTGAGAAAGATTTAATAGTACAAATTCAAAAAGATATAAATTTATGTCAATAACTAAAAACAAAATCGGACCTATTCTAATAATTACAGCTGCTTTGCTTTGGGGTATTGATGGTGTGGTTAGGCGGTATTTGTATTCTCTGCCTCCGATTACTATTATATTTTTTGAGCACCTTTTAGGTACTATTATTTTATTACCTTTCTTAATGAAGAGCATTTTAAAAGTTAGGTTTTCAAAGAAAGAATGGTTCTTGCTTGTATTAGTATCTCTGTTGAGCGGTCTCTTGGGGACTTTGTTTTTCACTACTGCATTATTAAAGACTAGTTTTATTTCTTTCTCAGTTGTGTTTTTATTGCAAAAACTCCAACCAATTTTTGCGATATTATCTTCCCGTATTTTCTTAAAAGAAAAATTTAAAAAAGGTTATCTACCTTTTGCATTATTGGCACTACTCTCGGCTTATTTTGTGACTTTCCCTAATGGCATGGTAAATCTAAGTACAGGAGATGGGACTCTAGTAGCAGCTCTGTTTGCATTAGGTGCGGCGTTTTTCTGGGGCACATCGACAACTTTTTCTAAAATTTTATTAAAAGATATTCGTCCTGAGATAAGTACTTTTTATAGATTTTTAATAACTACAATACTTTCTTTTGTATTTATTTTTATTTTAGGTAAATCTAGCTCTATCACAGAAGTCAGTACAACTCAATTTGGATTTCTTGGATTGATAGCTGTGTCTACTGGTATGGTCGCTTTATTGATATACTATAAAGGGTTACAGAAAACTCCAGTGCATATAGCAACAATTCTAGAATTGGTTTTCCCGCTTGTAGCCATATTGATAGATATGAAATTATACGGAAATGTCTTGTCTTTGACTCAATGGATAGCGGCAGTATTATTAATCTTTGCAGTTTATAAAATCAGTAAATTAAAAGAATAAATATTATGGAATTATCAAAAAGAAAATGTATACCTTGTGAGGATAAAAATTTGAAGCCTTTTGATCTCGAGCGAGCAGAAGAATATATGGTAGATGTAAAAGGATGGGAGCTTTTAAAAGTAGAGGAAGTTTTAAAAATCTCTCGTGAATTTAAATTTAAAGATTTCGTAGAGGCTCTCGAATTCGTAAATAAAGTAGGGGATTTGGCAGAGACCGAAGGTCATCATCCTGATATCTTAATGCATTCTTGGAATAAAGTCGTAGTGACCTTATATACACATGCAATAGGAGGACTATCTGAGAACGACTACATCCTCGCCGCTAAGATAAATACTATTTTATAACCCACCGTAGAGTTCGTTTTGATATTCGTCCAATTCTTCCCATCTACCTTCATAGGCTAGGCGAGCTTGTTCGGGCCAGGTTTTTGGATTGGCCATATTAAAGCTATTGCCAGCTTCGTCTAACATGTTTTGCAAATATAGAGTATTGGTGCGAGATAATTTCTCAAAATTTTTAATATTGTTTGAGTACAATAATTCTTTTATCTTAGGACCGATGCCTTCTATTAGCGTTAAGTCATCAATAATTTCTTCTTTCTCTTTAAACTCTTTAACATAAGGGGAGTCTATAAGATTATTTTTAGCTAAAGTTTCTATGTCTTCTACTTTATAATCTAAATCTTCTTCTGTACTAGCTAGTTTTATTTCTTCTTTTATTTTTGCGATTTTGTTTTTTTCTTTTCTCGGAGTAGTTGGGATATTGTAATTTTTATATAAATACCAAAGAGCTATCATACATAAAAATACTAGAATTAGGATTACTATATCGTCTCGGTAATTTGCAAAATCGTACATAAAATTTAAATATTATTTTTTAAAAACTGACTTATTTTTTTATTATCTCTTCCTAGCCACAATACGTTTGCTTCGATTCTTTCTTTTACTTGTTCTATAGATCTCTCGGCTCCTGGAGCTTTGTTTTTTGAGAAAAAGTCTGTAAAGAATTTGAGGTGTTTTTTCTCAGGGCTAGGTCCGATAGCTTTCACTAATCTACCCAAGGAATGCCCTCCATCTCCATACCTATTTAATAATAGTTGCCAATTCGTCTTAATGCAAGTAACCCAAACATCACGTCCGTAAGGATTTGAGCCCACAGAAGACAATATGCTGATAGTGTCTTGAATACGCACATCACTGGATAAAGCAAAATGAGTCGATAAGCAAAGGATTTCTTTGTCTTTAAAGTCGCCGAGGGCGTTACCAATACGGTTTTTCTCTTCATGTAAAGTCTCTTTTTTGTATTGCTTTATGAACATATTGTATTCTTTAATACCTCCGTTATTTGCAACGATAGCATACAAGGCACCTCGGATATCGGGATTTACTTGTTCTCCTTTTTGAATTTGATTTACTAAATATTTAGCCTTTTTTACAACTTCTTTATCAGCACTACGTCCAAGTCTAGATATAGCCAAAGACCGCAACAATGCATCTGTATGAGTTTCATTTTCTTGTTTTTCCCAAGTTAGTTTTTTGAGTACTGGAGTAAAGAGTTTGATAATAAATTTATCAAAATTCTCTTCATTGTTGGAATTAGCCAATAGTTGCTCTATACGCGCGAGCCCAGAAGCTATCTCGAGCCAAACTGTGTAGTTATCTTCGTCTCTATACGCGCTCAAGAATTCTAGAGCTTTGTCTGTCGATATGATACCTGCTTCGGCAGATGCAAAAAGATCACGGATAATACCGAGCCTGTCTCGAGATGAGATCTCTTTGTGGCGTACTACTTCATTTAATTTTTCCAACAATGAGTCTTCGTAATTTGTTCTAAAGAATCCAGCTTCACCTATATTGATTTTCAGATAAGTATCTGGTTTTGGTATGGTGATACTTTTTTTATCTAATAGAATTTTAGTTTTCTTTTTATTGATCTCTATTTCTATCGGGATTTGCCACAATGTTTTTTCTTTGTTTTGTGTTTTTGAGACAGGACTTGAAAAGAATCTATCTTGGGAGATTGTAAGCTTGTCGCCTTTGACTACAGTATTTAAAACAGGGTAGCCGCCACGAGATGTCCAGTTTTGCATGATTTTTTCTACTGGCTTTTTGGCAACTTTTTCGAGCGCTTGCCAGAGATGATGAGTCTCAGTATTTTTATAACTATGTTTCTTGAGATAATATCTAAGTCCATTTCTAAAATTCTCTTCTCCTAAATATTCCGCCAGCATGCGTATGATAGACGCTCCTTTAGAATAAGAAACTTCGTCGAAGATTTCTCCTATTTCATGAGGGTGATGAACTTCTATTTCTATTGGATGAGTATTTTTCAAAGCGTCGAGTCTCAAAGCTACACCAAGGTCAGCAGTCGAGAATTGAGTCCAGATATCCCACTCTGGGAACATTTTGTCTACTGCGAGATATTCAATATAAGAAGCAAAGCCTTCGTTTAGCCATAAATGAGTCCACCATTCCATAGTCACTAGATTGCCGAACCATTGATGAGCTATCTCGTGAGCTATAACGAGGGCTACCCATTGCTTACTAGAGATAGAAGAATTTATCGGATCGACGAGCAGAGCCGTCTCACGATAGGTGATAGCACCCCAATTCTCCATAGCTCCACTAGCAAAGTCCGGTATAGCTATCATATTGAGAGTTTGCAAGGGATATTTAATATCAAAATATTCTTCATAAAATTCTAAAGTTTTTACAGCACAAGATAGAGCGAATTCTCCTTGATGCTTTTTACCTTTGGTTGTGTAAACTTTGATATTTACTCCGTTCTTGGTTTTCTGTTCCAAATATTCAAAATCTCCAATAATAAAAGCGAGAAGGTAAGTCGACATGACAGGAGTCGGAGAGAATTTAATGATATCTAAATCTGGAGTATGTTCACTTACTAATACTGGCAAAGTATTTGAGATAGCAGTTTTACCTTTTGGTACTATGAGAGAAACATTGAATATAGATTTGTGTGCTGGTTCATCAAAACAAGGGAAAGCGCGACGAGCGTCGGTAGCTTCAAATTGAGTAGTCGCGATATGAGACAAAACTCCATCTACAGTATAAGAACTACGATAGAATCCTCGCATCTTGTCATTCAATATTCCTTCAAAGACTAGAGTGATATCATATTTTCCTGCTGGGATTTGATTTGGGAATATGAAAGTCGCAGTCTCAGAGTTTTCATCGTAAGTTATTTTTGTAGCAAATATTTTATCTTTTTTGATTTTTATTTCAGCTGTTTTTATATTCAACTCTTTGGAGTGTAGAGTGATGCTTTTAGTGGCTTTAAGTATTTTAAAACTTATTACTTCAAAACCAGAAAAAGTAAAGTTGTTTAAATCTGGTTGTAGAGTGATATCGTACTTGATAGCTTGCACATCACGGGACAATTTAATGTTTTTATTTTTCTTTTGCACCCCAGCACTAATTTTTCTTTTCATAATTAGCGTATTATAACATAAAATATGGGAATTAGTGCGGGGTAAATACAAAAATGTTAAGATATAATAATGGAAACTGACACTTTAAATACGTATTCCGTAAAAATAGACCAATTTGAAGGGCCTTTTTCTGTATTGCTAGCAATGATAGAAGAACGCAAGCTTTTCATTAATGATATTTCTCTGTCTAGTATTACCGAAGACTATATAAGATATGTAAATACTCATGATATTCCGCCTGGCTTGATATCGAATTTTGTTTTGGTCGCTTCAATGCTTATCTTGATAAAATCCAAATCTCTACTACCGACTCTAAACCTAACCAACGAAGAAGAAGGAGATATTAAGAATCTAGAAGAGAGACTCAAACTTTTTGAAATCTACTCAAACCTGTCTGTACATATAAAAAATAATTTTGGTAAAAGAATTATTTTTGCTCCAGAAGAACGCAAACACAACAATGTAGTCTTCTTGCCTGATGCTCAAATCACACAAGAGAGCATGATGACTTTTGCTTCTACTCTTTTGAATAAAATTCCAAAGAAAAATCTAATCCCTCAAGTAGAAATAAAAAAAGTTATCAGCATCGAAGAAATGA
This sequence comes from Minisyncoccota bacterium, assembly GCA_041675085.1. Taxonomy (GTDB): domain Bacteria; phylum Patescibacteriota; class Minisyncoccia; order Phycocordibacterales; family UBA9973; genus UBA9973. The sequence continues at coordinate 94,533 of JBAYUN010000001.1, forward strand.
TCGATAAGTTGAAAGACCGCATCGAGAGTAGCCTCAGTATGAATTTTCGAGAATTCTCTGGTGTTGGTAGGACCGTCACTCGTGAAGAGAAAGTAACTATGATTGTAGGATTTTTAGCCATGCTCGAATTAGTCCGTGAAGGTATATTGCATGTGATTCAAGATAATAATTTTGAAGATATTACTATAGAGAAAAATAATATTGCATTAGATGATGAAGAAAATGAAAATCCAGAAGAAATGAATGGAGAAGATGATATGTTATAATAATATAAAAATATATGAATCCCGTTAGATATTTTAAAGAACGGGCATGAATGAAATAGTGTTATTCAAATTAATAACTTACAAGAAAATTAATAATTAATCAAAAATATTTAACGGGATGAATAATTTAGAAACAAAAATAGAAGCATTACTTTTCTTTAAAGCTGAACCTGTGAGCCTTAAGAAATTGGAAGATTTACTAAAAGTCTCGAAAACAGAAATCCTAGAAGCACTAGAGAGTTTAAAGAATAATTTATCAAATCGAGGTATTGTTTTGATGGAAAAAGACGAAGAGTATACTATTGCTGTCAGCCCAGTCTATAGTGATATGATAGAAGAAATTCAAAAAGAAGAATTGAATCGTGATTTATCAAAAGCTAGTCTAGAGACTTTGTCTATAATCCTCTACAAAAACGGAGCAAGTCGTAGCGAGATAGATTTTATCAGAGGAGTGAATTCGAGCTTTACCTTGAGAGCTTTACTCGTGAGAGGTCTGGTAGAAAAAGTTGTTTCTAATGAAGATAATAGAAAGTACGTCTACAAACCAACTTTCGACTTATTGTCTTTTATGGGAGTTTCAAATATTTCTGAATTGCCAGGATGGGAAGAACTAAATAGTATGATAGAAAAAACTATTATTGAGAATAATGAAGAAGAAATATCTTAATTATGCAAAAATTTAAAATAATTGTACTTTTATTTTTCTTTTCTCTATCTATCGTTGGTATAGCGTCTGCCGAAAATACAAATACAGGGTTTGTGCCTTCTAATATTTGGTATTCTAAAGATCCTTTTTCAGAAGGGGACAAGATTAAAATCTATACTCTCTTATTCAATCAAGACGAACGTGAATTCTCGGGTTTTGTCGCTTTTTACAATAGAGATACTTTATTAGGTAAAAAAGAATTCTCATTAAAATCTCAAGAATCGTCTGTCGTGTCTTTAGACTGGACTGTGACTGCAGGTACTAATACCATATATGCAAAGATAATAGACGCCAAATTCTCTCTAGGTGAGGGGCAATATCAAGAAGTCGTCATTGCTCAAAATCAAAGCGAGAAAAGTCAAAAGGTGGTTATTAAAAAGATTTCTAAAGATTTAGAAAAAGTAGAAGATACTATAAAAGAAAAAGTTACTGATATCCTAGAACCAGCCAAAGACATACCGGAGACTATAATAGAAAATACTCCAGAACCGATATTATCTGTTGCCAATAAAGTAGATGGACTTAGAGTCTCTGGAGCAAATTATTTTATCGATAAAAAAGAAGATGCCAAAAACGACATAGCAGATTACAATAAAACGCAAACTGTCAGTCAAACAGAAAATTCAGAAAAGACTAAAGAAGATACTAAAAAGACTGAAGCAGAAACGGCAGTAAACAATAAAGAGCAAACACAAAAATCCAGTAGTTATAAACCATTAAAATATTTAAGTTTATTTTTCTTTACTATACTTAGTTTTATTTTAAATAATCAGGTTGTGTTTTATATATCTGTAGCCCTGATTTTGTTTTACATAATACGCTTTTTGTGGCTTAAATTTGCCTAAAATTTGATATTTGTTTTTTTCTAAATAAAAGGTGATAATAGGGTATATGATATCGAGAATTATTTATTCTGTATTGGTTTTGTCGACAATTCTTTTCTGGCCTTTCTGGATATCATTATTTATGATTTTTATTGGAATGCTATATTTCAATAAATATTATGAAGGTCTCGCTCTGATTATTATTTTTGAAAGTCTGTATTCTGTGCCCGAGGTCAAGATTTTTGATTTATATTTTGTCTACACTATATCTTTTTTCTTTGTTTTTGTCTTGATACAATATTTAAAAAAGAAATTAACTCTAGATACTTTTTAAAAAATGATTATTAAAATATTTAAAAAAAATAAAATAAAAGGTGATAACTTTTTCGTAGAACCAGACGAGATATTTTTGGATTCAAAAAATTTACAAAATTTTGACACTCAGCAATTCGAAGGACGTATCGAGAAGCCTATTTCCAAACAAGTCGTCTTTGTAACAGGAGCTTTTTTCTTTCTATTTATTTTTGTTTTCGGTTTTAGATTATTTCACCTCCAAGTTAATAAAGGCGAAGCATATTTTGCTAGAAGTGAGAACAACAAACTTTCTGAAGAGATTATTTTTGCAGATAGAGGCATAGTCTACGATCGTAAAGGTGTCGAACTTGCTTGGAATAAGAAAATATTGAATGACGTTGTTTTAGACAAAGATGCTACTGTCTCTCTAGATGCCTTGGGTGAGACTGCAGAATCTACTGAACCTAAAGAAGAAATTAAAGACAATTTTATCTCAGTCCGTTCGTATTTATATCCTGGATTTTCTCATGTACTGGGATACGTATCTTCGCCTATTAAAGACAAGACTGGTAAATATTGGCAAGCGAACTTTATCGGTAAAGACGGGCTTGAGAAACAATACAATGACAGAATCCAAGGCGAGAATGGTTCCAAAATAGTCGAAGTCGACGCCAGAGGCAAGGTGCATTCTGAAAATACAGTAAATCCTCCAAAAAGAGGACCTGATCTAAATACAACCATAGACGCAAAAATCCAACAAGATTTATTTAACTCAATTCAAAAATTGTCTGAGACTCATGGCTTTACTGGTGGAGCGGGAGTCGTCATGGATATTCATAATGGAGAAGTCCTCAGTCTAGTGAGTTATCCTGAATATAATGGAGAAGTTTTGTCCCTAGGCGAAGACAATAACATCATCAGCAATTACATAACTGACAAAAGAAAAGTTTTCTTAAATAGAGCTGTCTCAGGTTTGTATGCACCCGGATCTATAGTCAAACCCTTTTTTGCTCTTGGAGCTTTGATGGAAGGTATTATAAGTCCAGACAAATCTATTTTTTCTAGCGGTTCTATCTCTATACCGAATCCTTACGATTCTACAAAGCCTACTATATTTAAAGACTGGAAAGCGCATGGTTGGACTGATATGCGTGAAGCTATCGCTGTTTCTTCTGACGTTTATTTTTATAGTATTGGAGGAGGCTTCGACGGTCAGGTTGGGCTCGGTATTGCGCGTTTAGAAAAATATGCGAGATTATTTAATATTGGAGACAAGACAGGAGTGGATTTGCCTACAGAGAAATCTGGAGTCATACCAAATCCAGACTGGAAAGCTAAAAATTTCAAAGGTGAAGCTTGGCGTATTGGAAATACTTTTCACACTTCTATCGGTCAGTATGGTTTCCAAGTCACTCCACTTGAGATGGCACGTGCTACTAGTACTTTGGCTAATGGAGGCAAAGTTGTCACTCCGCATTTACTATTAGGAGATAAAGAGTTAGAGGATAAAGTTTCAGAAATTACTTTAGATAAAGATCAATTAAAAGTAATTCATGAAGGTATGAGAATGACTGTGACCGAAGGTACAGCAGCACCACTCAATGTGCCATACGTAAAAGTTGCCGCCAAGACAGGTACTGCTCAGATAGGTGTTTTGAAAAATAGAGTCAATTCTTGGGTGGTTGGATTTTTCCCGTACGAGAATCCTAAATATGCATTCACTATTATGATGGAGTCTGGACCATCTACCAATGGAGTAGGGGCGACGTCTGTAATGCGTGAAGTCTTGGACAAAATGTCAGTAGACAACCCTGGTTATTTTGAATAATGAAAGGAAAAATAAAAAATAGCATTATGTAGTTTTCATTGACTTTTGCTTGTATAACTTGTATATTTAGACCATAAACGTTCTTGTTTGTGGTCTTTATTATTATGGTAAATTATTAATTTGAATATAAATTTTATGAAAAAGTATTTGTTAGGTTTAATGGTTTTCGGTTTTCTTTTTATTGGACAGAATGTATTTACTGCAGGTGCAGCAAGTACTACAGTAGTTTATCCTGAGGATATGACAAGCAATCTAGGAGATGTTTTGTCAAATCCAAATAAATGGTTTTTTTGGAACGATGAAAATAACACAATAGATAATTCTTTGGGTGGTTTTGTTGCTGGACCAATGGATCCAACTAACGGTGATGACAGTGTTCAAATAAGTGTCTCAGGTTCACAAAGAAGAAATTTAGCTACTTATCAATTTTCAGGAACACCTCTTGCTTCTATAAAACAATTAAGTTTTGAAACTTATAATCCAAGTACTGGAAACGGAGGAAGTGCTAATAGATCAGCTTATCTAAACTTTAATGTTGATTTTGACGGTTCTGATACTTGGCAAAGAAGACTAGTGTATGTTCCTGCAAATAATGGAGCTGTTATTCAAGACCAATGGCAAAAATGGGATGCAATAAATGAAGGCAATGCTATGTGGAATTATTCAGGTGCAAATTGGCCTGTAACAGGAGAATTAGGCACAACGCTTAAAACTTGGTCTCAAATTTTAACTGATTATTCTGGTGCAAGAATCCGTGTTAATGATTCTTGGTTAGGTTTGAGAGTTGGAGAACCTTACAATGACGGATATACAGAAAATGTAGATTCATTTGTTTTCGGCACAGAGACAGAAACTAAAACTTTTGATTTTGAAAGATCTTTCGGCAATGTTCAAATCACTAGATATTCTTGCCCTGAAGGAACTACAGTAATTCGTTCAGCTAATGGTGTAGGTCAAACTGTACCAGCAGGATGTGTACTAGCGTCTGGTAAAACTTATGGTTATGTTTATGGAACACAAACTGATGCAAATGCTCCTTACCCTGAATTGTCAGCTCCCGTAATGTCTGCTGGGTCAACAGATATAAATGGTGTATTAACTATTCCAAACTTATTAGTAAATGGAAGATATTTGATAGTAGAAACTAATCCTGCAAACCCAACAGAAAAATTACCTCATGGAGATGTCTTAGGACTTTATTGTATTGGAGATGGAGACACTTCAGACAGTAATGACAATCAAGAGCTTACTTTTGTTACTGAAAGTGGCACAACTAATTGTGTTGGCTATGATGATAACGGACCAGCGCCTGTAGTTAACGGAACTCTAGTAGTAAAGAAAATAGTAGTAAACAATGAAAATGGTGTTAAGACAGCTGGAGATTTCTCTTTCAAAATAAACGGAGGTGGTTCAGTAAACTTCATGCAAAACATAAGTAATCCTTTACTAGGTGAAAATACAATCAGTCTAGCTCCAGGAACTTATACAATCACAGAAGACTCTGTAGCAAATTATGCAGCCCTCGCTGAGAATTGTACTGCTATAGTTATCACTTCAGAACAAACAGCTACTTGTACTTTTACAAATGATGACTTTATTCACTCTGGAGGTGGCTCTGCTGCTCCTACTGTATCTGGATCTGTATTAGGTGCTTCTACTGAAAATACAGACTCAATGACTACAGAAGCTCCAAAAGGTGAAGTCCTCGGTGCGACTACTTGTAGTGCGATTTATCTAAACGATTTCTTGGCTTTTGATAAGAAAAATAATCCTGAGCAAGTTAAATTATTGCAAACTTTCTTGAATGAAAATCTTTCTCTAAATCCAGCTCTTGCTGTTGATGGAAAATTTGGTAAAGAGACAAGAAAAGCTGTTATCGCTTTTCAAGAAAAATATGCATCTGAAATCTTGGCTCCTTGGGTAGCTTTAGGAATCCCAGAAGGAAAGGGAACAGGTAATGTATACAAGACTACTAAATGGAAAATCAATATGCTTAAATGTCCTGATTTGAAATTAGAAGTCCCTCAACTCCCATAATACCTTTAATAATAAGGTTAAAAATTAAAAACACGGTCACTTGACCGTGTTTTTAATTTGTTATATAATACATTCGTGAATAAATTTTGGAAAAAAATACGAAATCATTTAGTTCCTCACGACGACAACGGACACGCTCCGCATCTTTTGCGTCATGAATCTATTACTTTTTTATTCCTAGCGGTGATTATCCTAGAATTAGGTCTATTGGTCCAAATATTTTTTGTTTTCAACAAGACGAATTTCTTGGCAGCAGTCTTGCCTGGAGTTCTAACCGCTCTAACCAACGATCAAAGAGTAGCCAATAACTTGGACACCCTTACAGAAAACAATCTCTTGAAACAAGCTGCTCAATTAAAAGCCAACGATATGGCCGCCCGTGGATATTTCTCTCACAATACTCCAGACGGGAAAACTCCTTGGTATTTCTTGAACCAAGTAAATTACAAATACAAACTCGCAGGTGAGAACTTGGCTGTTAATTTCTTTGAATCTGAAGAAGTAGCACGTGCTTGGATGGCCTCACCGAGCCATAGAGCAAATATAGTAAAGAAAGACTATACCGAGATAGGTATAGCTGTAGCTAGTGGCAATTATGAAGGTAGAAATGCTGTCTTTGTTGTGCAATTTTTCGGTAAACCAGAGTCAGCTCCTAAAGTTACAAACACTACAATTCCAGTAAATACAAATAATACAAACATAGCAACAACCATAAACCCGACTGTAGTAATAGATAACAATCAAGTCTTGGGAGAAGAGACAGTAGTCAAAACCATAAGTGCAACAACTCCAAAAAAAGCTCCAACCACAAAAACCCCAACTAAAACTACTCAAGCAACTAAAACAGAAACAGGCACCAAAACAACTCCAAAAACTGAATCAACACCAAAAACACCAGAGACCACAAATACAGTAGCTCAAACAAATGATATTAATTCTACCAATGAAATCTTGCCTCTAACGGTAGGACTCACAAAGCAAACTATATCTAAAGTAGAAGCTTATATAAATAAAGTCTTAACTTCACCAAATAAAAACATAAGTAATCTCTTGTATATCATTGTTGGTATAATCTTAGGTATCTTTATCACTTTCTTGATAAAGTCAGAGATAATGCATCCTTTTATAATTATCAGAAGCTTAGCCTTGATAACAGTGATCTTTGTATTACTTTTTGTAAATATAAACCTCTTGAAAACAGAGACTAAAATACCTCTAAACGACTCATCTTTTAGTGCAATTGCCTTATAGTTTTTTCTTTTATATAATAGGGTAATGCACACATCAAGAACATTGTTAATTATTGGAATTTGGACAGCGATATTACCTTATTTGGGTTTTCCTTCTTTGATTAAAAATATCCTGTTTGTAATCACGGGTTTTATCCTTATTTATATTAGTCTAGTCTTATACAAGAATTCTAAAAAAGAAACTCCTATCAAAAGGATGTTTGAAAACTTCTCAGAAAATTTACCTTTTAGAGATAAAAGAATGAATTAATTATGAAAAATATTTTCGAATTTTTTAAAATAAAACAAAACAGAAATTTCTCATTAGTCGTCGTTTTTGTTTTTATCTTTGGTTTGTATTTAGGTTTTGCTCAAAGTAAAAATTTTGAAAACATAACTTCTTTTGTTACAAGAGAATCACAAGTAGATCCGAATACTATCGATCTAGCTCCTTTTTGGAAAGTCTGGGGAGCGCTCGATGAGAAGTATCCTGGAGCAAATGCTACAGATAACCAAGCTCGTGTTTATGGTGCCATAAAAGGCCTTGTAGGCTCATTAGAAGACCCTTATACTTCATTCTTTACTCCAGAAGAGGCCAAGCTTTTCGAAGAAGATATTGCTGGGAATTTTAGCGGAGTTGGTATGGAAGTCGGCATGAAAGACAAAGTCCTAACTGTCATCGCTCCACTTAAAAATACTCCAGCGTACAATGCGGGTATCAAAGCTGGCGACAAGATATTGCAAATTGACGAGAAGATAACCAACGACTTGTCTATAGACGAAGCTATCAAATTAATCCGTGGCGAGAAAGGTACTACTGTCGCTCTGTCTATCTATCGTGAAGGAGAGAATAAACCTCGTGAGATTAAAATCGTACGTGACACTATCAACGTGCCTACTATCGATACCGAACTACGTGATGATAAGATTTTCGTAGTCAAACTATATAGCTTTGGTGCGACTTCTATCAATCTATTCCGCGAAGCTATGCAAGAGTTCTCTGACTCTAAGACTGATAAATTATTGATAGATTTGAGAGGCAATCCTGGAGGATATCTCGAAGCGGCAGTCGATATGGCGAGTTGGTTTTTGCCAAACGGTAAGACTGTTCTGATAGAAGATTACGGTGAAGGTCAAAAACAAAAAATCTACAGAAGTCATGGTTATGATATTTTTAATGACAATCTAAAGTATGTGATACTTATTGACGGAGGTTCGGCTTCTGCTTCAGAAATCTTGGCCGGAGCAATGCAAGATCATAGTAAAGCAAAAATAGTCGGAACTCAAAGTTATGGAAAAGGTTCAGTCCAAGAAGTTATCGATATCACCAACGACACTTTACTCAAAGTAACTGTAGCTAAATGGCTCACACCAAACGGCTTGTCTATCTCAAACAAAGGACTCACTCCCGATTATGTTGTAGAGCAAAGAAATGATCCAGAAGGCGAGAAGACTGATGCTCAATTAGAAAAAGCTGTAGAGTTATTGTTGAATTGGACTAAAATAGAACCAAAAACAGAATCAACTACAGTAGTCGAATAATTACAAATTTAAAATAAGAAATAAAAATATGAAAGTAATATTCTTAAAAGATGTACCAAAAATAGGCAGGAAAAATGATATCAAAGAAGTAAATGACGGCTATGCTACAAATTTCTTATTGCCTCGCAAATTAGCCGAAATAGCGACTCCAAAAGCTATAAAGGAATTAGAGATAAAGAACAATCAAGTCAAAGTCGAACGCGCTGTCCAAGACGAGTTACTGACTAAAAATCTAGAAGAAATCAAAGATAAAGTTGTGACCATAGTATCCAAAGCAGGAGAAAAGGGAAGTCTCTTCTCTTCGATTCACAAAAAAGATATCGTGGAGGCAATGTATAAGCAAAATCATATCCCAATAGACGAAGAATTCATAGATCTAGAAAAGCCAATCAAAACTACAGGTGAATTTGAGATAAAGTTAGCTATCAAGGGCAAGACTTCTAGTTTCAAATTAATAATCAATCACGACTAATATACTACTAAACAATAAAAATAAAAACCTTCTCATTTACGAGAAGGTTTTTATTTTTGTTTAAAATTTAGATTTATTTTACAATAACGTTTACTACTTTTTTGACTGCAGTTTTTCCGTTGAAAGAAGTTTTTCTCTTTGAACCGAATTTAACGATTCCTTCTTTTAGTGCAAATAAAGTATGATCTTTACCAAGGCCTACGTTTGCACCCGCCATTATCACAGTACCTCTTTGGCGTACGATAACAGATCCAGGTTGTGCTTTTTGACCATCAGCAAGTTTAGTACCTAGGTACTTTGGATTCGAGTCTCTTAAGTTTTTGGCGGTTCCGCCGGCTTTCCTATGTGCCATATTGTTTTATTATATTTAATGTTAAAATTAATGTATATCAACTATATATCATATTATGGAAAAAATCAAGCATTTTATACAAAGTGATAATGGAAAAGACCTCTTAATCTTACTTATTATAATTCTAGTAGGTTTAGGCTCATTTCAGCTCGGAAGACTCTCAAAAGGCGAAATAAAGCCAAATATAGGCATAGATTACCCCGATCAGACAGCCCAGGCCTTGAAAGCCATAGATAATGCAAATACCGATAAAGGCGCAAATACAAGGCTAGAAAATACAGATACAGGTAGTGAGGCCGAAATAGCTAAAAGCTATGAATACGAAGGGGTAAACCTAGAAGGTAGGAATTTCTTTGCTTCGAGTAGGGGAAGCAAGTACTACCCGTTTGGTTGCTCTGCTGGTAAAAGTATCAAGCAAGAAAATAGAATATATTTTGATACAGAAGAAGAAGCCAAAGAGAAAGGGTATACAAAGTCTTCTAGTTGTAAATAAAAAATCTTAGTGACTATGCTTATGATGTTTCAAATTCTCTTCTTCTATTTTTAGAGTTTCTTCGTTCACCTCTGTCTCATCTTTTTTCATCAAGAGTAGGGTAGCTATAAATGTAGTTATTGGTACTGCTAATATTAGACTTATACTACCTATCAAGATACGGACTATTTCTGTCGCAAAGATTTCTCTATTTAAAATTTGTTCTATATTCGTTGAACCAGAAAAAAGTAACAATAACGGTAGGGAAGCTCCTGCGTAGGCTATAGCTAGAGTATCGACTAAGGCGCCGATATGTTCCCGACCCATGCGCATAGCTCGCTTGAATATATTCTTTCTCTTTACGTGTGGTGCGATATGATGCAATTCTTCTACGAATATAGCTTGGTTGATCGCTATGTCATACAAAACTCCTAAAAGTCCTATCATAATTCCTCCGATTAGTATACCTACTAGATCTATCTCACCCTGAAAATTACGATTTAAAAATACAGCTTCTTCGTTATCATAACCAGTAAAGTTGCCGTAGTTGACCGATACTACTGCCAAGGTCCCGGTGATTATGATCGTAAGTATCATACCTAATACTGCCGAAGTTGTAGTCTTGTTGAAACCGTGAGTAATATATGATCCTACAATAATGATAAAAGAAGAGACAATAATACTAACCAAGACAGGTGAGTAGCCAGCCAATATTCCAGGCAAGAGCGCATAAATTATTAAAACAAAACTTAGAGCTAGACTTATGAGTCCTCTCAATCCTTGCCATCCTCCAATGAATATACTTAAAGCAATAAAAATAAAAAGTAAAACATAAATTATATTCAATCTGTACGGCTCCATCATAGCAAAAAATTCTTCACCGTCGCGAGTCGTATGATTCATGTAAAAAATATCTCCAGGCGCAAGGGGAGTAAAGTCGTTGTTGAATACGACCTCCCTGTCCTTATTTTCGCCTTCGAGGATGATAGCTTTAATCTCTTGATTTTTATTTTCTATATTGAAGACTGGTATTAGGTCGCTTGATTTATCTGTAGTCTCTAATACTCGAGCTTTCACTATCTCAGACTGCTCTACTACGGGCGGTAGGAGATTGTCTTCTAGTATTTCCTGTGCCATGAGTCCCCTAGGTAGTAGGGAAATGACACAGACAAATATCAACATCAGATATATTATATTTTTGAAAGGTTTTATAAATTTAGACATATATTTTTATATTTAATAGAAAAGAACAGGAGAATGTATTTAAAACTATTTTTCCGGTCTTTTTATTTGTTCTATATTTAACAAGAGGTTATTATTATATTAGCGTCGCACAATATATCTTTTGGTTAGCTCATATATATCAATATATAGAATATATAAGCTAATTAAAGATTTCTACCAAACGCTGTAAAATAGTTCTTGGAACCACTCAAAAGTCCCTGTGAATGTAACTCCCATATATCTCATCAATAATAAAGCTACAACGATAACAATAATTATATAAATAAATCCGCCTTCTTTTTGATTTTTTAAATTTTTCATAATTTGTATATTATAACACATTTAACTATGCTTAATAATTGATTAATATTTTGGTAAATAATACATTGGGTCCAAATATGCATTTACTGGTGCAAATGGCTGAGTTAGAGTCTTGCCTGGGCATGCTCTACTATCTTTACTTTCGACTTTGACCGCATTCTTTACGTAGACTGTGACATGTAGATGTGGACCTGTAGTGTGACCAGTATTGCCACTATAGCCGACGATTTCTCCACGAGAGACTTTCTGACCAGGCACAGCTTTGATCAAAGACATATGACCGTACGCACTAGATAGTCCATTGTTATAATCTATCAAAATCCATTTACCAAAAGAAGCTCCTGCGCAAGTAGTATCAGTATCACCAACAGCTTTCACAACTCCTTCAGCCATAGCTTTCACAGGAGTACCTACAGACGCTCTAAAATCCGTCCCAGAGTGACTACCTGAAGCATATAGTCTCTTAGAAGCCGAAGTTTTACCGAATTGTTGAGTGACAAATACATTATCAAGTGGCCAAGACAGTACGTTGGCTCCAGGTAAAGAATTTGGATCGAGTATGAATTTGAGTTGAGACTCATAGTCACGCAATTCTTTTTCTAATGCATCACGCAGAGCTTTTTTATCTTTCAATAATTTTTGATAGTTGGCTTCACTATTTTTTGTTTTACTCAGTAAAGTTTCTTTTTCTTTTTTATTTTGTTCAACTATTTTTCTCTCATCAGCAAGCCCATTTTTAAGGTATACTAATTCCTCTTTTGCTTTTTCAGTAGCCGTTTGAACTGATTCCAATTCCCCTTTAATTTGTCTTAATTCGACTACCTTTTCTCGGATTTTTTCTCTAACAAAAAACATCTGATCTAGGTCGTTCCAGATATCCGTAATATTCTCACCATTTAGTATCAATTGGACTAAATTCTTGTTCTCAGCCTCGTTTATAAGCTTAAAATTGCTCTTTATGGCTCGCATATCTAAGGATATGGAGTCTTCTTTACTACCTATTTCGTTCGAAAGACTTTGAATCTTTAGGTTGGTTTGATCTATTTTATTTTCAGTCAAAGTGATATTTAGTGTCAACTTCTTGCGATTGATTTCTATTTCTCTTAGAGAACTCGCTAGAGTATTTTTCTGTTTGCCGATAGTATTTAATTCATTTTGATATTTTTTTATATCTTCTTCAAGCTTCAAAATATCTACCGACTTTGTATTGATTTGATTTTCCAATTCTTCTTTGGATTGACCCGAAGAAAAAAATGGCAAACTCATAAAAAATATTATAAAAATAATTAATATATAAAAAATATTGAAATGTGAATATAAATATTTTTTATACAATTGCGTTTTGTAATCTTTTAATGGTTTCATTTTTACCGAGTATTGAAGCGATAATAAACGGGTCTGGAGACTTGGCAAGTCCAGACAAAGCATACCTTATAGGATGCAATAATTCTCCCCTACTATCTAATTTATCGGCTATTGACATAAGTGCATTTTTAATGTTTTCTATATTGAAATCTTCTGGACTGATTTGCTCTAATGCTTCTAATGCAGATTTAATATTCATAATGATTTTATCTTTTGAGACGTCTTTGTATATTAGACCTGTTTTATCATATTCCCCTAGCTCAAAAAAGAAGTCCAATTCCCCTATTTCTATCATATTCCTCACGTCACTCCATTTAGAAATCCTGTCGAAGATAATAGGAACAAGTTTTGTATTCTTTTTATCCTCTGGTAACCATTCTAAAATATTACTTTCTATCTCTTCTTGTGAAAGTAATTTGATATGCTCTTTGTTGAACCATTCTAATTTTTGTTCATTAAACACAGCTGGAGATTTTTGCACTCTAACTAAATCAAAAGCTTGGATCAATTCATCATGGGAAAATACTTCTTGCTCTGTGCCTGGATTCCAGCCTACAAAAGCTACACCGTTTAAAATAGCATTAGGTAAAAATCCTAATTTTTGATATTCGCTCAAAGCTTTTGCACCTCTTCTTTTTGAGAGTTTGAGTTTATCTGGACCTAGGACTAAAGGTAAATGCGCATATATCGGCGTATTAGCACCGATAGCTCTTTGGATCAAGATTTGTCTCGGAGTATTAGAGACATGATCTTCTCCACGTATTACATGAGTCACTCCTTCTTCAAAATCATCCACAACTACTGCTAGATGAAAAAGAGGTTCATTCATATTTTTAGCTATCACGAAATCCCCCAAGTCTGTCGTATTCATAGTCACAGTACCTTTAATAACATCTTCGAAAGATATATCTATGTTTGGATTCTTGAAGCGGACTATTTCTTTTATTACTCCACTACCGTCTTTAGCTTCTTCTTTAGAAATATAAGCATGCCCATTCGAGATCATTTGCTCTAGATATTTCTTATGAGTCTCTACGTGTTCTGACTGACGATAAAAACTATCATAATTCAAATCCATCCATTTCAAACTAGCGAGTATATCGTCTTCGTATTCTTTTTTGTTTCTTTCTTTATCTGTATCTTCGATACGCAACACAAATTCGCCACCATGTTTTTTAGCAAATAAATAAGCAAAAATAGCGGTACGATAAGCACCTAAATGCAACAATCCTGTAGGACTAGGAGCAAAACGAGTAATAACTTTTTTATGTTCTTCCATAGACCTATTTTAACATAAAAAGCTCGGATTTTGTAGGATTATATTTCTAAAAACAAACTCCTATTTCTCATGAGACAAAGCAATATCTACTATTTCTCTGGCTATTGTGTTTGCTGCGTCGGGTTTGTAGAAAGCTTGAGCGTTCTTGGACATGCTAATATGTACATTTTTATTTGAGATAATTCTATCTATTTCTGAATTCAAGATATTTGCAGTCATGTTCATTTCTTCTATTACGATACAAGCTCCAGCTCGAGCGTAAGCAAAAGCATTTTTCTTGGAATGGTCGGCATTGGAAACAGTAAAAGGAATAAGGATAGAAGGTACACCCCAAGAAGCTATTTCGAAAATAGTTGAACCTGCACGAGATATGATGAGCTCAGTCGCTCCAGCAGCCATCTTCATTTGTAGAGGGTTGAGAAAAGCGATAGGTGTATATCTAGCTTTGTTGACGTTACTTTCTAATACTACATCAGCACGAGCTTTTACATTTTTAAAATTCTTAACTCCTGTTTGGTGAATGATCTGATATTTTTTTACTAAATCAGGTAAAGCGTCTATGACGGTATTGTTGATAAGTTCTGCACCTTGAGATCCACCAAGCACCAAGAGCACCGGCAAGTCGGATTCCAAAGACCAGAATCTCAAAGACTCTTCACGTCCTTCTTTTTGTTCTATTTCTTTACGTACAGGTTGACCTGTGTAGACTGTAGTTGCTTTTGGAAAAAATTCAGCACTATCTTTAAAAGAAATGGCGACACGTTTTGCGAATTTGGAGGCAAAGACATTTACCCTACCTGGACCTGCATCGGATTCATGAATGATTACAGGGATATTTAATAGCTTGGCAGCGAAAACTACAGGAAAAGCAGCGTAACCACCTTTACTAAAAATCACATCAGGATAAATAGCAAAGATTCTGATGAGTGCATTTAATACACCAAAAAAAGTTTTGAATATATCAAAAATATTTTGAATAGAAAAATATGTTCTCATTTTCCCTGTTGGTATTTCTCTAAAAATTAAATTATTTTCGAAAAGAGCTTGTTTGTCGTATGGTTCAGTAGAGATATAATACAATTTTGCACCCAAGATATTTTCTTTACTGATGATTTGATTGACTCTTTCTGAGACTGCAATAATAGGATAAAAATGTCCTCCTGTACCTCCACCTGTAAAAACTATTTTCATAAAATTAAATTGTTGTTTTTGTTTTTGAAACTTGTAAAATTAAACCGATTGCGACCAGATAAATCATCAAAGAAGTTCCTCCATGACTCATAAATACGAGAGGTACTCCAGTCAACGGAAACACTCCAATCACAGAAGCAATATGCAAAAATGATTGCGCTATCATAAGTATAACAATTCCAGAGACTAAAAGTCTACCAAAGACATCAGACGCATTGTTGGCAATGTGAAAACCTCTCAAAGACCAAAGCATGTACAAAAATATAGTTATAACTCCTCCGACAAAACCAAGTTCTTCTCCTAAAACAGCAAATATCGAGTCCCCTTGTGGCTCAGGCAGGTACGTAAATTTCTGAATACTTTGACCGTATCCCCTCCCAAAAACTCCTCCTGAACCTATAGCTATCAAGGATTGCTGAATCTGATAGGCTGAACCTTTGGAGTCATGTGAGGGATTTATAAAAGTCTTAACTCTGTCTTGTAAATACGGAGTAAAAAATACTAATACTGAAAGAAATATCGTTACGATTATTCCAGAAAAAGCGATGTAGCGCATAGGTACTCCTCCGATAAAAAGCATAGATATACCTGTGACTGATATGAGGATAAAACTCTTTGTGTCGGGTTGATTTAAAAGTATTAGAGCTATAAGACCGAGCATGATAGCAAGTGGTAGCATTCCAAATCTAAAATCAGAAACTTTATGTTTAGCCCAAGATAACCAAGCAGCAAAATAAATAATAAAACCGAATTTCAAAATCTCGGCGGGTTGAAAAGAAATAGGCCCGATATCTATCCATCTCAAAGCTCCTCCATGGGAAAATCCAAGTCCAGGTATATATACCGAAGCTGTAAGTAATATAGAACACAAGAATATATAAAAAGCGTATTTTTTCCAGATCTTGTAGTCTATCCTAGAAGCTAAATACATACCGATAAAACCCAAGCCGAGACCTAGGACAATTTGTTTCAATAAAATATCATAGAAAACATTTGCATTCTTATTCAAGACGCCCAAAGAAGCCGAAGTAAACATAGCCACACCAAAGAAAACCAATATCAAGGTCAGAGTGAGGAAAAATCTATCTATTTTTTTTGTTTCTTTTCTTGGCATTTTATTTACTAATAACAAATAAAATAATTCCAATAATAGAAAATACCAGTGAGAAAATCCAGAAACGCATCGTGACTTTGTATGAAGGCCAGCCCATAGCTTCGAAATGATGATGTATTGGTGCGACTTTAAACACTCTTTTACCATTACGGAATTTCTTTGACAAAGTCTGGATAATTACAGATGCTGAAGTCACGACTAGCGCTATCGCAACAACAGGTAAAATAAATACACTATCAGTCAAAAATGCTAATGTAGCTAGAGTAATAGTCAAAGCCATAACTCCCGTCTCGCCCATATAGAACCTAGCCGGCGGAATATTGAACCATAAAAATGCAAAAATGCTACCTGTTATTACAGCTGAGAAAGCGGCTAGGTCTATTTGATTATTTAGAAAAGCGATAGTTGTATATGAAGCGAAAATAGAAGCAAAAACACCTCCAGCTAGTCCGTCGATACCGTCGATAACTCCTCCCGAGAAAGTAGCGAGTGATACCAACATGAAAAAAGGAATTATTAAAATACCTAAATACGCCTCACCCATAAAAGGTATATGCACAGCGTCCATGCCGAGTTTGTAGTAGAACCAGTATCCGATAAAGAAAGAGATAAACATTATTAAAAACGCTTTCCAAATTCTCCAAGATTTATCATCTCGTGCATATTTTCCTGTGCCAAATATTTGTATCAGATCGTCCCAAAGTCCGATAATAGCTCCGAGTATCAGAGTAAAGAAAGGTATAAGAGTTTGATTCCTACTCAAGAAATTTAATTTATTTATATCATCAGTCGGCACAAGAAGCGACAGAAGATAAAACAAAAAAACTACCAAAGTAGCTGAGAACCAGATGATAATCCCTCCAACTCTTGGAGTTTTTAATTCTTCTGTTTCGTTATGTATTTTCTTAAAATCATTAGTTGATACATTTTCATTCCTAGAATACTTTTTCCACATTTTGTATTTGTAGAAAAAATGAGTCGCTATGGGTGTAAATAAAAGCCCCAAAAAAAATGAAGCAGTCATGGGAAGAAAAATTTTAATCAAACTAAAAAGCATATTGTCTATTATATGCTTTTTCGGAGTTTTTTCAAATTGTTTGTATTGTGTATTAGTATTTTCTTATGACAGCTTTGACTACAGCATTAATCTCTAGAGAATATTTTGGGTAGATTGGCTTGTAGTTTTTGTTGGCTGGTTCGAGCCAGACCTTGTCTCCTGTTTTACGGAAATACTTCATGGTGAATTCTCCGTCCACCTCTGCGATAACTATATCTCCTACTTTAGCATTCTTGGTCCGTTCGACTAAAACCATATCACCTTTCTCAATATGAGCGTCTATCATAGAATCACCGTCAACTTCGAGCATATAGGTCAATTCTTTTTTGTCTACAAGTAAATCTTCTAAATTCAAAGACTCGTTTAATATCTCTTCACCTGGTGAAGGAAAACCAGCTTTGACCAGACCCAATAGCGGGATCTCTCCAAAAGATTTACTTGGAATCAATCTACCTAGATTGTCTTTATTCACGAAACCAATATCAATTAATTTATCTACTATCTTAGATACTGAGTTTTTAGACTTTAAAGCAAACAAAGTCATCATCTCAGTATAAGTAGGCATCCTTTTATTTTTACCGTAGAAAGATTGTATTTTGTTTTGATATTCGTTTTGCATATCTTAATATTTTAACACGAAAGGGAAAAATCTATTAAAGAAGCTACCTCTACTTCTTGTGTTGTATTTTATCTTCTTTAGGATAAGTTTATGATCACGAGCTTCGCGTGTGTAGTCTAGACCTTTCATTATCTTCATATCGATAGTCTTGTTGATCTCTTGTAAATCTCTCTCTAGTATTTTTAAAAATTGATTTTGTGACATATATTTACTTGTCCGCCGTAGCTTTGCGCGAAGGCTGGATTGTTTAAATTAATAAATTCTATTTATAATTCTGTACATAAATCATAATTAGATATGTATATAGTATAGGTGAACGAGCGTTCACCGTCAAGAGAAAAAAGAGAAAAACTGTGGATAAGTTATACCTTATGCATTATTCCCTGCTACATATCCTGTCGTCCAGCAGAGTTGTAGTGAATATCCTCCACTTGGTCTATTAATATTCAACAAATCTCCAGTGATGAAAAGATTGTTTAGTATTTTAGAACGCATGGTTTTAGTATCTATCTCAGAGAGCAAAACTCCGCCGTCGGCTATCACTGCCCTATCGTAACCCATAAGATGAGTTACGTTTACAGGTAAAGCCTTTAAGGTATCTACTATTTTTCTCCTTTGTATTTTTGTGATGCTGTGTACTTTTGTATCTTCGTCTATATCTTTCAATAAACTCACAATACCTGGCATAGTACCTAGAGGCAATATCTCTTTCAAAACATTTTTAAAAGTTTTGTTTTTATTTTTATCAAAAATTTTAGTAATTTGTTCATCTAAAATATTTATTTCAGTATCAGGATAAGCGTCTATCTTTGCAGTTACGATACCTTCTTGTAATAAGTCCCAGATTTGTGAGGCAGAATTTAGTATCAAAGGACCAGATAGTCCAAAATGGGTAAATAAAATCTTGCCAGTTTTAGAGAATGCTTTTTTAGGAATAGGACTATTTGACCTCTCTACAAAAAAAGTAATTTTCATGAAAGAGAGCGATATACCAGAGAGAGCATGAATCCATTTATCACTCGTCGCTATAGGGACTATAGTCGGAGTCGGAGCTTTGACTTTATGACCCAAATCTTCCAACCATTTAAAGCCGTCTCCAGTCGATCCAGTCTCAGGATGAGAGACGCCTCCAGTAGCCAGGATATAACTTATAGCAGTATATTCATTTTTATCTACCAATATTTTTTGAATTTTATTGCCTTCGTGGATTATATTTTTGACGACGCTACCTGTTATGACTTTAACATTATTGTCTTTCAAAGCTTTGACCATGACTCGCACGACGTCACTCGCTTTTTCTGTATGAGGGAAAGCGCGATTTCGAGCTTGGACTACCAAAGGTAGATTTAGATTTTCAAAAAATGAAAAAGTATCTTTGACTCCAAAAGAAGAAAAAGTAGAAAACAAGAATTCTGAAGATTTGCCGTAATTTTTTAAAAATTCTCGAGTATCATAAGTCGCATTAGTAATATTGCAACGTCCTCCACCTGAGATTTTTAATTTCTCACCGAGATTTTTATTCTTCTCTATCAGTAATACTTTTCTACCTCGGCGACCAGCTTCTATAGCAGACATTATCCCGCTCGCTCCTCCACCTATCACAATCACGTCGTAGGATAAAGTGTTTGATTTAGAATTTTTCATTTTAATATAGAAATTATTTTTTACTACCTAAGTCTAGAATATCATCGATGCGGATTTGAGACACGAATTCTGGTACGTGAGATACTAGTATCATAGCGCCTTTGTATTCACTAAGAGCTTTAGCTATTATCGGTAAATGTCTGAAGTTTATGTGGTTTGTAGGCTCGTCTAAAATCAAAAGACCCGGGGCTTCGATAACCAAAGTAGCGAACGCTACAAGGCCTTTTTGACCTTCTGAGAGACTACCTATCTTTGTATGGATCATCTCGCCTGTGATTAAAAATCCTGCAGCAATAGCTCGGAATCTCTCTTCCTCTATACGTCCAGTGATTTTAAGCATTGTAGAAGATAAACATTGATGCACAGTTTGATTGAAATCTAGCGTCGAGAAATCTTGACGATAGTATCCGATACGGACGTCAGGATGCAATATCGCGCCAAGGGCTTTGCCGCTAGTACGACCTGTAGCGATAGATTCGAGTAGAGTACTCTTGCCGATACCGTTTGGACCTGAGAGAATTAGATGCATATTCTTGCGTAATTTTACATTAACTTTTTTCTCGACTGGCTCACCTTTTTCTAGTATCGAAATACTTTCTAGGTTTAAAATATCTCCTATCAAATCTTCTTGAGCTGGAATAGTAAAATTCTTGATAGTTTTATCTTCTTTGCGAACATCTACTTTTTCTTCTTCTAGTTCTTCTGCTAGTTCACGCATGCGTCTCGCTACTAGACGTAAATTTCCTCCTTTCATGGCGAATTTGTTTGATTGATCTTTTTTAGCTTGGATTTCCTTTGAGAGTTGAGCGTTCTTTCTATTCTCTCTTTCCATACGGGCTGTAATCTGATCACGCACGTCGGTATAGTTGCCGAGATATTGTTCTATTTTTCTAGTATAAACGTCGAGGTACAAGACAGCATCTGTAAAAGCATTCAAGAAATGTGCATCGTGAGAAATAACTATCACTGTCTTCTTATAATTCACTAAGAATTCTGTAAGGTGAGCGATACCTGCTTTGTCTAGATTGTTCGTAGGCTCGTCGAGGAGCAAGATATCCGGCTCTTGAATCAAAGCTGAAGCGAGCAAGAGACGAGCTTGTTGACCACCAGAGAAAGTTTTGATTATCCTGTCGTGGATTTTAGTATGATCTTTAAGATTAACTATTTCTAGTACTTCATCAATTTTAGGATCGATATCATACACCTTAGATTTAAAACATTTTTGAAAAAAGTCGCGCACAGTAAGCTCGAGTTCATCACGAGGGATAACTTGTCTTGATAGAGCTATAGTCGCATTATCAGAGATAATAGCTCGCCCACTTTCGGTCTCAAAAGTCCCTGTGATTAGATTAAAAAGAGTACTTTTCCCTGCACCGTTTTGACCCATTATAGTCACCTTCATTCCACGACGCACAGAAAAATCCACCTCTTCCAAAATAGGTTTGTTGTGACCATATTCAAATGACACTTTTTCAAAGCGTATTAAAACTTCCCCGTGAGCCATATAAATCTTATATTACAACAAAATCCTCCAAAAAGCCAGCATTATTATAAATAAAAAAGCAGTTTTATATTTAATAAAACTGCTTTAATTCAAATTATTCTTACTCAAGAAAGTCAGGATACATTGTAACTTTCTTTCTGATTGCTGGACCTTTATAAGAAAATAAGCCTCTTTCTTCTACATAGTTCTTCATGCTATTAATGATTTCATTGTATTCTTCAGAATGAAGAATAAATTTTTTTTTATGTTCTTCTGATTCTAAAATATCTATCTGCTTATTAAAACGAAATTTAGTGTAACATTCTATTAATAGTGGTAAATAATTTTCTTTATTTAAAGAATATTTACTTTCAGAATAGTCTTCTCTTAACAATGCTTTAATACAGTTTTTATAATATTCTAAAACTAAATTGTAGTCCAGCCCACTGATATTAGCATCAATATTTACTTGTTTCATTTTATGTAAATTTAAAATAACAAAACCAATATTGGTTCTAGATACATAGAAGCATAAATTTATACAAAAATCAATAACTAACTAGCCAATTCAAAATCACTATTTAGGATATTTTCTTTCTTTTCTACTTTTTGATTTTCTACTTCACAGTTGGATTTAGCATATATAAGTCTCTTTGATTCTTCTGATCTGTCTGGCAATAATTCCCCATCGAAATTATCTATCAATCTATAACGCAATTTTACTAAGTCCTCACCTTCAAAAGTATATATCTCTCTTTCTTTACCTTTTGAACCTTCAACAGTATAAGCGTAGACGACTTCTATCTCTCCGTCTTTCACAGAACCCGTAAGTGAACCCTTGAATCCATTACTAACCCCAGGTCCGCTCTGCACTCCAGTCTTAGTACCACTAACTCTATTATTTAAAATATTGAGAACTACACTCTCTTCTGAAGAATAAGGCTCCGCATCAGTCGCGACTTGCTTGCGATAGAAACAGTATTTTCCGTCCAATATTTCTTTTGAAGTCTTTTCTGTTTCTTTCGCAAATTCTACCACTTCAGGAACTGGTAAATTTTTGATTTCTTTATTCTCGCCTCCTAAATAAAAACCGATAACAAAAGTCGCTACAAATAAAATCACAGCTATTAATTTTGAGTACCAAGTAACTTTATGAAATTCGATTGGCATAATATTAATTATTTTATTGTTATGCTTTTGATAATAACAGGTTCTAAGGGTTTATCACTAGGATCTGTAGGAGTCTTGTTTATATCGTAAACCACTTCCATACCTGAGGTAACTTTACCGAAAACTGTATGCTTTGGGTCTAGGAAATTATTGGCAGCTACGTTGATAAAGAATTGACTGCCGTTTGTATTCGGGCCTGCATTTGCCATAGATAGAGTTCCTACATCATTCTTGTTTGAAGCGGTGATCTCATCTTCAAATTTATATCCCGGACCGCCAGTACCCCAAGAAGATTTTAAACTATCATCTTTAGATAAAGGGTCTCCAGCTTGGTTCATAAAGCCTTCTATAACACGGTGAAACTTTGTATCATTATAAAATCCTTGTTGCGCTAATTTTACGAAATTAGCTACTGTTTTTGGAGTTAAGTCTCCAAAAAGCTCTACTGTAAATGTGCCCTTAGTTGTATTGAATGTTGCTTGCATAGTTTTTTTGTTGTTATTATTAATTTTAATTTCTTCTTGATTTTTAATTACTTCTTCTTGATTTGGATTTGTTGTGATTTCATTTTCTTGTGTTTCTGTTTGAATTTCTTGATCTATCACCTTCTCGCTATTTGATAAATCTACAGTAGCGACTTTATTTTGAATATAGAAATAAATACCCAAACCCAAAAGACAAATTACAGAAATTACTATTATGATATTCTTCATCCCGTTAAATATTTTTGATTAACTTATAATATAAACACACGTTTCAATTTAATTTATACTTTATTTTCTGAATCATGACTCTCTTCTTTGTTGTGATGTTTCTCTGATTCGTGACTTGCTTCTTTCTTGTTATCTTCTGCTTGTTTCATTTGAGCTTTGATAACTTCTGGATGCTTTGGCACTATTAGACCCATGAAGAAATAAGCGATAATTCCAGGAAAAGCAGCAGTAAACACAGAAAAAATAATATACAAAGCACGTAGAATAGTCGGATCTACGTCAAAGTATTCTCCAAATCCGCCCATAATACCTAGGACAATTTTATTATCTTCACTTCTATATAATCTTTTATTGTATGTTTTCATGCTCTAATTATAGCATTTTTGGCAAGAAAAATATATCTTATGATTTTGGTAGCATTGGTATAAAACGACTGGTTCTTTTCTTGTAGTCTTCAAAGTCCGGATTGCCTTCGTATTTCTTTTCTAGCATAGGTACACCAGAGACAAATAGTATCAAATAAGTGATAACCAAAGGTCCTAAAATAGTAAATGCACCATACGGCAAGAATAAAGCTATCAAGAAAATTCCCCACCACATAGTCACCTCGCCAAAGTAATTTGGATGACGACTATAGGCCCATAAACCAGACTGCATTATCTTGCCTTTGTTTTCAGGTTGAGAGATAAAATTCTTCAACTGCCAATCCGCGACGCTCTCAAAAATAAAACCAAATATCCAAACAAAAATACCTAAAGTATAAAATATATTAAAATTACTTGGCGCGTTTTCATTAATAAATATTACCGGATAAACGATTAAGAATATTAAAAACCCTTGAAATAAGAAAACTTGAAAGAAACTCCTCAAGTAAAAATATTTCCATTCTTTTCTCCAAACTAAGTATCTCGAGTCTTCACCTTTATTTCTATTGCGCAGATAAATATGAGTAGAGAGTCTTAGTCCCCAAATAGTTACAAAGATATTTACAATTAAAGCTATCAAAGAATAACCAGAGAAATAAAATGCTAGCCAAGCCATTAACACAAAACCAAGTCCCCAAGCAATATCGGCGACATCATTTCTTTTCTTTAAAACAGAAATGAAATACCAAAAAATCATATAAAAATACAAGATAACACCTAAGAATAGATATATACTCATAAGCCTATTTTAGTAGCTATTAAATAAGTGACAACAGATACAGAGCTAGCTAGCACCGCTCCCCATACAAGGTCGACGACGGTTACCAATAAAGGCCAGTCTTTCATAGTAGCGAGATTTGTCAGGTCGTAGGTCGCATAAGTAATCAGACCAAACAAAGCTCCAAATACTAGAGCATGAGTTGGAGAATTCTTGCTAAGAGCTGGCTCTATCACGAAGAGTATAAGCCCGAAGACAAACAAACAATAAAATAAAATAGCAGCTCCCCAATTTACATCAGGCTTAAGTAAGTGTCCTATCTGATCGCGATAAAAATTCTTGGCGACGAGTCCCAACCAAATCATATCAATAATAAAAAATACAGGTAAAGCAATAGCGTATAATTTAATAAACATAATTATATTATATCTTGTTAATTACAATAACACTACTTAATCTCTTTCAATACAGCGTCCAAAATATTTTCTTCTATGAGTTTTGCATAGCCGTCTTTATTTGGATGAATACGATCTTGGAGCATTAGGTCACCATTTAGAAATACACTAGCTACCAAAAAAGGAACCAAAGGTAAATCATATTTTTTTGATAAATCTTCATACACAGCGTCAAATTCATTTTTGTATTTAAATCCTGCATTTAATGGTGATTGCATTTCAAGCATTAATATCTTTGGTTTATTCTCGCCACTTTGCAATATCTGTATTGTACTTTCCATATTACTTTTCATTTCAGATACAGGTAAAGCGCGCAAGGCGTCGTTGCCTCCAATGCCCCATATAATCATATTTGGTTTTTGATCTCGTATAAAAGCTGCTCGTTCATTATTGCCTTTTGTGGTCTCTCCGCTTACTCCAGCATTCACAACTCTCACATCTAATCCTTCGGCTTTTAATCTCTCTTCTAGCTGAGCTGGATAGCTCTCATAAAGAGGCAGACCGTAACCTGCAGTCAAACTATCTCCAAATGCTACTATGGTATATTTTGAGCCGTCTGTGTTCGTAGCTAGTTCTATATTTTTTGTCTTATCATCACGTAAAAAGAAATACCAAGCCAGAGCCAAGATTAGAAATACACTTATTAAAATGATTAAAATAATTTTAATGTTCTTCATAAGATAATAATTCGCGTAATGGTTTTTTTTCAGAACGCCAAAGCACGGTCGCTAAAATAAATACAAATAATATTATAACACCCAAAGCCAAAATAAGCTCGATATCAAAAAATACAATAGTTTTAATTTTAAAATAATATTTTGTAATAAATAAAGCAGATAACACAGCACTAAAATATCCCAAGACACCACTAAATAAAGTAGTCGAAATAGTCTCAAGGTAATATAATCTCTCAATAAAAGTCTTCTTTGCTCCGAGGGACATTAACTGCGCACTTTGCTTCCTCCTTCCAGCAAAAGAAGAAAATATCAAAGTCACTATCAAGAATAAAGCCAAGACTAAAGGAGGTAAAGATATAACGAATATAATGATAAGCAATCCACCTATCAAAGATTCAGCGAAAGTACGTATCTCTTCAGTATCTATAATAGAAATATTTGGGAAATTCTTTGCTAAGAAATTGGTGAATTCATTTTTCTCTTTATCGTCTAAATATGTATAACCGAAAAATGTCGCTGGATATTTCTCAAGATCAATAGTATTGAAAACAAAATAGAAAAACGGCAGACCACTCCTCGAATCAGATTCGCGAATACTGGTCACTGTACTTTCTATCTCAAAACCTGAGACAGACAAGACTACAACAGATCCGACGTCAATATTAGCCCTGTCTGCAAACTCTTTCTCGACAGATACTTCATTGGTCTTATTAGATAACCAAGACCCTTTGACTATCGTCTCATTTGGTAATAACTCCTGACGATAGGTCAGATTGTACTCTCTACCGAATTCCCTACTCACTGATCCATCAGAGAGAGCTATACCTCTTTGAATATCAAGGTCATCTATCGATATAATCCTCGCGCCAACATTTGGGAAAAGAGTCACATCAGTGAAATTCTCTCTAATATTTTCAGTTTGTGATTTTTGAATATCTATCACATACACAGACGGCAGTCTCTCACCTAGATCACGTTCGATAAAATTCCCGATAGTGGATTGCAAAAGTATCAAAAGAGATAATGAGAAAAGTGCTACATACAAAGAAGTCAGAGATACAATACCAAAAAGTCCGTCTTTGTATTTAGAAGATATTAGAGTTCGATTTAGGAAATTAAATTTATTTCTCTTTTTATAAAGGAATAAAATTAAATAATAAAATACTACAGCTAAAATAAGATATATCAGAATAATAGCTAGAATACTAAGTAGTCCATACCAAAAACTTTCAAGCAAAAATATCGCAATAATGACCAAAGGTATCAAAGCCGACAATGTTACGATTATAAAATTTACAAATAAATTCTTTTCTTTGGTTTCTTCGCCTCCTGATAGTAAAATCTTTGGATTTAATTTCATCAAAGTTCTCATACTCGGCACAAAAGAAGAAAATGAAATACTAAAAACTACAAGCAAAGTAAATAAGACAGGTATCAATAGATTTACGAAAGGCAAAACTAAACCAAAATTGAGAGAGATATAATCCAAGATAAAATTAAATAATAAAATAGACAAACCTCCACCAAATAAAATAGACAATACTAAAATATAAAATAAAGAAAAAGATAAAGTAACAGCCAATTGTTTTTTGTTGAAACCTATCGCTATCAATACAGCGAAACTCTTACGCATAATACTTAGAAGGTACAACATTCCTGCATAAATATTCACCGCAGATAAAATACAAGACAAGAGTACAGCCAATACTAAAAATTGCTCAACAAGAGACAAACCTTCGACAAAACCAGACTGAGTAACGCCAGCGATATCTATCTGCACACCGAGATCTTTAGCTCGAGCTATCACGTCATTTAAAGCTGACCTATTTGCGTCTTCTATCAAAAAGACATAAGTATATTCAGATCTCAAGAGAGATTTATCGATATTCACACTCTCAAAACCAGCCTTGCTCAACAAGACTTTCGGTAAAAAATTAAAACCAGAAAGAAGAGATTTGCTATCTTTTTCTATAATACCCTTCACAACGAAAGGCATATTCGCATAGATTATCTCTTCGCCCACTTCTACGTCTAGTTTTATTTTAGCGTTATTGTCTATGTAGATTTCATTATTTTTTGGGGTCTCATATGCCTCACCTACGATAGATAGTCCGCCATACACAGGATAAGATTCATCAACAACAGTGATAGATACTGGAGTATTTAATTCCCCTTTAGTCAAAATTCCTGAGAAATCATATTGACTAGAAAATTTTAAAATTTGAATATCATCTCCTAGAACTGTATCTAGATTCTCAGTTGTTAGTTCATAATTTGATTCGATAGCGATATCACCTCCGACCAATTCTTTATTCTTATCTTCCAAGAACTGCGAGCTCGAAGTTGTAAAAAGCAAAACCACGAAAACAATAAGCGTAGTAAAAGTCAAAGATAAAAAAGGTAATACAAATTTTCTCCATTCACGAAAGAGTATACGAAAACTGTATTTAAATATTGTTTTTAAATTAAACACTTTTTATTTCATGTAAATTCTTGTCTTTTAATTCTAGAATTCTATCCATCTTCTCAGCTATCTTCATATCGTGAGTAATGATTATCAAGGTCTTAGCCCGCTTGTCGACTTCTCGTAGAAGCAGATTCAATATCATGTCTCCAGTCTTTCTATCCAAGCTACCTGTCGGTTCATCGGCAAGGATAATATCTGCATTCGAAGCGAGCGCGCGCGCGATAGCTACTCTTTGTCTTTCTCCTCCAGAGAGAGTACTCGGAAAAGCATTTTTTCTTTCACTCAAACCTACTTCTTCCAATAAATGTGCTGTGATTGTATTTATTTCTTTATTCGATATTCCGCCTCGGATATCGAGAGGAGCACCGATATTTTCAATAGCATTAAAAGGACTAATCAATTCAAAAGATTGAAAAATAATCGATATCATATTGTTGCGATATTTTGATAGCTCAGTCTCAGACAGAGAGTTCAATAAGACATCTTTTACATATATTTCTCCGCTCGTGGATTTATCCAAGCCTGCCAATAAAGACAAGAAAGTGGACTTACCGCTACCCGAAGACCCAACGATAGCTATTTTCTCCCCTTCTTTTATCTCAAGATTAGTATTCTCAAATATTACCAAAGGTTCATTAGCGTCATTGAATTCTTTCTTTAAGTTCTGTATTTTTATAATTGTGTTTTTATTCATATAGTTATTACATTTTAGCATTTTTTCGAGTTTTAAACAAAAAAAGCCTTCTCTTTATGAGTCGGCTTTTAAATAGATTTTTATAATTGTTAAGTTTGAGTTCTTTCTTTGTACAAAGATTCAAATTCATTAACTATATTAATTAGTAATAATAAATTTTCATGACTATATCCTCGTCCAAGAATTATATTCTGAACAATTTTTAACCATGCTACACTCTGAAGATCATTATTGTTTTTAATTTCAATAATTCTTGACCATACATCTATAGACGATACATTATTTTCACCGATTACTAATCTTTTTACCCCACCCTCAGAAAGTTCTTCAAGTAAAACAGAAATTGAATGCTCCTTGGAATTTTTCTTAAAACCAGGAATTTCAATAATTATTTTGTTTAAAATACCTGAAACAGAATCAGAACATTCAGTATCTAATACACCATATTTATCTTTTAAATATGCGTAAAATTCCTGTGCATAATTTAATGTTTGTGTTTTCATTATAAAAATTTGTTTGATTATCAAAAAAGACAAAAATTATCTGCTTTAAAAATCAAACAAATACAATGTAAAAGAACCTAAATATTATTTAGACAATATCATCAATTTAGAATTTTGTCAAAAATTATTTAAATACTCTCCGGCACATCAAATATAGTTTTCTCTAATTTTTCTTTCAAAAATATTTCACTAATTCTCTTGCCTCCATACACAGACGGCAATATTCCTACCCCATTACAACCTAGATTATACAATAAGGTTTTATTCTTTGGTTCGGGTCCGATGAGTCGAATACCGTTTCTCGTATAGCCCATAAGTCCGTGCCATGTATACACATAATCTATTTCTTTATTTGGTTCTTTGTCATACACAGACCTGACAAAATCATCAATAGTTTTCACCATCTCGTCAGGAAATTCATTTTTCCTAGAATACAATCTCCCGTCTTCAATATCTATCTCAGGTCCACCGATAGAAATCAAATTATAATTTTTATCCATTTCATAATTCCTACGAGTGAGATAAAAATACGGATCATCTGTAGTCGCGTCTGGATTAGTAAAATAACTAATAGCGATAGGATTCTTGTCCATAGGCTCTAAGTATCCAGACATATAACCAATAGTCCCTTTGACTAGGTGATGGAATTTTGTATCAATATCAAGGCCTCCTTCATTTAAAATATGAAATCCTTCAAAGCCATTGGTGCACAAGATTATATTTTTTGCCTCGACGGTATGAGTCTCAGCGTCCAGTATCGCATAGTCATCTTTTAATACAACTTTATTAATTAAAGTTTTCTCATAAAGATGAAATCTATCTCCATATTTTTCAATTAGATAGAGCAATACTTCCTCGCAGAACAAAGCGCTATTCACACAACCTTTTTGATACGACAATACAGCTACAAAACTCTCATCCTGAGTCTCTAGTAATTCTAAGATATTTTTATGAACTGCTAGAGTATATAAATCTTGATATTCATGAGGTATTTCGTTAATAAAATCCGCCTCTGACGATATTAGGATTCTCTCAATATCTAATCCTCCTCTTTTTCTAAAGAAATTATTCTTAAGATGCAACAAGACTTGATCAAAACTCGAAAGTCCAGCGTGACCTAAAAATCTAGAGAAATTAATATCGAGTCGTGCATCGGTATACATCTCGTCGAGCAGATTCCAGGCATCTTCAATATCTCTCTGACCCCGACTTGCGAGTTCGAGTCCAAAACTATCTACAAGGCTCGCAAATCCCCTCTCAAAATAACTCACGACTTGTCCGGCATTATGACCCGTCGAACCATGAGCTAATTTATTTTTTTCTAAAACGACCACATTTTTATCAGTATATTTCAACAAGAAAAAAGCCGTCGAAATACCAGCGATACCTGCGCCCATGATTGCTATATCTGTTTTGATATCTTGATCTAATTTAAAATGAACTCTATCTTTGCGTAATTGAGTTAGCCAGGGTGATTTATTTTCTTTCATCCCGTTAAATATTTTTGATTAATTTATAATTTTTATACATGTTATAATTCTTTAATTAAACTAATTTATTTATACCCGATATTTAAAATGTTTAACGGGATTCATACCCATATTATAACTGAAAAAGAGAGATATTAAAATTACTCTACTTTATCGAGAAGTCTTTGCTCAACTAGAGTGATATCAAAGTACCCACTATCTAAAATAAGAGTTTGCAATTTTTTCTCATAACCAGTAACAATAAGAATTCCTAAGACTACAAAAATCACTCCGAGAATTTTTTTAAATTTTCCTTTTCCGTCAGAAAGTACTCCTAAACGATTTGAGAACTTTTGACCAAGCAAGGCTATTAATAATAAAACAATAGAGAGACCTAAGACGTATGCAAAGATATATGTAGCTCCTAAGACAAATGATACCGGCAGGACTGTCGCTAGTATTACGAAATACGTCGGTGAACAAGTCGAGAATATTGGACCCAAAGCAAAACCTATCAATACATCGCCCCAGAAACTTTTCTGCTTATAACCAGTACCCAATAATTTATTGGCACCGATAGAGACTTTTGATAATCCTGGGGTGCTTTCCCAAACGCTAGGGAAAACCAAAGTTATACCAAATAGTATCAAAATCCCTCCAGATATATATGTCCAAAACTCGGGTGCAATAGAAACACACATAGCCGAAGCTTTTAAAATAAAAGTAAAGATGATGATAGATAGGGCCAAAGATCCTACTACGATATACGGAGTGTATTTACTACGTCCTGTAGCTGATGAGCCCAATATCACAGGCAATAAAGGTAATATACACGGCGCGAGCACGGTCAGTGAGCCTGCGATAAAAGATACTAAAAGTAAAGTCATTATTTAATTTCTGCGATCAAACTATTAAGACTCCTAGAACCTTGCCATTTTTTAATCATATTTCCCTTTGAGTCAACTTGAACTAAAGTATGTTGATACGTGACGCCGTATTTAGCTTTTAAATCTCTAGAGTCGTCGTAATCTACGTCGAGGATAGTCACTCCCAGAGGAATATTTGCGATATTAGCTTTTAAATCTTTATCAAGAACGCGACAAGTAGGACACCAAGAAGCTCTAAAGAAAAGCACAACGTCGCCATTCTCAGCATCAGCAAGAAGAGCAGGATCATAGGCTACATAAGAACCAGCTTTTGGAGCTACTAAGGTAGTAGTATTTTCTATTTTTGTAGCTACGGTGTTATTTGTAGTAGTACTAGTATTTGTATCGACTACAGCAAGCTCAGTTTCTTCTTGATTTATATTTGTATTTGTATTTTGTTCAGTTTGTGGATTTTGGACTTCTGGCAATACTGCTTCTTCTGTTTTAAATTCAAGGCTATATATCCTATATCCCACTAAAATCACAATCAACACAGAGAACACGATCATCATATCTTTACTCATATTATTTTATATAAAGTTAATTTTAATAATTATAATTTTTTGAAATTGATATAAGAAATAATTGTGACTACTAGTACTCCCACAGCAAAACCATATTGAGAAATATCATCTCCTACAAACAAATGAGAAGCTATAGCTCCAACTAAATCTATAAAAAATCCAGCATAAGCCCATTCACGAAGATTTGGGAATTTATTTTGCCACAGAGCAATAACTCCTAAAAACTTTGCTGTACCTAAGATATACAACATATACAGAGGGTAGCCCAAATGTACAAATTGATCTACGGCTACCTGACTAAAACTCAATTCTCCAAAAGCGCCCGCGAGCATTACAGCTGACAAAAGTCCAGTAAAAATATAATAAACAATTTTTGTGTTTTTCATAATTTTATTATATCAATAAGCTTTTTAAAAAGGAAATAACAAAACTACCTTATATTATAAGTGCATTTAGGATAATTATGGATACTATTTAAAACTACAAGTCAGAACACATTGCAAGGTACAGACTTCAGCATCTTTGTCGTGCCTACAAGCGGACGCACATCCGTTCCATTCTCCTCCCCGAGCCACACACATATTCTCAGAGAAAGAATTTATCTCACAAACATTACTACTCGCATACCATACTCCAGAGTTAGCTTCACATTCACTTTTTGTTTTGATACTTAGTTTTTGATTACTATCACCTTTATCTATTATTACATCTTTATCTGTATTTACATTTGGATTTGGATTTGTATTTGTATTTGTATTATTTTGATTATTGGCATTACTTGATTCAGTACTACTCTCAAAAGGAAATTCTAAAATAGTCTCGTATTGATATACTGACGGCTTCACATCAGGTAAAGCTTCTTCAAAAGTTTTTCTCTCTACAAAATATGAATTCTCACCCTTTGTAACTTTAAATAGATAACCTAAACCTGCACCATAACATTGAGTCATAGAAGAGTTCGGAGCTATAATTTCTTTACTATCTTCTAAAACATTACAACTCGTAGGAGTCGTAGCTATAAACTTATTTTTAACTACTCCATTTTCATACATAACTTCTAGAAAAACATTTGTATTAGGATTACCGTCTAGATTCAAAGTCTGAGCAGACTCGTATTTCCAATTAAAAGACGTAACTTTACCGTTTTGTATATCTTCTACTACTGGCAAAGGAGTAACCACTTCATTTTTAGCATCAAAAACATAAATTTTTAATATAAAGAATAATAAACCAAAGACCAATAATACTGCTAGCACTAAGGCTCTACCCATAAAAAAATTTCTTGGTGTCATAATGTTTGTATTATAACATATTTTGCTCTATATAATCTAACAATGCTTTAACGATGAGGACAACCAGCAAAACAACAAGGTCTTTTCTTCCCTGTTTTCAATTCTTCTATTGCTCTCTCTAGTCGACGCTCTCGCGTCTCTGTCTTCTTTGCAGAAATGATCCAACATATCCATTCATTACGAGCAAGAATAGTAATATCTCCCCAAGCCTCTTTGGACTTAGAATCAGCATTTAAAGCTTTCTTAAAATCTATAGGTTCTGTGTGAAATTTTTCTTTTTTCAGATTTTGCATTTTATCCTTTTTGAATCAAAGACAGGGCTCCTTTATTTTTTCTAATATTCTTATAATACCATTGTATAACTTTAGATTTTTTAACCCAACGTTTTAGATCTTTAACTTTTACTTGTGATACGTCAGTATATCTAATTTCAGAAGCCTTAAAACTCCCTTCATTTTTCAAATCTTTTTCTTCAAATGATTGCCCACTCCAAAACAACAATCTCACACAATCTTTTAATTTGTCATAACCAACAACAGGATTGCCGTCCAAAAACCATACCGGTGCCCCGTGCCAGATTTTATTCTCGGCTTCGGGTAAAGTATTAGTTATCTCTTCTGCTAAAAGTTTGCAAATTTTCTTATCACTTAGAGCCAGGGTAGCATTAAACTTTTTAATATATGGATTTATTTTGGGAATGATTTTCTGCATATATTTTCCCCATTACTCTTTAGGAGGAGTATCAAATCCAGCCCAAGCGTTGCTAGTACCTATATGGTGTACTCCATTTGCTTTAATGTACAAGAAAAGTTGCATCTTGTAAGCTGTGATCCATTTCAAAGCACTCAAAAGATGCATTGATAATTTCTCATTCATTCCAAAGAAAGACACCTCACTATTCAATTGTTCATCTGTTAAGACTGACACTTGCTCATTTACTATTTTTATTTGCTCGTCAATTTTTGAAATAAAATTCTCAAAAGTTACAAGGTCTTTTGCTTTTGCTAATTCCATATATGAATTATTCACCGGGTCAACAAAAGACAAAATAGCCGTAGCTGAAATATGCCCTAAATATTGCATTAGTTCTAAAGTAGAACGTTGTTTCTCTGAAGGGCGATACTCGAGCATTTCGGGTGTTATCTTCTCTGCTAAATGTTTAATAATTTCTAATTCCTTAACAAAACTTTTTATATATTGTTCTTTTGTAATCATGTAAATATCATAGCATAAAAATACATAAAGCTACTCTAGAAATATTCTCTGTATTGACTTTTAGGACAAACTATTCTATAAATAGAAAGAATTTTTATTTATGTACCGTATTAAAAAATAAATTATGAATACATTATGTATTTCAAAAGCCGTCAAATATTGGGGCGATTTTTTCACCGAGTTAAGATCTGACAAAATCGATGGTTTTAAAAAAGATTTAATAGAGTTCCTAGAAGAAGAGCTTAATGAAGGAAATACAGTTATCTTAACCACAGATTGGGCTCCAGAAAATATTTTAAGAAATTTCCTACAAAAAAACGATTTACCAGAAAAATATTTTCCAAAAGAAGCAGTAATGTATATAAAAACCAATGAGGTTACAGCAAGAGAATCAGGAAAAGAAGTCCTGAGGTACCCGAATTAAAAAACAAAATATTTGTATTAAAGCCTTTTCATTAATTAATGAAAAGGCTTTTTATTTTGCCAATAAATTGAATAAACATCTCTTACCGTTACAACCTTTTTAAAATATCTTTTTTATAATGCTTCAAATAAGCCACAAGGATAAAGCTAATAATAACCAACAAGAACCATGAAGTTATCTTAGACGTTGAGACCACGGACCATTGATGAATTTGACTCGGATATTTCCAAGCACCGAAATACGTAGCGATATTCTCTGCGATCCAGATAAAGAAAGCGATAAGCAGAAAGGCGACGTTCATATACATAGAGCGGACTTTATTTGTCACAATAAAATTAACTTTAGTTTTAAAGAATAAAATAAACACAAAGAATATCAAAAACCAACGGGCGTCATATATATAATGATTGGTAAAGAAGTTCAAATAAATCAAAGCACATAAAATCACGCTAAGAAGATAATGTTTATAATTCACGAGTTCTAATTTCATAATCTTCCAAGACTGACTGATATAACTACCTACCGCTGCATACATAAACCCACTATATAGAGGCACAGTACCTATTTTAAAGAATCCCTCTTCCGGATAACTCCAAGAAGCAACTCCTGGACTCGTCTTGTAGAGTTCGAGCACAAGACCGATAATGTGGAAAAGGAATATTACTTTAACCTCATCTTTAGTTTCTAATTTTGTAAAATATAAAATAGCTTGAATGACAACAGCTGAAATAAAAAGAAAATCATAACGAGCAAAATTTTCTAAAGGAATATAATTTGAAATAAAAAGTAAAATAAAAAACAAGCCCGCAAATATAGACGCTCGGGCTTGTTTGATACCAAAAATCCAAAATTCGTAAATATAATTTTTAAACTTGCTCGACATACTTTTTAAAATTCTCGAGTATTGCAGACCAGCCTGCTTTTTGAAGTTCTACGCTATTAGTTTCTTCTGGGGAGAATTCTTCTACTATTTTAGTATCACCGTTTTCTAAAGTTGAGAAAAATATATCGCATTCTCTGTTATTTTCTTCCCCTTCAGCTTTATCCATAACATATTTAATACTTTTATATTCTTCTACTTCTGTATATGTACCAGTAAAATCAAAACTCTCACTACCGTCTTTGGCAGACATGCGAGTCAAAAATCTCCCACCCACCTTCAAGTCATTCTCAGCATGAGGGCATTCCCAAGTATCCGTAGCAAAAGCCCAACTTTTAATACTTTCTGGATCGTTCCAGTGTTTCCAAACTTTTTCAATATTTGCATGCACAATTGTTTCTATATGTATTTTTTGCATAATTTTATTATACTACGAAATTTAAGATTTTAATTTCCCAGATTCTTCTTTTAATCTATGTTTAATAATCTTGGTAATCAGCGATATTGGCAAGGGCTTATCATAAGGAAACCGGATGCAACCTTTTGAATAGCTAATCCCCTTTTTAGCCAGTTCTTCCTCAAAAGGTTTTATGCCTGACGGAGACGGATAGAATCCGAGATGCCCTTTCATAGCAGCATAATGCACAAAGTTCTTGCTATTGAGCTCTACAGTCGGCATACCATATTTTATAGATTCTACGCCTTTTGGGACAAGTTTGTTTACCAAAGTTCGCATTTCTTTTAATTTAGGCAGAAAATCTTTTGGTGTGTCTTTTATGTATTCATTTATATTTTTGTAATTTTTCATATGTATTTTTTTTAATTAATCTTAACCTTTCGTAAAATTTTCTCCATATCTCGCCCTTTTGCCAATTCGTCTACCAATTTATCCAAATACCTAACTTTTTGAGTTAAAGGATTTTTAATATCTTCAATTCGATAACCACATATCATCCCTTTTATTAAATGTGCATTTTGATTTATTTTTGCCTTATGGAAAAATTCTTCAAAAGTAGCTTTGTTGTTTATAAATTTCTTTAGATTAGTTTCGGTATATCCTGTGAGCCATTTGATAACCTTATGTAGCTCTTCTTTTGTTCTACCTTTCTTCTCTACCTTTATTACATAATAAGGATAAACAGAAGAAAAAGTCATCCCCGCCATACGTTCATCATGCTTTTTTAAATCTTTCATAATTTTATTATATCAGATTATGTTTTATAAAATCTAGAATTTTATAGCTTTAAATACACTTCGAAAGCATTTGCTAAATTATCTATAATATTATAATTCTTATAGTCTTCTGGTCTAATCCAGATATACTCATCATGATCTTTACTTAAAACTATATTTTCATTCAAAGTTTCGCAAACGAAATATACACCTATCACTTGCCAGTTCTCGTCTTTAACTTTTGGTCTCCATTCCCCAACGCAAAAAGATTGCAAAACTTGAATCTCTAAACCAGTCTCCTCATAAACTTCCCTTTTCAAACTCTCTTCCAATTTCTCTCCGGGTTTTATTCGTCCTCCTGGGACGTCATATTTAGCAAAATTAGTCCCATCTTCATAACTTGAAGATTCTTTCAATATCAAAATCTCTCCTTTTGTATTTTTAATAAAACCTTTACTCGCGACGAATAGTTTGTAATCCATGCTTTTATTATATTAAATTTAAAGATTTATAATCCTTTATTAAACTTAAAGCTGTTTGTTTTTCAGTTGGGTTTTCTATATTATCTGCCCAGTTAGTTGCTTCAGTCAAATCGTCATTTGCCAAAAAATATAATAATTTTGTTATTTGATTCGAATTACGATTATCTTTATATTCAAGAGCTTTAGTTGAATACAATTTTGCTTTTTCTTTATCTTTCTTTTGAAAAAGAGCGCAACTAGTAGCGTGATGATACCAAAACCAAAGTATCGATTCTTTAGTATCTTTTTCTTCTTTTGTTAAACCAATATCTCCAACATTCTCTATCAAATTTTTAATTTTATTTATAATCAAATCAGAGTCCTCATAATCCCAAGAATAACTATCCATCAATCTTTGATCTTCTTGAAAATACAAATCATGCAATTCTGCTGAATTTAGAACATCAAAAGTAGAATAAATAGAGTGCAAAGGACTTTCGTTTTTAGGTAAATCCCCTTCTGAATTATTTGTAAATGATTCTTTCATGCTTTTATTATACTATAAATTTAGAATTTATTTTAGCAAGGACGGTCCTTGCTAATTAACAAAACCCTTACTCGCGACGAATAGTTTGTAATCCATGTTTTGATTATACTACAAATTCTCATCAAGGAACTTTTTTAAAGC
Source organism: Minisyncoccota bacterium (assembly GCA_041675085.1). GTDB lineage: Bacteria > Patescibacteriota > Minisyncoccia > Phycocordibacterales > UBA9973 > UBA9973. Next base: position 132,726 of record JBAYUN010000001.1, read on the forward strand.
AATCAAATCTTTCTTTTCTTTGTCATAATGATAAGAAATAATTCCTACTGATTCGGCGGATTTTGCAGCATCAGAATTGTGTTCAAAATAAATAACATCATTTTTATCAAAATTATATGTATCAAGCAAGGTTTTAAAATAAACAGGTTCTACTTTATCAGGATTATGCTTCATTGTAAAAACAGGATAAGGCACAGAATCAAGACCAAATTTAATGATTTGCTCATCGTCAGCATTAGTTAGGATAAGTTTTGGATTTGGATATGTTTCAAGTAAATCAAATAATTCTTTATATTGAATATAATTACCTGCCTCGTTTTTTAGAATTATAGTATTCACCGCATCAATAAGTATCGTTTTCATATTTTTATTATACTACAATCTAAATTCAAAATTAATAATCTTAACTTCTGTGTCTTTATTTACTTTATCTCCATAGAATTTCTTAAAATCCGAATACATATCTTCATCAGAATCATACCGAGCGTGCCCTACCCAGTCTTCTTCATTCAAAGTACCAAGGGTTTTAATTTTAAGAGAAATTATTTTCCCATATCCAAAAGTCTCAAGAGTTTCTTTGTTTATAAATTCAAGCTCATCCCCAAGTTTTAAATCCTTATCATCAAAAAGCCTCCAAGTAGTAGTCTTTTCTCCTGTCAGTATTTTATCAACTAAATCTGAATTAAATTTTATGGGTTTCATTATATTGCTTACATTTAATTATTGATATATTTAGGAAATACCAACTGGAACATTTCAGCCTCTTTTAACAACCATTCAAAGTAATCGCTCCATTTAGCCTCATTTTCAAAATCACCTTTTAGGGAAATCTTAATTCTACTAGCCTTCTTGTTAGGTAACTCCATCCATTCTAATTTTTCATTTAATTCACCTTCTATTTTATCTTTATTACTCAAGATATTAGCATACAGCTCTTTATTATTTGAGATATAAATCTCTACACCAAGAAACCCGTCTCTTGAATTAAGAGTCAAAGAAAGACTACATTCACTGCTACCAATACTTATGTTTGTCCAATGTTGAGGATAACTTTTTTGAAAACGCAATTTAGTATTATTTTGTTTTGCAAAACTTTTGAATTCATCCCAAAATTGAAGTTGTTTAATTTTAGTTTCAGTTAGCTCTAAACTTTCAGTAGTACTCTTTAAGACTTTTGCCCAATCATTGGGCTTTGAAATTATTTCAAACTTAGGAGCAAAAGGAGAATCAGCAATTTGCCAAAGTTCTATCTTTAACAAATAGAAACCAATCTCTTCATTGGTATTTTCATTAAGCCAGTCTATTGCTTTTCTATGTTCTTCTCTAACATCCTTAACTACCCATAAAATAATCCTTGCATCATAACCAGAAGCATAAGTGATAAGTTTACCTAAATGATCATGATTAGTTATCTCTAACTGATTTTCAATAATTATTTTATGACCAGTACTTTCTTCTTCTGCCAGAATATCAACATTAAAACTCCCAACTTTTGCTTCAGTCTGAATTAATTTTATGTCAAAACCAATTTCATCACCCAAGAGATCAAGATTTTCTTCTTGTGCTAACCATTTAGTAAAGTCATTAGCTTCATGTTTCCAACCTTCACGTAATTCAATTTTTTTAAGTTTTCCTAAATTCATATTAATATTTATTAATGTTTTATTAATTTACCTACATATCCCTAATAAGTTCCAATTTCTTGTCTCTACTCCATCGCTTCAACTCCGCCTCTCGTTTTCTGGATTCGTTATATGTCTCGAATTCTTCTTTGTATTTTAGGATTACTGGTCGGCGGATTTTTGTATAATGGGCACCAGATTTTGAATTATTATGCTATACCAATCTACGTTCTAGGTTATTTGTAGACCCTACGTACAAGGTTTTGTCTTTGCATTCTAAGATATAAACAAAATACATAATAAGTAAAACTAAAAATTACCGCTCAAGTACAAACCTAAAACTGTCATAGACAGCATAAGAATAGCAGGAATACTTTTTACAAAAGAATCTCTGACTTTAATATGCATACCGATAGCTCCAAGCATAAGGATAGCTAGGATTGCCAAAGCAGGCAAACCAAACAAAGCTAAAATATTTGCACTAAATAATCCGAGAATCATAACGAGAGATATTGCTAGTTTTAAAAAGCCAACAATATACATAAACCAAACAGGTAGACCATAAGCAGAGAATTCTTCTTGCATGTTTTTTGCTCCCGCGCCACGATATTTTGTAGCCATAGAGAATCTCAAAATCCAAACATTAATAAGTCCAAAAGCAATGATAATTTGCAAAAAAGGCAGAACGAAAATATTTATTTCCATATGAAAAAAATTATTAATAATATATACAAATTATCAACTAATATACATCGCTTTGCAAGGGTTTTAAATCTATTTAAATATCTAGTGCTTATAGCTATTAGTCAAAATGCACACTAGTTGTTTGCAATATAATTCTCTACTGCATGAATATCGATTAACTGATGTGGATGTTCATCGTCAGCTAGTTCTTTTTTATAAGCAACTAAATCACGAGGATCAATAAGTGAAATTTCAATAGCATTGATTGTTTTAGATATTGTGGGGAATTTTCTAAAATGATCTTTTGTTTGAAACCATTCTGTCTGCTATTTATTACTCATTTTCAAAGTATCAATATCTGTAATATCAATATCTTGATTATTATAGTTTAAACACAAGGTATCGCAATCCCACTTTGCATTTAAATAATGTTTTGGTCCAGAAGTAATATAATCTTTAGCTTCCGAAACGATGATAGGAAAATATTCTCCAGGCAATGAAAAATCTAAATCATTTACAGGACGAGATGAGCCATATACATGCGCAGCAAACCCTCCTCCAATACGGTAAGGTATATTGTGTTTATTTAATATACCTACGATCCATTTAAGTGCATTTATTGTTTTTTCTTCTAATTTTATTTCCATAAGAATATTATAATACAATCAATTTATTTTTTTGAGTTTTAGCGAGTTTTAGCAAGGACGGTCCTTGCTAATTATTTCCATATGAAAAAAATTATTAATAATATTTTAAGTATACCATTTCGACCGTACTTGAGCACCTTTAAAAGCAGTAAATTTAAGTTATTTTTTATTAATCTACCTAAGAGGTAAATCTACATTTTGGAAAGGCTGAACACCCTAAGAATTTACCAAACTTACCTTCTTTTTCCAAAAGCTCATTGCCACATTTAGGACAAACTTGTTTAATATTATTTGCTTTAACAGTATCAACCTTTTTAACATTTTGAGCTATCCTGACATATTCAATCAACTTAAAGCTATCAACAAGTTCTATTGGTTTATCTTCTGCGAATTTTTCTGCTTCAAGAGTAAATTTATTTGTTGTTATAAAATACCCTTTACCATTCGCAACATGATCTGCTAATGCTCCATAAAAATCTCTCACAGCTCCAACTGGTACTTGGCTAGTGATGAACTTTTTACATTGTATGTAATTTATTATTCCGTTTTTTTCTGCAGTGACATCAATTCCCCCATCATGTGACCTACCGACAGCATTTGTCTTATAGCCAAGTTGAAAGAAAAGATCAGCTATATATTTTTCAAATTCATTTGATTTCATTCCTCTAAGTTGCTGTAAAAGTTCTCTATCAGAACGCCATTCTTGACCATTTTTTATATTTCTTTTTCTTTTCCATTCAGCAATTTTATCTGGAACAATAACTTCAAGTAATATCTTTAATAACAATAATAATCCTAATCCAACCCAAATAGGCCATAAAGCAAAAAATCCGTGTAAAAAACTTTTATACAAAACAGAATAATCAATAATTTGCATAATTATATATTATCATAAAAGTGACAAAAGTGACCCAAAAGCAATACTTTAGCAAGGACGGTCCTTGCTAATTACTTGCTAATTACAGATTTTTTAATACAATTTCTACTTATTTTTACGATTTCGTATATTCTAAAATAGTCTCATATACGATATCATCAGATATTTCATTAATATGACTCTTTATGATTTCTTCTTTTTCTTGATAAATATTAGAAAAAATTACATACATTTTCTCGTAAGCATCTTGAATACTTTGATACTTATTCTTTTTATTTAAATTTTTCTCATCTTTAATTAGTTCATTTAAATAATTTCTAAAATAATTAATCTGATACATGGACTCTAGAATTATTTTACTTTGCATAGGATCATTCGCTAATTTTTTATTCCTATCAGCACTCTCACCTCCCCAAGTTTTGAGTAATTTTTCTGCACTAGATTGCCTTGTACCAACTACAACTTTTGGCACCAAAAGCTCTTTGTGCTCACCTGTACTAGGATCTTCAAAATATTTCAACTTAGGAATAAGACCATTTTTTAATAACAATTTAATACCATCTAATTTAGAAATAATATTTCTTTTATCATTAGCAAAAGCCACATCAACACCAAGACCGAGATATTCCTCAGAATCTTCTTCTCTGTATATAGAAACTATATCTACGCCGTATTTAATATCATCATACCTAGAAGCAGGGACTACTTCTGTATTTTCACCTAGCCAATTATTAGACTCTATCTGATCAGCTAAAACAGCTTCTAGTAAAGAAGAGAGTTCTGTTTTATATTTTTGTTCTTCATTGTTATGGAAATTTTCTTCTATCTTTCGCATCTCTTCTAAGTCAGCAAGAATTTCACTTTCTGGATAGATATCAACAAAGTCCATTTCTTTTGGACGAAATTGATCAACAATTTTTGCCTTCTTCTCATGCAAATGTTTCATGAGTTTTGGATTCTCTGATAAAGGAATAGGTTTGATAAGATTCAAATTTTCAAATTTAAAATTCATTGCTGTGATGATTGAGCTAGAACCCCATGGCTCCGTACCCTGTAATATTATTTTTAATACTTATATTGTATCATTTCTACACTACTTGAGCACGTCAAAAAGTGACAAAAGTGACACAAATCAAGAAAAAATAAAAAAGCCTAAGTTTTTCTTAGGCTTTTATTTTAGTAAATTTATTGTAATACCTATACTAATGGTATTTCAGGGGATACATACCCATCCGCACATTCTATCCAAAAATTTGCAACATCAAAATTTTCAATTTCAGAAGTTTCAATTTTATCAACACTATTCCAAAAACTTTCTGTTGTTACTGGTCTCAGATACACAGTTTTTTGATTTGGCTCCGTTAAATCTAATTGAATACCAATAACGTTAACATGAACACGGCTACGAATTATATTCACTACTTCAGAAGTATACAAAGTTTTATGTACTGCTTTTGCCCAATTAATGAACCTTGTTTTATTTTCTTCGTCACTTAATTCAAAGTTTGGCTCACAAGTTTTCCATAGATCTCTTAAACTTTCTGAATTATCAATAATACTTTGCAGTTGTTCTACAATACCAGGAGGTATTATAAATTTAATACTTTTTTCAGGAATTGTACCGCTTCCAATCACATTAACTTGTGGAAAAATCTTATGTGAATGCATCATAAAAAAAGATAGACTATTTTTATGAGGAACAGCATCAATAATCTCTGATGAACTACTCTGGAGCCAAGACATCCCACCGCTTGCAGATGGTCCACTTAATTCCAAGCCACCATTTTTTGTATTAACAAAAGCAAAAGATTTTGCACCAGCCAGATTCCGTATTCTATCCAAAGATTCTCCAATATTACAAAATTCTTTACAGGTACTAATTAAATAATCAATATCTTCCATTCTTTCTTTCTTAATTAATCCATTTAATTTCTCTCGTATTCCCTCTAATGCTTGAATAAATGCAAGAGAAGGGGTCCCAATATGAGAAAACCCAACATTACTACTAAAATTTCTAAATGGTGAAGATTCTGAAGAGAGTTGAGGTAAAGCTACCTTATTTTTTTGTAACCTTGCTTCAACTTCATCTTTGACCTCTAGCCAATTATTCATAAGTTGTTCAAATTCACGTGCAAGATGAAGTGTGAAAAGATTTGGATTCATTACTCCAGAACTTGCATACATGTATTTTTTATTTTCATGCTCTACATAATCACCAGCAGCTATACCAATTGCTGGCTTCCGTCCAGGTATAAAATGTACATTTTCACAGAAAATAATTAAATACATTAACGATATAACGTCATCAGGAAAGGTTAAAGGTTCCCCAAATTCAGCTACTTCAAATGATGTCTCACTTTTCATTTGTGCAAGGGCATCATTTACTTTTTTGATAATTGTTAAGTCGCTAAACAATTCATCTAATTTTGGATGTTTCATTTTTATTTATTTAAGTTTTGCAATATTGCTTTTTAGAAACCAAACTGACATCCAAAAAGCAATACTGAAACTTGATTTCAAAGATCTAATATGCTTTATATATAACATATTTTAAGTTTTTGTCAACAGCAAATCATGATACTATGGGCAATATGTGTTGTTTTGATCGTAGTGATGTATGGGAAATTTTCGTCCAAAATTCTGCCTTAACAATTAAGAGCCTTTCTCCATCCAGAATCCAAAGCATCTTCTTCAGAACAGAACCATTTCTCCCCTTTTGATTCATCAATGATAGTCGCATTATATGATCCACAACCTGGCACATGATATATGTATTCTTTCTTTGAATTGATATTACCTTTAATGATGCAAGAGTTATTTTGATTTGTTTCTGTTGAAGTTACTGGAGTAGATTGGGTTTGAGTAGTAGTCGATGCGACAGGAGCGACTACAATAGGTGCTACAGTGACTCCATTACATTTATCTCCCCACAATCCAGCTTTAGTGTCCTCTGCTTGTTTTTGAGCGTTCTTGTATTCTGTTTGATATTTGTATTTAGAATCGTATGTATATTCATATGCATATCCAGTTTGAATCATTTTAAGTCCAAAGTTTGTGCCATCTTCTAGAAAGATATATCTAAGTAATCTACTATATTTATCTCTATCTCCTTGAGATGAATCTGATTCTAGCTTTACTGATTTATTAGATAACAATGATTTAGCTTGATTCGATGCTTCAATACCAAAACACTCTACAGGTTTTCTAGGATCTACTGTTTCAGGAGTATTAATACCTATCATTCTTATTCTCTCAATGGTCCCATTGATATCTACGTCTATTGTGTCTCCGTCTACTACTCTGGTTACTTTGTAGTATTGTTGTGTATTTGTAGGTGCTACTGTAACAGTCTCAGGAGCTTTGGGAGTTTCTACAACAGGAGCTATTGGTAATACTTCTTTCAAGATTTCATCGATTGATTCTTCTTCTGCTAATTCAGTATTTATAGCTTCCACTTCTCCAATCTTATCTTCTACAGACGGACCACCGCTTGAGATTATTGAGATGAAGATTATTGGGATTATTATGTAGAGGATGTATTTGTAGTTTTTAATTTCCATTTATCAAATATACTTATTATTTACATAAAAGTAAAATATGAGTAACACAGAACTCATTTAAATAAAGAAGAAGTGATAAAATTAGTTTTAGAGAGATTGAAATAACTAAACTTATACAAATAATTCAACCATACTTGCAAGATATTTCTGTTCAAATACGAAGATTATTTCAGTCCTAGTAGTTATTGTCTCTGCCAAAGGTATTCTCTTTTGCGCAATCCTACGGATCAAAGAAAATGTAATGTTAGGCATCGGATAATATTTCGGATCAAGAGACAAGCCTATTGAAGCCAGATTTTTTACAACCATGATAGGTTTTTCCTTTAAGCTCTTTTCAATCTCAATTTTTATCCGATCGCTACAGATGACAGTTATTTCATTAGTGGACAGTGTCATTGTAAAAAAATCATCAGTGCCAGTTTTTACTTTGTCATATACTTTTGAAAGCTTTACTATCGATTCGCTTGTTTTAGAATAAACGATCTCTGAAAGAGGTGTTTTGGTTGTTATATTTTTTATCTCAACTTCCTGAATCAAAGGGTTTTTGTTTCCGATATCTTTAGCCAGTCGAGACAGAGCAACCACTATGCCAGGGATACCAACTTCCTTCTTTGTTTTAGATTCAACTTCTTTTTGTATTTTCCATGCATACTGAGACAGATTCATATAGCCATTTGAAATAGCCGAGAGAGCTTCCTCGTCTGAAAGTAGAACAGAATGCACAATATCATGTATTTTTATCATATTTAGAAATCTAGCATATATAACAAAAAGATACAAATATGTTTATTTTGATATAAAACTTAACTAACGGTTCATATTTAGTTATGCTTAAAGAAATTGTTCACAATAAAACATCAAAATATGAGCTTAGACATGTTTATTAGACCTCTTGATCATAATACGGTTAAAGAGATAGCCACAGAGTTCCCTGCTTTCGAGCAGGTAGATGGTATAAAATTCCATTCTGTAAATGGTATTAACTATGGATGCTTTTCAGCACTTATCAATGATGCACACGCCACATTATGTTATCTGAAGTATGGTTGGTGTGTAGTTGTTGCACCAGGAGTCGCCTTGCCACCAACAAAACTGACCCCTCCTCGCGAGTACTTGGTTAACTTGGTTGAGGTAGATTTAGAAACAGACGTTATATCTATTTGGGAATGTAATAGCAATACGGGAATGGCTGGTGAGATCACCCGTTTTGCTTTTGATAAGTGGAATACTTCTGGTACCAAATCAAGCTGCACTTTTCTAGTTCTTATCCCAAGATTGGAAAATAACCGCAAGAACATTATTGGCGTGGCGATTATGAAAATTGGTCGTGAAATCAAAATTGAGTTCAAAAGAGACGGCAAGAGTATGCCTGCACTCAATTAAAATTATCATGAGGAAGTTGAAAAACTTCCTCATTTTTATAAACTAATACTATATTAAAACCATGAAGACAGAACTTTTATATATGAAGGATATGCAAGGACTTACTTGCTCTGCGTCTATCCTCGAAAAATTAACTAATGATGACAGAGACGTAATTATCCTCGACCAGACAATTTTTTACCCACAAGGAGGAGGTCAGCCATACGATACTGGATTTATAAAAAACGAAGATGAATCTTTTGTTTTTGAAGTAGAAGAAGTCAGATTTATTGAGGGTACAGTTCATCACATTGGAATTCTCAAGGCTGGAAGTATGAACATCGGCACAAAAGTCTATTGTTTCGTAGACAAAGAAAGAAGACTTCTAAATACCAGCCTGCATAGTGCAGGACACTTAGTCGATCTAGCACTAAAAGAACTTGATGTTGATTGGGTTCCAGGTAAAGGATATCATTTTCCTCAAGGTGCATACATAGAATATGCAGGATCTTTGAATGGACATAATATTGAGAAATTAAAACAGGATATTACTGACAAAGTCGAAGAAATTATGGGAAGAAATATACAAACAAAACTTGTCTTTGATGAGTCAAAACTTCAAAACGGAAAACCAATGAGGACTGTGTATTATGGTGACTTTGGAATTCCATGTGGAGGAACACATATTGCCAACTTGAGCGATATAGGTCGAATTACTATTCGAAAAATAAAAATGGAAAAAGAAAATATCCGTGTCTCGTACAGTATTGCAAACATTTAATATCTTTATTCATCAGGACTATATAGTATTCAAACTAATTTAGAACTCGCTCAATATACATATTAGACGACATATCATGAGCAAGCTCATGTTGGCTGGCATCTTTTAGTAAGAGCCATAGTCGGTCAAGCCCATTAAGGTTATTTTTAACTAATTTATTATTACGAAACGACGTATCTCGAGCAAGCTGATTAATTCATTTTCATTCGTAAACTCGCACAAAAATATATTCATGCTCTTCTTCAGATGTGTTTTCAATTTCATGGAATATACCTTGTGGAAATACAAACACATCTCCAATTGAATAAGGATATATACCATCTTCATCTCGCACGGTTCCCTGACCTCTTAAGACAAGCATTACTTCGTTCATTTTTTCGTGTGCATGCCATGCAAATCTGGCACCTGCTGGTAAAAATCCATAGGTCATACCTTGCACATTTTTTAGTTCATTATCATCCAATAACAATTTCCGTCCACCACTACCACCGTGAGCATCCTTTCTTATAAAAGTTTCATGTGATTTTTTTATTATTTTCATTTTTGATATTTATATTACTTCCAAAACATTCTAATTATTTTTGTTTTTAAAAAATTAAACCCATTTGCTCCTATGTATCTTAAAAAGTCTTCTGTTGAATGTTTAGATCCATTAATAAATTTTTTAAGTTCAGAGTACGACAATTTGTAGTTTACTTCATTTTTAGGAGAATTTGATACTCCATATGATATATATATCCATGCACCATGTTCAGGTAAATCTTTTTTTAGTTTTACTACGATTATGAACGGCTCTATAAAATTTTGCGGAGCAAGACTTTCACCATCTTTAAGTATAAGATTTAATGCTTCGTTTCTCATATTCCACCCTTTTAATAGAACAGTTTGAGGTGTTTCTTCTATGCCTAAATCAAATCCAGAAGAAGAAAAGTTTATCCAAAAATCTTTTATAATCTCATCATTTTTATTTTGGAAAATTGGTCCAAATTTATACTCAATATGATCACTATTTTCAACTAAGGTAGTGGGATATACTCTCCATGCACAAATTATTTTTTTACTTCTTTTACTTTTTGAAATTTCATTTCTTATCCATTTCAAAAAACCTACAGCCCAGGCCAAAAGAATCGTTAGTATAAAAATAATAACAGATACAACTCCTTGATTACTATTTAATTTATCAATTATATTATTTAGTGGTGAAATACTTTCCATATATAAATTATATCGCTAAACAATAAAAATTAATAGACTTCAACGCGTCTCGAGCGACGCATGACTTGGCTGACTGGCTCAGTCTAGAACCTTAACCTGTGAGACCCCACAAGCATTCTTTGACTACTTTTAGTATACCAAATTGAGGCGTCTCAGTCATGTTTCGTTCAAGCACAATACGGCTATATTAGTGTCTTAATTGAACCTATACCAACCTTATTCCACAACAAAATGAGACAAATGAGACAAACTTTCAACCAACCCCATCCTTATATTTTAGACAGTCTGGGATCTTTCAACATTTCTGTTTTGAATCTATCATTATCGAGTTCAAGTTTTTTAAAGTTTTCTTTAAAGTCTGGTGCCATGGTAAGAATTTTATAATCTAAATTAATTCCATAAAAGATATCTATAACTCCTCGGCAAAGATTTGCAACTGCCCAAATATCAGTTTTAATGTGATGATCTTCAAAATTATCAAAAAAGTCATGTTTAAACGTTTCTTGATCAAAATTTCTCCAACAATCAACAATATTGGCATGAGTTGATAACGCATTTAGCTGGTCCTTGAATCTTTTTAAAGAATCGTTGCCTGGCTTATAATTTTTCTCAATCCATTTATACATCTCACCTTTTAATTTAGGAGTGGGATCAACAAAATTTGCCTTTCCAAATTCAGCAAAGCTTTTTTGATCATAATGTGCGATAGCAAAACCTGCCCAACAACCGGCTTCCATGGCAAAACGTAAATCAAGTGTTGCTTGCACGTGATGCCGACGTAATGCAGACAACAAAGAAAGATTCGTATGTTTTGTTATTTGATTTAAAAACAATGTAAAAATGAAACCCTCTGGAAAATTTACTTTTGCAAAAGAAGATAATAATCCGATTCCGAATTCTGCATGCTCAACGTATTCAGGAAATTCTTTGCGTGCTTCTTCTAGTGCTTGGTTTTCAATTTGTGCTAAGTCTTTGATATTCATATTTTTATTAAAAACTATTAACTTTTGTACTGACTTATTTCCATAGTTCTTTGTAAATCAAACCACTCCGAAGGTGACAACTCTAAAATATCTTTACAATTTTTAACTAAGAATTCGGCTATTTCTTCTAATCTTTTAAAATCTTCGAGAGATAAAAGTAATGGATTTAGTTTTTCTTCTCCATATTTAGAAACATCTCTCATTCTCAACACAGTATTTATTCGTTGCTTCTTTTCTTTATATTCTTCATATAATGCTACACAATTTTGTTTGTCCATATTTATATAATCTTGTTAATTTTTAAAGTTAGCTTTTCTAAGAATAAGCCCTACAATTCGATAACAGACAGGATAAAGTATCACAATACAAGCAGCATTAAATACGTCGTCGACAAATACTTCTGGTCCCCAAATTAATCCAATAATTAATAAAACAGTAAAGTAGAGAATGTTATATGCAAAACTACCAAAAGCTCCCCATCTACCCATCATTGCATTAAATGTCGTAATAATAAGAACAAAGAAAAGCAGGATAAATAAAGGAAGCCAGTTCTTAACAAGGAAAGCTATGAAGATGTCCCAAGCGAAATTAACAGCCCATTTGGTTTTTTCCTCAATAGATGTAATTAATATATTTATAAGTTCTTGTGCGAAGTTGTCGCCTAAAGGAGAAGCAGTTGACGGTTCCATAATATACAAATATTACAATAAAATTCGTCTTTTTACCAGAAAAGAATCTAAATTTAATTCTCCCAAAAAGTCCTGTTATTTATCTCTTCTTCTTGGTCTAGATTAAGGTATTCCAATCTTGTTTTCGATCCATCCAGAATCTTATCATCCACAGAAACCAAAGGTGGTTTACCTCGAGCTGAATATTCTAAAGTTTTGAATAAATAGCCGAAAAAAGATCCAGTATATCTATAAAGTCGTATGCAAGTTTTAATCTTGTCTTCCACTTCATCAGCATATCCTTTCCATCGATACATTTGCGGATAGCGATCAATCCAGTCGTCAGTAATAAAAGTAACCCACTTTATTAATTCCTGTTGAGCACAAACATTTCCTTTCTGGCCTATCCTCACCAGACTAACAATCATCTTTTGTTGTATCTTTTTGTCTTGTTCATTCTCTTGAGCAATAAAAGTATACAACTTATCTTTATACTTATTTAAAATAAGATCAACTTCAGATTGACGTTCATATAACTTTATATATTTCCGCTTGTATCGAATCCAGCGTTTTTGGAATGTTCTCTTTAATGATTGAGTGACAACATCCCAATCAACATCTCCATTCTCTGTTCTAAAATTAAGGCGGATATAATGATAGACAGGCTGACAATGCTGAAATATCCAAGAACTACTAAATGTCTTTGGGTCTTTTTCTTTTAAGGTTTTGTTTAAAACTCTGACGGCCATACTAAAACTTTTCATAAGTAAATTATAATTTATAAAAGATGATTTTTAACCTGTTGATTGTTTACTCTTGCAAAAAAGTAATATTGTTCTATAATTAAACCAGTTCTTTGGAATTATTTATACGGTAGCTCAACAATGAATTTGCATCCTATTTTTGGAGCGATTCGTATGTTGGTACAACGAGGAACTTTTCTATTGTATGGATTAATTGTATCTTATGCTTTGACGGTCGGTTTAAGGAAACACCTTAACTCAGGCAAAAGGATAAAATAAATCTAAACAAGAAACTGGTGTGGAGTTGGTAATTTGGTAGCCGCTTTTAGCGTGCTAATAGATTGCCAATTCTACGTCAATAAAAGTTAAAATAATATTGAAAAAGAAAAAGGCGGCTACCAAGTCGTTTTTTTTGTTTGTCTATTATTAAATTTAACCTAAAAAATATGTCTGAAAAAATTAAAATCGTGCATGTGCATGTGAGCGAGCTTAAAGTTGCTGACTATAATCCCCGTAAGTGGGATAAGGAATCTGAAGCTCAACTAAAAGAAAGTATTAAGAAGTATGGTATTGTCGATCCTTTATTAGTAAACGGTGCCGAGGAAAGAAAAAATATTGTTATCGGTGGACACTTTAGACTGGCTGTGATTAAAGAGCTTGGAATAGAAGAAGTGCCAGTCGTCTACATTAATATTCCTGACATTGAAAAAGAAAAAGAACTGAATCTTAGGCTTAATAAAAATACTGGAGAGTTTGACTTTGATCTACTTGCTAAATTCGATGAAAGTTTTTTAGCCGATGTTGGTTTTAGTTCTGAAGAAATGGATAAGATATTTGAAGAAGAAAAAGAAGAAGAGCAATTTGATTTAAACAAAGAATTAGAAAAATTAAATATCGAAAAGATAACTGTCGAAAAGGGTGACGTCTACGATTTAGATGGTTCACGACTTATGTGTGGCGACAGTACTATAGAAGCAGATATGTTAAAGCTTTGTGGTGAACATAAAATAGATATGGTTATGACTGATCCGCCATATATACTGGATTACTTACACGGAAAAACAAAACAAGGTAAAGCAACTGAAGGGTTTGGTGCAAAGAAGAACCGTAGATATCTTGAGACAGATGTATTGCCTGATAACTTTACTGAATTATGGATGGCAAACGTACACAAAGTTCAAGCCGACAACTTCTCTATTATTTGCTATGAGAATTGGAAAAACATTAGAATCATTTGGAATGAAATGGATAAGTATTGGAAGGTAAAGAATATGCTCGTATGGCACTTAGCTAATAGGAATCAGGGATATGCAGGTAAGCATAAATTCTTTTCTAAATACGATATAGCCATGGTTGCTACTAATACAGAACATAGTGGATTACAAACTGAACCAGAAGAAGAATTACTTGAGAATGAATACAATACTGCTTTGTTTGCCATATCAGGTTCTCCTCAGTGGGAAAGCTATGGTAAAGGTAAAAAATATTGTCCTACTGATCATATAGAACACTTAGCAGCTGACGAGAAATCTTCAGGTCAAGGTATTATCTTTGGTACGAAACCACTAGAGATATTAATCCCCTACATCAAAGTATTAACTACTAGAGATCAGCTCGTTCTCGAGCCATTTGGTGGCTCAGGATCCACATTAATTGCGTCTATAAAGATAAAGCGTAGGTGCTTTCTAATGGAAAAATCACCAGTTTATGCTGAAGTTATTCTTAATCGTTGGGAGAAGTTTACTGGTAAGAAAAGAGTCAAAATATCTTAACTACTAATGAAACATAATTATGACAAATCTAAATTTTTGGAGGTTCTTCGTGAATCTCCTTGGATCTCGCTCGCCTCCAAAAAGGCGGGTATTTCCAGAGCGACCATCTACAGATGGATGAAAGACAATCCTGAATTCAGACGTGAAGTTGATCGTGCAATGAAAGCTGGAAATTCCCAGCTTGATGATATAGCAGAAATGGGATTAATAAAGAAGTTAAAGGAGGGAAACTTTAATGCTATTAAATTTTATCTAATGAACAATAACAGAAAGTATGCTCCTAAGAAAAATATTGATCCGCCTCAAGTTCTTGTACACCAGCACTCTGATGAATCAGAAATTTGTGAACTATGTATTCGTGTAGCTATTGAAAAAGAGGTTAAAGAAGAAGAAATGAAAAAGAAAATACGTGAAGAGGTTCGCAGGATGCTAAATCCAAAAACAAAGAAGGATAAAGAAGACAGGAAAAAGTTAATGATGAAGACAAAGGATTTTGGTATAGCGAATCGTAGAAAGTACAAAGAAAATATGTAGACTAATCTCGCAATTGCCAAAGAATCAAATCCAGTATTTTAACTTTAGTGATCTTGCTTGTTTCTGTTATGTTGGTGTAAGGATATTTTAAGTTAAAGTAATCAAATATATTCTTAGCACCTTCTGTTGGAATAAATTCTTCGAAAATGTCTACTAACTTATTATAAAAATTTTCTGTTTTTTTAAGTCGATCTGAAATATCTTCTAATGCACTTATTTCTTGGTATTCTTCGTTAATAGAAAGATTTATCCTAATCCATTTATCTATTACTGGTAAATTAGGATTGATGGTTGCTAAAAGCTTACTAGAAAATGAAGCATCTACAGTGTTTGTTTTTGTATATAGAATTTTGAGTATTTCTCCAAAATCTTTTTTCTGTTCCTTTGAAATTTCTAATAGAGTAAAATACTCTTTTTTCCAAGAAATATCTTTAAATCGAATTCCATAAAAATTGCTAAACATTTCTTGAAACAAAATGTCTTTACTTGGGTTTGTAAGATGTAAGCATCGTTGAATGCTTAGATATTGTTTTAGACCTTTCTTTGCATTTGTTAAAATAGATTCAATTTTTGATCCTTTTTTTGATTTGTTGACAGTGAGATCAGAATTCAAAATTCCGTATTCAATAAATAAATCTTGAATGATATTTTGTTTTGTATTCATAAACTTTGGACGGTTTTATTTAGCCAAGTGGTAGCAAAAAGCTCCTAGCCAGGCCGACTACACCCTTGAGTGTAACCCATACCCCTTTCGAGATATGACCGTCCAAAGTAGCTCTGACTAAGAGTTCTTTACTTTGGACGGATTTATGACCATATCCTATAAACATTAAGGTTTTTAGGGGTTAGGTCGCTTATTAAGTTATAAAATAATTCTAGCACATTTCAAGTGCTTTTGACATCCTAGCTTAGATTAGGAATTAGTGGTAATTAGTTACCAACAGATGATTAAAAACCAAGCTTACGGTTCTTTAGTCTTCGAGTTACCAACTTAGCGTGAATAGTCTTAAGTTGGGCAATTTCTTCGTTACTCATTTTATAATAATCTTTTAAGATTATTTCGTCGGTGTATCTAAGTACATCTTTGATGCCAACTTTAGTTCTTAGCATATTGTCTAGTTTTTCTAACTGAGATTGTTTAATTTTTTTACAGTAAGGTATGGAGAGGTTTTTATATTCATTAGGAGTTAGCTCAAGAACACCGCCACCATAATAACGACCTTCTAATTCAGCAAATATTAAAGTTAAAGTGTTATAGAAAGAAAATACTAAATCGCTAACCTTATTCTCGTCTTTCATTCTAATTCTATAAAAAGCGTCAGTCACATACGACTTCGCTTCGTTCATAGCCATTCTCGGAAAGAGATTAGATCTCTTTGTGAAAATTCCTTCTGAAACCCAAACTGATGGAACAAAATACCAATTATTACGCAGTTTACATTTGTATCTTTGGTCTATTAATCGATCTTCTCCAATTTTTAAGTACTCTTTAGCTTCTTTTGAAAAAGATTTTTGATTAACGTCTTCAAATCTTAAAAAGAAAGCGGGTTTACCTCTTTTGGAAATATTTTTTTGATCAACCTTTGTAAAATTGTTTGTAGATGGCATTAATGAGCCTTTTTGTAGAATTGGTTTTGCTATATTTTGAAGTTTATATTTTTCCACAATTTCTTTATCTACTATAAAGTAGTCATTCGCCGCAGTAACAATACCTACCTCGGCTCGACAGTAATTCTTGATAGGCAAAAATCGAGTCTTAAGAGTATCTAAAAATTTTAGTTCCTTATCCAGCAAAATATAGTTAGTCCATTTATCAAGAGTTTGTCTATGAATATTACTATTCTCTTCTACATAGGTAGGTTCTTTTAAATCTTCTAGTTTATCTACATGGTAAAAAGAGACACCGGGTGTTTGTTTTTTTGCACAAATCAATATTATTACATCTTGCTCGATGTCAGGAAAAATAAGTTCATTAAAAGCAAATATTTCAATCTTCTGAAAGTTGTCTCTTAAGTAACCTCTAAGCTCTTTAGCATATATAACCTGCAACAGCTCAGCTGGTAACACGAAACAAATAACCCCATTCTCGTTAAGAGACTGAACACCTGAAATAAGAAAACTAGTCCAAATGTTTTTTATACTTTTAGGACTCAAATTTGCTCCCTTATGAATTGCTTCACAGGATTCAATTTGTTTCTTTGTTAGGTAGTTACTTTTTATATATGGAGGATTACCTATAACTAAGTCAAACTTCTTTTTGTTCTTCTTATTAAACTCTAAATAATCTTCATTAAAATAGTTAATTTTCTGTGAAGCAAGGAGACGCTTCTTGTTTTTCTTTTTTGAAATTTCTATTTCCTCCTTATCTTTTTCAATAGCATCTATAGTTATATTTTTAGGAAGCTTGAATCTTCCCTTAAACGTAGTATTGGAAAACATGGAATCAAAAAAGTTTCCATCACCAGAGCTTGGCTCTAGAACGTTTATACTGTTACTGAAATCATATTTATCAAACAAATGAAAAACTATGAAATCTGCTAGTAACGAGGGCGTATAATATGCACCATTTTCCTTGTTTGATATCATCTAAACTATTTCTAAATAATTTACTTCTAAGTAAGAAAAATACTTCTGGTATTCTTCAGCTAATTCTGCAATCCCCTCATTTACTTCTGCCTTAATCGTCTCTGGCAAATTCAAAGTATTTTTTAGTGTAATCAACTTTTTTTGCTGCTCAGCAATCTTTTCTATACGCCAATACAATTCATACCGTTTTAGATATAATTTAAGTTTTTTCCACATATATCTAGCGATGGGATGATCTTTGGGTACTATTCCACCACAATCAGTTCTTTCAAAATAATCGTTGAAATCGACATCGCATGGATGGAAATAACCTTCCTTGCCTACAATTGATACATCTGGATCATCTGAAGGCCAGTCATTACTTTTAATTCGATTTACTTGAGGAGATGCGTAAATAAGGTTTTCGTATACATGCTCTTTTGCCGAAAACTTACTAAGTTTAATTGCATCTAAAATCTTTGGGTTTTGAGGAGCGAAATGATCAATTTGAAATCCTCCTGCCCACCACACATCTTTGCAGTCAGTAAATCCACATCTTCCATCGTAGTCTTGTCGCAAAATCTCCCTATAATCTTTATAGTTATTTTTGGGAGTTCCGGTATATTTTCTTGTAGGATGGTTATTCCTGAACGGCTTCATAATTTTCTAATTTTGATATTAATGCATCAGTTTTTTCTAATAAAGAAAGTAGCTTGGTTTCATTAGATAGTTCTTTCATTTGGCTAGGTATTATTGAAGCATCTCCTGCGGTTACTTCATCTAAAAAAGTATCTAATTTTATTAGCTCCTCTTCTTCGTTGATATTCATTTCAGCTCCCGAATTCTTTTTATGTATTAATTCTTCGGCTCTTGTTTCAGCTTGGCTATTTCTTTCTTTGTACTCAATAATCTTTCCCTTAATTCTTTTAATAAAGGCCATTTTTAAATCGGTATCACTGTGTTCTTTTTTATTGTGAATTTTTTCTGTGTCTATATTCTTTACACTAGCAACAGCCCGATGATCAAAATTGGTTAATAGCATTACCGGAAAGTGTGGAAATTTTTTAGTGAAATTAACCAAAACATCATCTCCGTTGAAACCACAATTACTTCTTTCGTTTAAATTAAAGTCTACAATTAGGTAATCAAACTCTCGCTTATCTAGAATAGTAGTGAGTTTGTCAAAAGTTATATCTGTAAAATCAATATTCTTAATTTCGAAATCAGAACCCAGATTTCTTTCCATCCTATCCATTTCCGCAGACTCTTCATCTATATACATTAAAGTGTAGTTTTCCATAGTTTATTTATAATAAGCTGGTAATTGAATAATAAGACCGAATCCTTTTTCTAGGTTCTCTATTTCCACCCTACCTTTATTATCATCAACAACGCTCTTAACTAGGTACATACCCATTCCAGTACCTATTGTCTCACCGAGGCTATTCTTTTTGGTTGTTTCTTGAGGTAGGAAAATATCTGTAGGATTTTTCTTATAACTTTCATCCAATCCAACCCCATTATCAAGATAATGTATTTTATAGAACTCGCCCTCTTTCTTGCAGGATATACTAATCTCTCTTTTTTCAACTTCTTTTTTCTTTGAAAATGACTCAATGGAATTGATAATCAAGTTATTAAAATCGTATCCAAGTCTATTGAGAACCCTTTCACACTGAAAGTATCAGGAAAGTCTTCTACAGAGAATTTTATCTGTCTTTCGACTAAAAGATGTTGCCACATTCCATTTAAAGACTCAAAATAATCTTTTAGAGAAATGACCTTTTCTGATCTCTTATCCCGTTTCAATGGTGTGAGGGCGTAACTAATCCATTCATGAAGATCTCGATCCGTTTTTTCCATTTCTGACAACAACACATAAGGATTAAAAGCCTTTTTTACATCCTTTAAATCCTCCTCTTTAATATAAGGTTCAATCAAGTTTCTTAGCTCTTTATTTCTCACTAAAAGTATATTCTTAAAACCTCTTAATTCGTGAGCAACGGCAGCTGTAATTAATCCAGCACTTGCCAAGCTTCGCAAGATTTTTATTTCTTCGTGCTTATCTTCAATCTCTTCTTCAAGAACGGTAAACGCACTAGTTACTTTTGCAGCAACTTCTTGAAAGTCCTCTTCTGATAATAGTTTGCCTGATTTTGATTCTTTTTTTCTTTGGCTGATTTGCTTAATCGCTTCTCGAGCTTCGTTTTTTATCTTCTCTTTTTCATCAATCTTGTTATAGTATTCTGACAAAGAAAAGAAAATAGTATTACGGTCTTTTTCTAAGGTACCAATAATACCAAGCAATAATTGTTTAAAAAGAGTAAAAACATTATTTTCCTGAATACCTTCTCGGCTTGATTTATCTTGAAAAGATATATTATGCACTCTAGAAATATTAATAACACCAGCAACTTGGTTTGGTCTGATTTTATAACCTCCCAATCTCTGCCCAGGACCACCCGGACTTTGTGCCTGTCTTTCACCCAACTTAAGCCAGTCTTCGCCATTCTCGCCATACGGTCGAATACGGAAGTTGTCTCTGAAGATTTTTATACCTCCAAATTTCTTCAGCCATTCAGCTCTACTTTTATATTCTGCGTTTTTGTAAGGATATTTCCTTAAATCTTCTTTGTTTGGTGCGGCATTCTTTGCAAAAGATAATATAAAGCTAAAATCACCGACTTTTTCAAGTAAGTTATTGGGATCAATAAAACCTTTTATTAAGTCAGTTACTTCGTAGTCTTTAGAAAATTTACCTTTCTTGAAAGTTTTTAGATCGAAAGGAAAACTCTTCATCAAAGGATCGAGAAAAACATCACTGAATCTTTTCTCAAAATCAAGAACATCAAATTCGTTACGGTCAGTTACAATAGAAATTTTCTTTGTGTTACTGTTGTAAGTTGCTGAAACTTTATAGTCAAAATCATCGTTAATCAATGGTTTTACCAAGCCAAATTTCTCTGGATATGATGAGGCAACCATCGTGATAGAAAAAGAATTTTCTTCTATGCCTGGAACGAGAGACTCCATATTCTGATAGAGCTCTTTGAAAGAATCTTCGCTCCATACGTCTCGAAGATCTGAAATCTTCAAAATCGTTCCACCTTGAAAAAAATCAATCTTTTTATGTCTGGAATAAACCGATGGAATCAGATCAGAAAGATTAAGATTTTTCACATTTTCAAGATTTGCATTAACTCCACTTACGACTGCACCTTCTTCTTCAAAGTCATCCCAATTAATGCTCCATGCAAAACCGTTTTTTGATCCTTTAGGCAAAGTAAACATTTCTACTTTTTTACCCAAGCGATCAAGAGCAAATCTGCCGATACCTTTAGCTCCTGCTCTTATTCTTTTATTAGGAGAGTACGGCTCAACTTCTTTATTGTTTGTTCCAATAGTCATCCATGTGGTTTTGATGATACTGTCTTCCATTCCATGACCATTATCAATGATGTATAAATCCTTGTTTTCAACAAAAATTACCGCTACTTGATTAGAGTCAGCGTCATAGCCATTTTTAACAAGCTCGATTATTGCTCCATCTGCATTACTTACGTTTTCTCTACCGATAAGTCGTGCAGTTCGAGCAGAAACATTGAATGGGATTTTTGACATAAATGTTGAAGTCTATAAGACTATATTAGCACTTTCGCATTGATTTTGAAAGGAAGTTTAATTTAGTCAAATGTATTTAAGTTACCAACATTACGGAGCTTAGACGCTCTAGACTCGTCAAAGGCTTTGCGTCATTCATTAGATATGAATACAACAGAACAAGTGAAATATTGCCTCTATTCCCGTAAATCAACGGAAGCTGAGGACAAGCAAGCATTATCAATAGAATCGCAAGTAAAAGAGATGCAGGCACTCGCTAAGCGAGATGACCTCCTTATAGTAGAGATCAAGCGAGAAGCTCACTCTTCAAAGGATGTGGGGCAACGACCAGTGTATAACGAGATGCTTAAGGATATAAAGGATGGCAAGTACAACGGCATTCTAACTTGGGCACCCGATAGACTAAGCAGAAACGCGGGAGACCTTGGAGCGGTGGTGGATTTGATGGACCAAGGGCATCTTAAAGAGATACGAACTTATGGTCAGAAGTTTACAAATAATCCAAATGAGAAATTCCTACTGATGATATTAGGTTCGCAAGCCAAGCTTGAGAACGACAACAAAGCAGTAAATGTAAAACGAGGACTGCGAACAAGATGTGAGATGGGATGGAGACCAGGAGTAGCACCTACTGGCTATTTAAATGAAAAGCATATAGATAAAAAGTGTCAGGTCAGAATTGACCCTAAACGAGGACCAGTAATAAAACAAATGTTTGAGAAAGTAGCATTTGAACAATGGAGTGGAAGAAAAGTATATAGATGGCTCAGAGAAATAGATTTCAAAACCAAAAATGGAAAACCATTAGTTTTAGCTAATATTTACATCATTTTAAGAAATCCATTTTATTATGGGGATTTTGAATACCCAGTAAATGGCGGACAGTGGTATACAGGAAAACATACACCGATTATAGATAAAATCCTTTACGATAAAGTACAAATGACCCTTAATCAAAATTATATTCCAAAAACTGAGAGTAAGGAATTCGCGTTTACCAAACTCATACATTGTGGATATTGCGGATCAGGCATATCAGCAGACGAGAAATTTAAGAAGCTCAAAGATGGTGGCACAAATAGACACGTTTACTATTTCTGCACTAAGGCAAGAAATATAGATTGCAAAAATCCCGCCATCAATGAGCCAAATTTAATAACAGAACTAATAGAATTGATGGATAAGGTGGACTTAGATGAGCTTGGAATCAAATCAAGGATCGAGGATGAAATTAGTAGGTTCAATAAATTCAGAACTGGAGTGCTGGGACACAAACAAGAAAAAGTGTCTCTGGATATAGATGTACGAAATTATACAAAATATCTTCTTAAAGAAGGAACTTTAATGGAAAAGCGAGAATTATTAAGCCACTTGAGAAGCAAGATAATCCTGAAAGAAAAACAAGCACTTCTGACTGGATAGATTGTTTTATTACTACAGCTATAAAACGTTTTTATTCTTTTTCTTTAAGAAACTTTAAGTATTCATCTACTTCTAAAGCCGGGACAGAGCCGAGAGCTCTTAATTTTTCAATTAATTTCAACAAAAAGAATGCAAGGACTGGTTTTTCAGTACGTTCTAATACAAGAGAGTCATTGATTATCTTGATTCCATTATCTAGTGCTAATACAACTGAAAGTTTTGAATCAGATTTTATTTCCTTAAATAATTTCTTTGATTTTGTTTTTGTAGTTAAAATCCCACCAATAATATCAAAAAGTTCTTTTTTATCTTTACCCATAATATGAGCAAAGACCGCGGAAGTCCTCTTTAATCTTTTAACACTTTCCAGTTTATTAATAGCATATTTTAAATTTTTAATATCAAGATGTGGTTTAACTTCAAAAACTGCATATACTCCCTCAGCAGGGATATAAGCCACATTTTCGCCTCTAAAAATAAAAGGTGTAAAGTGTCTATCATAAATAATGATATCAATTTGTTCACTTAGATTCCCTTTATGATCAATGACGAAACCACAATCAACAGTATATCTCTCTGGCAAGTATGTTTTTAAAAGACCTGTCCAATTAAGTTCAATCTCATCTCCCTTAGCAGTTGGGTGATATATTTCGTCTATCTTACTAGAAAGCTTAAGGTGCATTTCTTCATCGAGAGCTGTAAATAGTTTTTGAATATTTATTTTCTTTACCATATTGCTTGTTCCCAGTTTCCTGCTAAAGTTGAAACTGCTTTTTGTTTTATTATATTTTTTTCTACAAGAGTTAACTCATCTGAAACTTCTTTACTAGGTACAGCTGGGTCGTAAATTGTTTTACTAACGAATTCTATTATTAAGTAATTCATAACTTTAATAAAATTTTGAGAAGGAGTAGTCGTGGTATCCTTGAGTGCTTCAATAACAGACAATTCGAGATAAAAAGAAGGAAAATCTAGTTTGTGTAATTTTCTCCAAATTTTAATCGCTCTAATATCAAAGGCTCTACCAGAATTCTTTATATGAGATATATGCTTATCTATATTTGTCTTAGTCCATGTTTTCTGCTTGTTTTTCCAAAGCGAATGATCTCCACTATAAATGTCGTGTTGTACTCCTGGCACAAAATCTACATCTAACAAACCATGTTTAACACCCAAAGAAACATTTTGTTCTCTGGCAGTATACCCAGAACTATTAAGACGTGCAGTTAGACTTTTGTAAACATTTTCATGAGTATTACAGGTTGCTACAGAAGGATTAAGTGAAATAAAAATATCAACATCTGTCGTTTCCGTAATTGCAGTACCTTTTGCATACGAGCCAGATGGTTTAAGCTCATAGAGATGCCCGTTAGCCCATAAGTGTATATGTGGAGTAATAGCAGTAATTACCGCCTGAACATCATGAGCGTCATTTGGTGTATGAGCGGCAACTATTTTCCTGACATATTCATCTTGTTCCATTAACCGATAATATCATTATTTTGTTACAATACCTAACTTTTGGTGGCTTATATTTCAGAAAAAACTTATCTTTTTGGAAAACTAAAACACCCCACAATAAAGTTTTTAGTTTAATAATATACCTAGATTCATTAACACCCATTAATAACTTGACGTGCACTAATTTCTCGAATATGTCTCAGTCGCCCTAGTGGCGTTCGAGTCTCAGATACATCACGAGTCTTGGACTCGAACCAAGAACTTTTTTGCGTTATAAAATATGACGCATCTCAGTCAGTTGACTTAGCATATGTTGGCTGGGGTACATGGATTCGAACCACGATTAAAGGCTTCAAAGGCCTCTGTCCTACCATTAGACGATACCCCAATATTGCAAAAGCAATAATTAAAAGATAACACAAAAAAAGACAATTTTCAACTGTAAATAAAAAAAGCATCACCTTATACAAAGTGAATGCTTTTTATTTTAAAAAATCAAAAAAAATTATTTAATTTCGATTGTCTCGCCTTGTCCTATAAAATTAGTAATTTCAATTTTTCCCAATGAAATTCTCATTTTAATAGATTCTGGCAATAAGCTAGGATCTATTAACAAATCTAAAATTAAAGTCTCTAATTCATTTATGGGAAGCTGTTGTGTTTCCAAAACAAAGTATTGACTACTTTTTAACTTTAGCTCAACAAGCTTTCTGATATTAATTTCAAGCTGTTCGAGTGTTTTTTTTGTAGGGTATTTTTTCTTTTTTTTCATCTGCAGAAGACTAGGCTCTGACGATAACTCATACTCCCCATCTATTAGTTCAGGGTCTTTAAGAAAGTTTATTATAAATTCTACCAAGGCTGTTGCTGTACCTTCTAATAAGCGTTGAAATTCTTGATTCTTCATCATTTTATTTTTTATTAATGTACAATATAATTATCTCTTGTACTATATCACATAATACCATTTAGTCAACTATTCTTTATTCAAAATATCAATCAAGGCTATCTCAAGTGGTAACGACGGGATGAATGCATTATTGATATTCGCATAGGCTTCTAATAGATTTATAAGCCCTTTTGAGCGGAAGACGGCTCCTTTATCATTCTTTACTAAGTCTTTTAGGAATTCTAGATCTTCATCTCTTAAATCCCCTCTCATATTCTCAGCTTGAGACGGAGCGTATTTTAAGATAACGGCGATGCGGAATTTTTGTAAAATTAATTTCAATAGTAGATCCATGTCTAGATTCTCAGATACAGCAAGTCTCAAGACATTTAATCCGGCTTCGAGATCCCCTTCACCTAGAGCCGACAAGATACCGTTGACGACGTTCCTCTTTGGTGAACCAGTGACGCTCTCTATCTCTTCGAGAGTGATTTTTAGAGATTGTTTTGATGCTTTTTGATTTTCTTTTTTAGCAAAATTTAGAACTTTATCGAGCACTCCTAACGCATCACGAAAAGACCCGTCGCCGAGTATAGCTATGAGTTCAGCTCCGCCTTCTTCGAGAGTGTAGCCTTCTTTTAAAGATACAGCGTTTAGGTGATTCTTGAGAATCATATCTGTAGGTTTTTTGAAAACGAAAGTCTGACAACGAGAGACGATAGTATCCGGGACTTTATGAAGTTCAGTAGTAGCTAAGATAAATATCACATGTTTTGGAGGTTCTTCGAGAGTCTTAAGTAGAGCGCCCCAAGCGTCACGAGAGAGCATATGCACCTCGTCGATAATATAGATCTTGTATTTAGAATCAAAAGGTAAAACTCTGACTCCGTCACGCAACTCGCGGATATCTTCGATACCGCGATTTGAAGCAGCGTCTATCTCGTAGAGGTCGCTCTGTGAAGTCCCTAGACCGGCGGCGAATATACGAGCCAGAGAGGTCTTGCCTGTACCACGAGAACCTATAAATAAATAAGCATGCGAGACGTTGCCTGTCTCGACAGAGTTCGCCAAGACTTTGACTATATGTTCTTGACCTAATACATTCTCAAAACTATCCGGTCGGTATTTACGATATAAAGCTAAATGGTCCATAGATATATTCTACCCTATTTTAGACAAAAAATCATTGGTGATATTTTCTATTTCTTTATAGTCACGAGCGTCCATGAGTTTGACTCGGAGTTCTTTGGCACCTTCAAAATTATTGACATAAGCTTTATAATGCTTTTTCATGATAGCGAAATTCTTATGACTACCTAAGACTTCTTCGAAGAGTTTAGTATGCTCAAGCATGACTTTTAATTTTTGAGGCAGGTCAACCACATGCCCTTCGCCTTGCTCAGGACGTTTTTGTTTAGCAAACAAAAACGGATTACCAAAAATAGCTCTTCCGAGCATAACTCCGTCACAACCAGTCTCAAGGAATTTACTGTTCGCATCTATTAAATCAGTCGCGTCCCCGTTCCCCAGTATTAAAGTATTTGGTGCAACTTCATCTCGCAATTTAACAATATCATTCATGAGTTCCCAGTGCGCCGGCACAAGAGACATCTCTTTTCTTGTACGTAAATGCACAGTCAGTAAAGCAATATCTTGTTTCAAGAGTTCTCGTATCCAAGTATCTATTTCGTTTTTATTATATCCAATACGAGTTTTGACCGAGATAGGAATACCAGGCGCACCTTCTTTGGCAGCAGCAATCACAGCTTTGGCAGATTCGATATTTTTAATCATACCTGAACCAGCACCTTGCTTCTCGATACTTTTATCAGGGCAACCCATATTGATATCAATACCATCAAAACCAAGCTCCATGCATAGAGCCGAAGCGGATTTGATATTCTCAGTATTAGAACCGAAAATCTGAGCGACTATCGGATGCTCATTCGGGTCGAACTTTAAATCTATGAGTAACTTCTCGCGAGCGACTGGATGAGCGAGACCGTCGGCGGATACGAATTCTGTCCATAGTACATCAGGTTTACCGTACTTATTGATAATCTGACGAAAAGGATAGTCGGTAACGTCAGCCATAGGTGCGAGTACGAATATTGGCTTATTTAATTCTTTCCAGAAATTTTTCATTTAATCTTTATAGCACAAAATCTTATTTTAAAAAACTATTCTTTAAACTTGTAATATACTTTATTGTTAAATCGTAGATCTAAATACAATAATGAAAAATATTTATCTTTGAATTCAGTCTTTAAAGGATCGGTCTTTATCGCTGCCTCTAAATTTTGATAAATTTTCAATAAATCTGATTCATTATTTAAAATTATTTTTGGGCCATCTGGAGGAGGAATATTGGCAGAGAGATATATCTCTATTTCATCTTCGGGTTTTAATACTAGAGATACAGGATTAATACCGATATGTTCTAGGTTTGAAATAAATAAAATAAAATTATAGAAATTCTCTCCACCATAATAATAGTCTTCTAATGGTCCATAAAATCTAAAATACGCATCTCCTGAGAAATACGGCGCAGTATCAAATACATAACCTTGATTATCCATAAACTGACAGACTGTATCTTCGGGTCGTAGGTCTATAGCTGGTAAAGCCTCTCCACACCAAGTATATACAGGTCGGCGTTCCAATATATCAACCTTTAAAGTTTTTGAATCTGATAAGTCAAAAGAAATATCTTCGATACGACGAAAATTAGTATACAAATCTTTTTTGATTTTTGAGCGAGGTGCTAATACAAAATTGGTTTTCGGAAAGAGCCAGAGGTATTTACCATTTATCTCTTTTTGGATTTGCTCTTCTATCACTCGCGAGTCTAGGACCTTGTTGCCATGGATTTCTATTTTGGAAATATTTATCTCATTCCATCTAGACAAAAAATACAAACCAACCAAAAAAAGCAAAAAAACAACAGAAAAAATTATAACCTTAATTTTGAAAATCTTACGATTTTTTTTCTTTAACTCTTCTACATGAGAAGAAGTAAATTTGCGAGGTTGCATATTTATTTATCTTTTCTTTTTATGAATTCCATACCACCCATATAAGGACGCAAAACTTCGGGGATTTTAATACTACCGTCTTCTTGTTGGTAATTTTCTATAAGTGCTGCAGGTAAGCGTGAAGTAGCACAAGCTGTATTGTTCAATGAATGCACAAAGCGTAATTTACCATCTTCATCTCGGTAACGGATATTCAAACGACGTGTTTGGAAATCATGAAAGTATGAAGAAGAATGAGTTTCTCTGTATTTTTCTTGAGATGGCATCCAAGCTTCGATATCGTATTTCTTAACTTGTCCTAGTCCTAAATCTCCTCCACAGTTGACAACTACATGATAAGGCAAACGCAATTCTTGCATCAAATATTCTACATGAGCTGTTATCTCTTCGTGCCAGCTTACAGATTCAGAATGACTAGCTTCGGTGAGTATAACTTGTTCTATTTTGAAAAATTCATGCACACGTATAATACCTTTGACATCTTTGCCGTGTTTGCCCGCTTCGGCACGGAAACAAGGAGAAAAAGAAATAAACTTTTTAGGTAAATCAGATTTATCTAAAATCTCATTCATATGGTAACCCATAGTCGCAACTTCGGCTGTACCAGCAAGGTATTCGTTCTCGCCAACTTTGTACAAATCATCTTCGGATTGAGGTAGCATACCTGTACCTATTAGAGATTCTTTACGCACCAAAGAAGGCACGATCATAGGAGTATAACCTTTTGATATAAAATAATTTAAAAAATATTGCCACAAAGCAAAGAAAAGCATAGCTCCTTCATTTTTCATAAAGTAACCTCTGAATCCCGAGACTTTAACTCCGCGTTCAAAATCTACCATATCTAAATCTTCTAAAAGTTTAACGTGATCTTTTGGCGTAAAATTAAATACAGGCTTTTCTCCCCAAGTACGTATCTCTAGATTGTCTTCATCGCTCGCACCATCAGGTACAGACATATCAGGTACATTCGGCACATGCACCATAATCTTTTGCCATTCTATCATGACCTCTTTCAATTTCTCTTCCTTGCCCTTTATATCTTCTTTAACTAAACGCATCTCTTCTATGAGTTGGATTTTCAAAGCTGGGTCTTGGTCGCGGACTATATTGTTTGAGACTTTATTGACCTCACTACGAAGCTCTTCGACTTCTTTCATGATTTTTAGTCTTTCGTCATCAAGAGTAATCAGCCTGTCGATATCTATATCGATATGCTTTTTCTTAGCACCACTTTGCACAATGTCTTTATTTTCACGAATAAATTTTATATCTAACATGTTTATAGTATATAATATTATTGATATAATTCAAATAACTATTTTTTATGGAAATCAAAAAATTAGCAAAAGAATATTGGCCTATCGGTCTAAACGAAATCCCTCAACCGCCAAAAGAATTGTACATCTTGGGAGAATATCCAGAGGAAGATTTGATCTATTTATGTATCGTAGGCTCACGCAAATTCACCTCTTATGGACGAGAAGTTTGTGAGAAACTAATAGCTGGATTGAAAGGCTATCCGATAGCTATAGTCTCAGGTTTTGCGATAGGTATCGATACTATCGCTCACAAAAAAGCTCTCGAAGTGGGACTAAAGACTTTAGTATTTCCAGGATCAGGATTAGGTGACGAGGCAATATACCCAAAAAATAATATTAAAATTATGAAAGAAATAATCGATAAGGGTGGTTGCTTTATTTCTGAATACGAACCTGACTTTAAGGCTACGACTTGGTCTTTCCCTATGAGGAATAGACTTATGGCAGGTATGTCAAAAGCAGTATTAGTTATAGAAGCTGAAGAGAAATCTGGAACCATGATAACCGCTCGCCTCGCTACAGAATACAACAAAGACGTCCTGGCTATACCTGGTCCAATATTCTCACCGAATTCCAAAGGCACAAACAAACTCCTCCGCCTAGGAGCGACACCTATCACTAATACCGACGAATTACTCGAGGCTTTAGGCTTCGAGACTTCAAAAGAAGAAAAAGAAAATATTCAACAAAAACTTTTTGAAGATTTATCGCCTGAAGAAAAGAAAGTCATAGAGATTCTAAGAGAACCAAAAACTAGAGATGAGTTAATTGGCGAATTAAACATGCCAATTCAAAAAGCTAATTCCCTATTATCAGTTATGGAGATAAAAAATCTAATCAAAGAAGAGATGGGAGAAATGAGATTGAAATAAATTAATCCTTTTCGTACTCTTCTTCGTCGTCGTCAGAATATTTGCTTGTATTTGTGTTTGATTTTTGAGTTGTTGTATTATCAGAATTCTTTGTATTTATTGATTCAGAATTTACAGACTGGCCAAGATCCCCAATATAATAATCTTTCAATAGGTTCCAAGCAAAATTGGAATGAATAGCTGAGAATACAGCAGAAGCTTCGCCTCCACATTCGTCTACTATTTTTCTCACTCCTCCTGGATGAGCATCGATAAAACTAGAGACACTATAAACTCCCCCTTTTATAATCAGATAACAATCTTGTTTAGTATTATGTTTAGCAACTTCTTGTAAATCCAAAGTCACAACAGGCAAAGAAGGGTCAGCTACTACTTTTAT
The DNA here is from genome assembly GCA_041675085.1 of Minisyncoccota bacterium. Taxonomy (GTDB): domain Bacteria; phylum Patescibacteriota; class Minisyncoccia; order Phycocordibacterales; family UBA9973; genus UBA9973. Next base: position 163,740 of record JBAYUN010000001.1, read on the forward strand.
ATCATTTGTATTATTAATTGGATTGTTAATAGTACCTACTGGCAAAAAAGCTAGTGAGACGATAGCTCCAACAAAAATAATAAATGATGCTAGTGTAATGTATTTTAATTTCATATATTTTATAAACTAAATTCTTCTGAATAAATAGAACTTCCTGGTACGCCTTTTAGAGAGAATTGTTTCTTTAATGCTTTGATCATAAATACTGGCGAGCAGATAAAAATACTTTTCTCTTCAAGTCCTGATTTTTCTTTGATAATATCTGCATTTATAAAACCCATAGTGTCAGAAAAATGCGGAATGATATTGACCTTGTCGTCCTTTAAAGCTAAAAGTTCCTCTAGATAAACTGCTTCTTTAGGATTACGCACACAATAATACAAATCCACGTCATAGTCATTTTCTTTCTGAATAGATTTCGCCATGCTTAAAAACGGAGTGACTCCTATCCCTCCTGCTATCCAGATTTGTTTTTTAGAGTTAGCACTGTTGTAAGAGAACTTACCGAAAGGTCCTTCTATTTTTGCTATTGTACCTACTTTTAGATTTTTGACCCTAGAGGTAAAATCTCCGAGATTTTTAATCGTGAAAGATATTTTATCTTCTCCTTCTTTTGAAGAAAGGGAAAAAGGATGACTCTCCCGTCCAGTCTCAGTGCTATCAAAACTAATAAAAGCGTATTGACCAGATTTAAAAGGAATCTTTTCTCCTTTGGTGTCGAGTATCACTTCAGTAATATTTTCTCCTAAATCTTTGACCTCAAAGACAGCGTATTTATATTTTTTAGTAGTATAAATTCCGAGCACGGTATGATATATATAAGAATAAATAGCTACAGCTGAAATGAAAAGCATATAGACGCGAAGTGGCAAGAAACTCGAAGTATCACTCGGTATCAGAAAAACATGAAGTCCGGCCAAAAAGAAAGCAAGCCCCATGAATTTATGAGTCCATTTCCAAATATGATATTTAGGTCGGAAATATAAAGTCAGGAATATCAGAACGATCATAAAATAGATAGCAATAATTCCGAAATTATTCGCCCAAGTATAAGGACTCGGAGTCAAGAAAGAAATAGCCCGCCCGAAAGACAAATCAGTATATTTATATAGTAATAATAAAGGATGGAAAAGCATCATCATAAAAGCTATCTGCCCTATCTGACCATGACGCTCATAGACTTTATTTAAGCCATAAAAGATATTTTCCAGAAAATGAAAACGAGCGGACAAGATGAGCGAGGTAGCAAATAAAGTCATACCTAAAATACCGGCAACTTTACCGAGCAATAGAGTCGTATTATAAGTAGTACTAAAATCCAAAACAAAACTCGGCGAAATAAACAATAAAACAAGGGCCACGAGTTGAATAAGGAATACAAAAACCAAACCTAAATTATACTTTATATTTTTCATATTATTTTTAGTATTGTATCACGAAATTTGCGAAAAAAATATAATTCGTGTAATACTTATAAATAATGAAACTATTAATTGTAGAGTCACCGAGTAAAGCAAAGACAATCGAGAAATATCTAGAAGGTGCTTTTACTGTGCGCGCTTCTGTCGGACATATAAGAGATTTACCAAAATCCAACAAACAAGCTATAGACATAGAAGGTGGATTTATACCTCATTATGAGATCTCAAAAGGTAAAGAGAAAGTCGTTCACGAGCTCCAAGACTTAGCGAAAAAAGCAACTCAAATACTGCTCGCGACAGACCCCGACCGTGAAGGAGAAGCTATCGCTTGGCATATAGAAGAAATATTAAAGAGTAACAAGAAAGTCAAAGCTCCTATCAAAAGAGTAACTTTTCACGAAATCACAAAAGCAGCCGTCGAAGAAGCCTTGAAAGAACCGAGGGATATAGATACGAATTTAAGAAAAGCTCAAGAAGCTCGTAGAGTGCTCGACAGACTTGTAGGATATGACCTCTCTGGAATCATATGGAAAAAAGTACGTTATGGACTATCGGCTGGACGCGTGCAATCTCCAGCTCTCCGTATCATCATGGAACGCGAACGCGAGATCCGTGCTTTTATTCCTGAAAAATATTTTAGGATTTGGGGAGATTTCAAAACTATCAAAAAAGAAGATATACGTCTGGAATGTGTCGAAGAACCGAGAGACGAGGCTTTGGTAGACAAGATTCTAGAAATTGGCAAGAAAGGTTCTTGGATAGTAGACGAAGTTAAAGAGAGCGAACAAAAGCGCGTCGCTCGTGCTCCTTTTACAACTTCAAGTTTGCAACAGACAGCATCTTCTCGTCTTGGCTATTCACCTTCCCGCACCATGCAACTCGCTCAGAAATTATACGAAGCGGGTCATATTACTTATATGCGTACTGATAGTACGAATCTCTCCAAAGATTCTCAAGCTCAATTTTTAAAATTTATTACAAAAGAATACGGATCCGAATACGCAGAAGCTCATACATATAAAACCAAATCTAAAAATGCCCAAGAAGCTCACGAAGCGATACGTCCGACGCATGTCGAAATTATGCATGCTGGTACCGAAGAGCAACAAAAACTCTACCGACTTATCTGGGAGAGAGCTGTATCTAGTCAGATGACTGATGCAAAATTATTGAAAACTAAAATCAAAGCAGTTATAGAAGGTCATCCTGACTTGCCTGCTTTTACAGCGACTGGCTCAAGACTCCTTTTCCCTGGATGGCTCAAGGTAGATTCTGGAGCGAGAGGTGAAGACGTAGAATTACCGATATGCAAAATGGGAGAAAAACTGGAATTAATCCAATTGGAAAAATTAGAAAAATTTACCGAACCGCAAGGCAGATATAGTGAAGCTGGACTCGTAAAAGAACTCGAAGAACGTGGTATCGGACGTCCGTCTACTTACGCGTCTATTATGCGTACTTTGGAGGATCGTGAATATGTCAAAAAAGAAGGCAAGACTCTTTTCCCTACTGATACCGGCGAAGTCGTGTCTGATTTCCTAGAGACGAATTTTGCAGAATATATCTCTGATACTTTTACTGCCGATATGGAAGACGAGCTCGATGATATTTCGCGTGGAGATAGAGAGTATTTGAAAACTCTAAAAGATTTTTACGGACCGTTTTTAAAGGATGTAAAATCAAAAGAGAAACTAGAAAAAGCTACAAATCTCGGCGACGCTCCAGAAGGTACAGTCTGTCCAAAATGTGGCAAACCTATGATTATAAAACTTGCTCGTGCAGGTAAATTCTATTCTTGTAGTGATTATCCGGAATGTACAGGAGCTCTAACTCTCGACGGTAAAGAACTCGAAGGTCCAAAAGAAATAGGTGAAATGTGCCCTACATGTGGCGAGAAAAAAGGTAAATCCGGTGGTGGCAAACTCGTCATCCGTGAGAGACGTGACGGTACAGGGACTTTTATTTCTTGTTCTCGTTATCCAAAATGTAAATTCGTAAAACAAGACGAAGAAGAAGTAAAAAGAAAAACTACTGACGTCCTCTGCCCTGTTTGTAAAAAGGCTAACATGATGGAACGTCGTGGAAGATTTGGAATATTTTATTCTTGTGCAAATTACCCTGATTGTAAAAACGCTATCAAAGCGAAACCAACTGGCAATATCTGTCCTATGTGTGACTCTTTAATGATGGAAGGCACAAAAACCATACCGGAACGCTGTAGCAACAAGTTATGTGCAAACCATAATCCGCATAAATTAATGAAGTAGTTTTGAAGCATTTAGCCTTCGCTAAATGCGAAATAGGTTTTTGTGAAGCGGAGCTATATTTTTTCACCAGAAAAAATAGCGAGCTGGGGTCGCGAAAAATTCGAGCGACGGCGAGAATTTATTTGTGACCAAAAACAATCCCCGAGCGTTGTAGCAACAAAGCCTGCCCAAATCACAATCCCCACAAACTCAATCAAATAAAATAAAAAAGTGAGACAAATTATTTCTTGTCTCACTTTTAACTAATTAAAATAAAATAATTTAAGAGTCATAATCAGATATAGAATTTTTTAGTTTTATTTTGAACTTATTATTTAATCTGTCTCTGTTTTTTTGAGAAAATAAAATTTCTAAAAAGTTTTCATAAACTACATTATTTTTGAAATTATTTTTTAAAAATTTTTCTGAAATTAACAATTGATTATTATTTTCTAGAACAAAAAAACAAAAAATAGGATAAGGATACGGTGAAATTTTTTCGTGAACAAAAAAATAAATTTCTTGTTTTTCTAATTCTAATAAAATCTCATTTGTGACTTTATTTTTAGAAAATACTTCATCATATGTTTCCAGACCATGCTTCTGGTAAATTTTTTCATTTAAAACTAATCCTAAATTATGCATTCCTCCCTTTTGATTAAAGAAATCAAGATTTTGTTGCCAACAAAATAATTTCCACAAAAAATTAATACCTTGAAACAAAAAGGTTTGTTTCATTTCAATAACTAACATATTAAATTACTTTTTAGGTTAACGAATTACAATTCCCCTTCAGGGTACCATAAATAAATTAATATGCAAATTACCTTATATTATTGCTTTTTTAAAGTTTTATAGAGATAATAAATAAATGACAGATTATAATGAAATCATAAAACTAATCGAAGGTGGCGTAAGTAAAAACGACGAAACTTTAATTGAAAAAGCTTACCATTTCGCGATGCGTGCTCATGAAGGTCAAAAAAGAATGAGTGGTGAGCCGTATTTTATTCATGTCTTTGAAACTGCGAAAATCTTAGCCCGTCTGGGTATGGATGCTAAGACAATCTCGGCAGGATTGATGCATGATGTACTCGAAGATACAGAAATCACAGAAGAAGAAATGCAAAAAGAATTTGGAGACGAGATAGTCTTCTTGGTCAAAGGTGTGACTAAGCTAGGAACTTTAAAATATCGTGGTCATGATAGACATGTAGAGAGTCTCAGGAAATTCTTTGTAGCTATGGCGAACGACTTGCGGGTAGTTATTATTAAATTCGCCGACAGATTACACAATCTTAAAACTCTAGAACATGTCAGAGAAGACAAGCGCGCTCGCATCGCTCTCGAATCTATTCAGATATATGCTCCTTTGGCAAACCGTCTAGGTATGGGTAAATTAAAAAGCGAAATAGAAGAAGAAGCTTTTGTATATGCTTATCCAAAAGAATACAAAAAAGTAAATGACCTCCTTGAAGAAAGAAAAGAAGAATACGAGGATCATTTACAGAAAATCAAAACTGAATTAGAAAATGACTTAAAAGAAAATAACATTAATTTCGAAGAGATTAGTTATAGAGTAAAGACTAAATACAGTCTCTGGAAAAAATTGGAACGTTACGATATGGATCTAGACAAGATCTATGATATCGTAGCTATCCGTGTAGTCGTCGCAAATATCGAAGATTGTTATAGAATCCTCGGCACTATTCACTCTATCTGGAAACCGATCCTAGGACGTATCAAAGACTATATTTCCCTACCGAAACCAAACGGATACCGATCTCTACACACCACCGTTTTTACTGGTAAAACAGGTATTGCTGAGATTCAAATCCGAACCAAAGACATGCATGCCGAAGCTGCTTACGGTATCGCGGCTCACTTTGCTTATAAAGAAAACGGTAGTGAAAAAGCTCAAAATGACAAAGGTAAATTTGACTGGGTAGAAGAATTAAAAGAATTAAATTATAGCCCTGGTAAACCGCAAACTTTTTTTGAAAATCTAAAGACTGATTTCTTTAATGACCGCATATTTATCCTCACTCCAAAAGGTGACGTCGTAGACCTACCTGAAGCATCTAGCCCTATTGATTTCGCTTATGCTATTCACTCAGATATCGGGGATCATATAGCTGGAGTTCGAGTCAACGGAAAAATGGTACAAATATTCTCTACATTAAAGAACGGAGACATAGTAGAGATAATTACTAAAAAAGATGCTAACCCTTCTCGCAAATGGCTCGAGCACGCAAAAACAAATATCGCAAAGAAAAATATTAAATCCTATCTAGAAAATAACGACACAGGAATATTATCAAGGATTAGGAATTTCGGACAATAAAAAAAGTAGAGTGTATTTTATACACTCTACTTTTTTTATTTAACTAAACACTAAAGTTGGAAATATTATACAAATCAGTATTGTCTTCTTCTGTTATTTCTTCTTTACTTCTATCGTCTAACAATTCCTCTTCTTCTTGGCTAATCAATTCTTGTTCTTGAGATATTGGATAGGGCGGATTAGGGTTTTGAATCATAGCCTCGGTAAATTTCTCTTCATTTACATGAGCTACTGGCGCATTTATCTCGATAGGTTGTTCGGCCATAGCGACTACTGGATTCATATCAATCATAGGAGTTATCGGCATCTGAGGGATGGATTGTATCTCGGGAACTGCTTCTACTACAGGCATTACAGGAGGTACAGCAGATACAGGGGCGACAGGATTAGATACAGGTGCAATATTTACAGGATTTGGATTATTGCCTTCGATAGTCTTAGCGATGTGCTTTTCCAACATTGCATTACCACTAATAGCTACACCACTCTTATTTATCAAATCCAAAATAGAACGTAAATCTTCAGTAGAAAAGAAATCTATCTTAATTTGCCCACCTAGGTCTTTCCTGTCGATATGAACTCTAGTACCTAATTTTTCCTGGAATTCTTCTTCGAGTTCTGTTATCTCAGGATCCGGCATAAATTCTTTCTTGCGAACTCTATCATAAGCAATCTTGCGAGCTAGTCTCTCGGCTTCACGGACTGTGATTTTCTTGTAAACAATTTCTTTAAATAATACGAGTTGTTCTTCGGGATGATCAGCGAGCATTAGTATCGGACGAGTATGACCTTCACTTATTTTACCTTCGGAAAGAGCATTCAATACTTCTTCAGGTAAAGATAATATTCTCAAAGAGTTAGATACATACTCACGACTGCGACCCATTTTCTTTGCGACTTCAGCATGAGTGAATTTAAATTCACTAACTAAACGAAAAAAGGCTCGCGCGCGGTCAACAGCATTCAAATCTTCACGTTGCAAGTTCTCAAGGATAGCGAGTTCGAGCTTCATCAAAGAACTATCACCTACGCGGATGATTACAGGCACTTGTAAGACTTGAGCAATCTTAGAAGCACGCAGACGTCTCTCTCCAGCAATGAGTTCGTATTCAGTGACGAGTCCACCATCTGCTTTTTCTTTCTCCACACGAGATACAGTCAGAGGTTGAAGGACGCCATATTGTTTTATAGAGTCAGCTAATTCTAAAAGTCTAGCTTCGTCGAATTCACGACGGGGTTGATAAGGGTTCGGTTTGATTTTATCAGTTTCGATCCAGAAAATTGAATTGGAATATAAATTAGACATAGATTGATTTTAGCATAAATATTTTATTTTTTATAATATGGCAATCTGTGAATAAAAAGTGTAAAAGTTGAATAAAAAATTAAAAAATAGTATTATAAACTCATTGCCCGGGTGGCGGAATTGGTAGACGCGCACGACTCAAAATCGTGTATCGTAAGGTGTGAGAGTTCGATTCTCTCCCCGGGCACAAATAATATGAAAAAAAATAACACATATAGTTCGATAGATTTCGAGGTAAATGGAGGTACTAAATTGTCTGGTAGTATTACAACTAATTTTTCTAAAAATGGTTCTGTGGGATTGCTATGTGCTTCACTTTTGAACCGTGGCAATACTACACTCCACGGTATCGCTCGCATCGAAGAGGTTTATAGAGTTATAGAAATCCTAGAGAGCATAGGAGTCAAAGTAAAATGGATCAAACAAAATTCTGTAAGAATAACTCCTCCAGAAGTTTTTGATCTTAAAAATATCAACATAGAATCTGCTATCAAAACCCGTTCAGTTATCATGTTGATAGGTCCAGTGATTCATTATTTAAAATCTTTCTCTCTACCTCACGCTTCTGGTTGCAATCTCGGTAAACGCACCATATCGGCTCATACATATGCATTAGAAGAAGTCGGTATCAAAATCAAAACTACAAACAATAGCTATGATGTAAGTGCAAAGAAATTAAAACCCGCTGACCTTGTCATGTATGAAGCTGGAGATACTGCTTGTGAGAATATCCTAACTGCTTGTGCTTTGATAGACGGAGTAAGTACTATCAGATTCGCTAGCGCCAACTACATGGTCCAAGAAATATGTTTCTTCTTGGAAACTTTGGGAGTTAAAGTCGATGGTATTGGTTCGTCTACTTTAGTGGTACATGGTATCAAAGAAATAAATAAAGATATCGAATACACAAACAGTGAAGACCCTATCGAATCTATGATGTTTATCTCTGCGGCTATTGTCACAGATTCAAAGCTCACCATCACTCGTGCTCCGATAGATTTCTTGTCTTTAGAATTAGAAAAATTAAAAAAGATGGGGCTCAAGTACAAAATCACTAAACAATATTTTTCATACAATGGACGCACTAAACTCGTTGATTTAGAAATACTACCTTCTAAATTAATAGCCCTAGAAGACAAGATTCATGCAAATCCATACCCAGGCATAAATATGGACAATCTTCCCTTCTTTGCGCCGATAGCAGTCAAAGCCAAAGGGGCTACCATGATCCATGATTGGGTCTATGAGAACCGTGCAATATACTTTACCGAACTCAATCGCCTCGGTGCCAACGTCACATTAGCTGATCCTCATCGTGTATATATCCAAGGAGGTACAGTCTTAAAACCTGCTCAAGTCGTCTGTCCGCCGGCATTACGCCCTTCTATGGTGATACTTATCGCTATGCTTGGAGCTAAAGGTGTCTCTATGCTTCGCAACGTTTATATGATCAATCGTGGCTATGAAGAAATAGCAGAAAGATTGAACTCAATAGGAGCTGATATAAAAATCATCAAGAATTAATTTTAGAAATTCTACAAATGAAAGAAAAAGTTATTGTAATACTAGGACCAACGGCTATTGGGAAAAGTTCTTTAGCTGTTAAAATCGCTCATCTTTATAATGGCGAAGTTATTTCGGCTGATTCACGGCAAGTTTATAAATATCTAGATATTGGTACGGGGAAAATAAGCCCAAAAGAGATGAACGGTATTCCCCATTATGGATTAGATTTAGTAAGTCCAAAGAAAACTTATAGTGTAGTTTTATATCAAAAATACGCTCTAAAGAAAATCAAAGATATACTCAAACGAGGCAAGACTCCTATCATCTGCGGAGGGACAGGATTCTATATTGATGCTGTTACTCAAAACCTCATCTTGCCTACCGTACCTGCGAATCTAATATTAAGAAAAGAATTAAATAAAAATAGCACCGAAGAGAATTATAAAATCTTAGTATCTTTAGATAAAGAGCGAGCTAATAATATTGACGCCAAGAACAACGTACGACTTATCCGAGCGATAGAGATAGCCAAAGTCTTAGGTAAAGTCCCCTCCTTGGCGGTCGAACCGCCAAGTGAAAGTAAATATGAATTTATTAAAATAGGTCTGACTCTACCTCAAGAAGATTTATATAAAAACATAGAAAAGCGAGTAAAGATAATGTTTAAGTCTGGACTACTAAGTGAGATAGAAACATTAAAAAAAATGAAGATAAGTACAGATAAACTCCGCGAATTTGGCTTTGAATATTTCAATCCTACTTTAGAATCTGTAACTTCAGGATCAAAAAAATACGCCAAACGTCAGGTGACTTGGTTTAAAAGAGACAAAGAGATAAATTGGTTTGAACCCAAAAATTTAAAAGAAATTAAAAAATTAATAAATCAAAAACTAAAGTCTTAACTCATTCTCATTTTTTATTTATTTTTTGCTTTTTTATTTTTAATTAATTCTACGAATATCGGAACGATAGACAACAAGACAACAACTATCACTACGACGTGCATATAATCTTTAATACCAGGGAAAACATGGCCAAAGAAATATCCTACCAAGGTTACAGTAGTAGACCAGAGTAAAGAACCAAAGAAACTATATTTCAAAAACAATAAATAATTCATACGCGCGACTCCAGCTCCAATAGGAGTAAAAGTTCTTACAATAGGCACAAAACGAGATAATACAATGGCCACACGCCCATATTTTTCAAAAAAGACTCGAGCTTGCTCGATATTTTTTTCTTTTAAAACTAATCGAAAAAAACTATACTTTCGGAGGTTTGGTAAATATACACCTATCTCATACCCTACTACTGCCCCAAAAAAAGTACTAATAAATATCAGAGCAATGACTACATAAATATCCAAAAATCCTGACGCTGCAAAAAGCCCTACAGTAAAGAGCAAAGAATCTCCAGGCAAAGCAAAGAATATTCCTGATTCTAGAAATACAACTGTAAAAATCCCTACATAACCGTAAGTCTCTAGCAGATAATTTATATTAAATAATTCAAGCATTGTTAAATTTTAAAAGGATTAAAATCTGTCTTTTCGTCATAATAATCCTCACTCTCAGTACGCTTGAGAAAAGCTACAACTTTATAAGTGACTGGAGTAAACAATACCTCAATCAAAGTTTTAAAAATATAATTTGAAATTATTAGAGTCAAAAGAAGTGATGAAGGCAAAATACCAACGAAAGCTATAAGTATAAATAAACTACTATCGACTAATTCTCCGACTACTGTCGAACCGATAGTTCTCGCCCAGAGCTTTTTACCACCTGACCAGATTTTCATTTTAGCGAGCACAAAAGCATTTGAAAAAGAACCGAGAGTATAAGCCACTAGACTAGCGAGTACAATACGAGGAGTGAGTCCCAAGATCTTGTCGTAAGCTTCTTGATTGCCCCAGTCTGAAGCCGCAGGTAGAGCTCCCACGATTATAAATACCAAAGACATAAGTAAAGCCATAAAGAACCCAAGCCAGATAACTTGTTTGGATTTCTTGTATCCATAAACTTCAGTCAAAATATCACCAAAAATATAAGAAAGAGGGAAAAGTAAAGTCCCAGCATCAAAAGTAAAAATCCCAAAATCTACTATCTTTGTCGAAGCGACGTTGGATATCAAAAGCACCGACACAAAGAATACAGAAATAATTCCTAAATATTTATAATTTTTATCCATATAAAATAGTTTTATCTTCTACCTAATAAATAATCTGATAACTCACCTATCCCTATTTTTTCTTTTGAAGAATATGGAAAAACTCTATGACCGTAAAGCATATCTTCTATTTTCTTGAGCTGGTTTTTGTATTGGGAATTTTTAATTTTATCTACTTTGTTAGCTACTACGACTATCTCCCTACCTGCTTCTTCAAGAGATCGTATCATGCCGAGGTCGTCTTTGGTCGGACCTATCTCGCCATCAATAATAACCACAACGATAGGGTCATGATGTGAATCAAAAAGATACCAATACAAGAGCTTGTTGATACTTTTCCATTTTTCAAAAGAAGTCTTAGCGAAACCGTATCCAGGCAAATCAATAAAATACACAGAATTATTGATTTTAAAAATATTTAATTCTTGAGTTCTACCTGGAGTACTACTAGTGCGAGCGAGATTTTTAACTCCAGTAAAAGAATTAATCAAGCTTGATTTACCAGCATTTGATCTCCCAATAAAAGCCACCTGAGGCACTCCGTCGTCTAGCATATCGTTGCTACCTTTGACTCCTCTTAAAAATACAGCTGATTTAATCTTCATATAAATATCATAACAAAAAAGCGACCTTTTGTCGCTTTTTTAAAAAATCTTAATTGTTCCAGATTATTTATTTTTTAATAAATCACGAATCTCTTGCAACAATTCTGTTTCTGTTGGACCCGTTGGCGCATCGGCTGGTTTTTCTTTTTTCATTTTATTAATCAAAATATTCATAGGCTTAACAACAAAAAAGAATATTGCACCAGCAACCATAACAAAAGAAATTATTACATTAATAAAATTTCCATATTTAAAAGTACTACCATTGATAGTAAAATTAAGACTGCTAAAGTCTGGCAATTTTGCAATTGCAGAAATTAAAGGAGTTAATAAATCCGCGACCAAAGATGAAACTACCGCACCAAAAGCTGTACCAATAACAACACCCACAGCTAAATCTACAACATTACCTCTTAATAAGAATTGTTTAAAATCGTTCAACATAAAGTTTTAAATTATTTATAATAAATACATTATACACTTTTTTATAAATAAAAAAAGCCCATATCACTTATAAAGTAATACGGGCTTCGGGGTCAAAACAAAAATTTAAAGAACTTTTTTTAAAATCAGGTCCACCGGCGTGGACCTGAACTCTTGTAAAAAGAGCGAAAAAAGAGCGATGGGTGCTTATGTATAAAATATATACTAAATGAAATTTAAAGTCAAGCTTTAGACTCAAAACCATTAATTTGACAAAAAGTATCTTTATTTAATTTTTAGATTGACTACTTTATTTTCTACAACTTCATAACTAAAATCTCTTTTTTCTTGCACGTGTCCATCTTCATATACCAGAGACCCAGAGTTAATAGCTAAATCCAAATCCATAGAGACTACGTAAAATTTCCCACCCAATACAGGAGATACAGGAGAAAGTTCATTGATATTTTTCCACAAGATTTCTTCGACTGCCTCTCTCTCGTCTAAATCACTACATGAGTAATCACGCAAAGTAGTAGAATAATCCACCTTTGTTAAATCTTCATAAGAGTAAGATCCATCAGGATTTTCTTTCATAGCTCCAAAACCAATACTTGCATCCCCTTCACCAAAGATAATTCTCAATTGAGATTTCTCTGTCCTACCCTCACCTTCACGAGTCCAGACTGAATCTATGGTTCTACTCATAGAATACCTATCTACAGGGGTCACAGAACCTTCAAAACTACCCAAAGACGCGTCTTTCTCAGCTGGCAAGATCTTTAGGTATCCTGTCACAGTTTGATTTGTATTGTCCAAATTCATTCTTAGGGTAAATTTATCATAAAATCCACTTTCTTGTTTTTCTCCAAATTTTGCAAAACAAAGTGATATAGGTTCTACTACAGAGACTTCTTCTAAAGGCTCATCTGCTAAAGGAATATTTCCTTTATTTTGAAATACAAAAATAGCAACCAAAATTAACAATAAAGCGATAAGCAAATAAAATATTTTTTTCATACTACTATTATAGTATAATTAGACCCATATGAAAACAAACAAAGGTTTTATGACAATAATCATAAGTATTATCGTCCTGACTAGTATCGGAGGATTTCTATATTATCAAAATACGCAAAAAATAAATTCTACTGATGAGACAAATCTAGATTCAAACTCCACAATATTAATAGAGACTCAAAACTCAAATCTTGCACCGAAAGAGATTTTTATTAGAAGAATCACAGAGACAAATAATGCTAAAAATTTTGAAGAAGCTTTAGAAGTTATAAAAAAGTACGATACTAAAATCCAGATAGTGGAAAACAATTATGAAAATGCAAGCCCAGAAAAGAAACAAGCTCTATACACAATACTCCAAGGATTATTCCCTTCGATTGGAGATTTAAAAAATATTACTGAAGTTATCGAGAACGACAAAGCCAAAGTCACAGCCGAAACAAAAGACGGCGAAATAACTGCAGACTTTATCAAAGAAGAAGGTAATTGGAAAATTTCTGACTTGTACGGATTTTAGAATTTTTCAAAATTCATAAATAAAAAAGAGGTTTCGATTATAATTAATCGAAACCTCTTTTGTTTTTAGATATATTCCTTGCCATTCCAAACAGCAAACCTATATCCTTTAGTGTCCAAGAACTCTTCAAATAAACTAATAGACTTATCCCCAACACCTCTAAAACCTTCAAATTTTTTACGTTGCCACAATAAAGCTTCTTTTAGTTTTAAGTTTTTATTATTAAAAAAAAGTTCCATTCTGTTACAGAACTGATTGACAGCTTTATAACTATCTTTGTTAACATTTTTTACAGTCAACCTGAATTCATCGACAATATCAAGAAATTCTACTAAGCCTGCTCGCTCTAGCATAGAATTAAAATCTGCAGTTTTTTTCTTAGAAAGTTTTTTATAAAAATTAAAAGTTACCTTTATATGATTAGGTAAATTTGAGTTTGTAAAATATTCTTTCTTTATATCAGCTTTCTCATCTAATATAGAAAGTAATTCATCTTTGCTAATACTCACCACGGTAGGCTTTCCTGCTTTCTTACTAACTTCCATTATTTATTCTTTTTTAAAATGTGACGAACAATTTATATCATCCACACCATAACACACATACTTATAAAAGTAAAATATGCTTGGATCTTAAGTGGCGAAAACAATACACAAATTTGACTTATAATTTAATTATGGTATCATATAAAAGATATTTATTTTGTACCTCAAAACACACAAAAAATGGGAGCAAGCCTAAAATTCAACAAAGACCAAGTGTCAATCGTATTTAGCAATGGAAAAGAATCTATTTTCTTTGAAAGCAAAGAAGAAGCTTTAAATGCTTTAATCGATTGTCACCAAAAATCAAAAATCACAGAGCAAGAATTGAACGCGATGGCAACAGAAATAATAAACAGTAGTTTAAAATCGGTACTATTAGAAGAAATGAAAAAAGCTCTTGATCAGATGACAATCATAGTTTCAGCAAAAAGAAACAAGTCTAATGATGTTTTTGCTAGTTTATGCGGTTGTCGAGGTGCAACGGGAGCCCCTCATGCTTATATATATGACGAAGAGGGAAACCACATAGCACCAACTCCATTTTATTCAAAAATGCAGGGATATGCACACTGTGAAGAGTTATTACAAGATGGCATTATCTCAGAAAAAGAATACATTTCTTTAAAAAGTGAAATAGATTTACTTAAAATTCCTGAATCACTTCAGGACAATTAAAACAAATAGCTTGAGTTGGAAATTCTACCGACTCAAGCTATTTTATTTAATGTGTTTATAAGATCGAAATCACCTACCAGAAAACAATATTATATTCTTCATCAAAAATGCACCAAGCATAGCCAACAAAAGTAAAGTCAGATAAACAGACAATATTTCCAAATAAGAGTACGGCACTGTTTTTAACATACCTAAAATAATAGTAGTCACCCAAGAAGTCATAGATATAGCTCCGCTAATCATGACAAAACTAGATCTGTCTCTAAAAGTTTTAGATTTTGTAAATTCTATCTCTTGATGCTTTTTCAAATGAGGCAAATGAATAGTATGGAAAATAATACCATTGATAAAGATAATAACCACAATACTAACTTTTACTAGAAATTTTTGAGAATTAGCATAAAAAACAGGATCAGTATAAAAAAGCAAAATTCCAGATATAATCAATACCAATAATCCAGTCCAAACAACACTACCTCCAAGTCTCATAAAACGCAGCTCTTCTTTATTAATAATTCCATCTTTCACTGTAGCAAAAAACATAATATCACTCATAAAAGCTCCACCTGCACCTAAAATTGCCCCAAAAACATGCAAAATTAAATAGATAGTTTTGATATCCAAAAATTCGGGTAACATAAATTTATTATAACATAAAATCAAAGCAATTCTAAAATGACGAACCCTTGACTATTTTCATTAGACCTCTTCCCTCCTAGTGAAGCTGCTCTTTTAATTATATTATTCCCGAACTTCTTCCTGATCTTGTCGGCGGTTGTCTCTATTGCTAGATTTTTAATTGTTTTCTCTTGTTTGCCAAATAGGTCGAGCGGGGCTTGTTCTTCGCGAATTAAATTATGGAGCATGACTCCCGTAGAACGAATTCTCCCCTTTTTAGATACAAGTTTGGGGAGTTCAGTCTCAATCTCCCCCAAGATTTCTCCCGGATCACTAGTATATTGTGCCAATTTTACTTCACCAAAATAATATTTGAATTCAGTATTTTTTACAAAGAATGAAACTTTATTGGAAAGAAGACGGAGAGCTCTCGCCTCTCTGCATGCATACTCAACATTCTCCGATATCTCCCTTTGTATTATTTTTATCTCCGAAGAAGGAGGACGAAAGGTCGCAGTAGATTGAATACTTTTTTGGTCGCGGGGATCCGTATGACTTTCAACTTTCAATATCGACTCTCCGCCAAGCTCTTTTTTTAAAACCAAAAGCGGTGCAAAGAAATCCCTTTCAATTTTATTTTCTGAAAAATTCACAAAGTCATAAGCTGTTTGCATCCCTAACTGTCGTAGCTTAGGGACAGTCCTCCCGCCAATACCCCAAATATCGTCTATAGGAGTCGCCTTGAGCGCTCGAGCCTCGTCTTCTTTAGAAAGTAACATTACGAGCCCATTAGGCTTCTCGAGTTTAGAAGCGAGCTTAGAGAGGGCTTTGGTCCTACCGAGTCCTAGAGAATAGCTGACATTGAGTTTGGTTTGTATTTCTTTTTTTAACTCTATTAATAAGTCTCTCTCATTTTTAAAATATCCGACTTCCCAAGGTTGCACCAAAGCAAAACATTCATCGATACTGTACTCCTCGATTTCAGAAAAGTATGAGGAAAGTATCTCAAAGAGCCTTTTAGCAATATCCCGATACAAGTCAAAATGGTGATCCAAGATTACGACTTCTGGGAAAAGTTTTTTAATCTTAAAAACCGGCATACCGCGAGTGATCCCTAGAGCTTTCGCTTCCATACTCATAGCTACAGCAATACCTCTATCGGCGCCTACGATGACCGGCTTACCTCGGAGTTCGGGACGAGCCGTAAGTTCACAACTAACAAAGAAAGAATCTCCATCTATGTGCAGATATAGATTGTCTGATTGATTTTTCACCTAGTTATTCTACATCAAACGACTCAAATATGCTTGGTTGCAAAATAGGTTAAATACTTCATAGTAAATCGAATTAGCTTTATTATGGAGCATGTAAAAATAAAAAAGGTAACCTATAGAATAAGTTACCTTTTAGTTTTAAATATTTTTTTGAAAATGCTTATAATTGTGAATTAAGCCTTTTCTTTTTGCTTCACGAATAGACATAGGTCTACCGCTCGGATAATTATGTTGAGAAACAACCCTTGCGTCAGGGTCTCTAATAAAAGCTATAGCATCCTCGAACATTTCATAAAATGTTACTCCAAATAAAAATATAATTAATTGTTTCATGATTAAATATTAAATTGTTAAAAAATATTTATTAAGTTCTCTTAATCTCCACTCCTCAAAAGACGGACAAAGAAGAAACTAAGAGAACCTAACAAAATTTAACAATTAAATACAGTATCAAAGAACTCTACTATTTCAAGTAGAATAACATATTTTAGTATTTTGTCAACTATAGAAATGTTCGAATTAGCATTTAAGTGAAATAACAAAAGGCTGAACGTTTTCACGAACAGCCTTAATAAATTCTATACTATTTTAACTACTATATAGTTATTACTTTTTACCATTACGAGGTTCGAGTAGTATGTTTGGCGCATCCACCTCGCCAGTATATACTTTTGTATTACTTTTAGGGTTTTTTGAGAAAAGTTCTAACGTAAATATAGCAGATCCACGTGGCCCTAAAGTTACCATAATTCTAAAACCAGTCCAATTATTTTTTTTATCTACATTAATAATATCAATTAAAAAATTAAATAACTTTTCAGTCTTTGTTTGACGAATAATAACTTCGATAGCATAATATAATGGCCCTTGACCTAAGTATTCATTGAAACAAAAATAAACATGGTCAGGATTTAATCTATCATGGTCTACAGTGATAAGGAAATCATCTTCAGAGTAAGTATCTGGAAAATTAAATTGAACCAGAAACATATACCGGGCTTTACCGAATCCTCCAAGTTGTGACGGTCTATAAGGTTCAGCAGGATAAACCTTGGATAAGTTTTGCATTTTTTATATTTTTTAATTTAAAAAATATGTCTAAGGACAATATCAAATAATCTATACTATATTTTTAGAAAAATAGCAAGTTATTTAACAGAATAATTCTCACAGAGAGAACAATCAAGTTCACAACATTCACAAAGCATGCCCCGCACTAAGCTTTGCTTTAGTGCTAGGGTTCACGAGCGGGCTTGATGTTTGGATTTCAGAACTTTTAAAGAATCCTGAATTAGTTTTAATTAGTATTAAATCAATTAAATTATTTCCTATTAATCACAATTTCTGAGACTTCCATATTTTTAGGTAAATCCAAAATCTGTTTTAATAAAACAGCCAAATCCTCAGGTTTCATCCATTCATCTCCTTTCTCTGTATTGTCTATACCCGTTGCTTTTTCAAAAAGTTTTGTTTTAAATCCTCCTGGACAAAAACTAATTATCCTATTTGGCTTGCCTTTGAATTCTTCTTGTAAATTTTTAGTGAATCCCCTAACAGCCCATTTTGAAGCTCCGTAAACAGCTTGATCTACATAAGCTTTCAATCCTATAGTAGATGCTACATTTACAATATCAGTTTTGTCTTCAATAATTTTTTTATATAAATTTGATATTAATAATATTTGAGATTTAACATTAGTAGACATTAAACGTTTTATTTCATCTTCAGTAATTTCTCCTAATTTCTGCACAGACAAAACACCCGCGCAATTGATTATTGATTCAATAGGTTCATTCATTTTAAGAATCTCATCCGATGCTTTTTTAATTTCTTCTCCTTCACGCAAAGAAACACAAATATTAATATCAGCGTACTCTGATTCTCTTCTAGAAATATTTACAACTTTTTTACCTGCTTCTTTGTATAATTTTGCGACTTGTTTTCCAAGCCCATCACTTGCTCCTGTTATTATTATCATATGAGTATTATACCAAAAATACCTTAAATACAAATTTTTTAAAGTTCACAACATTCACAAAGCATGCCCCGCACTAAGCTTGCTTTAGTGCTAGGGTTCACGAGCGGGCTTGATGTTTTGACCCAGTCATTTGAAAGTAACTGGTTAAAATTTCAGAACTATTAATTAGCAGTGACAGCCTAAATACCTTTTTTTATATATAAAGACAATAAATAAATAGGACCAGAGAAAGATAAAACTGCAGACAAAAATAATGAATTAATTCCCAAAACTACTAATAATGGGCCTAAAATCATTGTTCCATTAAATAAAATTGTATAACCACTTTTACCAACATCATGAAGCCTACGAACGCTCAAAGCAATAATAGGAGTGATAACTAATAAAAAGTAAATTGTACTTAAAATACCACGGCCAGGTATTATTTCAATACCTATAAAACTATCAATTAAACCAAGAATAAAAGTAATGATAAAATTAAAAAGAATAAAATACCAAAATTCAGGACGACTAGCCTTTCCACTAAAAACTGCATAATTCTTTAAACCGTTAAAATAATGTTCCATAAAATTAAAATAAATATTAATACTATAAATTATATATCACAGTAAAAACTAAAACAAACTAAAATATTCTTAATAAATGTGCGAGCTTGAGGTTTGGATTTCAGAACTTTTGAGGAATCAGTTATTATTAAAATTTGTCTGAATGATTTTAGAACTAACTAAAAATAAAAAATCACCTACTAAATTTCGGTGATTTACTCTCTAAAAGAGTTTTGGATTTAACTTACAAAAGTTGCCCAAAACTGCATTTGTGTTAAAAGTTCCTTCTTTTGTATTTCTACAGAATACAACCCTGGGATCATGCCATGTTTTTTAAAAAGTGTAAGAAAAGTAATTTTAAAAGTCTCTTCGTCAATTACTTTTACCTCTTTAATAAAAATTTCCTTATTCTCTGTATCTTCAAGTGAAGAATTACCCATATTTTCAAAATTTATAATTTCGATACTAATAGGTATATTTTTAGCAAAAGATTCAACAAAACTATCTATAGTTTTGTTAGTTTTCTTAAAATTAATAACTAAATTATTCATGAAAATGATTTTAATTGTTTTAAAAATATTATTGATTCACCTCTAACTCCGTAAAGAAATAGGGGTGAACCAACAACATTTAACAATTAAATACAATATAAAAGAACTCTACTATTTCAAGTAGTATAACATATTTTAGCATTTTGTCAACTGCGGGCGATGAGAGAATCGAACTCCCGCCAAAGGTTTTGGAGACCTTCGTTCTACCACTAAACTAATCGCCCAAACACTCTCAAAGTATTTTTACCATAGGTAAAATCTTGGAGAGTTAAAACGCTAAATAATAATATAAGCGTTTTGTAGAAAATACCGAAGTATCTCCTAAAAAGAACTAAACGGTAAGGTGAACCCTACCGTTTAGTTATTATAACAAATAATTTTAAAAACAAAAAATTATTTTTTGATTTCTTTAAAGACTACAACTTTGCGGAGCTTTCTACTATACTTTTTAAGCTCAAGTTTCTTTACAGTCGTCTTCTTGTTCTTTCTTGTATAATAAATCTCCTTTGTGTCCTTATTTTGGATTTTTATCAATCTATCTTGTGACATTTGATTATAATAATATAAAAAGCTTTAAAAAGCAACTATAAATCCTATTTGACAACCCTTGGCAAAAGAGGGCTCAATTTGGTGACTATTTCGTAGTTGATGGTACCTATAGTCTCGCCTATTTCTTCTGCAGATATAGCTTCTTTGCCCTGCGATCCGATAAATACAGCCTCATCCTCAACTTTGACATCTTTTACATAGTTCACGTCGACGACAGTCATATTCATAGAAATACGTCCCAAGATTTTGCATCTCTCTCCACGTATCAAGACTTCCCCTTTATTAGACATACGCCTATCAAGTCCGTCTGCGTACCCTATAGGCAAGATAGCTACCTTCGTCTCTTTGTGAGTCATAAAAGTAAGTCCGTAGCCTATAGTCGAGCCAGCCGGTAGAGTCTTGATCAGAGCGATTTTAGTTTTGAAAGATAATACAGGTTTGAGAACCATTTTCTTTTTATAAAGATACTCGATATGAGTCGAAGGCCAGAGACCGTAGGCTCCGATACCAATACGTACTATTTTATTTAAACCTAAATTCTTCTCGTAAACTAGTAGCCCTGAAGTCGCTGAGATATGAGTATCTAGATTTTTGTAGCCGTAAGTTTTCGCTAGATCAACAGCTTTTTTAAAAAGATTAATCTGCTTTTTAGCATGAGTAAAATTATTGGTATCTTCTATATTTGCAAAGTGAGCATAAATCCCAATGACTTTAATATATTTGGTTTTCTTTAATATTTCAAAAAGTTTGGGTAAATCACTGTAAAGAAATCCCTCACGACCCAAATGAGCATCTATCGGTATGTGGACTTCTATTTTATTTTTTAATTTTGTAGTTATTAGGTCTAGCTCTTTTAATTGCTCAAAAGAAAATAAAGAAAGTATCGCATTAAGTTTAATAGCCTTACTCAAATCAGCTCGAGCAACGTATCCAAAAAGAAAGGTCTTTTTCTTGCTAACTTTACGAAGCTTGGATAATTCTTCGATACTATTCACAAAAAAATAATCTACGTAGGTTGCGGCAATTTTAGCAATCTCATTCTGCCCATGCCCATAAGCATTCCCTTTTATAGCAACAGCTATCTTAGTACCCTTTTTTACGATACGTTTAAATTGCTTGATATTGTGTATCAAATTTTGACTCGAGATTTCTATATAAGAAGTAGGTAAATTTTTTGGCATTTATAAATTAGGATACACTATTTTGTAATTGATTATCTCTTTCAAATCTCTCTATGGCGAGCAAGACAAGCTTGTCTATTAATTCTGTTTTATTTATACCTTTCAATTCAAAAAGTTTAGGATACATACTAATATCAGTAAAACCAGGTAAAGTATTTATTTCATTTACATATATCTCTCCTTTTTTAGTCAAAAACATATCAACTCTCGACAAACCTTCACAACATAAAGTTTGAAAAACTTTGATAGCAGTATCTTGTAATTTTTTGATATCTGATTTAGATAAATTTTTAGCTGGAATTTCGGTGATAGCTCCGTCGGATTCTATATATTTTGCATCATAAGAATAGAACGAACTTGTATTCATTATGACTTCTCCTATTGGTGACGCGACTGGACGCTCATTACCTAAAACTGCGCATTCTAATTCTCGCCCGAGAATCATCTCTTCGATTAATATTTTAGAATCATATTTAAAAGCTTCTGATAAAGCAGCCGTAAAATCTTTTTTAGATTGGACCTTAGACACTCCCACAGAAGAACCTAAATTTGCTGGCTTTACAAACATAGGCAAGCCTAAAACAGATTTAGCTTTTTCAAAAGTTAATTTTTGATTATATTTTAAAACTATACTTTTAGCGTTTTTGATCCCTGCTTCATTAAGTAGTCTCTTCATCACGTCTTTATCCATACCCACAGCACTACCTAAAACCGAAGGACCTACAAAAGGAATATCTAACATTTTCAAAACTCCCTGCAAAGATCCATCTTCGCCATATGGCCCGTGAATTATAGGAAAAGCTACGTCTAATTTCATAAGTTTATTAAAAGGAATCTTGCCGTCTTTACCTATTTTAATAGGTGCAACTTCGTATTTATCTTTAGATAAAGCATTGATTATGTTTTTGGCTGAATTTATAGAGACTTCATGCTCTGCGGATTTGCCTCCAAAGATAACTCCAATTTTTATTTTTTTAGTAGTCATATAAGATATTATAACTAAATTTTAATAATTACACTTTCTAAATCTTTCGGTACATTTGTGAGATTCTGATATCCATTTTTAGTTATCAATATCATATCCTCGATACGCACTCCACCAAATCCTTCAAAATAAACTCCCGGCTCGATAGTCATGACGCAACCTGCAGGCAATACGTCTTTAGAATGCGGTTTTAAGTTAGGCCATTCGTGAATCACCGTCCCGACTCCGTGCCCGAGTCCATGAGGAAAAGCATCCATGCCGAATTTCTTATCTAGGTAGCTTCGAGCTTCTTTATCTATGACTCGAGCTCTCTTTTCACCTTTAGATATTTTTAGCATTGCTCGGTCCATAGCGTTTAATACTCCAAGATAAACTTTCTTTTGCTCTTCTGTAGGTTCTCCGTAAAAATACGTACGAGTCATATCTGAGCAATAGTCGAGTATTGTAGTCCCAAAATCAAACATAATAGTATCACCTTTTTTTAATTTAGTTTTACCTGGTTCATGATGAATATTTGCAGTATTTTTCCCAAAGGCGACTATCGGCGAGAAAGATAGAACTGGTGCTTTGTGTTTTACAAAACTTTTCTTGATAAAATCTTGGACGAATATTTCTGTAATACCTAATTTTAGAATCTTTAAAGTATCAGATAAAACTTGCTCGCTTATTCTTTGAGCTTTGATAATATTATCTAATTCAGCTTTACTTTTCGGAGCTCTCTTTTCGTGGATTAATTTTGTAGTCATATTTTTATTATAACACCTTGTTTAAAAACCATAAAATGCTAATATTTACGTATGAAAAAAGTACAAGAAATCCAATCAATAATAAATGCAAAAAAGTCAGACGAAGCTGACGTTGTATTAGTCTCTGCAGCTTATGACAAGACAGCATCAAGTCATAAAGGTACAGTCAATGGACCAAAAAGTGTAATCAAAAATCTAGCTACGCAAATAGAATTCTTTGACCGCGAATACAAATTAAGTCCAACAGAATATATCAAAACTTCTCACATAGACCTCGGTAATCTAAACACCCTAAAACCAGAAGCCGTCTATCAAAAAATTCACAAAGTTACAGACAAGCTCGTAAATGAAGCCAAATTTGTTTTTATTTTAGGTGGAGAGCATTCTGTACCTCTGGGCTTATATAAATCTTTAACCTCAAAATACAATCCGAAAGATGTGACTATCCTACAAATTGATGCTCATTTAGATTTACGTAATGATGACTCAGATTATAGTACCAATCCTACTCATCTCGCTCATTCGACTATAATGCGTAGAGCCCATGAACTCGGATACAATATCTTAAACGTCGGAGCGCGCAGTTTCTCAAATGATGAATATGCATACGTAAATCAAAATAAAAATATTAAAATTTTTGAATTCGGATATCCAAATAAAATACCAAAAATCGAAGATATTTTAAAATCTATTAAAACTAAATACTTATATATCACTATCGATGTAGACGGATTTGATCCTTCTGTGATGCCAGGGACTGGGACTCCTGTACCAGGAGGATTATCTTGGGATTATGGTATGGAGCTATTAGACAAAGCTATATCTAAATTTGAATTAATAGGAGCGGATATAGTAGAAGTAAGTCCACAAAAAGAAACAGTCATAACCGAATATTCTTCTGCTCAATTAATATACTCAATAATTACTAAGAAGTTTAGAACTAGGTTTAAATAAAAATAATAAAAAGCCAAGTGAAATAAATTCAACTTGGCTTTTTTATTTTTTTTGTTTTTTATGGTTTTAACAACATATTAACCCCCATAAAAGGTGCAAAACAACATATTGCAAATGCACATTTTAGGGTTAAATAAATTGACAGAATTAATCCGATCAAATCGGATATTACAGGAAAATCAAATACTTTTTTAAACTCCCGATAAGTATTTAAGGGATTTAAAAAAAGGAAACAATCTTCCCAAACACCACAAAGACTCAGATTTCTTTTCATGATATAATAAATTTTAAAAAAAATTAAAAAATTTGTCCCTGAAAAAACTCTCAACGAACATTATCAATATTATTGTAGCATAATATATACCTATTTGTCAAGTTTTGTAGTAGCTTATTTTTCTTGCCCTATATCCCATCTTCTTTTAGTTTTTCTATATATTCTCTAGATTTTTTAGAGATTTTATTTGGCATTTTTATATTTAATTGAATCAAGATATCTCCTCTTTTACCTTTGTTCGGTACACCTTTGCCTTTCACTCTCAAGATTTCATTTATACCAACACCTTCAGGTATAGTCACTTCGACTTTACCGTCGAGAGTCTCGAGTTCGTATTTCATACCGAGTAATGCATCCGAGAGTTTAATGTTTAAGTCTGTAGTGAGATCAAATCCTTCTCTTTTAAAAATAGGATGCCTAGAGACATTAATCTTGATATACAGATCTCCAGTAGTACCTTTTGATACAGCTTCACCCATGCCTGTCATACGGATCATTTCGCCGTCGCGAATACCTGCGGGTACATTGATAGTGATTTCTTCTTCTTTGCGGAGGACTCCTTTACCGTGACATTTCTCACAAACTTCTTTTGGAACTTGTCCAGATCCAGTACAAGTCTCACACATTTTTGTAGTAGAAATAGTTCCGAGTATTGTACGTTTTGCTTCGTGGATTTTACCTTGACCGTTACAAGTTTTACAAGTCTCCATCTTGGTCCCAGCTTTTGCTCCGGTCGCTTTACAAGTCTCACAACTAGAAGTCTTAGTGATCAAGACTTTGCGAGTAATGCCGAATACCGCCTCAGAGAAACTGATATTCATCTCAGTAGAGATATCTCGTCCGCGACGAGTTTGAGTGCGTCCTCCGCCTCCACCAAAGAAATCAGAAAAGATATCATTCAAGTCGAATTCCATTCCACCATTTTGACCAAAGCCAGAAAAGTCGAAACCTTCAAAGCCGCCAAAACCGCCACCTTGAGGACCGTACCCTGCTCCGCCCATATTTGCATAGTTTGAGCCGAATTGATCGTATTTAGCGCGTTTTTGGTCATCAGAAAGAGTCTGGTAAGCTTCATTTACCTCTTTGAATTTCTTTTCATCTCCCTCTTTTTTGTCAGGATGATATTTATGAGCTAGTTTATAAAAAGCCTTTTTGATTTCGTCTTTTGAGGCACTTTTATTAACCCCTAATGTTTCATAATAATCTTTATTCATAAAGGATATAATAGCAAATTTATTCAGTTTTTTCAACAAACCTAAATCATAGGCTCAGCCTCGGTTTCTTTTGTTTCTTTTTGATTTGAGAGATTTTGTTTTTCTTCTTCTCTTTCTTTTCTGTCTCCTTCTTCTGTACGTCCGGCACCTTTTATCGCAGCTTTTTCTTCAGCACTACGAATGATAGTAGACTCTTCTTCTTGGATCAATCTCTGAGCGTCACCTTTTGAGATAGCGTATTTACGACGTGAAGCGGCTAGTATCTCATCTCGATACGAAGTATGAGTAGGAGGTAGTATACGTAAAGTCTCTGCTGAGAAAGGGTCATAACTCTCTCCGTCGATAGTCATCTTGATATAGAATTCTCCTACAGCAAGGTTAATCATATCTTTGACTCCGAAAAGAGGATCGAATTCAGGTTTTAAACGAGTCGCGTCTTCTCCTCCTACACGGAAAGAAATAATAGATCCGACGTTACCTAGGATAGATTGATAAATCTTTGGTTGGATCTGACCTACGTATTGGTGAGCCATGGTGAGGTTCAATCCGTATTTACGAGCCTCTGATAGAATATTTTCAAAAGTTTGAGTCACGACGTTTTGGAACTCGTCGACATAAATATAAAAATCTTTACGATCTTTCTCTAGGATATGGGCGCGCTCCATACCGGCTTGCTTGATCTTGGTCAAGAACATAGATCCAAAGAAAGAAGAATTCTCTTCACCGATTTTACCCTTAGAAAGATTTATCAAAATAATTTTCTGCTCGTTCATCAAAGTACTAATATCTATTTTATTTTCTTTTTGACCGAAAATATTGCGGAGCAGTGGGTCAGACAAGAATTGCCCGAGTTTATTCACGAGAGGGATGATCGCGTCAGTATCAAATTTCTCAGACCAATCCGCGAATTCGATAGCGAAGAATCTTTTAACCATATCGTCTTGGATGTATTCCACGACTTTCTGACGATAATTTCTATCAGTAAGCATAGATATCATTCCACGCATCGTCGCATACGGATAGTCTAGAAGCGCCAAACAAGTAAAACGAAAAACGTGCTCCAAACGAGGAGTCCAGTTGGCACCGAATTGCTTTTGGAAAACTTCAATCAAACCTTGAGTTAATTGAAATTTGAACATAGGGTCGACGTTCGCCAGAGGATTGAAAGAAGCTGGGAAATTCACGTCAGACGGATCAATAATACAAACGTCTTCAATACGTTCTTTTGGAATATAATCTAGCATTGAGTCTATCACATCTCCGTGAGGATCGATAAGACAAAGCCCGTGCCCATAAGTGATATCTTGACGCAAGAAAAGCTCGAGGAGTTTAGTCTTACCTACTCCAGACTTCCCTATGATATACAAGTGACGACGACGGTCGACTCTCTTAAAACCAAAAATGAATTTCTTCTCTTCCAGAGATGCAACGTAATTAGTCCGCCCAATAAAAGAAACCTCCTCAGGTTTTACCTTTCCATAGACTGGAAGCTCTGGTGGTGGTGGACCGTATTTAATTATTTGAACTCGATTTGGTTTCACCATTATTATTTTGAATTTTTATAATTAAAGTATATCATATAAAGATACTTGTCCCGTTAAATATAACAATATAATTGTATCATATTTAATAGTAAATGCGGGCAGAGTAAGATAGTCGAATATTTTATTATTTTATTTTTAACTGGGATGAAGCTACATAGATTTATCGGGGAATTTGATTTATCTGGTGAAAACACAGAAATCACAAATCTTGAAAATATCAAGCAAATAAAGGGTGTTTTAAGGCTCGACGTCGGAGACTTTTTGATACTTTGCGACGGCAAAGGCACAGAAGCTAAAGTAGAAATAACAGAAATAGAAAAAACTCATATCACTACTAAAATAGTAGAAAAAACAAAAAAGGAAAATAACTCTAAAAAAGTAAGTCTATACCTAGCAATTCTTAAAAAAGAAAATTTTGAATTAGCTATACAAAAAGTCGTCGAAATCGGGGTGACTGAAATCATACCGATAATTACCGAACGAACTGTCAAAACCGGACTCAACACAGAGAGATTAAATAAAATCATCCGTGAAGCGAGTGAACAATCGGGTAGAACTATTTTGCCTATTCTGTACCCTACTTTAAAATTTATAGACGCAATACAAGACGGAAAGAAAAATGAAGGAAAGATATTTTTTGATTTTACTGAAGACAAAAATAACACGAAGAATACAAATTCAAAAAGTATTAGTATATTTATAGGTCCTGAAGGAGGGTTCACTGAAAAAGAAAATCACATAGCTCTCGAAAATGGTTACAAAATAGAATCATTAGGAGAAAATACACTAAGAGCCGAAACCGCAGCTATCGTCGCTACTTATAAAGTAGTAAATAATTTATGAAAATTATTTACTTTTAGACTCAAGTTTTTCTACACGTGTAGTAAGATTATCAATTCTTCTTTCATAAGAAATACCATCGCCATTTAAAACAGTAATACTATTTTTGAATTCTTTGTGTTGTTCGTTGTTATTTTTTATTTCTTTTAAAATTACATCTAAAACACCTTCAACTCTTTCGAAAGATTTAGCTACAGAACGCATATTGCTTTCAGAATTATTTTCAAAATTCTTTAAAGTTTCTAAAAATAATTTTTCAGTTACGTGTTTTTCAGTTGTTTTTGGAGTTATTTTCTTCATATATCAATTATAACAAAACCTAAAAGCTATGCAATATATCCTAATACACCTCACTCTGATAACATTTCTCACAATAAACTATCTCTGGTCTCTCTGGAGCATAACTTGTTTCAAATTCATTATTGCACCCTTCTTTCATGCAAGATCGATGCCAGAGTTTAAATGGATTTCTAAAAAATAGCCTTTCATTCAACCTGCAATAGAAACAACTTCTCGGTAAAGGTAAATTCATTATTTTATAAAATTTAAATTCGTCCGAAATAACTTTAAAATTTCTTTTACAGTCTATACACTCAAAAACATTATCAATAAAACTTTCATCTACATTTTCCAAAGAAATAGGGACACCTGTCGACTCAATGGTTTGCTTGCCTGTAGTTTTTTGAATATTGTATTGAAATTTATAATTTTTATCTAAAATTTCTTTTTCATTTAAAGGGAAAAAATAATTAGCTATAGTTTCATTATATCCAAAATAAGATAATTCAATAGGAAAAAATTCACCGTATCTATATACGTTTCCTTTTTTATCTACATAAGGCATCTCATTCATATGATTCTTTATCTTCTCCACCATCTCAAAATATTCTTCTTTTTTATACTGCTTGTTAAAAATACAATAACTTTTATTCTTTAAACCAACACAACCAAATACATACTTACAATTATGGCAATGCATATTGTATTCCAAAAATTGTGATTTAACTGAAAATAAACCAAATTTATTATTACTGGAATGATCTAGTACTATACCTTCATAACCAAGCTCATGCTCTCCAGAAGTTGTAATATCATAACAATCTAAATTTTTACCTCCCTGTTGAATATATTTACAATTTTCTATCTTATCACCAATAAAACAATTTTGAGAATTTTTAGAATTACTTAATAGATCTCCTGTAACATTTAATGATTGAATTATATGAGCATATTTTCTTGGATATTTTAAAATAAATTCTTTAAATTCTTTCTTTGCTCTTTGCCTACCTTCATAAGTATTAAGTTCATAAGTAGACAAAATTTTTTCATATTCTTCTTTAGTGTACTTTTTATTTTTAAAGCAATACTTCTCTCCTCGTAAACCTATACACATAAAACAATCTGAACAATTACGACAATCATACAAAAAATCGGAATCTATACAAGATACACAAAAATATGAGCTTTTTAATTTATAACTATGTGAGCAATCTAAACAATCATACATCCATTCTGAAGATTCTAAAATACAAGTACAATCTGTCATATTTTTACCGGCTAAAACCATATATCCATAAGAAACATTTTCTATATGCCAAGAACAAAAAGTCATATAACAGTTTTTAGAAAACCAAGTATCACCAGTATATTCACATTTAATGCTAGCTATGTTGTTATCGTTAACTAAAGCTATGTGAGGAATTTTATAAATTAATTTATTTAACTGAGAAAAGAAGTTTTCAGAAAAATTATAATCTTTTCCAGATTCAATTCCGTCCCATTTATCACTCCACCAACATTTATTACAATAAATAATTATATTAGATTCAGGAGAATACATTGATACTACGTTCATGTCACAAGAATCACATTTACGATTATATAAAGAAAAATCATTCCTCCAAGAAGCTCTTCTTTGGAACCTACATTCCGGACAAAAAGTTGGTGGTGGGACTTTTACCTTTTCATAGAAGGAAAAGTCATCACTTTCTATCGTAAAGTCATTTTGGCAATTCTGGCAGGTTTTCTTTTCGGATTTATATTCCATAATTCTACTCTCTATCTTCTAATAATCTACGCAAAACTTCTTCGGGAATTTCTTGTATGTTGCCTTCTGTTAATGGTGGTGGTGTGCCTGTTTTCTCTTTTACTGGTTCAGATTTTATTTCTTGCCCGCCTGCAACATTATGCATAGGATTTCGGGCAAGTTTAATCTCTTCTTTTTTCTCTTCTCTTATTTCTTGCCTTGTTTCTATTTTTATTTCTTCTTTTATTTCTGACTTGATTGGTTCTGTTTTAATTTCAGGTTTTACTTGAGATTCTGTTTTGATTTGAGTATTTACGGGTGGATTTATTTTATTCCCGCCTGCAGAAGCTACTACTTCAGCATTTCGGGCAGGTTCTATTTTATCCCCGCCTGTAGCATTTCGGGCAGGGGTCACGATAATATCATCTACTTTTTCAGAAATCATATTCCTAAAACTATTCATTAAATCAGAACTCGCAGAGCGGTCTTTTGAATTTGTTGGATTTTCAATTTTGGCAACTTTTAAATCACTCAAAGAAATACCTTTGTTTATATCGTCATTATTTTTATCAGGAATGTTTAATCTAGGTTCGGGGATTTTTTCTTTAACTTCTTCTATATCCTTATTATGCAAGGCTATATCCAAGATTTCTTTTAGTCCTAAATTCAAACCACTGATTTTAGGTTTTTCGGGTCTGATATGAATAGGGTTCTTTGGTATAACTTTCTCGACAATATTATTTACAAAATTTTTCTTCACAGGTGTAAAATTATTTTTAGGAAAATCTGATTTATTTTGAGAATTAAAATTATTGTTTACAACAGGCTCAGATCTATTTTCTTTTTTTACATTAGAATTACTGTCTCCTCCAGCAAACTCTATACCTAAATCTGCAAGAGGTTTGAAAAATCTAGTCTCATCTTTTTTTAACTGATCAGGAGATACACGAATAGGTTTTATCTCGCCTGCTTTTATTTTTACAATACAGTCTTTACAGTACACAGCTCGTCCTGGTTCAGGCTTGAAAGGTACAGTAGTCATAGTGCCACAATTCGAACAAACAGTTTCAAATTTCTCCCCGTTCGGATTGATAGCTTTGTTATTTTCGCGCGCATTACCGATATCACCGAGCGCCATACCACTCCAATCATTAATCTCTTTTTCGATGTCCTCTTTGGTACGACAATATAGCTCACGTGAGGATTCGACTACTCTTCTTTCAATATCAAGATTACCACCTTTGACCAAAGGCGCGATAGTCTTTGAAGAAAAAGGACGAGAAGTAATACCATCTATCATGAGTTTGAGATAAATCTTGTAGTTAGGTAAGTTCACGATATCCTCCGGAGTGAATTCAGGAGCAAATTCTTTTTCTAAGAAATCCGCATCGTCGGCTCCCACACGAAACACAATCATAGTCCCAACGTTACCGAAAATAGAGTCACGCATAGCACTAGACTCTTTGGTAACCAATTGAGCTGTATATTGGTGAGCTACAGTTAGGTTCAAGCGGTATTTACGAGCCTCAGATAGAATCGAGGCAAAAGAGTCGGTGACGAAGTTTTGGAACTCGTCGACATATAGATAAAAATCTTTACGTTCTTCTTCAGGAATACGCACACGCTCCATGGCAGCAAGCTGAATCTTGGTAATAATCATACCTCCGAGGAGCTTAGAGTTGTCTTCTCCAATACGTCCTTTGGATACGTTTACTAAGAAAATCTTGCCTTCATTCATCATGTCAAAAATATTGATAGTACTTTTTGACTGACCAACAATATTACGAATAACAGAAGTCGAAAGGAATTGACCAACTTTGTTTTGAATCGGAGCGATAGCTTCATTACGGAATTTATCTTGCCAAGCTTCATACTCATGAATCCAAAAAGCTTTGATCACAGGATCTTTCAAATTATTAATTATCTTTTGACGATAGTCTTTGTCTACCAACATACGAGGAATACCAAGGAGAGTAGTACCAGGAGTATCTAGCAAAGCTAGAATACAATTATTCAAAATATATTCCATACGAGCAGACCAAGCATTCGCCCAGATTTTCGTGAAAATACCCATAAGCCCCGACGCTACTAAGTGCTTGTATTTGGAATCTACAAGTTCAAGAACATTAAAACCAATATGATACTCAGTATCCGCCGGATTGAAATAAACTACGTCTTTAAGTCTATGTTCTGGAATAGCTTGCAAAACTCCTTCGACGAGCTCACCGTGAGGGTCGACTACACACACACCTTCACCATTTAGAATATTCTGCATGATCATGTTGGACATGAGCACAGATTTACCAGTACCGGATTTTCCAAGAATATAAATATGCTGACGACGGTCGCGACGCTTGATACCAAAAAGAGTATTCTTGTCTCTAAACGTAGAATACCCGATATAGGTCAAATCTTTATTTGGTGGCAATTGAGGCAAATCCATACTCTCAATTATAGCAAAAAACCCATTGCATTTCTACAAGGGTTTTTTGTTAATTACTTTTCTAAAAATTTTGCCCTGTCAATCGCGACTGACGGGGTGAAGACGAATTATTTTTGTTCTCCTTCTGATTCTGGAGTTGATTCTCCGTCTTTAACTTCAGTCGGTTGTTCTTCGACTGTACTACTTTCTTCTTTTGGAGCTTCAGGATTAGCTTTATTCATAGCTTCCCCAATCTTAGACATTTCACTAGATAATTCTTCTGTAGCTTTCTTGATACTTTCCATATCTGTACCATCTTTCACAGAACGTAGATTTGCAACTTTAGCATCTACTTCTGTTTTTAACTCTGCTGGAATTTTACCTTCCGCGTCTTTTAGAGATTTCTCAGCTGTATAAATAATCATCTCGGCAGTATTTTTCACATCTACTAATTCTTTTTTCTTTTTATCTTCTTCAGCATTAAGTTCTGCATCTGCTTGCATTTTCTTAATATCTTCATCTTTAAGTCCTGAACTTGCTTCGATACGAATAGATTGAGTTTTACCTGAAGCTTTCTCCATAGCTTTCACATTTAGAATACCGTTTGCATCCACATCAAAAGTAACTTCAACTTGAGGAATACCACGAGGGCTTGGTGGGACTCCATCTAGGATAAATCTACCTAAAGATTTATTGTCACTTGCCATAGGGCGTTCACCTTGAACTATATGAATCTCGACTGAAGTTTGGTTGTCTGCAGCAGTAGAGAAAATCTGAGATTTAGAAGCCGGGATAGTAGTATTTCTCTCAACGAGTTTTGTGGCGACTCCTCCTAAAGTCTCGATACCGAGAGATAGAGGGATAACGTCGAGCAATAATACATCACGCACATCTCCAGCCAATACTCCAGCTTGAACCGCAGCTCCGAGAGCTACAACTTCGTCAGGATTAATAGATAAGTTTGGAGATTTTCCAAAAACTTTCTTTACTTCTTCTACTATCTTTGGCATACGAGTCTGACCTCCAACCATTATGATTTCGTGAATATCATTCATTGTAAATCCTGAAGCAGCTAAAGCCTTTTTAGTGATTTCTATAGAACGAGTTATATATTCGTCAGCAATAGATTCTAATTGAGCGCGAGACATTTTAAGTAGTAAGTGTTGAGGTCCTTCGGCTGTTGAGGTAATGAAAGGAATATTGATTTCTGTTTCTACGGCTGTAGAGAGTTCAATTTTTGCTTTTTCTGCAGCTTCATCTAGTCTTTGAAGAGCGAGCTTGTCATTGCGTACATCAACTCCAGAAGTCTTTTTAAATTCTTCTGCGATCCAAGATATAATCTTGTGATCTATATCACGTCCTCCTAAATGAGAATCTCCATCAGTAGACTTTACTTCGATAACATCGTCCCCAATCTCCAAAACAGATACGTCGAAAGTTCCTCCTCCAAAGTCATAAACTACAACTTTTTCATTTTTCTTTTTATTGAATCCATAAGCGAGGGCCGCAGCTGTCGGTTCATTGATAATTCTCTTTACATCTAGTCCAGCGATAACTCCAGCATCTTTAGTAGCTTTTCTTTGAGCATCATTGAAATAAGCAGGGACAGTGATCACAGCTTCGGTTATTTTCTCTCCAGTTTTTGCTTCGACGTCTGCTTTGATTTTAGATAAAATCATAGCAGAGACTTCCTCAGGGCGCATCCATTTATCTCCGATCATAACCTCGACTCCACCGTCAGTTCCTTTTTGAATCTTGAAAGACATATTTTTTAAATCTTTCTGAACTTCTGGATCTTCAAAATTGTGACCCATAAATCTCTTGATACCGTAGATAGTATTTTCTGGATTTGTTACGGCTTGACGTTTTGCTAGAAGTCCTACAAGTCTATCTCCATTTTTTGCAATAGAAACAATAGACGGAGTAGTTCGAGCTCCTTCGATATTTTCTACAATCTTTGGATTTCCTCCTTCAATTATAGCGACTGCACTATTTGTTGTACCTAAATCTATACCTATTATTTTTGACATATTTTTTATTTTAATTAATTTATAATAATTTAAATTTATAATTTTTATAAAAAAAATTTTTCTAGAGCCTTATCTTTTATGACTTAACGACGAAAAATTTCTTTTTGTAAAAATTTAAAATAATCTATATTTTACTTGTTTTTCGCGACCGCGAAATACTTGTATAATCTAGTATATATGATAAGATATATCTATGTCAACCCCACTTCGCTTAAGCTTCGCGGGGCAAAGCAAAAATATATGCAAAATCAAGACCATTCCAAAAAAATCCTTAAAAAACTAGCAGAAAAGAGAGCTATTTCTATAGAGTCATTAAAAGACAAAGAAGACAAGAAAGAGAAATATGCCCTCTCTAGAAGCCTTAAAAACCTCGTAAACAGCGGTTTTGCTCGTATTCATGACTCAGGCAACCAAGACTACATAAGCCTCACCAAAGAAGGCAAAAAGAAAGTGCACAGCCTTAACCTCGAGAACGAAAATACCCTAGTGAATACATCTTGGGACGGCTATTGGAGAATGGTACTTTTAGATCTACCAGAAACCAGAAAAAACGAACGTGAATCTCTACGCTATTTATTAAAAAAAGCAGGGTTTGTATGTCTGAAGAATTCAGTCTGGATTTCTCCCCTACCATACGAATATTTATTTGAAAATATTAAAAAAGATTTAGGCTTAACTACTGAGATGATAATCCTAACCACAAACAAAATAGACGCAGAAACTCAAAAAACTATTTTTGAGAATTTTAAGAATTAATAAACCTTATTCCTTAAATTCAAAAACATTCACTCTCGCTGGACGGAGGACTCGGTCACCTATTTTATAACCTTTTTGAATAACTTGCGCTATAGTATGATTTTTATCTTTTTCAGTAGTTTCTACCATCTCTAATGATTCATGAATATTCGGATCAAAATTCTCACCCTCTTGGCCTA
This sequence comes from Minisyncoccota bacterium, assembly GCA_041675085.1. Lineage (GTDB taxonomy): Bacteria > Patescibacteriota > Minisyncoccia > Phycocordibacterales > UBA9973 > UBA9973. The sequence continues at coordinate 199,180 of JBAYUN010000001.1, forward strand.
TCTCTTTGACTCCATATTCTTCAAAAACAGTATTCATTTGAGAGTGAATATACTCTACTCCTTTACGCCAATTCATGTCTACTTTCTCCCATGCCTCCTTGTTCGCAAAAGCCATATTGAAACTATCCATCACGCTTAAAAAGCGAGAAAGTATCCTCTCGCGCATAGATTCAGAGAACATAGTCTTTCTATCTTCTTCTTGTTTTTTGTAATTCGCAAAATCAGCTCTCTCTTTTTGCCAACCGTTTAGGTATTCGGTGCGTTCTTTGCGAGCTTGTTTTAAATCAAGTCTTAATTTCTTTAATGTTTTATGCAGATCTGCCTCACCGTCATCATTGAATTCAAATTCAACTATTTCTTCGTCTTCTTTTGTATCTGTATTATCTGGAATAGTTTTATCGTCGCCTAAATCTAAATCTTCTAATTTTATTTTTTTATCTTCTTCATTCATATAGGCATTCTATCACAAAAACACCCAACAAAAAAGACCTCTTTGAGGGAGATCTTTTTTTGGATTAACGTTTAGACCATTGTGGTGCCTTACGAGCTTTCTTCAATCCGAATTTTCTTCTTTCTTTTGCTCTTGGGTCTCTCTTTAGATAACCTGGAAGTTTTAATTCTGTACGAATTTCAGGTTCAACTAAAAGTAATACACGAGCGAGTCCGTGGCGTACTGCTTCAGCTTGAGAATGAGTACCTCCTCCAGTCACACGAGCTTCGATAGACCATTTCATAGGTTTATCACTAGCTTCTAAAACAGTTAGAGGTTCTACTATCAATCTTCTCTCTTCTTCTGTCTTAAAGTAATCTTTCGCATTATCACCGTTTACGATAAAAGCAGATTTAGTCGCAGGAGTTAAACGCACTCTTGCAGTTGCTGTTTTTCTTCTACCGACGCTTTCAAAATATTGTTCTTTTTTCTCCATATAACTTTATTAATTAATCTTCAACTTGTAAATTCTTCATCATTGTTCTTCTAATCTTATTATCTGGAAGCATTTTAAAAACAGCAAGACTTACTAATTCTTTCATGCCTTTTGTCGCTTTTGTATAAGTACCGGTTAGGATACGAAGACCACCTGGATAACCTGAATATCTAGTATGATATAATTCCTCCAATTTTTTATTAGTTATTTTGATTTTAGAAGCATTCACAACATCCACAGGTGAACCTGAGTATTTATGTCTTTGGAAAGATGCTTTGTCCTTGCCAAGCAATACAGCAGCAATTTCAGTTGCAACCCTTCCTAGTGTTTTACCACTCGCATCAATTATTTTTTTGTCTTCTGTTGTTTTTACTTCTTTTTTCATTTTAGTAATAAATTATTTTTAATTATACAAATTCGATATAAGCCATCTCTGCACTATCTGACTTTCTCGCTCCTAATTTCAAAACTCTTGTGTAACCTCCTTTTCTGTCTGTGTAATTTGGTGCAATCTTGTCAAAAAGTTTTTTAGTTTCAGCTTTTCTGTTTGCGATCTTAGACATAACTAGTCTACGCTTTGATAAAGTATCTATCTTAGCGTGAGTTACTAATTTTTCCATAAACGGTCTCAACTCTTTAGCTTTTGCCAAGGTGGTTTTGATCTTGCCTTTTATTATCAAATTACGAGCAAGAGATTGCATAAGCGCATTTCTTTGGTTTTTATCTCTGCCGAATTTTCTTTTGGTATTGTGGTGTCTCATAAAATTTTATTATTATTCTTTCAAATTAAGACCGAACTTGGTCAAAACTTTTTTAATCTCGGTAATTCCTTTCTCGCCGATGCCTTCAACTTCTAATAAATCTTCTCTTTTCTTACGAGCAAGACCTCCTAGAGTTCTGATATTTGCACCGTTTAATGCGTTCAAAGTTCTAGTAGATAAGTCCAAGCCATCGATTCTAGTCTTTAGTACATCAGTGAAGTCATCTCCTTTTTCATCTTCTTCTACAACTTTCTCTTCTTCTTTTTCTTCCTTCTTTGCAGTTTTCTTCTTAGCTTCCATAATCTCTTCAACTTCTTCTTCTTTGAAATCAACGATAGCCTTAAGTTGATTGATCATGATTACTATAGATTGAGAAAGAGCTTCACGAGGAGTCATAGTACCGTCAGTCTCGATAGAGATTCTTAGTCTGTTGTGGTTTGTATTGTCTCCTACGCGCATATTTTCTACTTCGTATGAAACTCTACGGATTGGAGTAAATATTGCATCTACAGCAATTGTACCGATTTCTACTTTTTCTTTTTGCATCATTTCTTTTGAAATGAAACCTAGACCTTTTTCGATTTTAAGTTCGATGTCTAGATTGATTTTACCAGTAACGGTAGCAATGTATAATTCAGGATTAAGTATTTCTACTTGTCCACTTGTAGTTATAGATGAAGCAGTTACTTCTTGAGGGCCTTTTACAGAAAGATTAACAGTTTGAGGTTCGTCTGTATTCATCTTGAAACGAAGTTTCTTTAGGTTCAAAATAAGAACAATGATATCTTCTTTGATACCTTCTACTGTTTGAAATTCATGACTAACACCGTCGATCTTTATAGATACAACACTAGCGCCAGGTAATGATGAAAGAATAATTCTTCTAAGAGAATTACCGAGCGTATGTCCATAACCAGGATATAAACCATCTATTTCAAAAACTCCTTTGTTCCCTTCTTCTAAAACAGCTTTTGGTTTTGAAGGCATAATTATTTTATATTCAGGCATATTTTATAAAAAATTTAAATAATAATAAATTAAAAAAAATTAACGACTATAGAATTCAAGCACGGCATTTAAATCAAGGAAAGTTTCTGTATTCTTCGGTTTAGAGACGATTTTTCCTTCCATTGTATTTTTATCAAAAGAAACCCAAGCTGGTGCAGTATAATCTTTAAGTCTAGCTTCTAAGTCAGCAAAAATCTTTTTTCCTTTTGAACCTTCACGAACTTTAATAACATCTCCAACTTTGATTTCATAAGAAGGCACAGTAACTTTGTGATTGTTTACGATAAAGTGACCATGAGATACCATTTGGCGAGTCGCACGGCGAGATCCACCTAACCCCATTCTGTAGATAATATTGTCTAAACGAGTCTCAAGTACTTCGTAGAATTTTTCTGCAGTTCCAGCACCTTTGATTTGTGAAGCTTTCTTAACATAGTTTGAAAGTTGCTTTTCTGAAATACCATAAGAGAATCTGATTTTTTGCTTTTCGATTAATTGAGTACCGTATTCAGAAAGAGCCTTTGGACGCTTTGTGTTTGGTCCAAAAGTAGCAGTAGTAGCAGAAAACTTTGAAGTTTGACATTTATCATAAACTCCTGCTCCTAATCTTTTACAAATTTTAAACTTTGGTTTTGTTAACATAATTTTACTTTATAAATTTACTTAATAACTAATTAAACTCTTCTAGGTTTCTTTGGTTTCGGACCATTGTGTGGTACTGGTGTAGCATCTTTAACTGAATTGATTTCTATGCCATAAGCCATAAAAGCTCTAACTGCTGGTTCACGTCCTGAACCAACTCCACGGATAACAACATCAGCTTCTTTCACTCCGATATTAGCAGCCTTACCTCCTACGATATCTCCTACTTTACCTGCTGCGAAAGGAGTACCTTTCTTAGCACCTCTAAAACCAAGACTTCCAGCAGAAGACCAAAATAACGCATTACCAGATTTATCAGCAAAAACAACTTTTGTATTGTTAAAAGTTGCTTCCACATTCAAAATACCTGAAGTTATTTTTTTCTTTGGTGCTTTCATTGTAGATGGAGCTTTTACTTCTCCTTCTACTTTTTCTTCTTCTTTTGTTTCGTTTGTTTTTGCCATATTAGTTAAAATTATGTTTTACTTTCTTTTCTCTTACCTGATGCCATAGTGTTTCTTACGTTGCCACGGACTGTTCTTGAATTTGTCTTTGTTCTTTGTCCTCTGACTGGTAGTCTCTTGATGTGACGGATACCTCTATGACTTTTAATATCTTTTAATCTTTTGATGTTTGAAGATATTTCTCTTTTTAGATTTCCTTCTATAGTGATACTTTCAACAATAGTACGGATTTGGTTTTCTTCATCTGGAGTTAAATCTTTAGATTTCTTGCCGTAATCAATGTTAACTTGATCTAATATTTTTCTTGCTTTAGAAATACCTATACCGTAAAGGCAAGTTAGTCCTATTTCAAGTCTTTTTTCATTTGGTACTGTGATTCCTAGAATTCTCATATAATTATTGTTTTTGCTTATGCTTAGGATTAATACAAATCACCAATAAATGGCGGTTACGTTTAACCATCTTACAATTATCACAAATTTTCTTTACTGATGCTTTTATTTTCATAAATTTACTATTACTTATATATATTACAAAACAAAACAAATAAGGGATAAGCCTTATTTTTTAAATACTTTTACCTATTTAAAACTATAAGTCCTATTATATACTATTTAAAAAAAATTACAACCTTTTTATAATTCTTCCTTTACCACCATAAGGATCTAGCAGAACTTCCACCTGATCTCCTATTAAAACTTTAATTCTATGCAGTCTCATTTTTCCGCCAAGATATGCTAGAATTTCGTCACCTTCATCTATCTTTACACGAAATAAAGTAGAAGGTAAAGCTTCGGTTATAAATCCTCTTTTTGTTAGAGGTTTGTCATTTTTTATATCACTCATTGCAACTAGAATATCATACTAAAATAAATAAATTTAGTCAAATAATTTGACTTATAACTCTTTAGGATAATTAATTTCTACTTTTATTGCATCGACTTTGTCTGGAATATCGCTCTCCCAGATAGGCTTGATAACTAGATCAGCTGAATCTATATTTTTATAAGCAGATAGTATGTTATTGAAATCTTTCTTCTTTTTACCTTTTAAATCAGAAAGAATTTTATTTTTTTCAACCAAAGAAACCACACTAACAGGTCCGACTAATTTGAAAGTAATACTCTTAGTGTCTACAAAAGAGATCTCTTTATCAGAGAGGGAAAAACTCAAATCTTCAAGATTTTGAATATAAATATTTCTATCTTTTTCTGCTGGGAATTTAATATTCATAATCTCATTTATAAGATTAGTCTCTTTAAACAAGAAACCGTACAGAGTACCTTTGACTGAAAAAGGGACTGTGCCTACTTCAGTACTAGCTTCTTCCAGGTTTGAAGCAAATTTAAAAAATGTAGCATCTTTAAATAAGATATATCCTTCAGGTAGTTGCTCTCTAGCTTTTTGTAATAGTGTAGTCTGAAGATTTGCCTCCAATTCTTTTCTAGCCAAATCTTGATCCTCTAGATTTACTATTTTCTTCAAACCTTTGAATCCCCCTGAAATTACAGAAGTTGATCTACCGTAAAATTTGCTAGCTTTTGAAGTATTTTTGAAAGCAGATACTACAAAATCTGTAAGTTCATCATTATAAGCTTCCCCACTTTCAAGTGCAGTCACACCCACTTCCACTGAACCAGGGATACCCAAATCAGACATTCCAGGGATGGATACTTTTGCATCAGTTTTATAAATTTTACCTTTTGAGGATTCGAGTCTAGTGTTAATATCGAGAGATTGAGGAGATGACGAATATGCATTATATAGTATGACTTTACCTTTAGCTTTTTCTTCTACGGCTTCTTCCCCGCCTCCTTGTATATTTTTCTTATCTTCGGCTTCTAGTATCATTAATTGATATGATAACCCTGTCTCATTTACACTCAAATCTTTCTTGGCGATTATAGTCTCACTTAAGGTAGTACTGATAATTTTTGGATTTATTGATACATGTGCCCGTGCAAAAAAAGAAGAAAAAGTGAAAAATAAAAATACAATACAAACAATAGCCAAAATCCATAGACCATAGCTATTTGATTCTTTTGGCTCTCTTACCCTAATCCTAGTAACAACAACCTCTTCTTCTTTTTCAACTTCTGCAACAACTCTCTTCTTGGGTTTTATTTGTACGTCTTTTTGAATTAAGGTTTCTTTCTTTTGTTTTTTAACTGCTACCATATCCTGAAAGAAATTTTTGGGCATAATTTTATTTTATCTAAGAAAATGATTAATGTAAATTGACTCTATCACCAACAATGAATCTCTCATGGTTTTTTCATTTTCGAAAGATGCTATACCATGCAAAGCTTCAGTCCCGAGAAATATAATACGGAATTTGGACTCGGTCAGAGTGTATTGATTTAATTGTTCTTCTTTTATTATTTCAGAAAAGAATGGGGCTAGATTTTGGTCAACTGTAATAAAGATAGTAGCTGGGATAGAGATATCGTGAGATAGATTGTTCAAAGATTCTTGAAAAACTTTAAGCCAATCGTTTTTAAGAACTTTGATAGAATCATTCAATTTTCTGTTGGCGGATTCGGAGATGTGATTATCTTTATAAGCTTGCAAGAAAGAATTAGCTTCATCTAGGTGAATATCTAAATCTTTTGCTAATCCCCTTGTTATAAAATTGCATCCCACTGGAAAAGAAACAGAGTCTTTGACCACATTCTTTTTTATCATTGAAATATCAGTGACTTCACCTCCAATATTGATCAACAAGAACTTGTCTTGATTGATAAACATATCACGTGCTACCACAAAAGAAGCCATTAAAAATGAGGAGAATTTAATACTATCTGTATGAAAATGCTGCCCAACTATCTCTTCTACCTTTTTTACAAAATCTTCTTCACTAAATGATATAAAGATAGACATATCCAGACTCTGAGCTTTTTTATCATTAGGATTATCCACTTCATAACCGTTTAAATTCACACTCATAGTCTTCATCTCTATCGGCAAAATCTTGGTTGTAGACTCTCCGTGCTTCGACAAATAATCTTCCATCAATAGACTTATCTCTTTTTGAGTCAAAGTATCGGCTAACTTAGCATTGAAAACAAAAGGAGAATTCTTTTCGAGTTTGATTTCGCGAGTTTCTGAATGAAACCAAGGCGACGACAATACGCAAAAGACCCTCTCAGGCTTGCCTAGACCTTGTTTGCACATTTTTGCTACAACTACCTTTAAAGACCTTAGAGTTAGATTCAAAAAATTCTCAACATTTAATTCTTTTTCGAGTAATACAGTCTCACGAGTTGCATAAATAATCCGAGGAGTACCTGATTCTTGCATCCATACTAGAGCTCCACCTACAGAAGAAGAACCAATATCAAAAACTAGAACAAGTTCGTCTTTCTTTTTTGTTTTTGAAAAAAATCCCATAGAGATATTATAACCTTTATGAAATTTTTCTCAAAATAAAAATAAATTTTATTCCAAGATTGCTTTGATACGGCGAATACCTGAAGCCACAGCTTCTTCTTTTTGAATTTTGAATTTGCCTATTTCTTTTGTATTTTGTACATGGGGACCACCACAGAATTCTTTTGATACTGGATTGCCACTTTCGTCTTCTATAAAATACAGAGACACAACGTCAGGATACTTTGCTCCGAATTCCATCTCGGCACCTATCTCTTCTGCCTCTTTTAGAGGCATTTCACGACGTATAACATTAAGCCCAAGATTGATTTTCTCATTTACAAAATCTTCGACTTTCTTTTTTTCTTCATCGGTAAGCTTGTGATCACAAAGGAAATCGATACGTAAACGCTCTTCGGTAATATTACTACCTCTTTGTTTAATATTTTTATCTACGATTTGTTGCAACCCTGCTAAAAGCAAATGATGTGCGGTATGAAGACGAATAGTCTTTTCGTTATGATTAGCCAAACCACCTTTAAACATGCCTGCAGAAGCAGTAGCAGAAAGCTTTTGATGCTCTTCCATTTTCTTTTTGAAGTCTTCAATATCAATCTTTACACCTTTCTCGCGAGCCAATTCTTCTGTAAGCTCTATCGGGAAACCATAAGTAGTAAATAAAGTAAAAGCGTCACGTCCTTTTTCGAATTCTTTCAAGCCATTCTCTAATGTTTCTCTAAATTTACTTTCTTCTTTATCTATTTCTTTTTGAATAATTTCTTGATTAGAAGACAGTTCAGGATAAAATTCTTTGTATTTTTCTATTACAACCTGAGCTATATAAAACAAAGAACCATGTTTAAAATTCAACATATCTCCGTATCGCACAGCTCTACGAAGTAGTCTACGCAAAATATATCCCCTTTGATTATTAGAAGGTATTACTCCGTCCCCAATCATAAAAACACTAGTACGAATATGATCAGCTATTATTCTCTTTAATCTTAAATTCTCTGTACCATTATCTTTATCTGTAAAACTCTCAATTTTATTAAAAATCTCTATAAATAAATCTGAGTCGTAAGCGGTCTTTTTGCCTTGCATTACTGCAGTCATTCTTTCTAATCCTGCACCTGTATCTACGTTTTTCTGAGCGAGCTTACCGACAACTTTACCGTCTTTTTTCTCGTATTCCATAAAGACATCATTCCATATCTCGATTACTTTCTCGTCTTTAATAGCCTGTAAAAATTCTTCCTGATTTAAATCTCCCACATTACCCTCCATATCATAAAACATTTCAGAACAAGGGCCACATGGACCGTTGTCTCCCGGACTCCACCAATTGTCCTCTCCAGGTAAAGCATATATTCTATTTTCTGGAATTCCTAAACTCATCCAAATATCTTTAGACTCTTGGTCATAAGATGCATTCTCATCCCCTTGGAAAATAGTAAAATAAAGTCTATTCACATCGAGACCTAAACCTTCTTCTTTGGAGGTTAAAAATTCATAAGACCATTTAATAGCTTCATCTTTAAAATAATCACCCAAAGACCAATTGCCCATCATTTCAAAAAATGAAAAGTGGCGATTGTCTCCGATATCATCCAAGTCTCCAGTACGGACACATTTCTGAACATCAGCAATCCTGTTACCCATAGGGTGAGCTTGCCCGAGTAGATACGGTACGAGTGGTTGCATACCTGCAGTATTAAAAAGTACGGAAGGATCATTCTCGGGTACGAGCGAAGCCGAAGGAATTATTTTATGCCCTCTACTTTCAAAAAATTTTAAAAATCTATTTCGTATTTCTTCTGATTTCATATCTTTAGTCGTGTTAATATATTTAAATTAATTCTCTCCGTCGCCTATCATTTTCTTTAGAGGCTTTTCAAAAATTCCCATAAGCACAAAAATCACTAATACAAGCAAAGTCGCCACAATAGCCAAACTATAAAAACCAAATCCAGCGGCCATACCAATACCTGCAGTCACCCAGAGTCCTGAAGCTGTAGTCAGTCCACTAATATAAGAACCTTTGAGCATAATAGATCCTGCTCCTAAGAAACCTATACCAACGATAATTTGTGAAGCCATACGTGATGCATCAAAACCCGCAACATTACCATATTTCAACACCAAGGCTTCAGATATAAGGATAAATAATGCTGAACCGAGAGAAACCAAGGCATGAGTCTTCATACCAGCTTCTTTGTGAACTATAAGCCTCTCGAGACCTATCAGAGCACCCAAAAACACAGCTAATAATAACTTTAAAAGCATTTCACTATTTTGTGCAAAAAATTGTTCCATTTATTTATTATAGCTTAAAATCAGAAAAAATACAGAAACAACAAAATCAAATTAAACAACTACTCCTCCACCCAAAACTAGCTCAGAATCATAAAAAACTACAGACTGACCAGAAGCTACTTTTACAGGTTTTTCAAATACAACTTCAAGCTGATTTTTATTTTTTTTATCATTAATAATTTTACAATTTAAAAATTCTCCATGATAGCGAATCTGGGCTGTGTAATTTTTATTTTCTTCTGGAGTCTTAGATATCCAGTTTATATTATTTAGTAAAATTTTGTTTTCTGTATTATCTTCTCCTGTATTTCTTTTTATAGAATAATCTTTATCAGTAGATACAACTAAAATATTTTTCTTAATATCTTTATCTACTACATAATATCTAGCATCGTTTGCTGTCTTTTTCGTAATATTAAATCCATGACGCTCACCTAAAGTATAAAATACAGCTCCATCATGAGTACCTATCACCTCACCCATAGTATTTAAAACATTTCCATTTTTAGCTTTAATATAATGTTTTAAAAAATCTTTCAAGTCCACCTGACCCAAGAAACAAATACCCTGACTATCCTTCTTTGCGGCTACAGGGAGTTTGAATTTTTTAGCCAAAACTCTGACTTGTTTCTTGGTTAAATTACCAATAGGAAATAGAATATTTTTTAACTGTTCTTGTTTTAAAGTCCACAAGAAATAGCTTTGATCTTTTGTTGGATCAATACTTTTCCTTAAATAAAAATAGTTTTGGGAATGGTCTGGTTGAGCCGATACTTTTTTAAAATTATGAATCGGCGACCCGAGGACCTTTCCAAAACTTTTTTTATTTATGTTCTGAACATAGTGCCCAGTCGCTACATAGTCCGCACCCATCTCTCGTGCTTTATTTAAAAACGCACCAAACTTTACTTCGCGATTACACATAACATCAGGATTAGGAGTCCGTCCTGCCTTATACTCATTTATCATATAATCAGCCACTCCCTTTTTGTAAACATCTTCAAAGTCAAAAGTAAGAAAAGGAATATCCAAATATGCCGCTACTCGCATAGCGTCGCGACGTTCTTCTTCTTCGTTGCATTCTATAAAATCTGGATGCCAGGTCTTAATAAAAACTCCTACCACTTCATAACCCTCTTCTTTCAAAAGGGCAGCAGAAACAGAGCTATCAACTCCACCTGACATACCAACGAAAACAGTCTTATTAAGTTTTTTAGACTTCTTTGTAGTCATAGACTATTTATACACTATTTTAAATATTTTTCTATATTATCTCTGTGTTCTTTGAAAGTTCTAGCAAAATAAGTATCTCCTTTTTTATCATGAATATAATAAAGATAAGGTGAAATTTTTGGATTCATAGCTGCAAGAATCGCTTTCAATCCTGGATTAGAGATAGGATCATCTGGCAAACCACGCTCTTCGTAAGTAATAGGAGCTACGTCGACTTGTAAAGGCATATTTATCTCTAATCTTTTCCACAAAATCCCAGAGATTGTCTCTCTATCATTGTCTCCACTAGCTTCACCTTCTATTAGTGAGGCCATAATTAAAATTTCTTTTATTCTCTCGTCTTTATTAGGAAGATTATCAAAAATAGAGAAAATCTTTTCAGTTCTTTTGGCGAAATTATTATTCATCATTTTAATCACAACTTCTTCATTATCAGAGCTCAAGAAAAAATACGTGTCTGGAAAAAAATATCCTTCTTTATCGCGAGACTGATTGATAAAATTGTCTTTATTAAAATTATGCAACTTTACCGCAAAAGTTTCAGCAATTTCAGAGATACTGTAACCCTCAGGAATAGTAACTCTAATAGGACTAATACCCTTTTCACCTTTGGCTATTCTATTAGCTAATTCTAAGACAGATAACTTTTCTTTAAATAAATAATCTCCACTAGAAATATTTTTCTCTCCTCCGAAAATTATAATAAAAGATTCAAAGAAAACTCTAGACTCAATAAAACCTTCATTTTTTAATTTTAAAGATACCGATCTAACACTAGAACCTTTTTCTATAACAAAAATCTGATCTGTCTTAAAAGAAGCTGGTGCTTGAAATAAGAAAAAATAAAAATAAGAAAACAATAAAACTAAAAATACAAACACAGAAATAATAAAATATTTAATTTTATTATTTCTTGTACTTGTATTATTTTCTAAGTTTGGGAAATTCTCCATAAATTATGTAGGTAGATTTGTAGGTGGAGAAGCTTCTTTACTTTCAACACGTTCCAAAGTAGGAATTTTCAAGATTTGACCAGGGAAATGCCACAGGGTCGCTATCTCTTCTACATTTAATACAAAAGTCGGTTGAGGCTTGTATGCCTTAAAAAACATAGGTGAAATAGGCCAAGGTAAATGCTCCGTATCAAAAAGCTCTTGTCTTAATTGACCATGATAAAAAGACCGTCCTCGGTATTCACCCAGCATCCTATTTGATAGCTCCATGACCTGCTCTTGGTTTAAAACAGTTATCAATCCACCATACGCATCAGCTTGAGTGCCATTTACACGAGTAAAGCTATTCAAAGCAGGATTCGCATATTGTCTAAAAACCAATCTTAAATTACGTCTATTATTAGCATCAAAATTTTCTTTTTTAGCAACATAGCAAGTACGCAAACCAACATCAAAACCTATCTTCTGCATCTTTGTACTAATACCTTTCACTTCAGCTTCCACAGCAAAAGGTGGTCTGACTTTTGTGAGAGTTTCTCCTTCTATAACATTCATGCGTGCATATTTTTCAAAAAGTCTTTCTAATTCTTGTTTAGATTCTTCAACCCAGTCATGCTTCTTACCATCTGGTCCAGTAAAAGTATTCTTAGAAGGCCTTATTACCATTTGAAACCACATTTGCTCTCCTTTACCCATAGAAGCAAAAAGTTCAATCAAAGGAGAAAGTGGATCAATTTTTAAAGTCTCTTCATCTTGTTCATCAAGTCCAAAATCGGCATAAGTTTTAATAGGATAAGCGTCAGGTTTTTCTAATTTCCATTCACAACCATATAAATTCCACTGACTATCTGGAGTTATCTCGTCTACACCAAAAGTATAATCATCAACAACTCTAACTTGAGATTGAGGATACTGTGCATACATTTGAGTTTCGATCAATCCTTTAATACGGCTCGGTGTACGAATATAAAAACGTACCTGCCCTTCAATAGATACAATTTCCAAAGAATACCAAAACCATACTGCTCCTTGCCAGTATTCCTCACGTCCACCTTTCATACTCCAATGATAAAGAGCATTAGTAAAAAATAATTCCATAGCACGAGGACTACGTAAAACCTCACGAGGTGGAATAACTTCCAATAATACATAATCAATACCAGAAATAAAACTCTGCTGGATATAATGCATCCACATAGCCCAAGCCATGCGACCCAAAAAATATGTCAGGAATAAAATCCAAACAATATCTGGTATCCAATTAAAAATTTTAATCACAGCATCAAACATAGTATTATTTTATCTTAAATAGATAATAAAGTAAAAGAACCTCACTGTTTAGTGAGGTTCTTTTACTTTAAACTACGTTATAGAGTCCGTCTTTATTCTTTTTGAAATATTTTGAGTTAGCAAGATTTACTAAAATTGTATTTTTCTTAAAGTATCTCTCTTTCATAACTTTCTCAACAACATCTTCTTTAGTCATTGGACCTTCTTTTTTGATGATATCTTTTATCACATCACGAGCGATACCAGTCTTGTATCCCCACTCAGAAAGTGCATAAAGTCCACGTCCCACAAGCACAAATCTACTATCTTTGATAAGCTCATTGTGAGTCGTTGCGTAATGAGATTTTCTGCCGAAAGTTTTAGAGATAGAATCAGTTACTTCCTTGAAGTGCATTGGAGATCCATGTTTCCTCATAACAAGAAAAGCATAATCTTTCACTCCTCTAGTGTGTACGTTTTGAGAATTTGATTTACCCCAATCTCCTAGTGGATTCTTGGAAACTGTTTTTGATACAGCGAGCCATCTCTTTGCCATTTCATCATTTTTGTAATGATCAGCTACGTCTTTCATTTGGTCGAAAAATCTCTTGATCATTTCTGTTTCAGGGATAAGGTCTTCGTCTTTTAGTGAAGCATAAAGTTTTTTCAAAGACTCATGAACCTTGTCTGCCATTTCGTCATCCACACTCCAGCGAGTTTTGAAATGATCATCTTCTTTGTGTTTTTTAAAAACATCTCCTAAAACTAGATAAAAATGAATATGATTTTGAACCGATTTATCTTTAGAGATATGATTCAAGAAATCGTGCTCAGATACTATCGAACCTAGAGAGTGAATAAGAGTTTTAATTTCTTCAAATAGAGCTTGTTCTGCTTTGAAGGCAGGAGATTTTTTGATTAAATTAATACTATTTTCTTTGATTTGTCTAACTCTTTCTCTTGTTATGTTGTATTTTTTACCTATTTCTTCGAGAGTTTTGCGTTCTAGGTCGTTTGGATTTAATCCGAAACGGTTCATAATAACATCACTTGCACGTTCTGGTAAGTGAGAGATTATTCTTTTTGTAACTTGTTTTGGCTTAAATGATATTGTGGATGACATAATTTTATTTGTTAATTATTTCTTAATATTAGTATACATTAGATTTAAATTCTGTCAAACTAACTGGTATGTTTTTAAATCTATTTATTTCTATTAGCTTTGATTCTATCCATTTCAGTCAAAAACTTCTTGCGGAGTCTTACAGACTTTGGAGTAATTTCTAGATATTCATCATTACTCATAACTTCAAGTCCTCTTTCGATACTTAATGTGAAAGCTGGTTTCAAAACGATCATATCATCAGTACCTGAAGCACGCATGTTTGTAAGTTGTTTACCTTTTACTGGGTTGACTGCCATGTCTTCACCCTTTAAAACGTTACCTATAACCATACCTTCATATACCTCTGTACCGTGATCTATATATAATATACCACGTTCTTGTAAATTTGCAAGTGCAAAAGCCACAGCCTTACCAGCAATCATAGAAGACATAGATCCATACTCTCTTTTCTTGATTTCTCCAGCATAGTCTTTAAAGCCAATAACACGAGAAGACATGATTCCCTCTCCTTTTGTATCTATAATAAATTCTCCTCTATATCCCAATAGTCCACGAGTTGGTATTTCAAAAACAATACGAGCTACGCCATCTTTGTCTTGCATGTCTTTCATAATACCTTTTCTTTTTCCAATCTTTTCGATAACACCTCCAGAAGACTCTGTCGGTACGTCTATTACCAATTCTTCGTAAGGTTCAGATTTGTGACCAGTTTCATCTGTCTTGACGATAACCTCTGGTTGAGATACTTGCATTTCAAATCCTTCACGGCGCATGTTTTCGAGTAAAACTGCTACATGCAATTCTCCACGTCCATAAACTTTAAAGAAACTCGGACCTGATTTTACTTCACCTTGATCCGGAGAAAAATCTACACGCAATCCTACGTTGATTTCCAATTCTTTTTCCAATCTTTCTTTGATTTGTCTTGAAGTTACGAATTTACCTTCTTTACCTGCAAAAGGAGAATCGTTCACCAAAAAGTTAAGTGACAAAGTCGGCTCGTCGATAGCTATGTGAGGAAGCGCTTCTACACTCTCATCAGCACACAAAGTCTCTCCGATATAAATATCAGGAATACCAGCTAGCAATACAATGTCTCCAGATTCTGCCATGCTTACGTCTTTACGAGCAATACCTTCGAAAGTAAATAATTTAGTGATTTTACCTACACGTGTACCATTTTCTCCTTTGACAAATATTTGCCCAGCAGAAGAAAGTTTACCTTTATAGATACGAGCTACAGCCATTCTACCCAAGAAGTTATCATATCCAAGGTTGAAAACTTGTGCTTGCATTTTTTCATCTCCATCTACAGAAGCTACTGGAACTGTCTCTAAGATCAATTCCAAAAGCGGTGAAAGGTCGGTTGACTCATCACCAATATTTTTAAATGCTTTACCGTCACGTCCGATAGCATAGATAGTTTTGAAATCTGCTTGGTCTTCATTAGCACCGAGTTCAAAGAAAAGTTCTAAAACTTCGTCATGAACGCGAGCGATATCAGCTGCTGGTTTATCTATTTTATTAATAACAACGATAGGCTTTAATCCAAGCTCTAGAGATTTCTTTAATACGAAACGAGTTTGAGGCATAGGGCCTTCTACAGCATCCACCAAGAGCAATACAGAATCGATAGCACGCAACACACGTTCTACTTCAGAACCGAAGTCGGCGTGACCTGGAGTATCTACGATATTTATCTTTGTACCTTTATAAGTGATAGAAGTATTTTTTGAATAAATAGTAATACCACGCTCTTTTTCTATTGCATTCGAGTCCATAGAAAGACCTTCGTCTTGAAGTCCTCCGTTTTGCTTCATTAAAGCATCTGTTAAAGTTGTCTTACCATGGTCCACGTGAGCGATAATCGCAATATTCCTAATATCCATAAAATAATATTTCTAAGTTAATTATAAGTTAATAATTTAATAAGTTTGTATTAAATAAAAAAAGCCCAAAGGCTTAAAATTCAACATATTTATAATAGCACACTTTTTGAAAATAACAAACCATGTCAGTCGCGACTAACGTGGTAAATAAATAGCCTGGTAAGCAAAGCTTACCAGGCTATTTGAAGGATTAATTTTAATCTTCGTTTTAAATTTCAAACAACAATCTTACATCAATAGGATCCTGGATTGAAATTTTTTTCACAATAAGTGAAGCAAGATTATTTTGAGAATTTAATATATTCCAATAATAATCAAAAACTTCTTCTATACTTTTTTGTAAAGGAACCAAGTATGGTTCACCTTTAAACGCAGGCAAAGGATTACCACTACCACTGTAAGTATTAAGGCAATAACCATATCCATCTATGTCTTTTAAATTCCAAAAAGCAAACAATGGTTTTTTACCATGATCACTTTTTCTAATTATAGCTAGTTGATTTTTTAAAGTGCTATTTTCAGAAATAATAGTGAGCCCAGCAATTCTGGGCGTATAATTTGGAGCATCTGGTTTATAAGACCATTCGTTTTTAAAATCAATAATTAGATTTTTCCCAAGTAAAGTTTTTGTATGAGTCCCGTTGCTAACAGCAAAGATATTCTCTATTGAAGGCATTGCATATGTTTCTTGTCGCATAGCCTCATAGACTACCTCATCTGCATTCGTCTTCATCATCCAAAAAATTTGAACAACAAATTTATTTATAACTCCAATTATTATACCATCTCCTGGATAAGGATTCTGACCTAGTTTGATTGCATTTGTCGCGGCTGTTTCCGCAGCTTGTAATTTTTGAAAATTTATATCATTTGTCATGATGAAAAATTTAGTATGTTAAAGAAATATATTCAGATATACAGTACCACATTTTACCAAAAAAAGCAAAGCTTCACAAACTTAAATACTAAAGTAACTGAAAAGATGCAAAAAAAATAAAAATATGTTATTTTATATATTGTAAATGCGTCGGTGGTAGAGCTTGCCCCGTCAGTCGCGACTGACAGGGTGAATCAATTACAACAGACATGTTTAGTCAAATTTAATACGCGTCGGTGGTAGAGTGGTCAATTACAACAGACTGTAAATCTGTCGCCTTCGGGCTACGAAGGTTCGAATCCTTCCCGGCGCACAACAAAATCCCGAAAGGGATTTTTTGCGTCGGAGCGAGCCAACTGCTTGGCTCGTGAGAAGGATTCGAAAAGCTTTTCTGTATTTTTAAAAATCTTTGATTTTAAAAAATTAGAAAAGGTATACTGCTCCTGTAAGGAGAGAAATTCCTTCCCTGTATAATTACTTTTTTTCAACTTGCTGTTTAAATATAAAATAATATAATAAATCATATGAAAAACTATTATGAGATATTGGGTGTATCTAAAGACGCCTCGCAAGAAGATATTAAAAAAGCTTACTATGCATTAGCGCATAAATTCCACCCTGACAAAAATAATAGTGATAGCAGAATATTTAAAAATATAAACGAAGCATACGAGACCCTCTCTAACAAAGAAACAAAAGAAAAATATGATACAACGGTAAATCAGTCAAATAATGACGAAGAGATAATCCACACGAACAACTTTGCATCGCTAAAGATTATAGTACTAATAATATTAATATTATTTTTTATTGGGAATTGGTTTAGTAGTCAAAATGATGAAACAAAAAAAGAAGAAAACAAAGATGCAATTAATTCAGAAACCCTGACAGTTAATGATTTTAAATTTATTAATTTAGGCAAAGATTCAATTACTCAAGATGGTTTAAAATTTTCATCAGAAATTGTTGAAAATTTTGGAAATACTATTAACGATAATTTTTGGGGATATGAATATTTAAACAAAAAAACAGAAGGAAATTTTGTTAAATATCAATTGAAAATTGAAAATACAGGTTCTTATGAATCAAATATTTTATTAAACATAAATAGTGTAAATGATGAGAAAAATAGAGTATTCAAAACTGAAACAATAACAACAACTTGTGGAGAAAAATCAAGCATAAACAATTTGATAGTTAATTTAAAACCAGCAATACCATGTACTATTAACATACTTTTTGAGACATCAAAAGAATCTGAAGGATTTTTTCTAAATCTTTCATATAGAAAAAATTAATAATTAAAAAATCCCTTATTATTTAATAAGGGATTTTTTAATTTAAACTTTTATTTTACTTTTGATCTTAAGATTACTTTTAACCTTACCCTTTTTGATAGTTATGACTAGTTCATTGTTTTTCTCAGTGACTAATATAGTATCTCCTTTTTTTGCTCCATTTGAAATAATAAAACTAGCGACAGGATTCAAGATTTTAGTTTGAATAAGTCTGTTGAGTGGTCTCGCTCCATAATGCGGATCATACCCTTCTTTGGCCAAGTAGCTTAAAGCTTCTTCGGTAATATCAAGATTAATACCTTTAACATGAAGTCTTTCTCTCACAACACCAACGCGGATATTGACGATATCTTTTATAGCTTCTGGAGAGAGTATATCAAACAATACAATCTCATCAATACGATTCAAGAATTCTGGGCGAAAATGGTCTTTGAGAGACCCCATAACTTTTTCTTTTACTTCTTCATAATTTTGTTTTTCAGAATTATTTGAAAATCCAATAGATTCCATTTTCTCAATAAATTGAGAACCAATATTAGAAGTCATGATGATAATAGTATTTTTAAAATTCACTACTCTACCCTTACCATCAGTCATGCGACCTTCGTCTAGCACAGATAACAACATATTGAAAACTTCAGGATGAGCCTTTTCTATTTCATCAAACAAGACTATCGCATACGGACGATGGCGGACCGCTTCGGTGAGTTGCCCTGCTTCATCGTGACCTACGTATCCTGGAGGTGAACCAATAAGCTTAGAGACACTATGACGTTCCATGTATTCCGACATATCAACGCGTATGATAGCCTTCTCATCATTGAACATAAATTCACCAAGGGCTTTAGTGAGTTCAGTCTTACCTACTCCAGTCGGACCTAAGAAAATAAATGAACCAATAGGTTTATTTGGGTCACTTATACCAGCACGAGAACGACGTATCACATCAGAAACACGCACCAAAGCATTATCTTGACCCATAACTCTAGAGCGGAGTTGGTCCTCCATTTTTTCCAATTTATCTCTCTCTTCTTCTAACATTTTAGAAACAGGAATACCTGTCCAGCGGGCGACAACTTCGGCTATATCCTCTTCGGTTATTTCTTCTTTCAAGATTCGGCGAGTCTTTTGCAATTTCTTTAGACGGATTAGTTTATTGTCCAATTCTTTTTTCAGAGTTGGTATCTTGCCGTAGCGAATCTCCGCCGCTAGAGATAGGTCTGAACTCATCTCAGCATTTTCCGCATCAACACGAAGAGATTCTAAATCTTTTTTAATTGAGCGAATCTCTACTACTATGTTTCTTTCATTTTGCCACTTGAGTTCTAACTCTTTAGTTTTCTCGTAGAGATTACCTATTTCAAGATCGATAACTTTAATTCTATTTTTTATTTCTTTGATTTTTTCTTTATCTATCTCAGATAGAGTGACTTCTTTTTTTAGAGCTTCTTTTTCTATTTCAAAACGCATGATTTTACGATGCGCATCTTCTAAAATTGGAGGTTTATTTTCCAAAGAAATTTTCAAAGAAGAAGAAGCCTCGTCGATAAGATCGACAGCTTTGTCTGGTAGAAATCTATTGGTAATATATCGAGAAGATAAATTTACAGCCGAGATAATAGAGTCATCAGTAATACGAACACCATGGAAAAGCTCATACTTTTCTTTCAAACCTCGTAGTATAGCAATAGCGTCTTCAATACTAGGCTCATCAATATATACAGGTTGAAAACGTCTCGCTAGAGCTGGATCCTTTTCTATATGTTTTTGATATTCTTTCAAAGTTGTAGCACCTATCGCACGCAATTCTCCACGAGCGAGCGCCGGTTTCAACATATTAGAAGCGTCTAGAGTTCCTTCAGAACCACCAGCGCCTACGATAGTATGAATCTCATCAATAAAGAGGATTATTTTCCCGTCAGCTTTCTCTATCTCTTTCATGATCCCCTTTAATCTCTCTTCAAATTCTCCTCTGTATTTTGTACCTGCGATAAGAGAACCTAGATCTAGAGATACTAATTCTTTATCTTTTAATGACTCAGGAACGTTGCCTTTTACGATACGCACAGCCAATCCTTCTACCACAGCAGTCTTACCAGTCCCCGCTTCACCTATCAATATCGGATTGTTTTTAGTACGACGAGACAAGATCTGCATAATACGCATAATCTCATTATCACGACCTATCACAGGATCGAGTTTGTCTTCACGAGCAAGCTTGGTCAGGTTGCGAGTGTATTTTAAAATCATTTTAAAAGGCTTGCCTGGTGAGACATCAGTAATATTTTGAGTACGTAATTCGTTTACAACTTTTATCACATCATCTTTGATGATTCTAAATTTTGATAAAGTCTCCCTAGCCTCTCCCGCAACATCAAGCATAGCTAAAAATAAATGCTCCGTCGAAACGAAATCATCTTTCATGAATTCTGCAACTTTTACAGAATATTCTATAACTTGCGCCAAATCAGGATTCAAATAAATCTGATAAGCTGGCGATAAAGTTTGTTGCCCTTCAGGATTTTCAATAGCATCTAACACAGAATCAGATAACAGTATTGTATCTACTTCTAATTTATCGAGTATAGAATTCACCATACTTTCTTCTTGTAAAATCAAAGCAGTTAAAAGATGCAAAGACGATACATGATTTTGACCGCGTTCGATAGCGAGCTCATGAGCCTTCTTGATTGCATCTTTTGCTTTGGTTGTAAATTTATTTAATGGTGGCATATGAGTTTAAAGTTAAATTATAAATTTATGATGTTGGATTTTCTGGCACTGTAGGGTCTTCTGTTGGTGTTTCTTCGCTCGGTACCTCTACTGGAGGTGGTGGCACTACGACTGGCGTTTCTTTTACTTCGTTTAGTTTATCTATTAATGGTTTTAAAGCTTTTAAATCGGCAAGTAATTTCTGTTCGTCTTCATTTAGATTACCTGTAGTTTCTACTTCGACGATTCTCTCTACGGTTTTTTGAACAACTTGAGTTATCGGGTTTTTAATACGGTCTGGAGTTTCGGCTAAAAGAGAATATGTAGTAATACTAGTCGCAATAGACACAATAAAACATACCAATATTATAAGTAATATAAATTGCCCTTTGTTTAAATCTTTTATATCCATACATCATTTATAGCACAAAACGAGATAAAAATTAAGTAAATTTTTCAAACCACAACTTAATAAAAAATCTCTAAATATTTATTTTAGAGATTTTTTTTCAAATTTTAATTTTTATCTTTTTCTTGCCTGCCAGTGTCTTTATCGAATTTCATCGTTTCCTCTTCTGAATGAATACCAGTCATATCTCTCAATAAAGTTAATTGTTGTAAAATAGCTTGATAAGATAAATCCAAAGATTCATTAGACTTACTTTGAAGATTATCATAAGTCCCTCGATATTCAACAGTTTGATCTAAAGCTGGCAAGTGATTCGAATCAACTACCCCTTCATCTGCAATATTTTTATATCCATGAGGTACTTTTTGCAATTTTTCAATTTGGTCAATCATACTACTCAAATTAGCTATTTTAGATCTCATTGTTTCAATACCAATCTCAAGACCTCCTTCTTTTACGCTAATTCTTTCTTCTTTCTTAATTTGCATATTTTCCATATTCATAAAATGATTATACTACTTTAAAGAAATTTTTGTCTAGTATTGACATTTTATTAAAGATATAGTAATGTACTAAAAAGGTAACGTTACTTCCTTATAATTTGTAACTATGGGGTGAATTGAACAACATCCTGAACGCTAAATTGAAACAAATATTCTCGGCAATCCTCCGTGTTTGGATAAAATTCTTTGAAAATGAAAAATTGGTTCAAATCCAGTAAGACGGTAAAAAATCCCGCTCAAGCTGGTGACACGGCACTTGCCTTCTATTATGAAGAAATTGCCAAAAAATTAGGTAACAACAAACAAGGGGCGCCTCATTTTGAGTATGAGATCCATACGCAAGAACGGGCACCGCTTGATAGTTCTACCGCACAGTTTGCAGTAACGTTATGGGGAGTATCACAAGGATTCAAAATTATAGAATCCAAAAACGAACCCTCTCTGAAGAAAGCACTACAAAAAGTCGGATTCTCTCATGATGAAATAGTACTCTATTCGCACTGTATCGTAGAATCAGGCACGTTCGCTAGTGGATATCAGAAAAACGATGTGTATCGTCTGCATTATCAGGATTACAGCGAAATCGTGACAGGTTACTTCTAAACCTTTAATTATGAAGTATGGGTGAATTGAATAACATCCTTAACGCTAAATTGAAACAAATATTCTCAGTTGCTTGTTCTGTCAATAAGCTAGTCCTGTATAGTGTTGGGACAATAAATACACACTTTAGAATATGAATACTAGCACCAGATTACTATGTATTGCCTCAATACTAACAATTATCTATTTTGTGGTCTTGTATGACCTTTTACAGGTTCCATACGATAGAGACATAAATTATCTTGATCAAATTTCTGTAAAGCACTTCGAAACA
This sequence comes from Minisyncoccota bacterium, assembly GCA_041675085.1. Lineage (GTDB taxonomy): Bacteria > Patescibacteriota > Minisyncoccia > Phycocordibacterales > UBA9973 > UBA9973. The sequence goes on from JBAYUN010000001.1 coordinate 221,812, forward strand.
GAAAAAAATATAGGCATAGTAAAAACAAAATTTTTTGGAGATATTAAAACCGTTAAGGGAAAATACTCGTTTATGGTAAGTTCCATAGTAACTAGACCAGAAGATGGGAGTATGTGGATACTCCATTCTCTGAAATGGTTTGAAATACTATTAACCGTGGGATTAATTTGTCTGTTATTACTTGAAAGAAAAGGAGAAGATTTCACGCCTGCTTTTCTAATTTTATGTTTAACAATAACTTTTATTTCATGCTTATCTTCATCATCATTAAAACCAGATTTTGGTTTTAATGAAATTCTTTTGCTAATATTATTATTAATAAATTTTACTATTAGTAGAAAAAAATAAATCTTTAAAGCATAGTTTGTGAAAACAAGCTGTGCTTTTTTATTTAACTTTAATTTTGATTACAAGTTTATTATATTATTTTTGAATCATCATTTTCCTGACCACTCTTTCCACTTCATAAGGATTTTTAATTGAATCAAAATGTATTTCAAATAAATCTGAGCCCGGAGTATCAAACTTGATAGAACCAACACCTAAAATTTTCTGAATAAAAGTTTGAGTTACTTCTATATTTTGAATTTTTTCATATTCTGCAAATTTTCTAGAAGTGGATAAGAAATTATATTCGCGAGCTATACCAGTGTGTAATAGATAATAACTATGAACTTTACGAAAGACTTCTGTTCCTATAATTAAAAGTATTCCAAAAATCAAAAATTGCCAGTAAAAAAATATCCCAGCAACAACAGCCAATAGTCCAAAAAAATAAAAATCAAGATATAAAAAACGATGCGGATAAAATTTTTCTAAAACATCTGGTTGGTTATTCATATCTTATATATACCATTTTTTAGTTTTTTTTAAAATCTCAGACATAGATGTGATGACGTAATTCAAACCTTCTTTTGTTGTATCTCTACCGAGAGAAAAACGCAAACTATGGATAATCTTGCCTCCGTCTACATGAATAGCTTCTAATACATGAGAATTCTTTTGGTCTCCCGACTTACAAGCACTCTTTTCAGAAATATGAATACCTCGAGTAGATAATTCTATCAACAATAAATCGCTAGGAATTTGCGGTATGGTAAAGTTTACGTTATTGGGCAGGCGCATAACACTGTCGCCGTTTAAGATTATGTTTATCTCATATTTCTTAAAAAGATTTTGCATTTTTGCGATGAAGTAATCCCGCAAAGTGACAAGTCTTTTGTTTTCTTTGATTTTCATCTTTTCTGTTAAGATCAGAGCTTGCTCTAGTCCTACCACTAGAGGGAGATTTTCTGTACCAGGGCGTATTTGAAATTCTTGATCGCCACCATGATTTACAGGAGACAACTCTACACCTCGTTTTTTAAATAAAACTCCTACACCTTTCGGTCCATAAATCTTGCCTGCATTAAATGACAACAAATCTACACCCAAACGCAACACATTAATATCTAAATAATTTATTGCTTGTGTAGCGTCGGTATGAAAGACTGGATAAAGCTCATGATTATTATTTTTCTTATAGTGACGAATAACTTTAGCTATTTCTCTAATCGGCTGAATAGTACCTATTTCATTGTTTGCATACATTACAGAGACAAGTACTGTATTTTCTTTTATTAGCTTTTTTAATTTAGAAGGATCTACTATCCCATCCTGTTCTACAGGCAGATAGTCCAATTCTATTTTTTTTTCACTCTCCAAAAACTTACATACTTCTAGAATAGACGCATGTTCGATATTACTAATAATCACATGAGGAGTTTTAAATTTTTTGGAAGCTAGAGAGACAGTCCCTAAGACTGCAAGATTGTTAGATTCAGTAGCTCCACTAGTAAAAACTATTTCGTCCATATGAGCACCCAAAATCGCCCCCACAGAATTCCGAGCCTGAGTCAAGACTTTCATAGACTCAACACCGAGGTTATGAATAGCACTAGGGTTTGCAAAATACTTCTTGAAAGCTTGGTTCATTTTTGACAAAACAACACCATCTAAAAAAGTAGCTGAGGCATTATCTAAATATACTAGCTTTTTTGACTTTGTTTTATTTAGCTCCTTTTTATTTTTGCTTTTGTTTTGATTTGTATTTTTGTTTGATTTAACCATGAAAATAGTATATATTGAAATTGTATGAATATAAAGCTCGAAATTGCTTTTTTTGTTTTTACCCTAATTGCAATCTTTGCAAATTTTTTTTGGATTAAGAAAACAGAAAAAAGATTGAAGAGATTTTTTATGGGCAAAAAAGCAAAAGACCTTGAAGAAACCTTAATTCATCTAGAAGCAGAACTAGCAGTTTTACAAAAAGCGAAAGAGCAAACAGAGAAAGATTTGATAGTTGTAAACCAAAAACTTAAAAAGAGTATTAGAGGTTTAGAGACTATCCGATTCAATCCTTTCCCTGACCAAGGTGGCACTCAGAGTTTTGCTATTGGTTTACAAAATGAAGAAGGAGATGGTGTTGTAATTTCTAGTCTATACAGCAGAGAAAGAATGAGTGTTTTTGCAAAGCCTATCAAAAAAGGTGTATCTGAATATGAATTAACGGAAGAAGAAAAAGAAGTTGTTTTGAGAGCTAAAGTTTAATTAAATATGAAAAAAGAAAAAGAAATAATCTCATACGATCCTGAAATAATACGCCCACCTGTGGTAGTTATTATGGGGCACGTCGACCACGGCAAGTCGACTCTTTTAGACTACCTCAGGAATACAAATATAGTAGATGGTGAAGCGGGAGGTATTACTCAACACATATCTGCTTATGAAGTAACTCATAAAGACGAAAAAAATATTGAAAAGAAGATAACTTTCTTAGACACTCCCGGACATGCTGCGTTTTCTAAAATGCGTGCACGTGGAGCAAATATAGCGGACATAGCTATCCTTATCGTTTCCGCTGAAGACGGAGTTAAAACTCAAACTATAGAAGCTTGGAAAACCATAGAGGAAACTAAAATCCCAGTCATAGTCGCTATTAACAAAATAGACAAACCTCAGGCAAATCTAGAAAAAACCAAAACTGAATTATCAGAAAACGGTATTTATCTAGAAGACTACGGAGGCACAATACCCTATGCTGCTATCTCAGCTAAAACAGGAGAAGGTGTACCGGATTTATTGTCTTTGATAAACATCGTAGCCGAATTGGAAGAATTAAAAGCAGACGATGAAAAACTCGCTACTGGTTTTATAATTGAAGCAAACTTGGATCAAAAACGTGGAATAGAAGCTACCATGATAATAAAAGATGGTACTCTACGTAAAGGTATGTGGGTGGCATCTAATGATAGTGCTTGTCCTGTAAGAATATTCTTAGATTTTAGAGGCAAAGCTATAGACGAAGCTACTTTCTCATCCCCTGTGAAGCTTGTAGGATTTGATAAAATGCCAAAAGTAGGTAGTAGATTCTATTCTTTTTCAAAGAAAGAGGACGCCCTTAAACATAAAGAAGGAGACAAGAATACTTTAGTCCCAGACAAAAAAGATAGAGATTTACCAACCAATAAAAAGATAATCCCTATCATAATCAAAACCGATACTTCAGGCTCAATAGAAGCACTAGAAAAAGAAATCGAGAAAATCGAAAACGATAGTGCTATGTTTAAAATCATCCAAAAAGGTGAAGGTATTATCGGAGAGAACGATATCAAAAACGCTATGGGAACCGAAAACGGTATAGTTTTAGGATTCAATGTAAAGGTAGACAACAATGCTCTAAACCTAGCCGAGAGAATGGGAGTTACTGTACTTACTTTTGATATAATCTACAAAATGACTGAATGGCTCGAACTTGAAATGGAAAAAAGAAGACCACGAGTCGAGACAACTGAAATCACAGGTAGAGCTAAGATCTTGAAAGCTTTTAGTAGAACCAAAGAAAGACAAATCTTAGGCGGTAAAGTACTCGAAGGAAATATCTTGTTAGGTACAGTTAGAATAATGAGAAGAGATAATGAGATAGGAAAAGGAAAATTAGTAAACTTAGAAAAAGGAAAAAACAAAACTAGCTCTGTCGAAGAAGGAGCTGAGTTTGGCATGATGATAGAATCAAAATTAGAAATAGTTGCAGGTGATGTAATAGAAACTTTTTCTATTGTACAAAAATAAATTTATGACAGACAGACAAGAAAAAATCGGTGCATTATTAAAAGAATTAGTAGCCAACTTTTTATTAAGAGAGAATAACAATTCTTCTCTTATTACTGTTACAAGTACTACTGTTTCTTCAGACTTTAAAAAAGCTACTATATTTATCACTGTGCTACCTAACGAAAAAGAACACACTGCTCTAGAATTCGCCAAAAGGAAAAGAGGTGAAATGCGAGACTTTATCAAAAAGAATATGGAGACCAAAGTTATTCCTTTTATAGACATAGAAATAGACAAAGGCGAGAAAAACAGACAAAGAATTGACGAATTGCTCCGAGAAAAGTAAGATTAGTATTTGTAAGGCCTAGTCGCCAAGTGGTAAGGCAAAGATCTGCAAAATCTTTATACGCCGGTTCGATTCCGGCCTAGGCCTCATATAGATTGTATTTTTATAAAAAAATAGTTAGAATAAGATTTATATAAATATATATTTATAAATTGCCCGGATGGATGAAAAGTAAACTGCTTTACTTTTCATCCGAGTAAAACGAGGAGGCCGACATCCGGGTAATGGTTTTGTTTACAAAATAAAAAATATGTAATATATTTTTTAAATTGCCCGGATGGCGGAACTGGTATACGCGCACGACTTAAAATCGTGTCTCGCAAGGGATGTGGGTTCGACCCCCACTCCGGGCACACAGCAAAATTATAATTTTTGCTAAAAAGCGTCCTTAGCTCAGCTGGTAGAGCAGATCCCTCTTAAGGATAAGGTCGAAGGTTCGATCCCTTCAGGACGCACAAAGTGCAAATATTGCACTTAAGAATGAAAGTTGTTTTTAAAAAACATTGCGCAGGCTGACGAGCCGAGCATAGCAAATTTTTAGCAAAAAATTATGTGCGTTTTTTAAAAACAACTTTCATTATAATAAAATTGGGCAAGTGGCGGAATTGGTATACGCGTTAGTCTTAGGAACTAATGCCGCAAGGCTTGAGGGTTCGAGTCCCTCCTTGCCCACACAGATAAAACATAAAAGCACCTTTATTTAAGGTGTTTTTATGTTTATGTAACCTATACATATTACCCCTAGGTCGCGACTCAGGGCTTGACATTTACTCTTGAGTATGCTATACTATAGGTATGAAAAATGTAAACAACAATTTAATATTTGCCTTAGGAATCTTAGCTGTTGTGGCTTTCAATATTCTATTCTTATCCCCTACTACTACAAATGCTTATGTAACTCAAGGAGCTTATAACACAACTGGAGCATACACTTATTGTGACGGATGTGGAGGAGTTAATAGTAATGCAAACAATAACAGCAACTCTACAATAGCAACTCCAGTCTTGTATTCACTATCCCCTACAAACACTACAGTCAATGCAAATACAAAAACTGTGACTATCTTGGGTACAGGCTTCCGCCCAGACTCTATAGCTAGATGGGGCAGCTTCGATCGCCCTACTTCATACGTAAACTCAAGAAAACTTATCATGGAGCTAAACGAAGGAGACTTAAAGGCAAAAGGTCAATACTTGGTAACAGTAGTAAACCCTAGTCCAGACGGTGGAAAGTTCTCAAACTCAAAAGTTTTCACTGTAAATAATACTACAACAGGAGCAGTAGCAGGAGCGAGCACAAAAAACACAACAAAGAAAGTATCTACAAGTAATACAACAGTAAAGACAGTCGGAGTAGAACTTGATACAGATTCCTCTTTAAACGGCTCTACAGGCTCAATAGACGGTGACAATGATAATCTATCAGCAAATGCATCAAGTAGTAATTTCAACTTCATGCCGAGCACTATATTAGGATGGTTAGTACTATTTATCCTAATCTATCTATCAATACTATTATTTAGAAAACTTTGGGTCACAGAAGACGACAAAAACAAGCCCTTAAAGCACGCATAAAAATTATAAATATATACAAAAAAGTCAGCCTTAAAAGGTTGACTTTTTTGTTGTTTTATGCTATAGTTTATATGTAATTTGCTCGTTGAAAAATAAGATTTTTTGTTAATAAATAGTTTCGACGGAATGATTCTACTCCTCCCCTATTCTTTCAAAACTATTTATTAACAATCAAAATTTTTAAATAATGGAAATATTAATTATTTTAGGATTAATTATTGGAATAGCCTTAGTGCTATTTATAAATTTCACTACAGTCGAATCAGGTAACTATAAATTTATAGTTATTGGAGAGACCTACAGTAAAACACTTGATCCTTATACTAGCTTTAGTTTCTTTGGGTGGTATTGGATTGGTATCAGTTTTTTGTATAAAGTTCATAACTTTCCAATCAACAAATACAAGGTAAATCCAGACCGAAAACCAGATGAGGCGAAAAGTTGGGTTGTCCATGAAGATGGTGTCATAGTAGACACATTACGCAAAGTGGTAACTCTTCCTATTTTAATGGAAGATGTTGAACTTAAAGACAGAACAAAGATAAATCTATTACTTAACGTGATACTAGAGTATCGAAATCCTTATATTTTTGTATTTGACCTCAAAGGAAACCCTAGGCCGATTATCAGTATAATTGCCTCTAAGATAACAAACGAAGTCAACAAGGTAGCAAACTTAACAGCTTTTATTGATTTAGATACAAGCGAGAGCGCAGATTTTTTTAAAGGCTTACTAGACGAAAATCCTGCGAACGATGACAATTTGAGCGATTTTAACACATTGCTTTTAAATAAAACTGGCTCAATTGCTAATAGCTTCAATATTAGCGAATTCAATGCCGACAGAGCTATCTTAGACGCAGCAAACAAAAAAGCGATAGCTGTACTGAATGCTGAAGCTCTAGGTATAGATGCAGAAGCTAATGCCAACTACAAAAGGCAAGACGCAGTTGCGGAGATTGATTCTTTGATTGAAAGATTAGAGAAAACTGGAGCAAACCCATCAGAAATACTAAAAGCAGTGTCAGATTTAAAACGTAGCCAAGCCATTGAAAAAACCAAAACTACGACTCTTGTACTAGGTGGAAGTACTGGCACAAATATCAGTACTTAAATTTTTTAATTTTAAAAATTTCAAAAATGAATGTGTTATATTGGATTATTGGAATTCTAGCTTCTTTTTTTTTGATTTTGATTTATTTCAAATTCATGAAAAATAGAAAAAACCCAAACCTAAACATAAACCTCATCCCAATCCTATACATAGTGGGTTTGGCTGGAGTAGTTTGGTTTATCGCCTCATATTTCTATCCAAATTTTTGGGCCAGATACTATGGATCGGATTTATTCTGGCCTAGCATTGTAGCCATGGGAATATGTTTGTTTTTTTCGAGTCACTCATATACAGAAGCAAAAATTGCATTTGTTATAATTATTGGGTTGATTTTGTATCAATTTGGTGACTACCCTTTTTTAAGAGGAAAACCAAAAAAACCTGAAACTGTCTGGGTTTGGCATGTTAAAATTCCAAAAGTGGATAGTGTTCTGATTTACGAAGGTAAACCAACGGGTAGAAAAATTTTTTTACCGAACGATGGTTGGACGCGTATATCTCCAGAATGCGGACTGTCAGTTTCTTGCAAATCAAAAAACTGGAGCACATCAGAAAATCTGGTTGGTTGCAGCGGAGGAGAGGCAAGTCTGCCTCCTTTTAATGAATGGGTAAAAATATCCATCATAGAATAAAATCAAAAAGGCAAAGAATTTTTAATTCTTTGCCTTTTTTTATTTTCTTTATTTTAACTTTTATATCGAGTTATTTTCTCCTAATACAGATTGACTAGAATTTGTATTAGAAGTTGAACCATTATTGGGTGGCAAACTAGGGTCAGTATTTGTACTAGGAGTACTATTTACAGAAGGATTTATTATAGGATCAAAACCAGAAGTAGTATTGGTATTTGTCGTATTAGGAGGAGGTATAAAAGGATCTGAAGTCTCAATAGGATCTAGATTGTCGTCAATGGGTGTAACTCCTATCGGATCAACCTCTACAGGATCAAATTGAGTGCCTGTACCAGTTGTTGTACCTGTAGTAGTTCCAGTACCTGTTCCCGCTCCTGAACCCGTCCCTGTATTTGTCCCCGTACCAGGAGGATTGAAAGGAATCGTAGGATTGTAATCATTTAGTTGTACAGTCCCCGCTTCTGGATCAATCCCCGTGATATTTAAAGTATTTAAAACTAAGTTTAGAATACCCCAAACACCCATCATAACAGTCAAACCAATAACTCCATAAAGCATATGATTCTTGCCATTAGTGCGCTCTGTTTCATTATCAGCATTTGTTAAGAAAACAAAAACTCCATAAAGAAAATAAGCTATACCAATAGCAAAAAGCAATCGAATCAAAGGATTCACTATCACAGAATTAAAATTACCTAAAAAGGAATTAAAATCTGCGTATGCTATATTGGGTAAAAATATTGAAAATAAATCCATAATTTTTATTGTGGACAATCTACACCAGGAGATTCAATACAAGGAATAGAGATTTCAGTATCAGCAACATCTAATCCAACGAAGTTTTTGATGAAGTTAACCAATCCCCAAACAGATACGATAACCATCAACGCAATAAGACCGTTGATCATAGCACCCCTTCCTTCAGTCTTTGCATCTTCATCACGAGCAATAGCATAGTGAATAACACCCCAGATAAAGTAGATAACTGCAAGAGTTATTAATACTGGAATAACATTATTTAAAATTGTAGCAATTCTACAAAGTAGAACGTTGAAAGCGTTCGGGTCTGGAATAGCGAAACAACCAGTTGCTTGCGCAGAAGCTAGTTGAGGAGCAAGAAAAGTAGCGAACATAAACACAGAACTAACAATCAAACCTAAACTCATTAATTTTTTCTTCATATTTATATTTTTATTTATTATTCTGTATTTTGTAATACAGAAAGTTATTTTTAATAATTTATAATTTCTATTTGATTCGACCTTTTTATATTCCTAAAGATTAGGTTAATTAAATTATATCATACCTATATGTGAAATAAAGCTAATTTGTGAATACCTGTGGAATAATACTTATATTTAATCCAAAAGTTCCCCCGAGAATAGCTACCAACCCCCAAACAGATACCATCACAGTCAGAGCAATAATCCCCCAAACCATGAATTGCTTGCCCTTTTCACGTTTACCTTCGTCGGCTTCGTTTAGGACGTATTGCATGACTCCATACAGAAATAGTACGAGAGCTAAAGCAAAAATAAAAGGTACTACAGCCGTATTAATAATACAGATCACATAGTCTACTAGATTATTAAATTTAGGGTTTGCAGACAGATTACAACCACCTCCTGTACCTTGCGCATTAGCTAAATAGGGACTGAAAACAATCAGTGTAAAGAAGAGTACAAGGAATAAATTTTTAAAAATATTTTTCATAAATTAATTTGGTGTTACTGAGGGTATTATCCTAGTATTGATACCAAAGGTCCCGCCAAGGAGATTTACCAACCCCCAAACAGATACCATCACAGTCAGAGCAATAATCCCCCAAACCATGAATTGCTTTCCCTTTTCACGTTTACCTTCGTCGGCTTCGTTTAGGACGTATTGCATGACTCCGTACACAAACATGACTAATGCTAGAGAGAATATCAAAGGAACTACTGACAGGTTTAAAATACAACTCGTATAGCTTATAACATCTTGGATTTTAGGATTAGTAGCTAAAGAACAACCTACACCACCTCCTCCAGACCCAGACCCACTGCCTCCACCAGCACCTCCTCCTCCATTACCACTCCCGTTATCTCCTCCATAATCACAACCTTGTGCTAACCACTGAGCACTACCTACTTCTAAATCAGCACATTGAGCTTGTGCAATATTTGGAGTTGTAGTTAGAAAGACTGAAAAAGAAAGGACGAACAACATTAACAAAGGTAACAAATTTTTTTTAAATATATTCTTCATAAATTTTAATTTTTATAATGATAAAACTGTCTCTGATATTAATTGTGCAATAGCCCAAGAACCCAAGAGTATAGCAGCTCCGATAACGGTATAAAGTAAAGCGTCCTTGGCTTCTTTGATCTTATCAGGCTTGCCTATAGCAGTCACAAAAAGGAAACCAGAATATATAATAGCTATAGCTACTAGAGGGATACCTATTTTGATAATACCTTCGAGAATAGTCTTTACAAAATCTTGTACATTATTTGCCTTAATAGGATTATCAATAGTAACAGCAGCTGTAGGAGTATTAGGTCCAGATCCAGTTGATTGAGCTAAAGAAATAACAGGAGAGAAAACAATCAAACCAAAAACCAAAACTAATAATATGCTTGCTAGATAATTCTTTTTAAAATTCATATTAATATTATACATTATTTAAAATCCAATCCAAGCACCATCATAACCCAACACAGATAAAATAGTACTAATTATCAACCAACAAGCGGCTATGATGATAAGCCCCTTGGCTGTATTCCAAAATATACTTTTTGCTTTTTCTCTTTGGGAAGACTGACCTCCAGAAAAAAGAAGCAAGAATCCCGCATACGCGAAAGCAATAGCTGCCAGGGGTAAAGCAAGCACAGTAAGAATAAAATTGATAATTTTATTTATCATAAATAAAAAATAATTGAAATCGCAAGGATTAATAATTGCCCCATCTTTATCTTTGTCATTACCACAAGGAACTAACCCACCCAAAGAACGACTAGTTGATGAAGTAGATTCGTCTTTTAGAGTACTTTGAGCAAATGCTAAAAATGGATTCATTAATAAAAATCCTACTACATACAAAGACACAAAAGTTTTTAAAAAAGTTTTCATATTTCTATTATCTTGTATTAAATATTAAAGTATTAAGGCGATTATTGGCTGAAAATATAGCGTCTTGAGGCTTCTTTGCATTAGACAAGACTTCTTCTACCATAGCTCTAAAGACATTAGACGAATCAGAAGGTGAAGGATCTAACCAACTACGAGCAAACAAACTTGAAGAATAAAATACTGGGAAATAAGAATCTTTTCGAGCTTCTGCTAATAGATCACGACGTGCTGGAGGTACAAATTGAGAATTACTATACTCTTTTGCAAAATCACCAGAAGATAATGCAGTCACAGCTGCTAGAGAGGCCGATAAATTTTTAGTAAATGATGATACTGCTATACCTGTCACTCTCGCAGAAGTGACTTTGTTATTAGTATTTCTTATTTGAGGTATGGTCGTTACTTGAAAATCTTGATTTGGATTTTTGTCTAACAAAGTTTTAAGGTCACTAGCAAAACCAAAATAGAAAACTAAATCTTCTTTGCTAAAAGCATCAATAGACATAGGCAAAGAACGGTTCCAAGAATAATTTGGTTTTAACGGGTTAGAGAAACTAGTATAAAAATCCAAGGACGAAGCTGTATTAGTATTGCTCTCGAGAGAGTTATCTAAACTTGACCTCAGTAATCCATTCTGCTCCCCTGTTATGGTACTTCCTGTTTGCATAAATAATGTAGCTAAAATATCTTTGGCATACGAAACATTGGCATATTGACCTAAAGCAAAAGCACTTTGAGTTATTTGTTGTGAGTCATCTTTCTTGGTGAAAGTATTTGAAAAATCGTAAAATTCATCCCAATAAACAGGAGGATAGACTACATTATTTGAATCCAGCATAGACCTATTGTAATACATAACCATTGGATCGATAGAAATAGGAAAAGCTAATACACCCTTAACATTTAAGAAAACTTCACCAGCACCAACAAAAGTATTTTTGAAATTTATCAAAGGATAACTAGTATAGGGTATTGGATAAATTTTATTCTGATATTTAAAAGCAAGATTATCAGGCAAAAAGAATAAATCTGGACCCTTACCTACAGCCATAGCTTCTAGTAATTCTTGATCAAAATTTTGAGGAATGATACTAACGTATTTTACATTGTAACTCTTGCCTTGATTAAATTTAATTAGTAAAGGATTTACAACGCTCGATGGCGCTGTACCCCACATAGTCACAGTCCCAGTAGGACCGGTATTAACAGCTTTATTTTCAAGGTCGATAAATCCAGCAAAAACGAAAACACCCAAGACCCCTCCGAAACCCAACAAAGCTATAATCACAAGTTTAAAATTATTCATATTATTTATTTTCTTTTATATCTTTAATAAAAATCATACCATAGTGATGATTTCCTGCTAAAATATCTCGCTCCCACACAAGTCCTTTTTGCTCAAGCATTTTATGAGCATCATCTCTTTTGATAACTCTATGTTTATGCTTACCAAGTACAAGCGAGTCCATTTGTGGATCTATCAATAATAATTTTCCTCCAGGTTTTAAAATACGATAAGCCTCTTCTAAAAAATTATGCTTGTCTTCAATTTGAAAAAGTATATTAGAAGCTATAACCCTATCGGCAATATTAGCACCCAGCTTGGTGCCATGTTTCTTTTCTATATCTCCATGAAAGCATTCTAGATTTGATAGATACGCGTCTTTAGCTTTATGACGAATAGTTTTTAAAAAGTCTTGATTAATATCTACTGCATAGACTTTACCTTTCGGGACCATATGAGCAGACAAAATAGAATAGAACCCTGTACCCGCACCTAAATCAACGATAATCATATCGTCTCTTATTTCAAAATTTTTTAAATTTTCAAAAGGGTTAGTAAACACTTCTATATTATAATACGAAAATAAAATAACTGCATTTAAGTTATTAACAAAAATGCAGTTAGTTCATATTTAATTTAAAATTAGAAACAAGTTAGAGATGCAATACCGTCTCCAGCGCGCAATCTCATAATAGTCACTCCTTGAGTCTGACGTCCAAGAGATGGAATATCTTTCAAAGCTGTGCGGATAACTTGTCCTTTTTTAGACATAGCTATCAACTCTTCTTCGTCTCCACTTAATACCTTAGCCACGATGAGCTTACCTGTTTTTGGAGTAACTTTCGCGGTCTTAATACCAGAACCACCACGATTTTGAACCTTGTATTCTGATAGACTAGTTTTCTTGCCCAATCCATTAGCGCTCATCACCATAAGAAAACCCTTATCCCCTACTTCTTTTTTAATTACGTCAACACTTATCACTTCGTCTTTAGAGTCTAGTTTAATACCTCTAACACCTCCAGCTGTTCTACCCATTTCACGAATGTCGGATTCTTTAAATCTGATAGATTGACCTTCTGCTGTGGCTACCATAACATCATCACCCTTAAGCGTAGTAAAAGCAGAAACCAGACTATCACCTTTATCTAATTTAATAGCAATAATTCCACTGCGACGCACATCTTTAAAGCTAGAACTTGCCATCTTTTTAGCTGTACCATTTTGAGTTACAAGCATGAGTGAAGAATTCGTGTCTTTGCCTTTTGGCATAGGTAAAATAGAAGTTACTTTTTCGTCTCCGGCTAAAGCCAAGAAATTCATAACAGACTTACCTTTGGTAGCACGACGTCCTTCTGGAATTTCATACATTTTAATACTGTACGCTTTACCAAGATTAGTAAAGAACAAGAGATCATCGTGAGTCGATCCGTTTACTAGGATAGTCACAAAGTCTTCTTCTTTAGTTTCAAGATCTACTACTCCTACTCCTCCTCTCTTTTGAGAGTGATATTCTTTTGGATCAGTGCGTTTAATGTATCCACCAGAAGTATATACCAATACTGTTTCTTGGTCTGGTATCAAGTCTTCATCACTGATTTCTTTGACACCTCCTTTGATGATTTTGGTTCTTCTTTCATCGCTATATTTTTCTCTGATTTCTTTTATTTCAGTAGCAATAACTTTTAGAATTTTCTTTGGACTAGCTAAAAGTTCTTGCATTTCTTTTATGAAATCTTGTTTGAGTTTTAATTCATCTTCAACAGCTTTTCTCTCAAGACCAGCAAGTTTTGCCAATCTCATTTCCAATATAGCAGTAGCTTGAAGATCTGAGAATTTAAATTCTTTAATCAAATTTACTTTAGCTACACTACTGTCTTTTGAAGCACGAATAATACTGATAACTTTATCAATCTTGTCTAGTGCTTTTTTTAAACCGAGCAATATATGCTCACGCTCTTGTGCTTTACGGAGATCATAAGTACTACGTCTAATAACAACGTCTTTTCTGTGAGCAATAAAATTCGACAAGATAGACTTTAGAGACAAAGTCTGAGGGACACCTTCAACTAGAGCCAACATGTTGAAATTAAAATTAGACTCGAGTTGAGTATTTTTATAAATATAATTTAAAACTTTCTCAGGATAAGCTCCAGTTTTTAAATCTATAACCACACGAATATCACGAGTAGATTCATCTCTGAGACCTTTAATGCCTTCAAGTTTCTTTTCTTGGACTAGTTCTGCAATACTCATTATCAAATTGGCTTTGTTTACTCTGTAAGGAATAGAAGTAATGATTATCTGATACATTCCACCTTTTTGTTCTACTATCTCCGCCTCTCCACGACAAACAACTCCCCCACGCCCAGAAGAATAAGCATGAAGCATGTCTTTGTATCCATAAGCAATACCTCCAGTCGGAAAATCCGGACCTTTGATGAATTGCATTAAATCTTCTGTAGAAGCATTTTCATTGTCTATCAAATGCGTAGTCGCGTCCAAAACTTCACCCAAGTTATGAGGTGGGATATTTGTAGCCATACCGACAGCAATACCTAAAGTTCCATTCAAAAGCAATCCTGGGATAGCTGAAGGAAAAACTATAGGCTCTTTACGAGTTTGGTCATAGTTAGGACGATAGTCGACAGTCTCCTTCTCTAAATCTTGCATAAGCAGACTAGAGAGTTTAGACATTTTTGCTTCAGTATAACGCATAGCCGCCGCATTATCTCCATCAATAGATCCAAAGTTACCTTGACCTAAAACCAAAGGATAACGAGAAGAGAAATCCTGAGCCATAGCTACCATAGAATCATATACTGCAGTATCTCCATGAGGATGATATTTACCCAACACATCTCCCACTACCGCAGCAGATTTACGGAATCTTCCTCCAGAAGAAAGTCCCATGTCGTTCATGGCAAAAAGAATTCTACGATGCACTGGCTTTAATCCATCACGAACATCAGGCAATGCACGAGAAGTGATAACAGACATGGCGTATGCAAGATATGACTCTTCCATTTCTTTGATAATCTCTACTGGTACAATTTTATCATTCTGTTCTTCTGTTGTGATTTCTTCTTTTTTATTTTTTGGCATTTTATTTTATTGATTTGAATTTGTAAACTCTACATAGCTATCATTCAGGTCAGCAGTAAATTCGGTCAAGGGCTGTAAATCTTCTTTAATTGAGATATCACTACTATTTACCAAAGTAGAGCTCAATCCATAAACCCAAAGCAAGACCAAACAAACAGAAAAAATAAATACAGTGATATGTAGGATATGTCTTCTTTCTTCTTCTGGTTTTTTTCTTAAATTATGGATTATTTTTTTCATAATATTATATGATTTAATTTACAGAAGACAATACTACGACTTCAGTAGCCTTACCTTCTAGGTCTTTGCGCTTCAGTGTGAGCTTGTCTACTGATTCTACTCCATCTTCACCCATTTCTTTCAAAAACATTTTTAAAGAAGCTTCGTCGTATTCCATAGGAATGATCATTTTTGGTTCTAATGATGAAGCTATCTTAGCTGCAGCTTTTACGTCTATTAGACCCAAGTCTTTACCTCCAACTGGAATAAACAAAATATCAGGTTCGTTAATACTCTCTAAGGCCTCTTTTGATAAAGTTTCATCAGACAAAGAACCCAAGAAAGCGATGTTGATACTGTCGACAGACAATGAGTAGATAGTATTGATATATTTTTTATCTCCAAAGTTAGCAGATGATAATATACCTTTTATAAATATTTCTTTAACTTCATAATCTCCAGGTCCAGTCACAGCAAAAGGCACACGCTCGCCGTACTCTAATTGACCCAAACCGTTATAGTCAGGGTGATTGGTAGTTACTAGGGCGATATCAGCTCCAAAATGGGAATTAATCTTGGTCTTGGATTCTTTTGATACTGGATTAAAAGCGAGGACCATTTCCCCTTGAGTAATCTTAAAAAACTGTTTTCCATAATATGTAATAATCATTACTTCTATTATAGCAATAAGAACAAATAAAGCAAAAATTTATTTAAACCTATTAATGTTGCTTTTTTAAAATTTTATAGTAGTATATAAAGACAAGTTAATAAATTATTAAAAGCGTGTTTTAGGGTAACCCTATACAGAAATCGTAAGATTATATATAGAACCTAGACCTTTATCCGCTTTATGCGGATATTTTAATTTGTAAATAAATTATGAAAAAAGTTATTCAAGAAGAAATAGTTGAAGAAAACTTGGTTCTAAAGTCAATTTTGGAAAGAAGCGGTAATAAGCCAGAAGTGGATACTATCGTAGAAGGTCCAGTAATTTTAGTACAAAAATCTTCAGTTTATATAGACCTTTCTCCTTTTGGAACAGGTATTATATACGGCAAAGAATTTATCAACGCTAAAGATATCATCAAAAAGATAAATTTAGGCGACCTTATTAAGGCTAAAATAGTTGAAGTAGAGAACGAAGAAGGTTATACAGAATTGTCTCTAAAAGAAGCTAAACAAGCTCTAACTTGGAACGAAGCAGAAAAAGCTATCAAGAACAAGACTGTTATGGACCTTGAGATCAAAGATGCTAACAAAGGAGGTCTTATCTTAGAATGGCAAGGAATTGCAGGATTCTTACCAGCTTCTCAATTAAAGGCTGATCACTATCCTCGCGTACTAGACTCAGATAAAGATAAAATCTTAAAAGAATTAAAGAAATTAGTAGGACAAAAGATTTCTGTTATGATTATCTCTACTCTTCCAAAAGAAGGTAAATTAATCTTCTCAGAAAAAGACAATAATCCAGAAGAAAAGAAAGAAATACTTAGTAAATACAACGTCGGAGACGATATTGAATGCAGTATTGCAGGTATAGTAGACTTCGGTATTTTCTTGAAATTAGAAGACGGTCTTGAAGGTTTAGTTCACATTTCTGAATTAGACTGGGGACTTGTTGAAGACCCAAGAAGCATGTTCAAAGTTGGAGACAAAATCCGTGCACGCGTAATCGAAATCAAAGAAGGTAAAGTTTCTCTTTCAGTTAAAGCTTTAAAAGAAAATCCTTGGAAAGAATACGAAGGTAAATTAAAGAAAGGAGATATCATAAAAGGAGTTGTTATTAAATACAACAAACACGGTGCTCTAATCTCTATCAAAGAAGGTGTAGCAGGACTTGTACACAATTCTACCTTAGGTGGTGAAAACAAATTGAGAGAAAAATTGGAACTAGGTAAAACTTACAATTTCCAAATCACTCTTTTTGAACCAAAGGAACAAAAGATGACATTGATGCATTTAGAATAAAACTAAAATAAAAAACCTCCAGAGATGGAGGTTTTTTATTTTGTCTTTTTATTTATTAAGAATTTAAAGCTAGTTCTTTTTTCTCAAAATCTTCTGGACCAATATCATTCATTATTTTGATAACTTGCTCAGGATACTTAAGGACTATGTGAGCTGGATTGTAAGTACGCAATATTTGATACGTAGTCTTGTCACCGTAATAACGCTCTGTTTTAGGATTATTACCTCCAAGATTACGAGCAACTACTTCTATCGAATGATCATAAGAGTCAAAATTTATCTTACATGAACCCCAACCAAAAGCACTAAATTTAACTTTTTTACAAGCGAATTTACCTCCAGTCGACTCGCGTACAGATATAGCAGCTAATAATCTCCAATCAAGGTCGTTCTTTTCGGCTTCTACTACCATCTTGCGACCATAGCCAGCAAGTGGCATATCGCGTTCTTCGAAATAATCATCGATAGCCTTTGCTTTTTGGGCTAAGATTACTTCTTCTTGATCTATAACATCCTCTTTAATTTCTGCTTGGTTAAAAGCTATCAAACCAAAAGGATTAGTATTTAATTTTTGGATAGATATGGTTAGGGGCGTCTCGATCGTATTTGTTTTTGCAATATTTCCTACTGGTACTGTTGTAACAAAAGGTAATAAAACAAGAGACTGCACAAACCTTATCATATTGTTGTTTTTCATATCATGATGGTTCTGCTCCATCAAACTCCTTAGACTGAATATTCAAGCTCTGTGTATATGAGACTGAAAAATCCTTATGTATAAGGTTTAGCCATATACTTAAGGACTTGTTAATATACTAGCACAAAGCTAGATAAAAGTCAATAGTTATGCAATAATTTTAGCATATGTCAAATTAAAATAACCTTGTAAAATAAGGTTATTTTAGGATAATGCTATTGACAAAAATATATAAAATATGGCTAATATTAGACCTATATAACTTTATTGCAAATCTAGTAAATCGTCGGCAATCTTGTAAGCTTCCCCTGCCCCCATAGTGACAAAAATATCTCCTTTTTCCAAGGATATTACTTGGAATTTAGACTTTAAAGCTTCCAAAGTATCTGAAAATGACTCAAAACCATAGACTTCACCCTTATGTTTACTTATCTCGTGAGCCAACAAAGTACTAGAAATGCTAGGGTCTTTGGCTTCACGGGCAAAATATATAGGCAAAAGATATACAAAGTCTGCCTGATCAAAACAATTAATAAAGTCATTAAATAAAGCTTTAGTGCGACTATATAGATGAGGCTGGAAAACTACTACTATGCGAGAATTAGGATAAAGTTCTTTTAAGGCTTGTAAACTTGCCCGAACTTCAGTCGGGTGATGAGCATAGTCGTCATAGACTATTACACCTTCTTTAGTGATTCCTTTTTTTTCCAATCTTCTCCATGTGCCAGTAAATTGTGCCAAAGATTTTTGGGCTTGGTCCAAAGGTATACCTAAAGTCTCTATAATAGCTAAAACCACAGCTGCATTTTTTCTATTATGTTCTCCGGGTACTTTTAAAGGTGGCACTTCGACGATATATTTTTGATATTCTGTTTCAGTAATCTTAATTTCACTTTGAGATAAAAATTGATCGAAAGCCTGTTTGATATCTGCTAGGTCTTTATAACAATCCAAATGATCGGCTTCCATATTTGTAATAGCTCCTATATATGGATGAAAGTTGAGCATGTGTCTATTGTATTCATCTGCTTCTACTACCAAGTATTCGCTATTCCCCTTTCTGAAATTACTACCAAAAGATGAAACGAAAGAACCTACGATTACTGTCGGGTCGAGTCCCGCATCTATCAATACATTGGCGGTCATGGCAGTAGTCGTAGTCTTGCCATGTGTTCCTGAGATAGCTATAACTTTATATTGTTTTGCGAATTCCCCCAAGGCTTCAAAAAATGACAAGACAGGCTTGCCGGTATTTTTCGCAGACTCTAATATCTCGGGACCGCGGTAAATCCAAGCATCACTATAAACATACATATCCGCTTCAGGGATTTCCTTGTAATCTTTTAAGTACACTACTTCTATTCCTTCTTCTTTTAAAGTGTCTAAAGTCTTGCCCGTCTCTTCGTCATTGATACCAAAAGATATAATTCCTCGACTAGAGACCATCTTGGCTAAAGCCGAAATACCAATACCTCCAATACCGATAAAAAATACTTTTTTAATTTGTGATAGATTTATATTCATACTTTATTTAAAATTTAAATACTCCTCTGTTCGTTTTTGTTGAACAGAAACACCATCTGGTAATAATATAAAATCTTTGGGTGACATTATTATATACTCCAAGCCTTCATTTCCAAAAACTATATCTTCTTTTCTAAGTTTATCAGATTTAACAACAATAAAAAACATAGACTTTTTTGCATCAACAATACTCTGGTACCGTTTAGCATACACAACATAATCCTCTAAAATATTTAAAGCTACTTCTTCAAAAACTTCTCTTTTAAAGGTTTCAAACGGAGACTCGTTTCCTTCTCTACCACCGCCCAAAATATCAACAGCTAAAGGGAAACGTTTAGTTTTATTGTCTCTTCTGTAAACAATAATATCCTCACCAATAAAAACCAATCCCATAACACCATGGAATTCTATGTCTTTATTAAGAATATCTTTATTAATTCCTTCCATACTATTTTAATCCATTAATTATTTTAATAAATTGGTCGTTGCGGTCGTATTCGTTATTAAACATGCCAAACGATGCAAAGGCTGGAGAGAATAATACTACGTCTCTTTTTTTTGCACCTTTAACTGCTTCTTTGATTAAAGTTTTAAAGTCAGCATTTTGAATTAATTCAGTTTTTAATTTGAATTTTAATAATTCTTCTGTACCAGTTCCAGGTATTAAATACATTCTACTAACTTTTTGATTAATATTTTTTACAAAATTATCAAGTTTTATATTTTTAGTCGCTCCTCCACAAATCAAAATTAATTTTTGATTTGGTTTTAAGGTGAAAGCATTTATTCCTGCAATAGTAGCCTCCGGAGTCGTCGCATTATTATCATTATAAATCTTAATTCCTTTGTATTCTCTTGAGAATTCCAGTCTTCCCTCTACTCCTCTGAAATCTTTAACTATTTTCTTGACGATACTTTCTTTGATATAAAAAAGCTTGGCGACTTCATGGGCGAGAGCTAAATTCATTCTCTGGTGTTCTCCTGGAACGCCGAATTTAAAATTCTCTACTTCTTTCACATTGCCTTTTATTAATTGAGCAAGGGTAGAATTCTTTTTAATTAGCCTATTTAAATTTGGATTGATTATTAAAAAGTCTTCTTTATTTTGATATTTAAAGATATTCGCTTTGTCATTAAAATAAGCTTCCATGTCACCTTTATAATGATTCATATGGTCTTCCATAAATGAAGTAAAGACTGAGATATGAGGAGAGATTTTCAAGTCGCCAACTCCATGCAAAGCCCAAGAGTCTAATTCCATAACTACAATATCTCCAGATTTTACTTTATTGAGTATTGCCAAAGTAGAAGTATTTCTAATATTCCCGCCCAAATATACTTTCTTATCTTTGATTGATTTAGAAAGTATTTCGTAGATAAGCATAGTCGTCATAGTCTTGCCTCTCGTACCAGTAACTCCTACAACTTTAATACCTTCGGCATATTTAATAAACAAAGATTCACTAACAAAAATAGGAATATTATTCTTGCGAGCTTCGACTAAATATGGGGAATCTTCTCTAATATTTCCAGGTTGAAGAATCATATCCGCATTTTGAAAGTCTTTGATATCGTGTCCACCTAATACATATTTAATATTATTAAACTTTTTTAATTTCATTAAAGAAGATTCTAGCTCTGTCTCTGTTTTAAGATCGGTAATAGTTAATATGGCTCCATGTTTAGCTAGAAAAATAGCATCATTTAATGCTCCACCTAGTAAACCGAGACCCATAACGGTTATCTTTTTATCTTTAAAAGGATTATTATAATTACTCATTTGATTTTAAAAGTTTTTTATATTCTTCCATGTCATTAAAATGATGCTTTACTCCGCGGATCTCTTGATAAGTCTCGTGGCCTTTACCGGCGCAAACAACAATATCGCCTTTTTCTGCTAATTTTACAGACTCTACTATGGCTTCTTTTCTATCTATGATAAATTTAGATTTTTCTATTTCATTCATAGATAAATCAGTCTTCATTTCTTGTATTATTTTCATTGGATCTTCATTGCGAGGATTGTCAGAGGTAAAGATAGCAATATCAGACAAGCTTGCTCCTATTTTACCCATGATTCTGCGCTTTAAAGGATCCCTATCTCCTCCACAACCAAAGACAGAAATCAATTTACCATTTTCACCTTTAATTTCTCTTGCTGTTAACAAGACTTTCTCTAAAGCGTCTGGAGTGTGAGCATAGTCCACCACAACAGTAATACCATCGTGAATAAAATATTCAAAACGACCAACCGGAGGAGTGACATCTTCTAAAATTTTTAAAACTTTTTCAGTATCGAATTTCAACAAGTCACACACACCAAAAACTGCCAATAAATTATAAGCGTTAAATTTTCCCAACAATTTAGATTTTATATTAGCGCTATTAAATCGCGCTTCCAAGCCTTGGAAATCAAGCTTAAATATCTCTCCATGAAAACTCTCGCCTCCAGAAAAGCCATAAGTATAATGATCCACCTTAATACCTTCGAGCATTAATTTTCCATGATCATCATCAGAGTTTGATAATGCAAAAGCATTCTGTGGTAAAATTTTAAAGAATTTCTTTTTAGCTTCAAAATAATTCTCAAAACTTTTATGGTAATCCAAATGGTCTTGAGTCAAATTTGTAAAAACTCCACCTGTAAAATTTATCCCGCTAACCCTACCCTGATCCATTGCATGACTCGAGACTTCCATAAAGACATACTCAACTTTCTCTTTTTTCATTTCTCTGAATATTTTACTCAACCCTAAAGGGTCTGGAGTTGTAGGAATTTTTCTATCCATAACAAACTCTTTACCATTTACATGGACACCTCCAGTTCCAATAAAACCTGCTTTATATCCTAGAGATAAAGCCACCTTGTATAACAAAGTAGTAGTAGTAGTCTTGCCGTTAGTTCCAGTCACCCCTACTATTTTCATATCACGACTAGGATTACCATAAAAATGTACCGCTGCCAAAGCTGAGATAGCTCGCCTTTTCAACTTGAGATTTTTAATTAAATTTTTCATTTGATTAAATAAATTATTAATTACTTACCGTGACATTTTTTGTATTTTTTACCACTTCCACAGTGACAAAGCTCATTCCTTCCAACTTCATCTGTTTTGGTATTTGGTAAAACATTGGTCTCGTCATGATTGGTTACAAAAACTTCAGAACTTTTATTTTCTTCAGGAGTAGACACAGTAACTACATTTTCAGTATTAATATTTGTAACAAGAGAAGCAACTTGATCCTTGAAAGTAATTTCCATTTCTTTAAACATAGCTAAACCGTCTTTTTTGTACTCAACGATGGGTTCGCGCTGACCATAAGCTCGCAAATTTACAGAACTACGCAAATAATCCATAGCTTCTAAATGCTCCATCCATAAAATATCATTAGTATAAAGAGCAATACGGCGTACTGTCTCCAAGAAATTCTCATCTCCCAATTTCTCTCTTTTCTCTTTAATGATTTTTACCATGTCTTCATTGTCTGTAGAAATATCAGTCAAGATTTTTTCGATACCATCCTTAGAAGCAGTTAGCATATCTCTACGTCTTTGGTAAATAGCATTTCTTTGGTGATTCATAACGTTATCGTATTCCAAAGTATTCTTACGAGAATCAAAATGAAAACCTTCGATTTTAGCTTGCGCGCCTTCGAGAGCTCTACCGATAAATTTATTCTCAATTGGTTGGTCTTCAGGAATTCCAAAACGTCCCATCATTTTCTTGATATTTTCTGTACCGAAAACTCTCATTAAGTCGTCTTCAAGTGATACGTAGAATTGAGTCTCTCCTGGATCTCCCTGACGTCCTGAGCGTCCGCGAAGCTGATTGTCTATGCGTCTTGCTTCGTGACGTTCTGTACCTAAAACATAAAGTCCTCCTAATTCTTTTACTTTTTTGTATTCTTCTTTTACTATCGGGTTACCTCCGAGTTTAATATCTATTCCACGACCAGCCATGTTAGTAGCGATAGTCACCGCACCGAGACGTCCAGCCTGAGCAATAATCTCTCCTTCATGTTCGTGATTTTTAGCATTCAATAATATATGCTGAACACCTTCTTGTTTTAAATAAGCAGACAGAAGCTCGTTTTTCTCAATTGAAATAGTACCAACCAACACTGGTTGGCCTTTCGCATTTACTTCTTTTATCTTGCGAGCTATCGCTTGGAATTTACCTTTTTCTGTTTGGAATATTAAGTCTGATCTATCTAGACGAATATTTGGACGATGAGTAGGTATCACAATAACATCAAGTCCATAAACTTTCAAAAATTCTTCAGAAGAAGTAAGTCCTGTGCCAGTCATACCTGAGAGCTTTTTATAAAATCTAAAATAATTCTGGAAAGTGATAGAACCACTAGAACGAGTTTCTTTTTCTATTTTAACACCTTCTTTAGCTTCAATAGCTTGGTGAATACCTTCAGACCAACGACGTCCAGGTTGGAGTCTGCCCGTAAAAGGATCAACTATAATAACTTCACCTTCTTTGACGACATAGTCACGATCACGCTCGAATACTGCTTGAGCCTTGACTGCAGTTTCTAAATGATGAACATACTTGATACCTTTTTCTGTATAGATATTGGAAATACCTAATAAGTCCTCGGCTTTATTGATACCATCGTCAGTTAAAGAAATAGCTTTCAATTTTTCGTCTACAGTATAATCAGTATCTTTAGTTAATTGTTTTGCAATATTATAAAACTTAACATAGAAATCTTCAGAGTCGCCAGATTGAGATGAGATAATTAAAGGAGTACGTGCTTCATCTATCAAGATAGAGTCCACCTCATCCACCACAGCAAAGTTGTGACCTCTTTGTACAAGATCTTCTACTCTACCTACGAGATTGTCTCTCAGATAATCAAAACCATATTCATGATTTGTACCATAAGTAATATCAGCAGCATATGCTTCGCGTCGAGAAGAAGGTTTTAAGAAATCATAAATGATTTTAAATTCACCGACTGTATCTCTCTCTTTATCTAAACTATCATCCGCCTCTACTTTCTTTTCTTGTTTGTGATTCGGATCGTACAAATACGAAACGTTAGATGAATTAATAATACCGACAGTAAGTCCTAAGAAATTATAGACCTGGCCCATAAGCACCGCGTCACGACGAGCAAGATAATCATTCACTGTCACTATATGAACACCAAGACCAGTTAATGCATTTAAATAAGTAGGCAAAGTCGCGACTAAGGTTTTACCCTCACCTGTTTTCATTTCTACTATCTTACCAGAATTCAAAGCAATACCTCCCAATAACTGAACATCATAGTGACGTTCGCCTAGATTACGTTTAGCAGCTTCGCGCACTAGAGCGAAAGCCATAGGTAAGATATCTTCTAGAGATTCACCATTCTTAAGTCGGTCTTTTAATTCTTGAGTTTTAATAGGAAAATCTTCATTTTTTAAAGCTTTTACAGATTCTTCTAGATTATTTATCAGTTTAAGGGTCTTTTGAGAATTACTGATAAATTTAGAACTCGGGCTACCAAATATTGTATTTAATATACTCATAGATACTATTCTATCATAAAAAGGGTATTTAAAAAATAGCCTAAAAAAACAAAAAACACCCAGATTTTCATTTGGATGTTTCTTGTTGAAGTGGGAAGAAAAATTATTTCTTTCCTTTTTTAGCTACTTTCTTCACAACTTTCTTTGTTGCTTTTTTAGCTACTTTCTTCACAACTTTTTTAGCTACTTTCTTCACAACTTTCTTAGCTGCTACTTTCTTTTTTGCTGCCATATTATTTTTGTCGCTTGCGCGAAATTAAACTTTTAATTTTTTTTACAATAATGCGACCTTAAATATTTTTAAAAAATATTTTTTAATTTTTATTTTTCAAAAAAAATTATTGTAAAGAACTAAATTAATTATCTCGCAAAAAAAAATAAAACACAATATTTTTTTTTCAAATCTGTGGATAACTAAAAATTTTTTTCAAAAAAATATTTTAGTTTTTTATTAAAAATAATTTTAAATAAATTTTTTATAAATATTTTTCACAATTAAAAAAATAAAATATATCAAAATAAATTAGAAAAATAAAAAACTCATCAATAAGTATTAATGAGTTTTTATTTTTTAATATTTTTATATTCTTTTCACTTGAAGCGGGTGATGGCTAAACTCCAACATATGTGCCTATGTGAGCGCGATCACCCGCTACAAATAAAAACAATAAATCACTACTTATTTAGTATAGCATTTTTAATAATATTTTCAATAATATCATGACTTTTCACGCCAAAGTCTGTAGCCATAGAGTGAAAACGATTGTCTTTCTTGAAATCAAAAGAAGAAGAAATATTATTTAAATAAATTCTTTTTGGATGCAAAATAAAATCTATATTTAAATAATGCTTTGGGTTTAATTCTTTCCAAAGGTTTTTAACATGTATTAAGATTTCATTTTTATGAATATCAGAAATATTTTTAGGTAAAAAATGATAGATATTTTCATCTCTAAAGTTAGACACAGTATGTATTGATACTCTATCTCCTTTTATTAATTCTTCTACTAAAATATTTTTTTTGTGAATTGCAAAATCACGAATAATATTTATTAAATCAGGAAAAGTTTTAACTACATGAACACCTTCATTATTTTTATCTGTATTTGTTCTCACTATCCAAGGTGCGCCAAATCTGCTAAATACTTCTCCAGCTTTTTTCAGAGAGTAAGTATCTATATCACCGTCGATATCTTCTTGATAAGCTTCTAAGACTAAAGAGCTCGGCATATATAATCCAATATCTTTCACATGCTTTTTTAATGAGATTTTATTATTCTCTAAAACATATAAAAAAGGGTTTGTACTAATATAAGGAATACCTATTTGAGAAAATAATTGAGACAGATCTGGATAATCTTGATTCCAGACTACGTCTACGCGATGAATTAAATCAGCAGGCATTATAGGAATACCCGATATATGCCAAACATTATCTCTATCTACAAATATATCTAAAGGCTTGTATTTATCTCCTAGATATTCATTTAAGAATTCAAAAATCTCTCCTGCTTTAGATAGAGTATTGTCTCCTTCTGTATCTCGCAACACTCTCACAATACCAACTCTGATTTTTTTATTTTGATTATCATTCAAAAGATTTTCTTGCATAATAAAATTATAACACAAATTAAAAAATCACCATTTGATTGGTGATTTTTTAATTTATTATTTATTAGAATTCTCCATTTTCTTTAATTTTCTTTTATCTACAGAAAGCTTAATTTTTCGTATCAGTGTTTGAATACCTTTAAGTGGTCCAGTTGTAACAAAAAGAGGGATTCCTATAACCGCAGAAAGAGGATTTGAGTTAAGTATCTTGGTAGTTTCCCACAGGCCATCTATATCACTATTGTTATCACCCATCTTAAGTACTCTTAATTGTTCTTTAATTTTCTTTTTTTGTTCTTCTATTTTAATTTGAAGTGCTGACTGTTCTTCTTCAGACATATTTCCTAAAACTTGTTTGACTACTTCTTCTCCTCCGATTTCAGCTATACTTTTTTCAACTGAATCAAATTTTTTTTCTACATTATCTATTTGAGACGATAATTCTTGTTCAATTTTATCTTCTTCTTTTATTTCGACAGATTCATTAGTAACTTCGACAGTTTGTTCATTATCTTCAATATTTTCAGAATTTGTTTCACCAAGTTCTTCTTGAAGTTGTTTTTCTAATTCATCTCCTGTTATACCTCTACCGATTCCAATTTTTTCATTCATATATTTATATTATTATTTATTAAGTTCTTGTCTTAGTTTAGCGACCTTGATTTCGTGCAAAAAAAATTTCGCTAGCTCCAATGAAGCATTTAAGGAAGTGGCAATTTGCAGATCTTCTTCTACTGTTGTTTCACCTTTTTCAAAACGAGCAGAAAGTATTTTTATTTCTTCTTCAGTCATATATTTAAATGTTATTATTAATACACTTATTTTACTACCCCCCCCTATGAAAATGCAACTAATAATGGGGATAAATACCCTACAAAAAACAAAAAAACCTATTCTTTCGAATAGGTTTTTTTGTTTACAAAATAGAGTTGCTGTCCTTTATTTTGTTTCGTTCTATAACTTAAGAGTCTTTCCTCTCTGTCAATATATTTTTTAAGTCCGTGATATACATAGACTATTGCATGCTCAATTGAGGCACACAATACCGACTCAACATATCTAATATAATGTAAACACTATATTGAGATATATGTTTCAAATTGAATTATTCCACGACCAGCTTCCGCTAGCCGTGCCTTGTTACGACTTAGTCCCTGTTACCGAATTTACCTTAGGCCCTACTTATGTAGAGACTTCGGGTACTCCCGGCTCCCTTGACTTGACGGGCGGTGAGTACAAGACTTGAGAACGTATTCACCGCAGTTTAGCTGACCTGCGATTACTAGCAATTCCGGCTTCATGGAGTCGAGTTGCAGACTCCAATCCGAACTGGGGCCATTTTTGACGATTAGCTCAGAGTCGCCTCGTCGCTGCGCGTTGTAATGGCCATTGTATTATGTGTGTAGCCCAGGGTATCAAGGGTCATGCTGACCTGGCGTCATCCTCTCCTTCCTCCCCCACCTAAACTCACAAACTCTCACCTCACCCCAAATACCTGCTGGTATTTTTCCCCTCTCCTTAATAAGGAGAGGGGTTTAGGGGTGAGGTCGAATTTATGTTCTTAGGCGGGGGCAGTATCGTGTGACACTTGTAACACACAACGAGGGTTGCGTTCGTTAGCCCACTTAAGGGTACAATTCAAACCACGAACTGACGACGGCCATGCAACACCTGTCAACTAGTCTTGCGAGGGCTCTAGTTTCTTAGAGCTTTCACGTTGATTTCTAACCCTGGTAAGGTTCTTCGTTTACCATCGAATTAAACCACATAATCCACTGCTTGTGCAAGTCCCCGTCTATTCCTTTGAGTTTTAGCCTTGCGGCCGTACTTCCCAGGCGGATTTCTTAACGCGTTAGCTAAGCCACTCAGAGGGTCGATACTCCGAATAGCGAGAAATCATCGTTTAGGGCGTGGACTACTGGGGTATCTAATCCCATTCGCTACCCACGCTTTCGTGCCTCAGTGTCAAATATGCGCCAGTTTACTGCTTTCGCTTTTGGTGTTCCCCATGATATCAACGGATTTCACCCCTACACCATGAGTTCCGTAAACCTCTCGCACTTTCAAGTTCTGCCGTTTCTTTTGCGATCCTTGGGTTAAGCCCAAGGTTTTGACAAAAGACTAACAGAACAACCTACGCACCCTTTACGCCCAATAATTCCGGATAACGCTCGAGGCTCTCGTATTACCGCTCCTGCTGGCACGAGATTAGGAGCCTCTTATTCATGAGGTAC
>JBAYUN010000002.1:0-144627 GCA_041675085.1 Minisyncoccota bacterium
GTTAGTTAAGTATGCGGCGTTTGTATTGTACGCACCGTTTGTAAAGTACGCTGGGTTAGTTAAGTATGCGGCGTTTGTATTGTACGCACCGTTTGTAAAGTACGCTGGGTTAGTTAAGTATGCAGCGTTTGAAGAGTATGCGGCATTATTCATATATGAGGCATTTGTTAGATAAGCGGCATTTTTTAAATATGCAGCATTAGAGGTATATGCAGGATTTGTTAAATAGGCAGCAACTTTATTATATGAACCATTGGTCATATAAGAAGGATTAGTTAGGTATGCAACGTTTGCATAGTAAGCAGCATTTTGAGTGTTTGCTCCGTTAGATGTATAAGCAACAATCGAATTGTATGAAGCTTGACTCAAGTAGCCAGCATTTAAATGATAACTAGCGACTGCTTTATAATCAGCTGCTGTAAAGTTTGATCCAAGTGCCTTATATTGACCAGCTGTAAAAAATCCCCCATTAGCTAAATAGCTACCAAGAGTTGTAAAACTAGCATTACTAGGGACTGAAGCAGAAGAGACATATGATCCGTTATAAAGATAGCCTCCATTTGCCAAAGATACATAACAATTATTACAAGCAAAAACGCGTGTAATTGGCGTAAATAGTATCAAAAATGCTATAAAAATCAATAAAAAGTCCTTTAATTTCATAAACACAGTATAGCATATACTAGACAAAAAGTCAAGCTTATTACATAGTATATATGTTTCAAATCCCCTATTAAAAACAAGCAAAATCCTAGTTTTATGCTATATTAAGACTAATGAAAAGCAATAAAAAAGAAGAAAAAATAATTAAAGAAATCGAAGGTATAATATCTATTTCTGGTAAAGGTACCGGCTATCTCAAGATGGAAGGTAAAAAAGAAGACATAGAAATAGACTACAAGCATCTAAATACTGCTCTCCATGGAGACAAGGTTCGCGTCACAATATTATCAAAAATAAAAGACCGTACAACAGGCGCCGTAACTGAAATCCTAGAAAGAGTAAAAATGGGATTTTCTGGTGTCTTGGAAAAAGAAGACGAAGTATTCTTTTTAAAACCTGATGACAATAAAATGTACACAGATATTTTGATTCCAGAAAAAATGTTAAACGGAGCAAAATTGAATGATAAAGTATACGCAAAAATCACTTCTTGGAAAGATCACAACAAAGCCCCAATAGGTGAAGTTGTAAAAGTATTAGGACGCCCAGGAGACCATAATACAGAAATGCATTCTATCGTCATTGAAAAAGGTTTTGATTTATCTCTACCTGATCTTGTTGAACAAGACGCAGAGAAGATAAAAATAAAAGGTATCAACGAAGAAGATTACAAAAACAGAAAAGATTTTAGAAATACTCTAACTTTTACGATAGATCCATTTGATGCCAAAGACTTTGATGATGCTATATCATTTAAAGAATTAGGCAAAGATAAATACGAAATAGGTATTCATATTGCTGACGTTAGTTATTATGTTAGACCAGGGACATCTCTCGACGACGAAGCCAAGTCTCGAGGTACTTCTGTATATTTAGTAGACAGGACGATACCCATGTTGCCAGAAGTATTATCGAATGACTTATGCTCTCTTGTCCCCTATCAAGACCGACTTGTAATGAGTGCTGTTTTCGTAATGAATAAAAATGCGGAAGTCTTAGAAGAATGGTATGGACACAGTGTGATTAATTCTCAAAAAAGATTTACTTACGAAGAAGCGTACGAAAGCATCAAAGATAAAACTAAACCATTACATAAAGAACTAACTATAATTAATTCGATAGCTCACAAATTAACCAAAGATAGATTTGCAAATGGAGCAGTATCTCTCGATCAAGAAGAAGTGAAATTTGTTCTAGATGAAAATGGCAAACCAATAAAAGTAGTCAAAAAAGAAAGGACTGATTCAAATAAACTCATTGAAGAATTAATGCTTTTGGCAAACAGAAAGGTTGCCGAAAAAATGTACAAGGCTACAAAAGAAAAAGGTGCTTTTATTTACAGAATTCACGATTTACCAAATAAAGAAAAAAGTTTTGACTTAGCTCTTTTCTTAAAAGGATTAGGCTATACTGTTAAAATGCAAAACGGGACTATTCCTTCGTACGAGATAAACAGAATACTATCAAGCATAAAAAACAAAGACGAGAAAAACACTATCCACAAAGCCGTTATCCGCTCTATGGCCAAAGCTATTTATTCAACCAAGAATATAGGCCACTATGGATTAGCTTTTAAATACTACACTCACTTTACTTCCCCTATTCGTAGATATCCTGATGTTATAGTACACAGATTATTATCGATGCATTTAAATGGAGAGAAAATAAATACCGAGGATAGGATGGAGTACGAAAAAATATCTAGAATATCTAGTGAACAAGAAAAGAGAGCTAGCGAAGCCGAGAGAGCTTCCATAAAATACAAACAAGTTGAATTCATGTCGACTCGAGTTGGTGAGACTATGACAGGTGTGATAAGTGGTATTAGTGAATGGGGCATTTACGTCGAAGAAATAGAAACTAAATGCGAAGGCATGGTGAGAATGCGTGACCTCAATGATGACTTCTATGTTTTAAATGAAAAGAAGATGGAATTAGTCGGCAAGAAAAAAGGTAAGAAATTCCGTTTTGGAGACAGAATAAAAATTCAAGTTAAAAAAGTAGACCTAGAAAAGAAAACTATTGATTATATGATAATTTAAAATGAAATTAAATTCAAAAATAAAATTTATACTATTTGCTGTATTCCCTATTGTGGGCGGAATATTTTTTGCTTCTTATTTATTTCAAAACTTTCCTAATCAAAAAATATCAAATAATGTTATAGCCCTAAATGAACATCTAGAAGCAAGCCCTCTAAGTAGCGCAGAGCCCGAAAACAAACAAACATATTTTTATGTAAATAAAGACTTGGAGCAAAAACTAAATATATCCTCCGAAAGTTATCTAGTTGGAGATTTAAACACTGGAGAGGTCATTTTGTCTAAAAACGCAGAGAACAGACTCCCAATAGCCTCAATATCTAAACTCATGACTGCTCTAGTGGCAGACGAGTTGGCTAAATCAGACGATGTAGCAAAAGTCAGTAGTAAAGCCTTGTCTACTTATGGTCAAAATGGGAACCTGCGAACTGGGGAGCAGATAAAAACAAGAGACCTCATCTACCCTCTTTTATTGCAATCTAGTAATGATTCGGCTGAAGTCTTAGCAGAGTTCTGGGGACGTGATTCTTTTTTAAAGAAAATGAATCAACAAGCAGAAATCCTAAAAATGATAAATACTTCTTATGATGATCCTAGCGGACTATCTATCAACAATCAATCTACAGCTTCGGACTTATTTAAACTCACAGGATATTTAAATCAAAATAAAAAAAATATCTTAGACATAACTAAACAAAAAAGTTACTCAACCTCAAAGCACAACTGGGTTAGTACCAATCAATTCTTGCACAAACCAGAATACTTAGGCGGAAAAAGTGGATATACAAATCCTGCTAAACAAACTGTGATTTCTGTTTTTGATTTACCATTAGGTAAAGATACAACGCGTCCTATAGGCATAGTATTATTGCGTAGTAATGACAGAGTCAAAGACGTAAACAATATATTAAAATATTTAAACAATAATGTATATTATGGAGGAGAAAAAGACGCTACGGCAGACTGGATTAAAGAAAAATTAAACATACCTAGCATCAAAGAACCTGATTTTATAAGCTTCTCTTTCTTGGGAGATATGATGCTTGACCGTGGAGTACGTAGCTCAGTAAACAAAAACTTTAATGGAGACTACTCTTCCCTGTTTACAAAAATGGAAGTACTTAAAAAGTCGGATATAGTATTTGCTAACCTTGAAGGACCAGCTTCTGATCAAGGCAAAGACCTACGTAATCTATATTCTTTTAGAATGGATCCAGACATAATTCCAGCTTTAAAAGGAGCAGGGATTAGCATAGTCTCAGTTGCCAACAATCATGCTGGGGACTGGGGACGTGAAGCGTTTATAGATACTTTAAACAGACTAGAAGAAAATGAAATCCAATACACAGGAGGTGGTATTTCTAAAGATGCTGAGAGTCCTACTATCATAGAAAAATACGGGATGAAAATAGGTTTTCTTGGCTTCTCAGACGTAGGCCCACAAAACCTGAGTGCCAAACCAGACACTATAGGAATATTACTAGCAAACAATCCTCGCTATGAAGAAATAATAAAAAATGCAAAATCTCAAGTAGACTATCTCATAGTCTCTATTCACTGGGGCGACGAATACAAAACGACAAATAATAGCAGACAAGAAAGTCTAGCGAAAAAAGCAGTAGACGCTGGGGCCAAATTAATCATAGGTCATCACCCTCACGTAATACAAAATACAGAAGTATATAAAGACAGTCTCATTGTGTACTCTTTAGGGAATTTTATATTTGACCAAAAGTTCTCAGAAAATACTATGCAAGGCATGTTACTAGAACTAAAACTTTGGAGAGATGGTAGTATTGATTACAAAAAGAATACTGTTAAATTAAATAAAGTATTCCAACCTGATCAAATCATCCAAGGCAAAGAAGAGAAATTAAAAATAGAATAGAAATAATAAAAGGAAGCTACTGCTTCCTTTTTGTTTTTTACTTATGAGCCCCTATATTATACTCATAATTTTTTGTTTTTTTAATTTTAAATTCTCTTCATTGATCTTTTTATTTTTGAAATAAATTTCTTCATATTCAAACTCTAAATCTTGGTATGAAGCCTCAGAAAAAGCATAGCTCTTTTGGAGTTTTTTAAAATCAGATTCAAGCGCTGTAAAATTTAACTGCATTTTTTCAAAATCAGAGTAAAAAGCATTGTCTTCATTTGCAACATCGCTTAATTTTTTTTCTAAAACTAGATTTTTAAATCTCTCCTTTAATTCTAAATAACAAAAATTCGCAAAAATAATAGCATTAATGAAAACTAATACAATAGCACTAAACACAATATTTTCAAACTCCTCAAGAGTAATTTCATTTTTTCTATAAAGCAAATAAAACAATAGAAATAAAACAATAGAAGCAAAGCCCCCATAAAAATATTCTAAATTTTTCATTTTTCAAAAATTTATAAATGATGGAATAGAGCAATATCTCTTTGAGAATAACTTAAATTGAGACGAAAATCAAATATTATTTAGCTATAGCTGCCGCTTCGTCGAATTTTACAGACAAGAGTTTAGAACCACCATCAGAACCAATAGTCACTCCATAGAGAACTCCTGCACGAGACATAGTCTCACGATTGTGAGTCACCACAATGAGCTGTGAATGACGAGAAAGCTTTTCTAGCATATCTCCATACTTACGAGAGTTTGCTTCGTCTAGAGCTGCGTCTGTCTCGTCTAGGATTAGAAATGGTGGTGGATTCACAGAAGACATAGCAAACAGTAAAGCAATAGAAGTCAAAGACCTTTCTCCTCCAGATAGAGAATGAAGCTCTTTTACTTTTTTATGAGGCAAAGATACATCTATCTCTATACCCTCTTCTTTAACAACTTCTTCCGTCTCATCAGGCACAACTTCTTCATCGTCTAATATTTCAGCTTTCTTCTTTTTATTTTGTACAAAAATCACAAGCTCAGCATGCCCGCCTCCAAACATTAAACTAAAAAATTCCTTAAATTCTTTATTTATTTTCTTTATACCGTCTTTGAATTCTATATCTATTTTTGCTTTTAATTCAACAATGAGTTGCTCTAGAGAACTAATACTCACAGTCAGGTCTTCTATCTCTTTAGCTAAAAATAAATCTCTCTGATTAACCTCTTCGTATTCTTTCAATATATCTCCCATATTGCCAAGCCCCGCGTCCTCGAGTTTGATCTTGATTCTCTCTATACGTCTCTTCAAATCTTCTTGAGAAGCTTTATCAAAAGGTGTAGTTATCTCAAAAGAAGTATAAGAATGTATCTCGCTACCCACCAAGACTACACCTTCTTGTATTTCATTATTGAAAGCATCTATCTCACGACTTAGGTTTTCTAACCTAACTTCACAGACAGATAATTTTGAAGATATTTCTTGATGTTTAACTTTGAGGCCAAACTTTTCTCTTTCTTTATCTCGCCCCTTGTCCATTTCTGCCTGGACTTCGTCTTTCAATTCTTTGATAACAAGTAGGATCTTGTCTTCTTCTAATCTAATTTTACTCATCTCAGTTGTGACTTCTTTTTGAGTATTTTCCATTTCCAATATCTCATTCTCGTCGGAATAATTAGTCTCTAGATTACTGTCTTCTATATTATTAAACTTTATAAAAATACCTTTGATTTTACGCAAGATATTTTTAATTTCAGATACGTCTTCGATCTCTAAAGCTAAATCAATAGAAGTATCAACTTCATCAATAATCTGCTTGAGTTCTTCTTGGCGAAAGATTTTTACCTCAGGCATTTTTTCTTTTCTCCATTTACGAGCTTCTATCATGCCTTCGATTCGTCCGAGCTTGCGTTCTATTTCACCTTTAACTCTGCGGATATTATTTATCTCATTTTCGGCTTTTTTCAATTCTTCTAGCTTTTGATTTTCAACACTATTTATATCCTCAGTATTTTCATTAATCAGAACAGTTAGTTCTTCTAATTGTTTTTTAAGGTTTTCTCTTTCTGGGATAAGATTACTTTTCTCAGTATCTAGGTACACACTTTCTTTTTTAAGAAATTCTAAATACAAAAGAGAAAGCTCAGCTTTTAGCTCTTTCATTTTTTCTAATTTCTCTATTTGCTTTTTAAGGAAAGATAAATGTGGGGCATTTTCTCTCTTTAATAAAACCACCTCTTTCAGGTTATCACTAGAGCGTTCTAGTTTTCTCTCTGCTTCTTTGATTTTATATTGAAAAACTTTGAGACCTAAAGCGTCTTCGA
Organism: Minisyncoccota bacterium; assembly: GCA_041675085.1. Taxonomy (GTDB): domain Bacteria; phylum Patescibacteriota; class Minisyncoccia; order Phycocordibacterales; family UBA9973; genus UBA9973. The sequence goes on from JBAYUN010000002.1 coordinate 6,901, forward strand.
TCATCTCTCTTTTGTCGCGAGCATTAGCATTCAATATTCTGTCAGCTTCACCTTGAGAAATGATATGATGGCCCGAAGCTCCAATATTTACAGAAGCCAGTAAGTTGTTAATATCTTTCAATCTCACTTCAGAACCATTCAAAACATACTTGTTTAAACCATCAGCATAAACTTCACGAGAAATAGAAATAGAATCATAGTTTAGATTTACATCTTCACCACCGTCATTTGATAATTTAAAAATTCTATCTGTATTATCAAAATAAATAGTCACCACTGCTTTAGTGCCTTTAGGTAAACTCTTTGATCCCTTAAAGATAAGATCTACTCCTCCGCGTCCGCGCATAGACTTCATGGATTGCTCACCTAATACAAAACGAAAAGCCTCCACCACATTACTCTTACCTGAACCATTTGGTCCAACGATAGAAACTACAGGCGTATTAAATTCTAAATTTGTTTTTTTAGAGAAAGACTTAAAACCATTTATTTCTAAATTACTAAGTCTCATAGTACTAGTCCATCCAATTATTTATTTTTAATGCATTTAGAGCTGCTTGCTGTTCTGCTTCTTGCTTTGAACCTCCTTTTCCTGTGGCTATCGCATCAGCTCCAAAATATATGCCAATAGTAAAATGCTTGTCATGGTCTGGACCAGATTCATTCACTACTTTATAAGAAGGTGTAACACCTACGAATTCTTGAGCTTTTTCTTGCACTAAACTTTTTGCATCACGCCAAAGTTTTTTCTTTACTATTTCATCTGTATGGATCAACAAACTCACAGCGATGAAATCTTTTGCAACTTCATAACCTTGATCTAAATACACAGCGCCTACATACGCTTCATAAGTATTCGCTAGAATATATTGTCTGGCTTTACCGGTATCTTTCGCTTCGCCTTTAGATAGCAATAGATAATCATTCATGCCCAAAGCAGTCGCCACGTCAGCAATAATAACAGCGTTGACCAATGCACTACGCAAAGCAGTCATATCACCTTCGTTGTACTTAGGATATTTTTTATACAAAAAATCAGTAACCACAAGCTCGAGCACAGCATCACCTAAAAATTCTAATCTTTCATTATGAGAAAGGCCTATGCTTGGATTCTCGTTAATATACGAGCGGTGAATAAAAGCTTGCTTAATAAGATTTTTATCTTTAAAGATTATTTTTGTTTTTTCTTCAAAATCTGAAAATTGAATCATATTATTAAATATTTTTATTTTTTTGAAATCACTTCCACAGCTTTCGCTAATAATGGAACGATATCATTATAAATTCTTAATTCTGGAACTTCTCTTAATTCAAACCATCTAGCTCCATCTAGCCCTCCAGACGCTTCTAAGGCTAGTTCTTTATATTCGGATTCAGCAAGGAAATAAGAAACTTTTTTCAAAGTCTTGCCACGCTCTGGATGAGTAGCTACGTATTCATTCTCTCCTAATTTAGTGATGATTTTAATATCAAGACCGATCTCTTCTTTGATTTCACGAATTGTTCCAGTCTCTACATCTTCGTTCTCTTCAATACGTCCTTTGGATAGAGTCCAATATCCGAACACGTCATGAACCAAAGCAAAATATATCTTGTCTCCTTTTTTAGCATAAACCAAAGCTCCACCCAATTTTTCTTTTGGTAATTTAGTGATATCGACAGGTTCTTCGGATTTCTTTTTTCTACTGATTTCTTCTTTACCTGGTTCACCTATCTCTTTATAAACAGCACCCAAGACTCCATTTACGAATTTACTAGAATTTTCTCCGCCGAAAGTTTTTGCTAATTCTATAGCTTCATTGATAGCAACTTTAGGAGGTACGTCTTTGCGGTCACCAAAAAGAAGCTCGGTTAGACCGATTCTTAATATATTTCTATCAATTACAGAGATTTTCTCTATTGGCCAATCTGGAGCAGCTTTGGTTATGATTTCATCGATAACTGTTTTTTTCTTGAGGATAGAGTCCACAAGATTGTTTACGAAAATATCATCTTCTAAACCAGGCGCAAATTCCTTTAAATTTCTTTTTAAAGCTTCTTCTATCTCTTCTTTTGAAAAAGTTTTCGGATTGTCTTTTGTCGACATGAAATCCCACTCAAAGAGAGTTTGGAGAACTATTGATCTTGAAAGGTGCCTATTTGCCATAAATTAATCCAATTAAATTATTAAAATGCTAAAAGCAATATTAATAAAAACCCTAAAAACTAAGCTTTCTTGGCTTTGATTTTAGCTTGCTTCTTTTCTACTTTCTTTACTAAGTCTACTACTTTTTTACCACGGTAAAATCCGCAAGATTTACAAACAGTATGACGTAATTTTAAAGCAGTACAATTTGTACATTTATCAAAATTGGTAGCTTTTAGAGCATGGTGTGAACGTCTGTTCGCAGTATGCCCTTTTGTATGTCTCATTCTTATAACCATAATGAATTTATATTAGCAAATAAAACAAAGAATAGCAAATATTTAAATATAATAAAAAAGGACCCTATTAAAAAATAGAGTCCTTTGTAATATAAAATCAAATTTAGACAAAAAACGTCATCAATCCGGCTTTCGGATCGGCTTTTTGCATGGGTACAGAATTATACATCAATAACTCTCCGTTGGAGAAAAATTGAGGAGAACTATCGTCCAAAGTAAATCTATCACCTATACATATTCCACTTAACTGACTCCACTCCTTGGAATAAAAATTTCGATGAGTGAAATGAATAGATCCTCCGAAAATAGAACTAAATCCGTATTCATTGTGATGTAAATCAGTTAAAGCTGATTCTCCTCTACGGAAAAATCCTAACTGGGCCTCAATCACCCAAATATGACTTGTGTCCTGGAAGTAAGATAATTTTTTGTATCCGTCCAAAGTTCTTTCAATCTGAACAAGAGAACTTGGAGTTAATAGATCACTTCTGTAATTCATTAAATTACAATCTTCTTTGATATGATCCAATAAATAAGACAAACTTTTAGAGTAAAAATCGTGATCAAAAATGATATCTCCATTCCAATTCAAGATCTCTTTAAATCCAAAAGGTGATATTACAGCATACAAACCATCTTGATGATGACAACCATAAGGCAAATTCACCTCACCTTCGCTATTGTTTAAATAATTAAAAGCCATTTCTGGATTTAAGTTAAATCTGTCTGAGAGAATCATGACCTGTTCCCTTATATCTTTCCTGTAAAAATCAGGGTTATAAGTACAAACACCTTTTACAATTTCTGTTTCCATTTTATTTTATTTTTTAAATTAACTAAGAACTTTTTATTTCAGGCGTATTATGTCATAAAACTCAAAAAATGCAAAATAAAAAGCCTGACGTAAAATAAATTACGTCAGGCTTTAAAAATTTACTCCCACACCAAATTGACTACTGAAAGAGATTCAAGATTAAGCTTTTGAGATTCAATCTCTAAATCAAGCCCTTTTTCAAGAGGAAACCTATGTTTACTGAAAATGCACAAGTCTGATTCTTCATCCAGAACTTCGCCTGGATAATAAAAGTTCAATTTAGAAATATCAGAAGAATTTATAATTTTTAATTCTCCACTCTGGAAATAAGCTTTAATAAAAAAGAAATTTTTAATAATCTTATTGTTGTGCTTTAAATCGGGCTCATTTTTAAGAAAAACATGTTGGAAACTTGAAGGATAAATACCTGTTTCCATCAGGAATTTTCTAATCAAACTTCTGTTTTGAATGCTTCTATTGATTGAAGCTTCTTGAGTAGACAAAAATTCTACTTCTTTCTCAGAGAAACCAGACTTGGATAAAAGTTCTTTAAAATTTTGAATCCAGTTAATAAAATTATAATCAATATCTTCTTGCATTCCTCCTGGAAGTTTTATTAGTGTACTGTCGAAGTATGTTTCTTTTGTTAAAAGTATTTTTTCGCCGCACATTAGAATGCCAGCATTGTAGTATTTGTCTTTCACTTTTGTCATTTTTAATGTTTTTGGAAATGAAAAAAAATTTTATTTTCAAAGACCTAATATCTTTGTATCGATAATATAGTATCACATAAATGTTTAAAGTCAAGTATATGAAAAGCCTCATAAATTTGTTACTATTTAAAGACAATACTTGTCCCGTACTAAAATTTTGATTATGGGCAATATGTAAACAATTTATAAATTAAATTTTAAGACTGGGATGGAAAATCAAAACTTACAAAACAAAAGACATACCCTAGCTCACTTACTCGCAAGTGCAGTTTTAGAAATTTATCCTGATACAAAAAACACCATTGGTCCCGCTATAGACGACGGCTTTTATTATGACTTTGAATTTAGTTCTCCTATCGGAGATAAAGATCTTGCACAAATAGAAAACAAGATGCGCAAGATGTTGCCTAAATGGCTAGAATTTTCTCACGAAGAAAAGACTAAAGAAGGGTCTAGTGAGTATTTTAAGACTAACCCTTACAAACTCGAACTCATAAATGAGATAGCTGAAAAGGGTGAGAAAATAACTTTCTATACTTGCGGCGATTTTACTGACCTTTGTCGTGGAGGACATTCGGAAAACCCTAGTAAAGAAATCAATACTGATTCATTCAAACTCGACCGCGTCGCTGGAGCTTATTGGCGAGGAGACGAGAAGAATAAAATGCTAACTCGTATTTACGGACTGGCTTTTAATACTCGCGAAGAATTAGACGCTTATATCAATCAAAGAGAAGAAGCTCGTAAAAGAGATCATAAGAAAATCGGACGCGAATTGGGACTTTTTACTTTCTCAGAACTTGTAGGATCTGGACTTCCCCTCTGGACTCCAAAGGGTACAATAATGCGTGAACTTTTGAATGACTATGTTTGGGAACTACGTAAGTCTCGTGGTTATCAAAAAGTTTGCATTCCTCATATTACTAAAAAAGATTTGTATGAGACTTCTGGACACTGGGCAAAGTACGCAGACGACTTATTCAAAATAGAAACTCGTGAAGGTCACTTATATGCCATGAAGCCAATGAATTGTCCTCACCATACTCAAATATTTGCTTGTGAACCTAGAAGCTATCGTGATATGCCTCAGAGATACGCTGAGACTACTATGGTCTATCGTGACGAACAATCTGGAGAACTTTCAGGATTATCTAGGGTTTTGTCTATTACTCAAGATGACGCCCATGTATTTTGTCGTGAGAATCAAATAGAAACTGAGTCACTCGCTATTTGGGATATTATAGAGAAATTCTATTCTGCTTTTGGATTTGAATTACAAGTTAGATTTTCTACTCATGATCCTATGCAAAGAGAAAAATATCTAGGCACTGATGAGATGTGGACTAAAGCTGAAAATGCACTTGAGAACTTAATGAAGACTAAGGGAGTCACTTGGCTCGACGGAACTGGTGAAGCAGCTTTCTATGGACCAAAAATAGATTTTATCGCGCATGACTCTCTAGGAAGAGTACTACAAGTAGCTACTATTCAACTCGACTTCAACCAACCTAAAAACTTCGGTTTAGTTTGTACTAATGAACGCGGAGAGAAAGAGCAAGTTGTTATGATACATGCAGCCATCATGGGCTCAATAGAAAGATTTATGTCTACTATGATAGAACACACAGCAGGCAACTTCCCTACCTGGCTCGCTCCGGTACAAGTATCTATCGTCCCAGTTCGCGAGAACCACAATGATAAAGCTAAAGAAATCTATGAAGCTTTAAAACGCGAAGATGTAAGAGTAGAACTAGAAGACGACAATAATTCCTTAGGTAAAAGAATCAACCACGCTAAAGCTCAAAAAGTCCCGTACGTAATAGTACTCGGTGATAAAGAACTCGAAAGCGGTAACCTAACAGTAGAAAGTCGAACAGACAAACAAGAAATAAATCTAGAAGATTTTATCTTAAAACTAAAAGAAGAAATAAAAAACAAAAGTTTGAATTAAAAAAGCTGAAACATTTTAAGTCTCAGCTTTAAAATTAAATCTTTTAAAAAATCAAAAAATTAAAGGTCCCTTAAAAAATTCTAACAAATGCTTATAGGGCTTTTCTCTATTTTTTTTCGCAAGAGCTTTCAACTCCTGCATGCCTTGATTCACAGCGACGTCTTTACCTATAAAGAGATAAGAAACATCTACTGTGTAAGACTTTTTGATTCTTTTCTGATGGGCAAGAAATTTTCTCTGATGATCTGCTTTTTGATCATGGATACCGCATTCATAAATAATGGTGTGTATTATTTTAAATATTTCATCTTCTCCCTTTTGAGTTGCTAAAAAATTACAAAAAGCTAAACCATTAAATCCTGATTGATAAGCTTCAAAAAGCTTAGCTCTATAAGAATTTTCATTCTTATTAATTACCGACAAAGTTAACATAATTAAATAATTTAAAAAGTGATTTAAAAGAAATATTCCCTAAAACAATAACATTTTTATACAAAATAGCAAGAAAATAAAAACCTCTCAAACTTGAGAGGTTAATCTATATATTTTATTTCAATACCCAAATCTTCTCCTGTTTCGTGCTCCCAGATAGCACCTTTGGAAGTTTGCCAATTCGGTAAAAAATAAAAAGTTTTGATTTTGCCTGACTTGAAAATAGGTAAATAAAAGTCATACATTATACTTTGATAAACTTTTTCTTGATCATGAGTTTCTTGTTTGAACTTTTGGATAGTTTCTTCGAAAGGCATTTGATCAAAAATATTTATATTTTGTGATTGTAAATTTTTAATATTTTCATTAAAAAACTCTAAATTCTTTTCAACAGAATTAAATCCCCCGCTAGTGATAGGCCCACAAACTTGACCCATAGGTAAAGGAATCCTATCAATAATCCTCTCAGCAATAATAAAAAGATCAGGAACACTTTTAGCATTTGCTAAATCTTCCCAATCTTTTTCTTGCCAATATTTTAAAGTAATTTCACTGAAATGCATCGTATAAGTAAAAGATAACACATATAAAGCAAAAATAAAAATTTGAATTAAAAAAGCTGAGATATTATCACATCTCAGCTTTAAATTATTGTTACTTATGCAAATTCGACAATTTCTTTTTCAAGAATAACAGAAGTTACTATAAAAGAAATTAATTTCATTTGCTCCTCATGGATTTTTTGTAATGCTTTAGTAAAATCCTTAATAAACTCTTCATAAGAAGATTCATAAAATTTATAGTCAAAACTTGAATCACGCGAAGACACATACTGACCATTTTTGGATTCAATTGGTAAAGTGACTGTATGTTCTCCAACCTCAGGGTAAAACTTAATTAATATTAAACTAATTAATTCTGAATCTTTTGCTAAAATAGATCGCACCTTAAAAAACACAAAAGAATCCTCATATTTAACGGTGGACTTAATAATTTGTCCCTCAACCAAACCATGTAAAGAAGTTATTAACTTTCCCATTTTTTTTTAAAATTTATATTGTGATTTAAAAAGAATATTCCCTAAAACAATATCATTTTTATACAAAATAGCAAGAAAATAAAAACCTCTCAGACTTGAGAGGTTTTTATTTTATATTTTTTAGATATCAATCTCAGCAAGCTTCGCATTAGATTGAATAAAAGATTTTCTTGGAGGGACTTCGGAGCCCATCAATATATCAAATACTTTATTTGCTTCTTCAGCGTTAGCTATATCTACCCTCTTCAAGACTCTTTTCTTTGGATCCATAGTAGTCTCCCAAAGTTCTTCAGGGTTCATTTCTCCGAGACCTTTGTATCTTTGAATATGGAATTTACCTGCTTTAGCTTTTACTACTTCTTCACTCTCTTCACTTTCTTCTTCAATAGTTTGAACTTCTTCGTTTTGGATTTCAGAAATATCGACTTCTTTACCTATGATTTTATTTCTCTCTTCGTCAGTATAAGCGTAATATATTTCTTTACCTTTTTTGATTTTATAAAGTGGAGGTTGAGCAATGTATACGTATCCAGCTTCTAAAATAGGTCTAAAATATCTATAGAATAAAGTCAGGAGCAATGTACGAATGTGAGATCCGTCAACGTCCGCATCTGTCGCTATGATGATTTTGTGATAACGAATCTTCTCAAGATCAAAAGTATCTCCAATAGAAGTTCCCATAGCGATCACGAGCGCACGCACTTCTTTAGAAGCGAGCATCTTGTCGATACGAGCACGCTCTACGTTCAATATCTTTCCACGTAGTGGTAGTATCGCTTGAGTACGTCTATCGCGACCTTGCTTGCCGGATCCACCCGCAGAGTCTCCCTCTACTATGAATATTTCTGATTCTTCAGCAGATTTACTTTGACAGTCAGCGAGCTTACCAGGGAGAGTCATACCTTCGAGTGCTCCTTTACGAAGAACAGAGTCTTTCGCTGCTTTCGCTGCTTTACGAGCTTTTAGAGCTAGTATAGATTTGTTTATGATTATTTTTGCTTCGTCAGGATTCTCTTCAAGGAAAGCAGAGAACGCTTCTCCGAAAACTGTAGCGGTAGGCCCTTGGGCTTCCATACTACCGAGCTTTGCTTTGGTTTGTCCTTCAAATTGTATTTCTGGTAATTTTACAGACACCACAGCAGTCAAACCTTCGAGCACGTCTTCACCAGTGAATCCACCTTCAGCTTCCTTCATCATTTCGTTCTTTTTACAGTAAGTGTTCAGGGTACGAGTGAGAGCTGTTTTAAAACCAGTGATATGAGTACCGCCTTGAGGGGTGTGGATATTGTTTGCAAAACCTACGATACGATCTGCGATATCGTCGACGTATTGTAAGGCTATCTCAATACCAACTCCATCAACTTCTTTTTCAATATAAAAAATATTATTTTGAATTGCCTTTTGGAATTTATTGTAATATTTAACAAGAGAGACTAGTCCTCCTTCAAAATAATAACCAATAGAAGGAACTTCGAGAGCTAATTCTCTGAAATAATGAATACTATCTAAATCTAATTTAGAACCTTTAGTATAGACGAGTGCTTCAGCATCCATCTCGCGCGCATCGACAACAGAGATTTTTAATCCCTTTACTAGATAAGCTTGTTGTCTTATGTGATTGATAATAGTACTCCAATCAAAAACTATTTTACCGAAAATTTCTTCATCTGGTGTAAAAGTAATAACAGTACCCTGATATTTTGAACTACCAACTTTCTTTACAGGGCCTTTCTTTTTACCTTGAGAATATTCTTGTACGTATCTACCTCCGTCTTTGTGAACTTCTGCTTTACAGAAAATAGACAATGCATTCACGACAGAAGCACCTACTCCGTGAAGACCACCTGAGACTTTATATCCAGAACCTTCACCTCCAAATTTACCTCCAGCATGCAAAGTAGTCATAACAGTTTCAAGAGCTGAAACTTTGGTTTTACTATGAACGTCAACTGGAATTCCACGACCATTATCAGCTACACGGATAGTATTGCCTGGCAAGACTGTTATCTCGATATCGTTACAGTAACCTCCCATGGCTTCGTCACGAGAGTTGTCGAAGATTTCCCATACTAAGTGATGTAGGCCGTCTGGACCTGTTGTACCGATATACATTCCCGGACGCTTACGGACTGGCTCCAAGCCTTCTAGGACGGATATCTGGTCCGCTCCATAACTTCCCTTTTTAGTTTCTTTTTCCTTTGCCATATTGGTATATTATAGCAAAAATTTATCTAACCTGCCAATCTGGATTTTCCTTTATTTTATTAGTTATATTATCCATTATACTATTTACTTCTAGGTCTGTTAGGGTCTTTTCATAAGACTGGAAAACCATACGAAAACCATACGAAGTCTTCCCTTCTTTCGTAAATGAATCGAACATAATAGGACCTTTGACGCAAAGCTCTGTAATATTCTCTTTTAGCAAATTCTCTAAGTTTTGACCACCTTCAGTCTCAGGTACCCAGACAGCAATATCGCGAGTAATGAATGGAAAGAGTGACCACATTGCAAAAGAAGAAGGAATATGCTTTTTCTGAATGTCTGGTTGAGGCGAAGACGACCCGAGGACGTCAAGAAAAGTATTTTCTTCTTCTTTTACTCTTTCTTTAATAAAATCACTTAAGGACATCTCTGTAATATTTTTACGATCTCCAAAAGCTACATGCAAAACTTCAACATTATCTTTAAAAACTTTTCCGATTTCAAAAACCTTCACTTCTTTAATATTTAAAAGTGGTAGATTGTTTTGATTTAATTTTATACTTTCTTTTAATCCATCAGACAGATTTGTTCTTAAGAATTTTTTATCTGATGCACTAGCTAGAACTTCTACTTCCCCATTTGAAGTAAAAGAATAAGTCATAACTTCTGAATATCCCAAGCTGAGCAAAGTAGAACGAGCTTGCAAAGAATTAAAATACACTTCATTCTTTTGAGGAACAAATGCTAACTTTGGAATTTTAGGATTCAATTTATCATAACCGAGAATTCTACCAACTTCTTCTGCCATATCTTCTTCGAGATTTAAATCCAGACGCATTGATGGAATATTAATTTCATAGATAGAATCTTTTACGGTAAATTCAAAGTGATATCTTTCCAGAATATTTTGCATCTCTATTTTGGCGACAGTAATACCTAATATATTTGAAATACGATCAAGGTCAAAAGATAATTTACTTTTTTCTGCTTGAATCTGATAAACATCTACCACATCTTCAAAATTAGAAAAACTATATTCCATCAAAAGCCCTGAGAGTTCAGTCATAGCTAAATCCCCTAAAGATGGAGATAAATCATTCTCAAATCTTTTAGCCGAATCAGTAAAAATCCCGATTCTGCGTGCAGTCTTGCGGACAGCGATAGGATCAAAGTTGGCAATCTCAAGTAGAATATTCTTAGTATTATTATCAACCTCAGCCACCTTGCCACCCTTCACTCCCGCAATAGCTAAAATATTTTTCTCGTCAGCTATCACTACGTCTGTACTCTCTAATTTTACTTGCTTGTTGTCGAGGGTAGTCATCTCTTCTCCAGGGAGAGCATAACGTACCACAATAGTGCCAGTTATTTTATCCAAATCAAAGGCATGAGCTGGTTGACCTAGATTGTACATAACGATATTGGTCGCATCTACGATATTGTTAATACTACGAGCACCTACTGACTCTAAATGCTTCACAACCCATTCTGGACTAGGGACGACTTGTACATCACGCACAATACGGCCCATATAACGACGAACGTTTGGCACGTTTATCTCTATTTTTAAATTTGTATTTTTAGGTTCAGGCTTCTTGTATTTATCTAAAGAATGTACGAAAGGGATAGATAATAATGAAGCGAGCTCTCTTGCTATACCGATATGAGAAAGTAAATCATGAGCCCGATTCGGTAAAATATTTATATCAAAAATATAATCTTTATTCTCACCTTCTCCAATTTCTTCTACTCCCTCAACTTCACAAAGATGATAAGTAAAAATATCCTCCAGAGTTTTAGGACTCGGTGCTTCGGGAATATACCATTTTAACCAGTTATAAGATATTTTCATAAATTTAAAATTGATTGAGTCTTAAGTCTCCTTGATAAAATAATCTCACATCTGGCACATTCCATTTAATCATAGCGATACGGTCGAGTCCTCCACCAAAAGCAAAACCTTGAACCTTTTTTGGATCCAAGCCTATATTCTTTATAACGTTTGGATGAAGCATTCCCCCGCCCATCATCTCGAGCCAGCGTCCGCGGAATTTCGCATGCACTTCGATAGAAGGCTCAGTAAAAGGAAAAAAGCTCGGACGGAATTCTATCTCAATATCGTCCCCTAATATTTTTTTATAAAAATAAGTGAGCACACCTTTCAAATCAGACATAGAGATATTCTCTCCGATCATAGCTCCGTCTATTTGATAAAATTGCATTTCGTGAGTAGCGTCAGTCGCTTCATTTCTAAAAACTTTACCGATAGATATAAAAGCATTCGGCATTCTACCTTCTTTACCTGCTTCTTCTAGGGCGCGAGCAGTGGTATTGGTATTGTGAGTACGGAGTACTTTTTGAACTTCATTTTTAATATAAAAAGTATCTTGCATATCACGAGCAGGATGATCTTTTGAGACATTTAACGCATCAAAGTTATACCACTCGGTTTCAAGCTCGGGACCATTGGCAACTTCAAAACCAAGATCGATAAAGACCTTATAAGCATTATTTGCGAGCTTTGACAAAGGGTGTTCTGTACCTGTACTAGATAAATCTTTTTGTTCCATAGGGATATTCTAGCAAATCCTAAAGAGAGATGCGAGCGTAGAATTTTACTCTTTTATCTCTTGTAATTTTTCTTAAATTGCTTTTCGTGATTTTGTTTACTTACACCTACAAAGAATTGATTGACCTTTTTGGGAAATTTATCACAAATATTACAAATCTTACTACAATACCCAGAAAGTTTAGTTTGGCAATTTTGGCAACAAATAAATAAAACGTGGCAAGAAGTATTCTTGCAATGAGTGTAATCGTCGGATTTTACTTTTTCACATGCTTGGCAAAAAGAAATAATCTCGTCCCCTATCCTCTCTCCCATACGCTCGTCAAAGACGAAATTCTTACCTTTAAATTTATTTTGCAAACCACGCTCTTTGACTTGATGAGCATAATCGATAATCCCGCCCTTGATATGTTTAACATTCTTGAAACCATTGTGCTTCATCCAAGCCGAAGCTTTCTCACAGCGTATACCTCCAGTACAATAAAGCAAAACTTCTTCATCTTTTTTATTTTTAAACATGTCTGTCACTTTCTGTAATTGCTCACGAAAAGTATCTACATTCATCAATTTAGCATTTTCAAAATGCCCTATAGCGGCTTCGTAGATATTACGCATATCTATTACAGTGACTCCACGATCTATCATACTATTTACATCCTCTGCTGTAGCGTATTCGCCAGTATTCGCAGGATCGAAAGTAGAGTCATCGAGACCGTCGGCTACTATCTTTGGGCGAACTTTAACTATAAGTTTCAAGAAACTAGACTTACCCGTTCTTGTCCCGTCGAAGTCTCCGACGGAGTGGGATTCTTCTACTGCAGTCTTATAAGGCACACCTTTGAACTCTGGAATATTTTGGATAAAGTTATCAAACATAGCCCAATTGTATTCAGGCACATTCATCTGAGCATTGATACCTTCATGAGCTACATAGATACGTCCGAGACATTTAAACTCTTGGAATTTATCAAAAAGCATATCCCTCATTTCACGCGGATTCTCTATTTTGACGTATTTATAAAAAGAAAGTGTCTTGCGACGAAAATTCTCTTTTTCTATATCGCGCAATAATTCTTCTTTAGATTTGATGTTAACTTTTTTATGCATAATTTTATATTTAAAATATACTCTCAAAGGAGCCTTTTTGCAAACTATATCCTCAAGTGATTTTATCTAAATAAAAGTATCAGCGTTTTGACTATTCGGAGTGTCTTGTGTCAGATTGGTAAAATTTTCATTATTTATTTGAGGATTTAAAACTACACCTGTATTAGTCTCATCTATCTTACCTCGGAAATACTGAATACCTAAAAATAAACTAAGATAAACACTTATTAAAAACATCGGCACCAACACAATTCCCCCAAGTAGCATGCCTATAAACATCCCCAAATAAACAGTGTCACCAAACAAAGTATTAAAGAAATCAATACCTTGATCTGGTTGTACTAAAATAAAAAAACTTGAAGTGACAGATATAGCAAGCAGGATTGATAATATCGAATATTCTCTAAAGTACTTTACTCTCAATGACATTCCTGACATTAAAAGCAACAAAGAATTAAAACCATAATAGATAGCAAGGAAAGGAGACATTGAGCTATTATTACTACCGTATTCCCTACTTCCATCAACCCAAGCAGACATAAAAAAATAACAAGCGGTCAACCAGAAAGCACCGATACCAGACAAAATCAAAAACCAAGGCCAAACCCTACTTTTAAATAATGAAGTTCTCATGTAATTTATTATAACACTGAAATAATATTTTATTCATTTGACTCTTGAGGCCTTTGACTCTTGAGGCCTTGCCTAAAGAGTTTTATCGTAATTAATCCAATCAAAAATTTCAGCATTGAAAGATTTCTTAGTTGGGAAATAATTTGGAAAATTTTCTAAATTTAATATCATTTTCTCAATTCTATTTACTCCTGCAAAATCAATATAACTAGAATACAAATAATTGGAAAGATAATCTAATGATTGTTTTTTGTTTTTTACACCCTTCTCTTTCCAATCTTTTTGTATCAACTTAATAGGGTTTAAATGAATATAAGAAAATATATATTTTAAATACTTATCATTATTTATATATTGAGCTTTAAACTTACCTTCAAATAGACCACCGGTTCTTTTATATTTAAGGTTAAAATACATAACATAAGCAGTAGAAAGTTTCTGCATAAATCGACTAACACCATTTTCCACAAGAGGTGTTAGTAGAATATGAAAATGATTTGGCATTAAACAATATGAGCCGATAGCAACTAACGGATTTTGACTTGATCTATTGTAAACAGAAACGCCTTTTAAAGAATCAGAAAAATTAAACTTATCTTCATTGTTTAAAGCATATAACAAATCTCTAAATCTTAAATAATCATTTTCATCTAAAAATATTTCTTGCTTACTATTTCCTCTGTTGTATAAATGATAAAATTCTCCTATTTCAAATTTTATCTTTCTAATTGACATAATGACATTATATACCTCACTTACTCTTGAGGCAAGGCCTAAAGAGTATCAAAAATTGACTAACGCGCAAAACAAGGCTACACTAAAACAAGTTATTCACTCTTTTAAAAGAAAAAGTTTAAGTAACTAAATTTTTAGTTTTCTTGTCTTTTCTTATAATTAAGGCAAAAAGTTCTTTGGTAAACTTGGCATCAAATACTTGATGCAGTTTAAATTATTTTTAGTTCTTTTATATACACACTTCAAATATGCAACGATGCTTGCGGAAGTGTAAAGCGATAACGAGCGTGGCAAGCTACGATAAGCTGTTGAGAGGTGTAAGCGACCTATGACCAATAGACACTCTAGCGTCTGGAGAACTGAAAGATCAAAGTACCCAGAAATAAAAGAACGGAGCAGTTTGTTGATAATAACAGACTGCTTTTTTTATTTCAAAATTAGACTCTTTGAGAGTTTGCAATATTCACATTCTTCAGACTTCCCGCCCCAAGGTTTGAAATTGCATTTCATATTTACCCATGCTCCATTTTCGAGATTAGTCACATAGTCAGATATATCTCTTTTCAATAAATCTATTTTCTCATTATCGATATATGTAGAGTAGAGAGCATTCTTGTCTCCATCTTCTGCTTCTAAAAACATAAGTCTTAAAGACTCTACTTTTTTGCCTCCTTCTGCTCCATCAATAAGATACGCATACATAGCCAACTGACGCATATAAGCAGACATTCTCCCCTCTTCGTCGACTTTCTCTATTTCATTTTTAGTTTTAGGTTTGCCGGTTTTAAAATCTGTCACAGAAATATTCCCCCTGATATCCCTCTCGGTTAAGTCGAGTTTCCCATACATCAATAAATCCGCAAATTCTTTGTCTCGAAATTGCACAGACCTTTCTGAGACATAATCAGCCTCTAATATTTTATAATATTTTTCTATCCAGTTATTGACCATATCATACGAGACTTTTTCTAGTCGAGCTAATTCGATACCATCTTGCACACCCTCTTTATTTAGCTCTCGAGTGATAGCAACTTTAATATCTTCTGTTTGTGGTAAAGCTTTATTTTTAAGGATGAATTCTATTGTCCCGTGCACAGCAGAACCTAAAGCAAGCGAAGTGCCTTTGACTTCAGGTAATTTCAAGAAATTCCTAAAATACCATTTCCAAGGACACTCATAAAAATTATTGAGCATCGAGACAGTAATCTTGATATCTTTATAATTTTCCTTTACGAAGGTTTGCACCTCTTCTAGAATATCCCCTTCTACTTTTTCTATGGCAGTCGTAAATATTTTTGGTCCAAATATTTTATTATTTAAAATCTCACTTTCGGTCTCTTCTTTATTTTTCTTTATGAAATGTAAATCTGGTAGATTTTGAATAATACTAGCGAGCTCTAAGCCAGATCCGTTATAATTCTCAGTCGCATAAGAAATATTACAAAACTCACGAGCTCGAGTAATAGCTACATATAGTTCTCTTTTAGCAGATTCGATATCACGCTCTTTTATATGTTCTTTTATTTTCTCAGGTAAGGAGAAATTATTTCTTTTTTCACTCATCAAAACTTCTTCGTTCATATGTGCTATCCAAACATGTTTATATTCAAGTCCTTTGGATTTGTGCAGAGTCATAACTTCAATACCTTCATTCCCTCCAAAAGTAGCCAGCGAAAGGTTGTGACCATAGCTCTCTAATCTTTTAAAGTAATTCAAGAAATCAGCCAGACTTGGATTTATATTTTTTTGTTCAAACAATAAGCTAGCGTGAATAAAAGTTCTCACCACTTCCACGTTCTCCAATAATTCACTATGAGTACTAGAATTATCTATCAAAAGTTCATTGCCTATCAAGCTCACCAACATTGAGATTTTTTCATTTCTAGAATCTACCCATTTTTTTAATTTTAAACCCCATTTTACAATATCACCATCCTCACTAAAAAGACCTTGATCTTTACCTGAAGATATTAATTCGTCGATGGTTATCTTGTCGGGTTTGGTATTTTTCAAAAACTTATGAGCGACTAGTGGTTCTATGTTTGAAGTAGAGTCCAATAAAGATTCAGAAATTAATACAGAATTATAAGGATCATTTATAAGATTTAGAATTCTCAAGAAACTATAAGATTGCTTTATGTTAAATAAATACACACTCTTGCCAGTCGATACAGGCAAACCCATATTACTAAGGATAGAGATAGCATTCCTAACATGGAAATTCTTAGGCACTAAAATAGCACAATCTTTTGGAGACACACCTTCTTCTATCTTTTGACTAAAATACATTCCCGCGCCTAGTATCTCATCTCGAGGAAAAGCGTATTGTGAAAGCTCTATCTGATTGTCCCCTGTAGTATTACTATTTAATTTTTCTTTGGAAATAGAACTCGACAATAGATTGTCGGCCAAAGATAGTATCTTAGCGGTAGAACGATAATTCTCTACTAGAGTTATCAATTTAGCCTGACCAAAGTAGGTAGCAAATTCTTCAAAATATGAAAGCCTTGCACCAGAGAAGCCATATATTAATTGTCTATCATCTCCAACAACAAAAATATTTGGACTCTCTTCTCCACCCCAAACTCCTTGCAAAAAATTATTCTGAACACCGCTAGAGTCTTGATGCTCATCTACTAAAACATAAAGATAATTCTCTTTTATTTCAGCTCTGACGTCTTCGTATCCTTCAACTAGAGTAACTACATATTCTAATACGTCGTCATAGTCCATGAGTGACATAGCTTTCTTCTTGTCTTCATACATCTCATAAAACAAAACGACTTCTTTGGTTTTTTCTAAACCTTCGATTTTCTTTTCAATTTCTTTTTTTAATTTACCCTTACTTTCTCCACGAGTAGAAATACTATCAGGGTCCGACTCCAAGAATTTAATATCTTTCTCGACTTGAGACAAGAATTCTAAAGGCGTAAGTCTTTCTCTTTTTAAAATAGAAATAAGACTTTTTAGGTCATTAAAATACATACTTGGATTACCACGAGGACGTAGATAGCTCCACTGATTTTGCTCCAATATTTCATCACACAAAAATACAGCCTCATCTTCTTCGAGCAATTTCGGCATAGTATCAAAATCCAAAAGTGCATAATGCTTTTCTACTATCTCTATCGCAAAAGAGTGAAAAGTAGAGATACGCACGTCATTTGCTACCGGTCCGATGTATTCTAAAAGTCTATCTTTCATAGCTTTGACTCCCGAGCGAGTAAAAGTCAGACATAGTACACCGTCGGCGCCAACTTGAGTTTGTTTTAAAATATTCCCAATACGAAGAGCCAATATTTGAGTCTTGCCCGTACCAGGGCCCGCTACTACCATGACTGGGCCTTCCAGAGAATCCACAGCATCCTTCTGAGCTTTATTTAATTTCTTATATTGAGTCTCGAACAATAAATTAGACATACTTGTATTATAACTCAAAGAGACCATTTTCCAACCTTGGTTCTTTTAATAGAAAAAGCTAGACTTGGTATAGATATCATATCTCCTAAGTCGTTGGCTATCGTGCGGACATACGTACCACTCGTGACTTTAGTACTAAAACTTGCGACGAAAAAATGCTTTGGCATTTTTTCGTCGCAAAGCTTCTTCTGCCAGATTTTTAAAATTTCCTTTTGACGAAAATCTCCATTCACTTTATTAACCCTAGTCTCTATGTTTTCCAAAAGTGTTTTACTCGAGATTTTTCGTAAATTTAAATATTTTAAACTCTTGATCATTACTTCTCTCTCGGGAATCTCTACAACTTTATTCTCACGTGCGTAAGTAAATAGAGGTTTGCCTTCTACGGTTTTTGAAGAATATAGTGGGTATTTTTGGACTATTTTTCCTTTAAAATGTTTTAGATTTTTCTTAATCAATTTTTCTAAATCTTCTTTCTTATGCATAGGGTAACCCTCTGTAATAACCTTACCTAGAATATCATAAGTATCAGTCTTGAAACCAAATAAAACTTCAAAATCATATTCTTTATCGAGATTCAAATACTTCTGCTTATTCTTGCATTCTTCTCCAGCTAACAATAGTAATAACCCCGAAGCCAAAGGGTCAAGTCGCCCCGCATAAGTCATCGGCACATCTAGCGGTATTTTATTCTTAACGCGAAACACCTCTAGGGATTCTAGGGGTGTTTGACCTTCTTTTTTATTTACTAAATAAAACTTTTTTTGCATTTTTCTTTACAGTCTTAACAACTTTCTTTGCGTCTTTTTTGATTTCTTTTACTTTAGTTTTTACTTCTTTTTGAACTTGCTTCTTGTCTACTTTTTGAATTTCTTTTTTTATTTTCTTGTACATAGGAGTCGCTTTTTTCTTCACTTCTTCTATTAGCTCCATAGCTTCTTCTTTTAGCTCTTCGGTTAGCTTTATAACTTTTGCTCTATTCTTTTTACCATCAGGTCCCATAAACTCATAAGCTAAAGCTCCGATAGCCCCTGCTACTACTCCCTTTTTCAACATACTACCATTTTCTTTTTTTTGTTTTTTCATATTTTTAAAATATTATTAATAATTAATCAGTTTTACTTTTTCTATTTTTTCTTTTCTTTCCAAAAATAAATTTATACAAAACACTCTCTTCTAAGTTTTTAGCTAATTCTTCCACATGATCCCCTGCATAGTCGGCTCCATTTTTAATCTTACGAGAAATTGATTTAAAGTCACGCAAAATAGATATTATATAAATAATTGCAACGACTAAAAGAATAGTCAAAATAATAAAAGAGGCACTAGATATAAAGAAAAATATTTCTGATTGTATAAGATTTTCCATACTTATATTATACCATTTCTTTCTTTTTTATGAAAATAGTGTAAATTTAATATATTGGAGGCGTCGGATAGTGGTTTATTCCACCGACTTGGAAAGTCGGCATACCCAAAAGGTATCGTGAGTTCAAATCTCACCGCCTCCGCAAAACAAGGAACAAAGTGACTATGTTTTGCGTGAGTGTAGTTCAAGGAGTGAAATGACTATGAACCCACCTCCGCAAAATAACTTAATTAAGCATTTTTAAAAACTCTTGTTCATTTAGGATTTTTACCCCTAGCTTCTCCGCATTTTTGAGTTTGCTACCCGCTTCGCTTCCTGCTACTACGTATGAGGTATTAGACGAGACTGAGCCTGAAACTTTACCTCCATGTTTTAATATTTGTTCTTTAGCAATCTCACGAGACATGTTTTCAAGTGTTCCAGTTAATACAAAAGTAGCTCCTGAGAATTTACCCAATTCCCTTTTTTCCTCTTTTTTAATCACTACTCCCCGTTCTTTTAATTTATCTAGAAAATGTAGATTATTTTTATCGTTCAAAAATTCATACAAACTTTTTGTAACTGCAGGACCAATGTTTTCTATTTCATTTATTTTCTTTTCCCATAGCGTAGAGTCATGAGAAGCTTTTATTAAACTCTCTAGTGTACCAAAATGCATAGCTAAATCTCTAGAAGTCTCTTCCCCTACGTGAAGTATACCCAAAGCCCAGATGAATTTTGCAAAAGATATTTTCTTTTTTTCGTGTATTTCTTTAATGATATTTTCTGCAGATTTTTCTCCAAAACGCTCTAGGATAGATATATCTTCTTTAGTCAAAGTAAAGATATCAGAAGCATCGGTGATAAGCCCTTCATCCTTAAAACGTTTTAAAACCTTAGGACCCAGTTCATAAATATCAAAGACTTTTACAAAGTGTTCTAAATAACGCTCATTTTTAGCAGGACATTTTTTATTATTGCAAAAATAAGCCACAGAAGAATTCTCTTGAACAAAAAGATGGTCTGGTTGAGACGAAGGCGACCCGAGGACCTCTTTTTTTCCAAGAGAATTCTTGTCACCTTTCTTCTCAATCGCTCCTCCACATACAGGACAAACTTTTGGCATTTTAAATTTCCTCTCACGACCACTACGCAGACGATGTAAAACTTCAACAACTTTAGGTATCACGTCGCCAGCTTTCTCTATGACTACAGTATCGCCAATACGAATATCCAAACGGTCTATCTGATCCATATTGTGCAAAGTCGCTTTCGAGACAACAGAACCCGCAACATTTGTAGGTTCAAAAATCGCAAGAGGAGTAAATACTCCAGTTCGTCCTATGTTCACAACAATATCACGCACAACAGTAGTAGCTTTTTCGGCAGGATATTTATAAGCTACCATATAGCGAGGTGCCTTCCCGACTACACCTAAAGTATTCTGGATTTCTAGATCATCTACTGAGATAACAATCCCGTCTGTACCAAATTCAAATTTATCTCTAATCTCAGAAAATTTATTTATAAAATTTTTTACTTCAGATAAATCTTTGCAAACTTTTTCATATTGGTCGACCTTAAAACCAAAATTCTTTAAAAACTTATGCTTTTCACTATGTGTCTTCAATCCAAGGGATGCCCTTGGATAGTTATCCACAATGTCGAATGTGTAGAAATCTAGGTTTCTGTCGCGTGCGAGTTTTGGGTCGAGTTGACGGAGACTACCTGCGGCGGCGTTGCGAGTATTAGCAAAAAGGGGTTTGCCTAGTTTACCTGCTTTTTTATTTAGCATGACTAAAGTCTTTTTCGCCATCAGGGCTTCTCCTCGGACTTCTAAATATGCAGGAATATTATCCCCTTCAAGCTTTAAAGGTATTGAAGAAATAGTTTTTAAATTCTCAGTAATATCCTCCCCCACAAAGCCATCTCCGCGAGTAGCTCCGATTTTTAGAATCCCGCGGTCATAAATCAAAGACACAGCAAGCCCGTCGAATTTCACTTCACAAAAATAATTAAATTTCTTATTCGGCACGAGTTTCTTTACTCTGTTCTCCCATTCTAATAGTTCATCAAAATCAAAAATATCGTTGAGTGACAGCATTCGCACCTTATGCTCTACTTTTACAAATTTATCGAGCGGTTTACCTCCGACTCTATGAAGCGGTGAATTTAGATTATCCAATTCAGGATGATTTTTAAAAATACTCTTTAGTTCGCGAGTCAGAGAGTCATACACAGCATCAGTCACAGTAGCATCATCATGAGTATGATACTCTTCTCTGAGGCGAGATATTTCCATCTCCAGTTTTTTCACCCTTTTCTCTATTTCAGTCTTATTCATATTTTAATATCTTAACTCAATTTCACGTTCAACTCTAGTCGGACTATTGGAAGTACAAGAGATATTGTCTCCTCCCGTATTGTATCCTTTTGAAACTATTATAGTCTCATCATCATCAGGGTCATTAATATCATTAAAATCTTTAGTTACAGTAACAACAGCACAAGCCTTACCAGAAGTACCCAAATTAAATAAAATAAAAGTCCAAGGACCAGTAGGACTATATCCACCAGTAAAACCAAATTGATTTCTAGCACATTCTAGGGTCAAAGGCTCTGCTCCATTATACCCAAAAGGATTTTCATAGCCTCCGAAACTAGTTTGTACCCCTTTAAAATCATAATATAAAGCACATTCAATACCAGTATCAGAAGCAAAGAAAGCCTCTCCTGTATTTTTCGCAGATGTACCAAAACTGATTTCTTTGTAAGTAATATCTGCCAAACCTAAAGACACAGAAAGGATAATGCTAGTCAAAACTACTGCGAAAAGAATCACAAAGCCTTTATCTTTTTGATTTCTTTTTAGATTTATTAAATTTTGTTTTTTAAATAAATTCATAATATTATTCTGCCCAATTTTTGAGATAATTAGAAAATGAAACATTATAATTCTGAGTACCTTTTGTCCAATAAACAGTAGAAACTACAATAATCTCTTTGTTTTCACCTATAGTATTTGCAGCATTAGTCAAATTCCTAACTTCAATTTTTCTAATAAAATTTGTCTCTGTACTGCTTGGATTATAATTATATCTTGTAATAGCGATATTCTCAGAATTATCATAACGTAATTTTGGACAAACTCCAGCAGGACATTCCGTAATAGTTATAAATTTCATAGGCTGTGCAGAGCTAGTATAGTTCACGGTATTAGGATCAAAATAACAACCGTTACCTGTCTCACAAGGAGCTACTTTGAGACGAAAAGCTGTCCAACCGTCTGATTCAAATAATACATGAGTATCACGAATATTTTTCATATACTCTAAACCTTCTTGAGCCAAGAAGGTTGCTACTAGTTTATTCTTGGAATAGTTAGTATCGCCCACACTACCTCCAGAAAAAGAAAGTAAACTCAAGATAGCTCCAGTAAAAATAGAGATAGCCACCAGAGTCTCAACTAAAGTGAACGCAGTATTTAATTTTTGTTTTTTGAAAAATTTCATATTTTTATTTTGTATTATTCGGCTATGTCTATAGTAGTTTGAGAGACTGAGTTTTGCAAAGCAAAAGGAGTTACCACACCTTTATACCTCATCTCTCCGACTAGTCTAATATTCACAAAAGGCTGTTGAGTGTCACCTGGTAAAGGTTCTGCACCTACTACAGAAAAACCAGAAACATTACTAAGATGAATCCCTTCGTCAGTAAGCTCTACCCAATTTACAGGAGTCGCGTCTGCGTCTATGGTTTTTAGAATTTTAAAAGTTTGCCCTAAGTCATATGATACAATAGAATACGCCCAGCGATCACGAGTAATAGCTTCTCTAAAAGAGATAGTCCCTCCAGTTATACAACTCTCTGTATCTGTAGCTGGGTCACTAAATGAAAGGTCAAGGCTACATTTATACTGATCCCCTGTTCTAATATTTCTAGACATGTCTTCCATAATAAAAGTCAGATTGTCCATTATCGCCCGAGCGTCTTTAGCTTTATTTAAAATTACGTTGGCATTCAAGAGTGAATTCATACCCATAGTCACAATAATCAGGAAAAGAGAAATAGATATCATCGTCTCGATGATAGTATATCCACCCTTATCACTCAGATTTTGTTTTTTATTTTTAAAAATATTTTTCATAAATTATTTAATCTGCACTCTACCTGAAGGGTATATTTTAATAACCGAATAAATACCCACATTAGGGCTCGACAGAGTAATCTGTACAAATTGCAAATTTACTAGAGGAGTCAAGCTAGAACCTACATAAAATACAGCTCCTGAATTCGGTCTAGTAAAAGTTATGTGCAGAGGATTATTGATAGGATTAGGATTGTCATTCAAAAAATATTCAACATGGGAAATATAATTACCCTTAGTGATATTTATACCACTTGTACATTCTGCTCCAGGACAGGTGTATTTCTTGTCTCCATTTATATCAGTAAAAATATTGAAAGTTTTGTCTGTATTAATATCAAAGTATACGCCATAAGAAGGACGCCAATTAAGAGGAGCTCCAGTCGCAGGCACACGCCCAGCGATAGAATTCTTTTGAGCTTCGGTGACTTTCAAGGCGACGTCATTCGCAAGGTTCTTGATATCTACACGATCTTGGAATTCACCATAATTAAAAAGAGATACAGTAGATAGTAGAGCCACGATAGATATAACCACTATCAACTCAACATAAGTCATTCCCCTATTCTTTTGTACTGTTTTTAAAAAAGACATTTATATTAATATATTGAAAACAAATTAAGTTCTAAAATAAAAGAGATAAAAGTTCCTAAAACTAAAAACGGAGCGAAAGGTATCTCGCTTTTTAGACCTTTAATTTTCTGTAACATTACCAACAAAATACCTACCACGGCTCCAATCCAGAAAGCCAAGACCACAGCCGATAAACCAAAAGCAAGACCTAAGAAAAGTCCTAGACCTAGAGTGAGCTTTGCATCTCCAAAACCCATCCAACGCCCACCAGAGACAAGCCAAAAGAAAGCAAAAGGCAGAGCGAGTAGTGCACCCGAGAATTCATAAAGACTAGGTATATGAACGTTGAACATAAATTCTGAGAAAGTGAAAACTCCTGCAAAAGCCAAGGTACCAAAAACCAGAGACAAAACATCAGGGATTATCTTGTGACGAATATCGTAAACTGTAATCACAAGTAACAAAGAAAACATAGTAGCGTAGTATCCATAAGTAAAAGCAAACATAATAGGATCTACATAAAATACATATTCAAACTTTAAAAATAACAACAAGAAAGCCAAACCTGTAACGAATTCAACTAGAGGATACTGAAAAGAAATACCGGTCTTGCAGTGACGGCATCGTCCAGAAAGAAAACAATAAGAGAAAACAGGTACAAGGTCATACCAACGTATCTCTTCCCTGCAAGAAAAACAAAAGCTACGCCCGCCAAAAGTCTTGTGAGTATTGAGACGAAAAATAACTACATTCAAAAAACTTCCAATAACTAAACCTAGTAGAAAAAATATCGAAAATATAATTAAGTCCATTTATATATTATAGCAATATAAACTAAACAAAAAAAGCCCCTCATGGGGCTTTTTTTGAATTAACTAATCACATAAAGCGATAGTTCCATTTGTTATTAGAGCATTTAGTTCTGCTTGAGTTGGAGAACCGTCTAAGGTAAGTTTTTTAGAACTACCAGCACCATCTACACACCAAGCTTCAGTATTAGGTTTTTCTTTCAACTGAATACCTATTGACCAAGAAGTCGCTGTAGACATACAAGACTCTAATCCACCAGAATTTTTCATTGCCTCACTTACCTGAGCCCAGATTGTTGGATCAGCAAATAAAGTATCAGCAGTATTGGCACAAGCTCCTAAAGTAAAAGCAGTAGGAGTAGAATCAACTCCATATCCACCGTGAGTTGCTGCTAATAATTCTGCTTGACCTCTCATGTTTGCAAGATTAGATTTTATCGATGAATCCTGTCCTTTGTTTTTTCCTGAACCAAGTGATGTTAAAACAATTGCAGCAAGTATTCCAATAATAGACACAACAATCAATAACTCTATTAAAGTAAAACCTTTCTTGAAATTTAATTTTTTATAAAACATTTTATATTTATTTAATTAATTAATAAGAATATAACTATAAATAATTATAACATATATAAATAAAAAAAATAAAGCCCCGAGAAGGGGCTTTATTTTTAAAACAACTGATATCTTGATATTAGATTATATACAAGCTACAGCTGTAGTACTCAATGTTGTTGCATTTGCAGCAGTTTGACCCTTAGAATTACCTACAGAATCAACACACCAAGTAGTAAAAGTACCTTCTGCTGCTTTTAATACAGAATAAGCCGCCCAAGCACTAGCAGAATCATTACAATCGTTAGTTACTGTTCCTATTGCACCACCTCCAGCAGTTGCTGCTCCAGCCATTGCTCTAACAACAGCAGGATCAGCACAAACGTTATCATAACTTCCAGAATCATTATCATACACGATTTCTGCTTGTGCACGGATTCCTGACAAGTTAGCTTTGACTGAAGCATTAGCACCTTTACTTCTAGCTGTGTTTAGTGAAGCTAAAACAACAGAAGCCAAGATACCGATGATTGCAACAACAACCAACAATTCTATCAATGTAAAACCTTTTTTGAAATTTAATTTCATATTTTTTTATAATAAACTTTTAATAATTTTAATAAAATAATTTCGACTTTATTTTTATGCTTAAATTATAACATAATCCTAAAATAGTGAGGCAAATGAGTTATCCACAGACCATAAAACAAAAGCCCTCCGCCTAAGGCGGAGGGCTTTTTAAAATCTTTTAGCCTATTCCTCCAGCGAGGTTATAAATAGGCACGAGCACCGATACGAGAAGTATACCAACTCCGAGACCGAGCACCACGATCATTACAGGTTCGATAAGTCCGATGAGAGTATCAACAGCATCATCAACCTCACGTTTATAGAAATCGGCTAGAGTCTTCAATATCTGACCCAAGGATCCGGTCTCTTCTCCGACTTTCACCATCTGCACCATGATACCTGGAATAAATTCTCCATACTTTTCAAAAGATTGAGACAATGACGCACCAGACTTCACATTCTCAGCTACTTCTTTCAATATACTTTTATATACTCTACTACTAACGACGTCGGCAGTAATATCTATCGAACGAATAATAGGAATACCAGAGACTAGCATCGTGTCTAGGTTATCAGCAATACGAGAAAGGAAAAGTTTCTTGTACAAATCACCTACTACTGGTATAGATAGTCGAGCCTTGTCTATATAATTCTTACCAGCTTCACTACGAGAAACACTAAATACCCAAATTCCAAATATTACCAAGAATATCAAAGCGATAAAACCATAATTCACAAAGAAATCCGAGATAGCGATAATAATCTTGGTATAAACAGGTATTTCTTGTCCTGAATCAAGCAAAATACTAGAGAGCTTTGGGATAACAACAGTAAACATAACAGTCATAACTACAAAGAAAGTCAGGATAACGAAGAGCGGATATATGAGGGCGTTTTTAGTCTTGGAAGTAAGGGCATATTGACGATCGAGATATTCAGACAAGTGTAAAAAGGTTTGGTTCAATTTACCTGTCTCTTCTCCAGCTTTGACCATGTTTACATAAAATTCTGAGAAGACTTCTGGATGTTTACCTAAAGCTCCAGAAATAGATACTCCAGACTGCAAATCGTCTCCGACTTCTACGAGCTTTCTGCCGAGTAGTTTGTTCTCTGAATTTGTCGCAAGCATACTAAATGCTTTTAGGGCCGAGACTTGGGCTTCGAAAAGAGTAGATATCTGACGAGAAAGAATAACGATATCTTTAGTTGAAACTTTATCAAAAAAAGACATCTGCAACACTGATTTTTCTCCGTCAGACTGCTCTATAGCTACCACAATAAGACCTCTGCGTTGCAATCCACTGATAGCAAGATCACGGTTTGGAGCGTCTATCTCCCCTTCTTTTTTTATTCCTTTTTCATCTACTGATTTATATTTGAATAGCATATAGGTTAGTTCTAAAGTTAAAAGTTATAAATTTTAAAGCATTCTTTCTAGCCCTTTTGGGTTGAGAGAATATAGATAAGCATTCTCGATAGATATCTCACCTTTTCTAACTAAATCCAATAAAGAGTGATTGAGGTCTATCATACCTGACTCCATGCCTGTCTCTATGACGACGTCTATCTCGTGAGTTCTTTTTTCGCGAATTAGATTGGCTACAGCATTGTTGTTTAACAATAATTCATACGCAGGGATAAGTCCTCCTGTAATTCTAGGAATTAATCTTTGAGAAAATATTCCTAATAACGAAGAAGACAATTGCACTCTGATCTGGTCTTGTTGATTACTCGGGAAAGAGTCTATGATTCTGTCTATGGTTTGAGAAGCGTTGTTGGTGTGGAGAGTAGACAAGACCAAGTGACCTGTCTCAGCTGCAGTCACAGCGGTAGCGATAGTCTCAGGAGTACGCATCTCACCTATCATGATAACATTTACGTCTTCACGAAATACAGACTGTAGGGCTTTATGGAAATCTTTGGTATCAATACCGACTTCGCGTTGATTGATGATAGATTTATCGGGAGTGTACATGTATTCTATTGGGTCTTCTATAGTGACTATGTGACGGTTTTGCTCTTTGTTTATGATATTAATCATAGAAGAAAGAGTGGTGGATTTACCTTGACCGACTGGACCTACGACTAAAAAGAAACCTTGCTTCTTACGTGCAATATCAGAAATAATTTGAGGGAGATTGAGTTCGTCCATAGGGCGAACTTTTGGGATAAGTCTCATGACTACGTTAATAAAACCTTTTTGAAAAAATGCATTACAACGTAAACGAGCTTCACCTTTGAAATCATACGAGAAATCTAATTCTTGGTTTTCCAAAAAAGAATCTAGTCTTTTTTGATCTATCATAATAGATAAAATACCAAGCATGTCTTCTTTGGACAATATTGGATGTTTTACTAAAAAAATAAGTTCTCCGTACACACGCATAGCCGGCACTCGTCCGCCACCTAAATGGAGATCCGATCCTCCTTCACGTATAACTGTTAAAATAAGATTTTCTAATTCTTGTTTATAATCCATTAATTTGAAGCTAATTTATTAAATGTACTCTTGTCTGTTAAAATACCAATAACTTTATTGACAACTTCACTCGGTACTGAGTTTGCTTTTATAATATATCCAGATACACCTAGAGACATACCCTTGTCTACGTCGGATTGTTGATTCTTATTAGATAAAATAATCTTAACGGTATCTTTACACATTTCTTCTTCTTGTATTTTCTCTAAGGCTTCAAAGCCATTCATCTCAGGCATGATAACATCAATCAATAGTATGTCTGGAGTCAAGCCTTCCTTTAGTTTATCTATAGCTCCTGCGCCATTGGTCGCAGTAAATACATCAAAATTATGTTGACTGAATTTAAAAGCATACATATCTAAAAGAAAACTATCGTCGTCCACTATTAAAATTTTTTTCTTTTCTCCTTCCATATGCTTATTATACAATAATTAATTTAAAAAATATATTATTCTCCTTCTGTAGCAAAATTGTACACATCACTATAAGGGATAATACCTTCGATGGCTTTCAACATGGCGTCTTCTTTCATAGTAATCATACCGTTATTTCTAGCGATTTTGTAAATCTCAGCATAAGTAGGATTTTTCAAAATAGCATTTTGAATCTCTTTATCTATCTTGAACATTTCAAAAATAGCAGTACGCCCTTTGGTTCCAGAGGCACATTCAGTAGAAGACACAGTATCGTACATCTCGGGTTTGAGAATAATTTTACTTCTAAATTCTTCTGGTAAATCTTTGATTTCTTCTTCTATTTGTAATTTGATACTAGGGTCCATAGGGACTAGTTTGCGTGAAGTTGGGCAAGTAGTACGAGCCAGACGCTGAGCTACAGATAATATCAAAGTCGGAGCGATAAGGTACGGATCAACTCCCATGTCCACAAGACGAGGAATAGCTCCGATGGAATTGTTGGTGTGGAGAGTAGACAATACCAAGTGACCAGTCAAGGCGGCTTGAATAGCGAGCTGAGCTGTTTCTTTATCACGTATTTCTCCTACGATAATAATATCAGGGTCCTGACGTAAGATAGAACGTAATCCAGATGCAAAAGTATAACCTATCTCTGGCAAAACTTGGGATTGGTTGATGTCTGGCATATGATACTCGACTGGGTCTTCGAGGGTGACGATATTACTCGTCTCTTTATCGAGTTCATTCATTACAGAGTAAAGTGTGGTTGATTTTCCGGAACCAGTAGGACCAGTAACTAGTATAAGTCCGTACGGCTTACGTATAGCTTCTTTGATAAGTCCTAAGTTTGTAGGAGACATGCCGAGCTCGTCTAAAGCTTTTACTCCCCTTTCAGAATCCAAAATACGCATCACAACTTTTTCTCCATAATATCCCGGCATAGTCGATACACGAAAATCTATTTTGCGTCCTTCGAGATTGGTGCTAAAAGATCCATCTTGAGGTTTTCTTTTTTCATCTAGACGTAATTTTGCTAAAATTTTAATACGAGCCACAACACCGTTGTGAACATTGGTAGGTAAAATAATAGTAGTATGGAGTGAGCCGTCAACACGATAACGGACTTTTACTTTCTCACCTCCATGCTCTATGTGAATATCAGAAGCACTACCTTCTATGGCATTTTTTAGTATAACTGCTACGATTTTAATAATCGGTGCATCTTCTACTATTTTAGCTTCTTTACCTTGTGTGATATTTTTGATTTCATCGTTAAGACTATTGTCATCAATAACTTTAGTTTGATTTTCTTTTACTTCTTCAGGCTTATCGAAACCGTCTAGAGCCTCTTCGACTTGCACAGAGACTCCTTCATAGGCAGACATGATTTCTTCATAGTCACTCTTTGTAATAAGGAAAATTTTGAAAGGTAGACCTATCTTTGAAGAGATGAATTGTAAAGCATCTATACCTTGCATATTCTCAGGATCAGTAATACCAACTTCGAGCACACCTTCGTTCAATGCAAAAGGGGCAAAATGATAATATTTTGCTGAATCTGCGGGTATGTATTTTAAAACACTAAATGCAATATCTTTTTTATTGATTTTACGTGTTGGTAGATTAAAAAATTCACCTTTTACTATGAGCGACTGATCTTCAGTAACGCCGAATTCATGTAAAGCAGTATCGATATCGCCACCGTACTTTTGATTGGCACGATTTTTAATCTCCAATATTTGGTTCTGATTTATTAAACCTCTTTTTACTAATTCTTCTAAGAAACTCATATTAATTTGTAGTTATTGTTTCTAAGTTTTGCGAGTCAGACAAAATAGGTGTAGCAGTATTATTTTCAAAATTAGTAGAACCGACGTCCAGAGAAGGAGCGGTAAATGAATTGAGATTAACAGGAGTAGAACTAGAGAAACTATCTTCTCCGATAGGAGCAAAAGGATTTGGTCTACCTTCATTATTGTCTGGTACTAAAGGAATAGTACCGTCGACTAGACTTTGAAAAGCGATAGAAGAAAAAATACTGTCATCTAAATTAATATTTTTAACATTGGACAAAGTTGCTAGGATTTGTTGTGAAAATTCAGAATCCAATACTGTCACATTGTTCGCAGCGGTATTCACAGTCACACCTGAAACTGGGATATTGTTTGTAGAGACTAAATTTGCCTCAGGTTCGTCTTTTTTAATTACAAATAAATATACCAAAACAAGGACAACTCCGATACTTACAAATATTAAGCCGTTTTTTAAAGTTGAGTTCATGTTAGTTTTTTAGCCAATAAGTTTTAATTTTAAAAGTATATATGTATGAATCATTTGTAGATTTACTAGAACTTGAAGTCAATGAAGAAAATTCTACAGAAGATACGTCGACTAAGCGTAGATTCTTTTCCATATCTCTCGTGAAATTAATAAAATTACTATAAGGACCTTCTACAGAAAATTCTAAATTCCATATACCGTATTCTTTATTTAAATCTCCTACGTCTACTCCAGCTTGGACAACTTCAGGCTCTCCTTCTTCGGCCTTCTTCTCGTCTTCGTATTTAACATTTTTTAAAGACATACCATAAATAGAAGCTATTTTTTCTATCTCTAAAATCAATCTAATATTATCGACTCCATCTGGAAGCATTTTTTGGATTTTATCTCTGTTAACAGGAGTAATATTGTTTAGCTTTGTGACTAATTTATCTCTCTCATTTTCTAAAGTCTTAGAATTATTTAAGGCATCGTCATATGCACGAACTTGCGCCCTGAGAGCTTGGACTTCGTTATATGCAGGTGTAACAAAAGTCAAAAATCCTCCGATTGAAACTCCTAGCAATAAAATTGGAATAATAAATCTCATCATATATTAATTCTCTTCCCCTGCTCCAGCAGGGATTACGTTAGTCTGAGTGGGTGCAGTTGGTCTTTCTTTTTCTAGAGTTTGCTTATAATTAACTAAACTTGGATCTACAGAAAAATCTAAATCAAAAATAACGCCACCTTTTTCTTGTAAAGACAGATTATAGAAAACTGGATCTTTTAGATTTTTATTTGCAGAAAATAAATCTGCTTGCAAAGCGATAGCTCTATAGCCTTCAGCTTCACCTGACATTTTTACTAAAATCACATCATTTTCTGCAATTTCATAACTGAATTGAGTATAGCGTACAGACTTCATCGTGATATCTTGTAACACTTTAAAAATAGGACTAATGGTAATATGCTGATCTAAAATTTTATTAGAAGCTTTAAGCCTCTTGTCTAGAGTTTGCAATTCAGAAACAGTTGAAACTTCAAATCTTTGGTTTGCACGATTCAAAGTCTCTTCTTGGGTTTTAATATTTTGAGCTAGAACTGTTTGATAAAAATATAAACCACCAAATGACAATACAACAGATAGAAATAGTATTACAGTAAAAACAGTCAAAAAGCTCATAGATTTTTTAGGCTTAACAGTATCTTCTATGATTGGTTTTTTTGGTATAAATGATGTTTGAAAATTTTGTTCCATCTTTTATATTTACCTTAATACATTATAAACTATTTATTGTAATTTGCGCAGTGCAAGTCCGATAGCCACACCGAATTCTGGACCAGTTGTCTCTAAAACTTTTTCCAAAAATGCAGGTGCGCCAACTTTTGAAAAAGGACGACCTATTTCTACCTCGGCTTTAAAATTATTTACAGCTTCTTCTTTCAATCCTTTCAGTAAAGATCCACCACCGGTAAATATAACTTTACTAATAGTGCGACCATATTTCTTTTCGTATCTTAATAATACATTATTTGTTTCTGAAAAGATATAGTCGGTGTGGATTTTTATTATGTCGCCTAGATTTTTTTCAGCTTGATTTTCGTAAAGGCCAAATTCTTTTTTTAATTCTTCAGCTTTCTCAAAAGGGATAGTTAGAGATTTAGAAATTGAAGAAGTTATATCTGCTCCCCCTCTATCTATCGTGTGATAATTTTTCACCATGCCGAATTCTACAAATGATAATTTGGTACGAGACGCTCCAACATCAATAAGCAAGACTAAAGATAATTCATGCTCAAAACAAGATCTCACAGAAGAGAATATTTCTACTTCGAAAAAAGAAGCAGACAGACCAGCTCCTGATACCACAGAACGGAGTTTAGTGATTGCGTCATTTTGAATAGCCACTACCAAGACTTCTTTTTTAGCTTCTATATTTTTCAAAAAATCTGGATTGTTGGCTTCTTCAAAAGACATTTCTTTTTTAGGTATTTCAAAGAAATCCAAAGTGACTTCACTCATAGGAACAGGTATGTATTTGCGTGCTTCAGTCGAAACAATAGCAGACATTTCTTTTTGTTCTATTTGGGCTGGCAAATCCATAGAAAAAATCAGACTGGATTGTATAGGTACAGCCAAAGCAACGGAAGTAGTCGTAGTGCCTGATTGTTGCAAGACTTCTTTTAAAGCTTCTACAACTTTTTCTATAGAAAGATTTGTAGCCGTGCCTAATTCGGTACCTGCATACGGACCTAAAGCTATCGCTCCATAAGTCTCAAGCATAGCCTTGCCACCCTTCTTTTTGATTTCAACAATCTTAATAGAAGAAGTACCAATATCAATACCGAGGGCTGAGCCTCCGCTACTGTCCCCGCCTCCAGAAACCATACTACTGACTGTATCTAAAATTTTTTTAAAAGGATTGTCCATTTGTGATAAAATATAACTAAAGTATAACATACAATGAAAATTCTAAAAACTATTCTAGATATCGTTTTCCCCAATTATTGTATTATTTGTCATGCTAAGGGCAGTGACCTTTGCGCCGACTGCCTCTACAAAGCTCAAATCTCAGAAAAAGAGGTAGAAGAATATGTCTATCCCCTATATGACTATCGAGATACTATTATCAAGAGAGCCATATGGAACCTGAAATACAAAAACAAGAAAAATTTAAGTCTTGTCTTTGCAGAAATAATGTATCCAAAAATCTTGGAAGAATTAGGAGACATGAAAGCATTTGAGAATTTTACGAACCCGATACTTATCCCAATACCAGTCTCCAAAAAAAGATTAAAAGAAAGAGGTTATAATCAGAGTTTATTGATTGCTAAAGAACTAAATAAAATAGATCGGGACAAGAGTTTTGTTTTAATGAATAATATTTTAATAAAACACAAAGAGACTATTCACCAAGCACATGTAAAAAATAAAAAAGAAAGATTGGCAAACTTGATCGGAAGTTTTTCTGTTATAAATAAAGAACTTATAAAAAACAGAAATATTATTTTGATAGATGACGTCACCACCACAGGCGCCACATTAAAAGAAGCAAAAAAAGAACTAAAGAAAAACGGAGCTAGAAAAATTATCGCTTTTACTATCGCGCATTAAATTTTAATTAGAAACAAATCAGTATATACTATATACATGAACAACGATATATATAAACAATCTTTAGATTTGCATGGAGAATATGGCGGTAAGTTAGAAACAAAAAGTAAAATCAAACTAGACTCAAAAGAAGTATTGTCTTTAGCTTATAGTCCAGGAGTTGCTGAAGTCTCTAGAGTTATCGCACTTGACCCTGCTCTCGCTAAAACTTATACCTTAAAGAAAAATACTATCGCTATAGTGAGCGACGGCTCGGCTATACTCGGACTCGGTAATCTAGGACCCTTAGCGGCTATACCTGTGATGGAAGGTAAAGCTTGTATCTTTAAAGAATTCGCCGACGTAGATGCCTTCCCTATTTGTCTCGATACACAAGACACCGAAGAAATAATAAAAATAGTAAAAAACATCGCTCCAGTTTTCGGAGGAATTAATCTCGAAGATATTTCAGCTCCTAGATGTTTCGAAATAGAAGAACGCCTAAGACGAGAGCTAGATATACCTGTAATGCATGATGATCAATGGGGCGCCGCGACGGTCACACTAGCAGCCTTGATAAATTCTTTAAAATTACTAGACCAAGATTTTAAAAATAAAAAAGATACTTATAAAATAGTTATGAGTGGAGTCGGAGCTGCGGGTGTAGCTACAGCGAGACTACTAGACGTGTACGGATTTAAAAATATTATCTATTGTGATAGTCATGGAATAATACATAAAGGACGCACGGATTTAAATAAAGAAAAAGTAGAATTAATAGAGAATAGT
The DNA here is from genome assembly GCA_041675085.1 of Minisyncoccota bacterium. Classification (GTDB taxonomy): domain Bacteria; phylum Patescibacteriota; class Minisyncoccia; order Phycocordibacterales; family UBA9973; genus UBA9973. The sequence continues at coordinate 41,985 of JBAYUN010000002.1, forward strand.
AAAGCTCTCCCAAAAGAAGGAAAATTAGAAGACGCTATCATAGAGGCTCAAGTTTTCATCGGTCTATCAAAACCAAACACTCTCACAAAAGAGATGGTAAAGACTATGAGTGACCGTCCGATAATCTTTGCCCTTGCTAACCCTACTCCTGAGATAATGCCCGAAGATGCACTCGAGGCAGGAGCATACATAGTAGCTACTGGACGTAGTGACTACCCTAACCAAATAAATAATTCTCTTGTATTCCCTGGAGCATTTAAAGGAATGCTAGAAAATAATATTCCACAATTTAAAATAGAAATGTTCTCGGCTATCGCAGAGTCATTAGCAGAATCTCTAAAAGACGTATCTACAAATAAAATCATTCATTCTATGTTTGATAAAGAAGTAGTCGATATCGTACGCGAGACTATCAAAAAATTTAAGTAAAATTTATTTTAAATTATCTACAGTAATTTCTGATTTTGGATTAAAGGCTTCAGGGTCTATTTCCAAATGCATTTCAGTCTTATTTACTACCACAAAGTCTCCCAAGAATTTTAAAAAGTCTTCTTTAACTTCTTTTTCACCTGATTCTAGGAAATGGTCCATCGGGTGACCTTCGGGAGTATATTCAAAATGCCCTCTTATTTCTCCGTCTTCGAAAACTCGCAAATGATATTGAGTGTTAAAATCTATCAATTTTCTCCAGCTCAAAACCTGACCATTGTCCACCCAAGCTACGAAATGATTACCAAAACCCCAATTATTATGGAGATGATGTTTTAAATCTTCCAGAGTAGCGCCTGCTTTAAGCCAGCCTATATGATACTCTTGTCTGCCTTTATGATGAATGATTTTATACTTTAATAAAAAAGTTTGAAATTTATGAAAAAATTTATAAATAAAAGACCAGACATGCTTTTTGATTTTATCTCCAGAATTCATACTAGGAGTATATCATATTTGATATAAAGTTAGACGAATTTACTCTCGTCTATTTTGTCATTCCTAAAGTCTTTCAATAAATAGCCTCCTGTGTATTGAAAATGAGGCAAATCTTGAAAAGTCTTCCAAGCTCCTCCCCATTCTAAGCCAAGGAGCATTCCGAGCTCTCCAACTTTTTTAAAAAGTTTTTTATTTTTCCAAGCAGGCCTATCGTCCACAATAGGACAAAAATCAAAAGCTACTCCAAAATTATGAAATGAATACCCACCTTTAGCATTAGTAACGATACTCCCTTTTGTCGTCCTACCTTGGGCATATAGTGCGTCTTGTTCTGCTTTGGTACGTAGGGTTTGAGTAATAATGATTTTTATTTTTTCTTTCTTGCAAGATTTTATTAATTCTTCCGCAAGTCTTTTAACTTTTGGTTTTAATTGATCTAAGTTATTCATAACAAATTCTTGATAAATTTATCTATTTAAATAAGTGATAGTTAACTGTAAAACAGTCGCAAAAGAAACCCAAAGTAAATACGGTATTTGGATATATGTTATCCATTTAGCATACGGATATATCATATACATAGCCCATAATAGAGTAATCAAAACTAAAAGAATATCTATAGAAGCGAGTAGATTATTCTTTAAAGTAAATTGAAAATAAGTAAAAATGAAATTAAAAAATAGATTTAAGATAAAAGGCAAAACTACTTCTATCGGGACCTTGCCTTTATAATACATCATAAAAACTCTAGTAAAAGAAACAAAGATTAGAATATATAAAATACTCCAAACCGGCCCAAAAAGATAACTAGGCGGAGCCCAAGATGGTTTGACTAAAGTAGAATACCAATTATATGTGTTCATATTAAAATTATAGCATTTTTATTTTCCGCTTCGCACCGCTTTCACTAAGAAGATCAAAACCACTGCCCCAAGTAGAGCTACTAAGAAACTGTATAGACTAAATCCATTAACTCCAGTCCCTCCAATACCATCAACAATAAATCCGCCCAGACTTGCCCCAACGATACCCACAACGATATTCAACAATACACCTTGCTCGGCGTCTGTATTCATAATGAGTGATGCTACCCATCCTACCAATCCCCCAAATATAATCCAAAGTATGATTCCCATAAAATTAAAAATTAAAATAATAATACCTACAATACTGTAGACGAATAAGAGTGAGAATTATTACAAAAATTATTGGCGGAGCCGGAGGGATTCGAACCCTCGAGACCTTTTACAGCCTGCCTCTTTAGCAAAGAGGTAGATTAGACCACTCTCCCACGGCTCCATAAGACCATGTTAGCATATTATTACTATTTTTCCATTTTATGCTATATTAGTAAATGTGCCACACGGAGAGATGGATGAGTGGTTTAAATCAACGGTTTACTAAACCGTCGTCCCTTAAACAGGACCGCGAGTTCGAATCTCGCTCTCTCCGCAGAGACAATATTACCCTATATCCTGCATTAAGCCTGAGACTGTCATTCTATTTATAGAAGATTCTTTTATTTGTCCTGAGAGACGATATTTTACATAGTTTCCTTCTTTATTTGAAACTTTAAAATTTAAATTAATTTCTTTGACTTCTTTGTTAGCAATACTATCCATCATATTCAAGAAATTTTCTTTATCATCTGGAGATATCAAGTCTACGAAACTTTCTAAAGAGAATTTTGTAGTTGTTGCTATATTAAAAACAGAAGCGAGATGATTGTCGAAATAAAAGAATTTCTCAGGAAGATAGAAAGTAAATTTACCCACCTTGGCTAAATCCTGCAACTCTTTGAATTTCTTTTCTTTAATAGAAAAACCATCAGTTTCTTTTTCTAGAACTTCTATTGAAGATTCTTTTTTGTAAATAGAAAACAATAAAGACAAGATAATGATTGCTATCAAAACACCTACCAAGCTAATAGTGATAGTCGCAAATAAAGTCTGACTACGCCAAATATCTACAGACACATCAATACCCAATAAGGCTACAGTATTACCACTCGCATCCAAGATAGGCGCATAAGCTGAATACCAATCTCCCCAACTATCTTTGTATGGGCCATCCACATAACTCTCCCCTTTCAAGAAATGTTCAATATCGACAGGTCGAGTATCTTCAAAAATCTGACCTGGAGGAGAATATTCACTAGAATTTACAGGTTCTGTATCGAGAAAGAAAAATTGTTTATTTAAATTTTGATCATAACCTAAAAGATACAAGAAACGTATCTCGGGATTTAGTTCTCTAAAAGAGATGAGTTTGTTTAAAATATTTGTATAATTTTCTGAATTTAAGTCTGAAGCGTCTTTACGAAAATTACTCACATCTTCTGCATCTATAAATAATGAAGCTTGCTTGGCTTGAGTTATAAGCTCATTGTTTTGATTTTTAAGAATATAATTATTGACCCGCAAAATAGCAAAAATAATACATATAGCCGTAATACTAATAACTAAAATGATGGTTGAGATTTTTTTCATAAAATAAAGCTTAATGATATACATAGAATTATATAATCTTTTAAACAAGAAAGCTACAACTCTGTTATAATTAAGACATGAAAAAAATCGTAATTTTAGGAGGTTCGGGTTTTGTGGGTACAAACCTCACAGAAAAATTATTAGCAAAAGATTATCAAGTGTTGATCTTGGATATTATGCCGTCTCGTCTCACTCATCAAAATCTAACTTTTCACAAACTTAATCTAATGGATGAGGATATACCTACAGAGATTATTATTAATAGTCATGGGATCATCAATCTCGCTGGTATTCCGATATTTGGTAGATTTACTAAAAAATACAAAGACTTAATCTATAAATCAAGAATCCTAACAACTCGAAATATAGTCAAAGCAATCATGTCATTGGAAGTAAGACCAAAAGTCTTGGTTAGTGCTTCGGCTATTGGATATTATGGAGATCAAAAAGATAAACTTTTAAATGAAGAAATGCCCTCGGGAGAGGATTTCTTGTCTCATGTTTGCAAAGACTGGGAAACAGAAGCACTAAAATTAAAAGATACGGGTACTAGAGTGGTTATCTTGAGAACTGCTCATGTCATAGGTCAAGGTAGCCTCGCTAAAATATTAAAAAATCTTTTTACAAAAAACATCGGAGGTTATTTTGGGAACGGTGCTCAGAGAATGCCTTGGATTAGTTCGTCGGATTTGGTAGATATGTATATCTTTGCTTTAGAAGAAAATATCAAAGGTATCTACAACACTGCCTCAAATAGTCCAACTCAAAAAGAATTTATGAATGCATTTAAAGAAAGATACAAAAGTCTATTTACTTGGAGCATACCTCGTTTTTTTGGATTTTTACTTTATGGAGAATTTATAGATACCCTCCTGGGAGGACAAAATATAGATAGTACTAAAATCAAAAATAGTGCTTTTGTATTTAAAGATACAGAACTCAAAGAATTGCTAAAAAATATTTAAAACTAAGAATTATTTTTCATATCTAAGATTTCTTTTTCTAATTTCTTAACATTAATTTTTAATTTTTTTGTCTCGGCAATAAATTTTAATTGAACTGAATTAGCATGCTCAGCCAAAGTTTCGGCTACGGCTACCATGTCAGTAATATCTTCTATAGCCAAAAGTATTATTGGTGGGAATTTTACAGAAGTTTTATCTTCTTTAAAGTGTATTTCACGTGCATTCAATATCATAACCTTGCGTCCAATAAATGGAAATTCATGGCTAACCTCAAAACCTTTAAAAAAGGTATTTTTAGGTAAAATATCTTCAAGTAATTTTCTAAGTGCAGGTATATCCCACTGATGATTACCTAATTCATAAATTTTCTTACCCTCAGTGTCTTTCATCTCAACCTGAAAGGTTCTATAAAAAGAATCGTTTGCTGCCATAACTTTAAAATTTTTATCTAAAATCAAAATCGGCTCCCGAACGATATCTACCACGGTCCTGACATAAGTCCAACTTTTTTCCCAAAGGTCTAAAGTTAAATTATTGTCGGCGGTAGAATTTATTTCAAGTTTTTTTTCTTTCTTTTGATTATTATGTTTCATACTATCTTAGACGTAGATACAGAGTGATTATTACAAAATAAGAAGAAATATAATGGTATAATAGAAAAAGGTATATATACTAAGTAAAATCAGGCTAATATCAAATAACAAATTAATAAACAATAAAGACTGTAATAATATCACTTGTGATACGGCTTCATAAATAAATGGATTTGAAAGAAAAATCAAAGAGACAAGAGATATTGACTTCAGCACACAATGAATACGGGAAAGGTCTCGGTGTTCATGCTTTTTTCAAAACCCATAATCAAAATACGAGCAAAGACCTAGTACAAGATACTTTTATCAAAACCTGGAAATACTTATTGAAAGGTGGAAAAATAGAAATGATGAAAGCTTTTTTGTATCACGTACTAAACAACCTAATAGTAGATGAATACAGGAAAAAGAAAAGTGTCTCATTGGACGTCTTAACAGAAAAAGGTTTTGAGGTCGCAGAAAACAATACTGAAAATATAATCAATTTTCTAGATGGAAAAGTTGCTTTATCTATGATATCAAAACTCCCTAAACCCTACCAAAAAATAATGAAGATGAAATATCTCGAAGATTTAAGCTTATCAGAAATGTCTCTAAAAACAGGTTTTACAAAAAATTCTCTCGCCGTAAAATTACACAGAGGTCTAGAAAAACTCAAAAAAATATACAACAAAAAAACACTTCGTTAAGAAGTGTTTTTTATATTTCTTGTATCAATATTATTGACCTGTTGTTAAAACAGTAGGCCAAATCAAAGTAGTATTACCACTCTTATCTTTTACCAAAACAGTATAATGATAAACTGTATTTGGAGAAAGATTATTCAAAGTGAATTGCTTGTTGCTAGTAAAACCAAGATCCACATTTTTAGTACCTGTAATTTCGGGTACTTTTAATGACATCTCTCTATCATCCCAATCTCTCCAAGTGAGGTTGTTTGTATCATAATACACTACAGCCATAACAGGCTCATTGGTATTAAAATTAATATTCACATTTCTACCTACAGGACTCACAGACAAGTTGTTGATAAAAGGAGCATTAGTATCAAGGTTCACACCAGAAGATATAAGATTATTTATTATATTTCTTGTACCAGGGCCGACTATGCCGTCAGCGGTCAGATTGTAAGCTAATTGGAATTGAATAACTCCATCTTTGGTAGCTCTACCAAAATTCCCATCTTGAGATCCTCCAGGATAGATATCATTATTTGAAGCCATAAAAGCCTGTAGAGCTTTGACGTTATTCCCTCTTGACCCTGATTTTAATGTCGTATTAGAGATTTGAGTAAAATCGGCACTTACAAATGAAGGAGCGACAGAAAACGCAAAAATCAAAACAAAAACACTTAAAATTCTAAACATAAATTTATTATTTTTCATAAAATTTTATAAATTAAACTAATAAAGACTTTTAACATATAAGTCCGACAACTTGTAGTTACACCAATGATGCCGTAATAGGCAATAAGATATTACAAAATCTTTTGTTTTAAAAATCTTTATTGCTATAATATCCAAATGGAAGAACAAGATTTGCAAAAAGAAAATGAGAGATTAAAACACCTAATCTCTATGAAAACTGACATGATATCTATCACCAGTCACCAGGTCCGGACTTCTTTGTCAGGTCTAAAATGGATTATCAAAATGTTCCTAGATGGAGATTTGGGTAAACTAACCAATGAACAAGAAAGCTTATTGTTTAAAGCTTTTGACAGTAATGAGAGAGCTATCAATAATCTCAATGAATTACTACTAGCCAACAAAACAGAAAACGCACTAGAAAAAGAATACGTATTTGAGAAAATAAATCTCATGGAGATGATAGAATCCGCTATCTTTGATTTCTCTGGTGAGGCTCATTCTAAAGGTATCGAAGTTATCTTTTTGAAATCAGACATAGAACCAAAATACATAAAAGCTGACAAAGAAAAGATTCGTATCGTACTGCAAAATCTATTAGAGAATGCTATCAAATATAGTGATGCTCATGGGAAAATATTTCTTACAATAAAAGAAAAAGATGATCTAGTACAAATGTCTATAAAAGACACAGGTACCGGTATCTCCGAAGAAGGCAAACACAGGATTTTTGAAAAGTTCTATAGAGACAGTGAGGCAGAAAAGAGAGAAATAACTGGCACTGGTATAGGTCTTTATACAGTAAAACAAATAATAGAGAAAATAGGCGGTACGGTCTGGTTTGAGAGTAGTACTGGCGAAGGGACGACCTTCTTTTTCACAGCACCCGTCTATAAAGAATAATATTTGCACTTAGTTTCAACTAAGGTATAATTTAAGTATATCAAAAAAGTAATATCAAAAGATTATTAGTCGAGCAATAAAAACTTAAAATAAATAACAAAATGACAAAAACTGTACTTATAATAGAAGACGATGATTTCCTACAAGGACTCGAAGCCAAAAAACTTACAAAAGAAGGTTACAACGTACTAACTGCATCTAATAGCGCTGATGCTTTCAAGCAAATAGAAAACACAGAGAAAATAGATATTATTCTTTTAGACCTATTGTTGCCTGATGTAGACGGTTTTACTATTCTTAAAATGATACGCGAGAATGCTAAAGTCTCTATGTCCCCTGTTATCGTATTCTCAAACCTAGCCGAAGAAAAAGATATCGCAGCTGCTAACAAACTAGGTATTAGTGATTTTATGATTAAATCAAATTTCACTCTCGACGAACTCGTAACAAAAATCAAATCACTCATCGGATAAAATGCATCTCTCCGACAAACTTGAAATAAAATTTCGTTTAGACGAAAACCAGAAAAAAGCTTTAAAACGCTTAAATATTTTTTCTGTATCTGATTTATTATTTCACTTCCCTGTACGTTATAGTAATATTAGCGAAGTTAAAAGGATTATAGAATTAGTCGAGGGTGAGACTGCTACTGTCTACGGCAAAATCTCTAAACTTAAAACCAAAAAAAGTTTTAAGTCGAATATACCTATGGGTGAAGGTTATGTCGAGGACCTCACAGGCAAAATAAAAATCATCTGGTTTCACCAAGCCTATCTAGCTAAAATGATAAAAGAAGGTGAAAATGTAAAAATCACTGGTAAAGTCACAGGTAATAAAAGTGGTATATATTTAGCAAATCCAGAATTCGAAAAGACTAAAGATATGCCGATAGATATGCATGACAGTTTATTTAATACTGATCAAAACAAAGAAGATGCTACTGGTTTCTCATATCCGGTATATCAAGAAAGCCGAGGTATTACCTCAAAATGGTTCTATCATGCTATTGATAAAATCCTAAAAGAAAAAAGTCTTGATAATTTAGTTGAATATATTCCAGATGAGATTTTAAAAAAATACAATCTCCCTTCCCTCTCTACAGCTCTCGTCTGGATTCATAGACCTAAAAATGAAGCTGATGCTAGTGCCGCTCGCAAGAGATTTGCCTTCGAAGAAGTATTTTGTATTCAACTCGAACGTCAACATGACAAAATAGAATACAGGAAAAATAAATCTTTTCAAATCAATACATCAAAAGAACAGACAGATAAATTTTTAAAAAGTTTCCCATTTAGTCCTACCAATTCCCAAATAAATTCTATCAATACTATCCTCGAAGATATGGGGCGGAGTTACCCTATGTCGAGATTACTCGAAGGAGATGTCGGTTCGGGTAAAACCTTGGTTGCAGCCGCGAGCGCTTATGCGACTATAATGCAAAGACCGATTGACTTAAAAGGCAAGCTCCAGACTTTTGGCAATCTAGGAGTCGCGTACATGGCTCCGACTGAAATACTAGCAACCCAACATTTTGAATCTTTTATAAAATACTTCAATCCAGAAGTCATGGGTTCTAATATCAATATCGGACTTATTACTGGCTCTGGGTGCCGGAAATATCCTTCTAAAACCAATCCGAATACTTGGACGGATATTTCTCGTACTCAACTTTTGAAATGGGTAGCCAATGGAGAGATACCTATTCTTATAGGTACTCATGCCCTGATTCAAAAATCTGTCAAATTCCAAAACTTGGCTTTAGTGATAATAGATGAGCAACATCGTTTCGGTACCAAGCAAAGACGTGAATTAGTTAAAAAAGATAATATCTATCCTCACTTATTATCTATGACTGCGACCCCTATCCCCCGCACTCTAGCTCTGACTATTTACGGAGACTTGGATTTATCTCTACTAGAAGAAATGCCTATGGGTAGAAAACCTATCATCACAGATATCATCATACCAACAAAACGTGAAGAGACTTATAAAAAAATTCATGCAGAATTAGAAAAAGGTAAACAACTCTACGTTATCTGCCCTCGTATTAACGAACCCGATCCTGACATGGAGCTCGCACTCAACGTCAAAAGTGCTGAAGCTGAAGCTAAAAGACTTAAAAAAGAAGTCTTCCAAAAATACGAAATAGGAGTGTTGCACTCCAAAATGACTAAGCAAAAAAAGGAGCTCGTGATGCAAGATTTTAAAGATAAAAAATTAGATATACTAGTGGCTACATCCGTGATAGAAGTCGGGGTGAATGTACCAAACGCTACTATTATCATCATAGAAGGAGCCGAGAGATTTGGACTAGCTCAATTGCATCAACTCCGTGGTAGAGTTATACGTTCTAATGATCAAGCGTACTGCTATGTATTCGCTGAAGCAAAAAGTCAAAAGACTATCGATAGATTGAATGCACTCAAGACTGCAAAGAATGGTTTTGAACTGGCAGAACTCGACCTAACTCTGCGCGGAGCTGGAGAGCTCGGCGGAGGTAAGCAATGGGGTATCACTGATCTCGGCATGGAAGCTATCAAGAATATCAAAATGGTCACCTTCGCTCGCGAAGAAGCGATACAGATGATATCAAAAGATCCCGAACTCACCCAATATCCCCTACTGAAAAAAATAGTAAAACAAAAAGCTGGCGAGTTTCATTTTGAATAATTAAATCTTAAATATTCTTTTTATATTTTCGCGAATTTGAGTTGTAGTATTTTCTAAATCCAACCCTTTAATTTCAGCTATTTTCTTAACAACTTCAATAACCATAAATGGTTCACAAGTCTTGCCTCGGTATGGAACCGGTGCGGCAAAAGGTGCATCAGTCTCTGCCATGATATTCTCTATTGGTAAGAATTTAATAACTTCATCATAATCACGAGAGAAAGTAATAGGCCCATCATAAGACACAGTCCAATTATTCTCTATAATCCTTTTAGCTATTTCTAAATCTCCGACAAAGAAATGAAAATTCGCATGCAATGTAGTATTTTGTTTTTTATATATTTCTAATATATCGAGTGCGTCTATATACGCATCCTGACTGCCCTTGCTCGGACGAGCATGAATCATTAGAGGTTTATTAAGTTCTATAGCTAGTTCAATATGCTGTTTAAAAATTTCTTTTTGGCGAACCTTAAAATCTTCGCCTTCATTTCTAAAATAGTCGAGTCCCGTCTCCCCTATGCAAACCACTTTCTCATTTTGAGCTAATTGTCTGTATTTTTCTATATCCAATTCTTCAGTCAGATTATCATTCGGATGAAGTCCTACTCCTGCATAAATAAAATCATATTTCATAGCCATTTCTAAAGCCTTAGAAGAAGTCTCATAATCCACTCCGATAGTTATAGTCCCGGTATCCTGCTCGACCATACGAGCAATAACCTCATCCTCCGAGGATAATAAAGGTTCTAAGTTAATGTGCGAATGTATGTCTATGTATTTCATCCCGTTAAATATTTTTGATTATTTTATAATTATATTGTACGTTATTATTATTTAATTACCTATCATTTACATATACCCGTTGTTAAAATTTTTAACGGGATTCATATACCTATCTTTACATAAAAAGACAAACCCCGTCAATCTCGATTGACGGGGTAAATAAAAAAGCGGTAAGTCATATTACCGCTTTAAAAAATTATCCAATTTATTACATTTTGCTATATTTAACCCAACCTTTTATACAAATAAAAATAGAAGGGATTATCATAATAATATGAGTAAGGCTAATTACTAAAGATATTAATATAAAAATACAGACTAGTACAATAGACCAAATTACTAAAGTTTTTTTAAATTTTTCAAAATGATAACTTTCTGGAAGTCCATCTAGCACAAGGGCTAAAAATAAAATTATGAGAAAAAGCCAAGTTCCCGCAGAGAAAAGATCATTCGTTTTTTCAGAGTCTAAATACAGATGCAAAAAAATCCCAGTACAAATTATCAAAAAAATAAAGAAACTCCAAGCTGAGATATTCATAGCTTTTTTAGACTCCTTGCCGACCAGATAAATTCGAGTACAAATATACAAGACTACAAAAAGACTAAACAAGTAAACATAGCTGAATCCACTTTCAGTAATAATTTTTGTATCCAGATACAATAAATTATCTTTTTTTAATAATCTTTTCTCTTCAAACTCAACATGTTGAGTCCAAAAATCATCTTTTTTAAAATAGATCCTTAAATATTCTTTTTTATAAAGATTATTTTTCAAAAAATACAATCCCAAAATAAATGAATCTGGGACTTTTACAGCTGAAGTATCCAAAAGGTACTCTTTAAACCCTAATTTCTTTGTGCGATACAAGTCGCATTCAGGACTAGCTGGGACACAAGCAGAAGAATCTTCTTCGTAATGTGTGATAAATCTAACGAAGACTTTGTTGCCTTTATAGACTCTTTTTATTTCTGTTTTTATTGCTTTTTTTATAACCAGACTTTCTTGTGAAAAGAGATTAAAAACAAAACAAAAACCTAACATTACCAATAAAATTGGCAAAATATCAAAGAACTTAAAATTTTTCATTTAAATAAATTTAAGAGTTAAAAAATTATTTCCTAAAAACTATATCATAAAATACAGAAAAAACAAATAAAAAACGGTGATCGAGATTGACGGGGCAAATAAAAAAAGCGGTGTAAAACCGCTTTTAAGAATTATCCAATTAAATTTCAAAATTAAGTATTTCCTTCTCTGAAAAAATTTGGACCTAAAATTATTATTAACATAATAATCAAAATGGCAACTACAAATAAAAACCAAAATCCCTGCCAAGAATTATAATAATTTTTGATAAAAATAACTTGGGTTATAGAAATCAAGCAGATAGAAATAAAAGACCAAAAAAGATTTTTATCATTATTTATTTTACCTTTAAGGTGCAAGTAAAAACTATAAACAAAATAACAAAAATAAATTAAAATTAGAACAAGAAAACTTATTTTTGCACCCGAAAGACTCAGAGAGCCAGCATGGTTCACTAAACCTGAAAAAAATCCTAACCATGACATATTTGCAAGAAAAATATAGTTTTGTTTTGAACTGAAAATCAAGATAAAAAAGGAAATCCAAAGGCAAATATAAGGCATTATTTGCAGAAACAAGAAAAGATCAAAATTTTTCATATTTTACAATTTATGAAATTAGAAAATAACAAACATCTCCCAAAAGATACCATATGAGATAGATATTGTAAAGGTTTTCGTAATGGTTAAATACCTTGGAATCACCACACATGATTACCGATTCACCTCACCCCTACCCCTCTCCTTTATAAGGAGAGGGGTTTTAAATGCAGTCTTAATTTTTAAAATTACTTCTTCAATATCCTTATTTATTTCACTATTCCAAAAACGAATTACTCTAATACCAAATACAGCTAAATAATCTGATCTTAACTTGTCGTACTCTTTTTCTTCACGGTGTTGAGCACCATCAATCTCTATTGCTAATTTTTTTGAAGCACAATAAAAATCCAAAAGATATGGGCCAACAGAATATTGTCTTTTAATTTTAAAACCAAGTTGGCTATTTCTTACTTTCGCCCAAAGCAAAGTTTCTTCTTTGGTTTGAGATTTTCTTAATAACACGCGTTTAGTTAAATTTTTTGTTTGATTGTAAAAAATTGTCATACAAAGAATTTTATGTATTTTGTATTTAATTTCCCCTCTCCTTTATAAGGAGAGGGCTAGGGTGAGGTTCTTAATCCTTTCTTAGGAATAAAGGTTGTTCTGGTTTTTTGTTTTCTTTTATTAATTGGATTATCTTTATTGAAGTTTCTGGCAAAAAAGCTTCCAGGGATTTTCCTATATCATACAACCTTGTAACATACTCAATTATTAAAGCTTTACCTTTATCCTCGTCTGTTTTGATAACTCTAAAAGCTTGAGTCTCTTGAATATACTTATCTAGAATATCAATTAAGTTCCAAATTGCATTCATTGCTTCATTAATTTTATATTGCTCTAAAGACAAAGAAATTTGAGGAGGGATCAAAAAACCTCGACTCAAAGAAAAATCCTTAAGATATTTTTCAGACAAAGTCAAAATGCGACTTGTTAGATTCCCTAGACCGTTCGCTAGTCCTGCATTATAAGCATCTAGGAATCTCTCGCGCGTAAAAGGACTATCTTCAAAACTTGAGATTTCACGTAGCATAAAATATCTCAAGGCATCAGTACCGTATTCTTCTACTATCTCCCTTGGATTCACTACGTTACCTAAAGTCTTACTCATCTTTACTCCACCGTCCCCTGTGATAAAACCATTTACTACTATTTGATTTGAGTTTTGGAAATCTGCAGCCATAAGCATAGCTTGCCACATAGCTCCTTGAAAACGAGTATTATCTTTACCACAATATTGTGTAGGAGTACCAGATACCCAATATTTTTCAAATTGCTCTTTATTATTCTGCCAATCTAAAGTATTGATATAGTTGGTCAATGCATCAAACCAAACATACATAACATGCTCAGGATCGTTAGGCACAGGTATACCCCAAGGCATCTTCGATGCGAGTCTTGAAATAGAAAAATCATTGAGTCCTCTTTCTACAAACATTTTGATTTCATTATAGCGGAATTCTGGAATTATAAAATTAGGATTATCTTCGTAAAATTTTAAAAGCTTCTCAGTAAAGCTACTGTATTTGAAAAAGTAATTCTCTTCACTAATAGTCTGCAATTCTCGCCCATCATGATCTGGACAGAATCCAGCTTCATTAAGTTCGCTATGTGTTTTTTCACTTTCACAACCTACACAATATTTCGCCTCGTAATTTTTCTTGTAAATATATCCGTTATTATATACCCTACTCCAGAACTCTTGAGCTAGTTTTATATGATTCTCATCAGTCGTGCGAATAAAATGAATATCTTTACTCATACCAAAAGATTCTAAAGAATCTTTAAATTTTGAAAAATTTTTATCTACAAAATTCTGTACTTCGATGCCTTCTTCCTGGGCCTTTTCTAAAATTTTAGTACCATGCTCATCTGTACCAGTATTAAAAAACACATCAAAACCTTGAAGTTTTTTGTAGCGAGCTATAGCATCAGCTCGAATGAATTCTAAAGCATGCCCCATATGAAGCTCAGCGTTCACATAAGGTAATGTAGTCGTTAAATAAAAGCTAGTTTGTTTCATGATTGTTTTCTTTACTTCTTAATATATTCTTTTCTTTTTCCATATCGTTCATAAGTTCCATGAAAAATACAGCTACCGGAATAGCCAATATCATACCCCAAATTCCGCTAAGTTCAAAACCTACCAAAACCGCTATGATAACCATCAGAGGAGAAAGCCCGACTACCCTATTGATAATAAGAGGAGAAAATAGAAATACTTCAAATTGATGGATAATAATATAGACTCCAGCTACCATTAAAGCATCTTGTATCCCTCCCCCAAGATAAGAAAAAGACATAGCAGGTATTAAAGCTATCACCGATCCATAAGGCAAAAAAGACATAAAGCCCGCAATCAAAGCCAACAATAAAGCATAATCAATACCAATCAAAGCGAGCAATAAATAAATCAAAACACTAATAATCAGAGCCAAGAACATCTGACCCTTGAGCCAGAGAGCAATTTTCCTGCGTGAACGACTCCATAGATCAATAACATAATCTTCATATTTGAGAGGTAAAATAATTCTTAAAAAATTCTCTATGCCACGCTCTTGTACAGAAAGATAAAAAGAAATAATTATTATTAAAATAAAATTGAAAATACCGCCGAAAGCTATAGCTAAAGTTTGGATAAATCCTCCCGATAGATTGCCTACAAAAGTATTGGATATAGCAACCAAAGAAGAGAGGGATAATTTGCCAGAGA
Organism: Minisyncoccota bacterium; assembly: GCA_041675085.1. Taxonomy (GTDB): domain Bacteria; phylum Patescibacteriota; class Minisyncoccia; order Phycocordibacterales; family UBA9973; genus UBA9973. The sequence continues at coordinate 57,084 of JBAYUN010000002.1, forward strand.
GACTAGCTACCAATTCTTTGGCACCTCCAAATTCTTCACTTTGGAAATAATCCAAATATGGTACGTCAGGAAAATGCACATAAAGAAATCCTGAGAAATTATATATTTCTGTAATTAATAATGGAGCAAAGAGATAAAACAAAAAAGAAAAAATTAAACCAGAAATCAGATAAAAACTAACTACTCCAGAGAGCCTGCCCATACCTATCTTCTTAAAATACGGGACAGCAGATTCAACGAAAGAAGCTATCACGATAGAAGTCAAAACTACCAAGACTAATTCCTGTAAATACCAGATCAAAAAGAAACCTAATAAAACCAAGAAACCTCTCACAAAAGTATTTGTACTAATTGATATTTCCAATAGATTATCTTTTTTTAACATACACAAATCATAACACAAAACAAAAAAAGAAAAAATTTCTTAGAATTTCAGTATCTTTGTGAATTGTTTTTTATCTTTAAAAGGTCCAACTAAAGCAAGGTTTAATTTATCATCACTAAAGATTTTACGAGCCATATCTTGGATTTGTTTTGCTGTTATACGCCTGACTTGTTCGGCTTTTTCCTCTGATGTCTTTATTTCCTTCTTTAATAATTCTTGAGAACCGTAAAAATTCGCAATATCATCAGATGACTCGAGCGAGAGTTTCATATTCCCTATTAAGCATTCTTTAACTTTTTCTAACTCCTCATTACTTACTAATTCATTTTTGAGTTTATTGCATTCAGCTAAGACCGCCTCTATAACTTCATTTATTCTTTTATTATCAACTCCAGCTGAGATTTGGAAAAATCCATGGTCAGTATAAACATCATTATACGCTCGCACATAATATCCTACTCCCATCTCTTCACGCAGTTTTGTAAATAGTCTTGAACTCATACCCGCACCGAGAACTCCAGAAAGGACAGACAGGATAGCATTATTCTTATTAAACAAATCATAAGTACGCACACCTAGGACAAAATGCGTCTGATCAGTTTCTTTGAATTTTACTAAAATCTCAGGTTTAGTCTGAGTCTCTACTACTTTTAATTTTGTAGACTTTTTGGCTTTTTTAATTTGACCAAAAATTTTCTCAACTTCTTTTATTACCTCAGCTTCTTTCACCTGACCGGTAACCACTAAAGTCGTCGCATTCGGCACGTAGTGAGCTTTGTGATAATTCACAAAATCTTCTCTCACCATTCCTAAAATATTCTTTTTCTCTCCTGCAATATTCCATCCCGAAGGTTGATCCCCATAGAGCAACTTCATCATCAAATCTTGAACATGACGAGAAGGCATATCTTCATACATATTTATCTCTTCGATTATCACTCCTTTTTCTTTTTCGATTTCAGTTTCTGGAAAAGTAGAATTCAGATAAATATCGGTAACGATATCTACAATCTTTTTAAAATGCTTGGCATCACCTTTTGCATAATAACCTGTATATTCTTGAGAAGTGAAAGCATTGTACTGACTGCCCATACTATCTAACTCTTTAGAAATATCTACGCCTTTTGGACGACGGATAGTCCCCTTGAAACACATATGTTCCAAGAAGTGCGAAATACCATTAACTTTTTTATCTTCGTATTTTGAACCTGTTTCTACAAGGACCAAAACCGTAACAGTCGGATTATCCTTCATAGGCACAGTGATTAAACGCAAGCCATTACCCAAAACTTTCTTTGTGAATTTCATAAGGGTTATTTTAACATAAAAAATAAAAATAAAAACAGGGCTTTAATATAAAAACCCTGTTCTTGTTTTTTAAATGTTTATCATAAATCCTAAACTAACACTTCATACAGTGTATCGTCTCCTTTATTAAAAGGCCAACAACCTCCCGAGGAGTCCACTGCCCCGAAATTTACCCCTGAAACACCAGCCCAAAATGACATAGTGAAATTTGTACCAACTTTTCTTATACGTATATCGTTAAGCGGACTGATTGCAATCATACCGATCGCTTCTTCATCCATATTGATTGAACGACACCATTTACGCAATAAAAAATCTCTAATTTCGAAAGCTGTACCAGTAAACGGTTCTGCTAGCATGAATTTATCAGCATTATTATTCTGTTGTTTATTTAACATTCTATATATTTTTTAATTTAAAATAACAAAATCGCTATCCAAAAATTACTTTACTATAAAGTTAGTAGATTGTAAATAGGCACGCAGATATTTATTTAATTTAATTTATCTTTTATATAAGAAACAAGTTCACCTACTTTCACTCTCTCCTGATTACCTGTATCACGGTCGCGGACTGTTACAGTGTCTTTTAGGTCAGGATTTTCTTCCCCTAATGTATCAAAATCTACCACAATACAAAACGGAGTACCTATCTCGTCTTGGCGACGATATCTTTTACCAATATTCCCATTATCGTCAAACATGACGCGGCCAAATTCGTTCTTCAAAGTTCCAAAAACATTTTTAGAATATTCTACAAGCTCAGGTTTATTCTTGAGCAACGGAGAAACCGCACAAATTACCGGAGCCATATTTGGTTTAAATTTTAAATAAGGACGTTCTACGTCATCTTCATTATAAGCAGAAACAAGTAAAGCCAATATTGCACGATCGAGTCCAAAAGAAGGCTCAATAACATGAGGTACTATTTTGGTAGCATTTTCTTCATCTATGTATTCTATTTTATGTACTCCTAAGTCGTAGTCAGTCCTGTATGCAAGGCCAAAAAGTTCTTTGCGTCCGAAAGGATAATCAAATTCAAAGTCCACAGTTTTTTTAGAATAAAAAGCGCGGTCTTCGTCGGATACAGAAAGCTCTGAGACTTTACTCATATCGATACCTATCTCTTCCATCCATTCGTTCATCTCGTCTTTGAAATAATCAAAATATTGTTCCCAACTATCTTCACGAACAAAATATTCTATTTCCATTTGCTCGAATTCTCTTTGACGAAAGATAAAGTCGCGAGGTGTAATTTCATTTCTGAAAGCTTTACCGATTTGCGCCATACCAAAAGGAAGCTTGGGATGAAAAGAATCCACGATATTTTTAAAATTTACAAACATACCTTGAGCTGTTTCTGGACGTAAGTATGAAATAGCAGAACTGTCTTCACTTGCTCCAACTTGGGTTTGGAACATCATGTTGAATTGCTTCGGAGAAGTTAATTTACCTTTTTTACAAGACCCACAGTTCTCTAAATCTTCTATTTGATCAGCGCGGAATTTCTTCTTACAGTCAGAACATTCCACCATAGGGTCAGCAAAGTTAGCTACGTGACCAGTCGCTGCCCAGACTTCTTGACGCATTAAAATAGCTGCATCAACGCCATACATGTCAGTCCTAGATTCTACGAATTTCTTCCACCAAGAGTCTTTAATATTTTTCTTTAAAGCTACTCCAAAATGACCAAAGTCAAATGTCCCCGCTAGACCTCCGTATATCTCACTTCCTGGATAGATAAAACCTCTTCTCTTAGCGAGACTTACTATCTTTTCCATCAATGCATTTTCACGATTTTCTTTATTCATATTTTTATTATTATTCTACTATTTTTTCAGGGATACGTAGGGATGATTTCACTACTCCTACATCCACCTTAGCAAAATCATCATAACCCGTCAAAGTTGCCTTCTCGGCTATTACTGGAGAGTCTCCAACTTCAGACAAAGAAGGATTTATAGATACTTGGAAAGAAACTTCTTTCAAAGAACTCAATAGTCCCGTGCCTCGAGGTAGATTGCCTATATTCCAAGTAATAACTCGAGTTGCAGGGTCATAGGTCAGATTTTCATTATTAGGCAAAACTACATTTTTGTAATTCACCCGTGCTGGCAAAATAGATACAACTTTTGCACCAGAAACGTTGTTGGAAGTATTAGCCACACTCCAAGTAACTTTGTAAGTAGTCTCTTGTTCAGATTTTGGAGGCAAAGGCCCTGAGACATGAGCGACTTTAGTCAACATAGAAACATCAGAAAATATTTTTATATTTTTTTCTTCGACAGATTCTAGATTTTTAGTAATATTTCCACCGAGAGCTTGTTTGCCAGATATTGATATCTCAATACTCATCGAAGGATCGAGAAGCAAACTATTATTTTCAGTGAAAACATTTGGTGACAAAAGTCTAAATCTTACAGATCCGCCTGAGAGAGGTCTCACCACATCAAAACCTTCTTCGGTATTTTTATCCCAAACAATAGTATTCTTGCTTGAATCTAAGAACCCGTATTCTGTATCTACTTTCTTCACATCAAAAGCATTACCTCCAAATTTTGCTTTGATCTCAAGATCGTTGATAGGTGTGTTTAGATTATTAAACCAATTAATAGTACCAGTAATACCATTTCTACTACTAACGCTATACTCTCTCTTATAATCATTGTTCACATAAAGCTTGGCTTCTACGAAAGGCTTCTTGATCAAAATATTATGTGCTAGTGAATTAAATACTACTCCTATCTGAGTCTTGTCTCCTTTTTGTTCGGGACCTACGAAAGCATGAAAGATTTTAGCTTCTCCATCATAGACGTTGACCATGACGCCATTGATAACTATTTCTCTCTCTTCTCCTACTTTTAGATTGGATAAATCCCAAACATTATTACCTATCGACGGAGCGGGTACAGCGGAAGTGAATTCAAAACCGAAAGGATAATCTAATTTTAAAAGCATACCATTTGCTACTTTGTTATCATTTAACACAGCTTTGACTTTAAAGCTCAAATCTTGATTTGTGGTTATTTCAGTTGGCGCATCGATAGCTAGATTTATCGGAGTAGAATTTATAGTAACTTTATAAAATTTATCTTTTAGGAAAATAGCGTTAGAGCCTTCGAGTCTATACTCGAGCGAGATTTTGATTTCATGAATAGAGCCTTGTTCTCCATAGAGCACAACTTTCATATCTTCATTTTTAATACTACCAGCCGGTATAACACCCAAAGATTTACGCAATCTCTCGATCTCACCATTACTATTTAAAGTAGAACCTTTTGGATATTCTACAACCAAGTCCGCCAATTCTAATCCTGAAGTATTTTTATTTACAATCTCTATCACCAAAGGCAACTCTTCCCCTCCACCAGTAAAAGTATTACCCAAAACTGAAATCTCAATATTCTCATTAGAAACTTCGTTGCCTCCTACAAAAAAATTAAATAGTAGATAAATACTAGCAGCAACAAAAAGTAAAATAGAAAAAATAAAAAAGTTACGGAAAAAATGATTCTTCTTAATAGCTGGCTCTTTTATTCCAGTATCTTCATGCTTCCAAGCTTCAGGCACTTTTTCTTTTTTGAGGAATACAAAACCTTCTCGATCCTCAATACGAGTCTCGTAGCTACGGCTAAAGATTTTTCTTTTCATATCTTCAACCTTATTTAGTCCATTTTGATTTTCATCTGACATGGAATAATTATATCATATTTTAAAGTTGTGTTTCACGTAAAGCCTTGTTGATCTCTAGCAATACTTCCTTTTTATTTTTTGCTATTCCGGAGAGGATATTACTATCTTCAAAAGGAGATTTTATCAGAGCTGAGAAAGATTCTTCACCGTCAATGTAGCCGAGATTATACAAAGCTCTCAACACCATTATGATTTCTATGTTTTGTAGTTCTTGTCTATCAGAGTTATTGTTCAACACAAAAAGTCCGTTCAAGAAATCTTGAAAGAGATTGGTGTTCTTTTCTTGTTCAGGCAACAATCTGATTAAAAGCTTGGATAAATTTGCCAAAATTTTTAACTTAAAAAATTCTTGATTGATAGCTTCGAGTTCATTGGTCTTAGAAGCTGTAGTAATACGCCAAATATTTTTTCTTTGGATTAGATCGAGTTTAATATAAGAATAATCTTGCAATACATAACGTAACTTTGAAGTTATCTTGCGCACTCCTTCTGCCTCCGCATACACAAGCCCTAAATCACGAGTAAAAATATGATAATACTTCCCCGCTTCCTTAAAGTTCCTACTGCCTAATATTATTCCCTCTGTATGATATATATGGTGCATTAATAAATCTATTTTATCATATATCCTTTCAACTCTTCTAGAATAGGAGCTATAGTTGTATCGTTTACGTCTTCTGGTTTGATTTTACAATTTGCAAAAATTTGTCTTTCTATTTCTTTACCACAAGCAAGTAATGTTTCAAAACTTTCCTTAGTATCCAAAAATTTAGTATTTTCATAACGCCTTTTTACGTCACTCATTCGTTCATGGTAAGATAAAATTCCATAAGGACCTACTCTTACATCAGCATAATTAACAATCTTTTTTTCAAATTCGTCAGATTCTAAAGCTTGATTACAAAATTCACCATGATCTCCAAATTCTTCTAAAAGTTTGATAATTTCTTCTGAAACTCCTATTTCTTTAGCAATGATTGAGGTAGCTTTATGTTCATCGTATCCATACTTGGCAAAATATTCATTTTGAATATTTTGCCAATATTCCAAACCAAGAGGTTTAACAAATCCAGGAAAAACTCCTAATTTAAATTTTATAATATTACCCATATCATGAAACAAGGCTGCTGTAATAATTTTATTTTTATCTAAGATAATCGCATCATCTAAATTTTCTAAAATTATCTTAGTTACACTAGCTACTCGCAATTGATGCATCGCAAGATTCGGCATTATTTTATATTGCTCGTAAATCTCTAAAATATTCCGCATTTATTTTTGTATTTTAATTTTAAATACTAATTCCCCTACTTTTACTTCTATTCCGTCATTTGACTCAAAAGAAATCTCGCGAATACCTGCCACTTTTTTGAAATCATCTTCAAATTTCTTAACTATATTTTCTCCTGTACTATCTGTCTCAATAAATAAAGTTATCATATCACTAGGTATCAATCCTTCTTTTTTGCGAGAATCTTGTATAGAACGTAAAAATTCACGATACAATCCTTCTTCCTTTAATTCTGAAGTTATATTTATATCCAAATTAATTTCTTCTCCGAATAAAATTGCTTTGACATTCAATTCATCTTTTATAATCTCTAAAAATTCAGCATTCAAATCTTTATTGGTAACAGTAAAAGAAGCAAGTGGTTGACGTACTGGTAGATTATTTTTCTGACGCATTTGTAAGCCAGTAGAAACTAAATCTCTAACTATTTGCATCTTCTCTATAACCTCAACACTAGAACCTAAAACCTGACCTGTAGGCCACTCTGCCAAATGCACACTTTCTGCGTCTGCATTATTTCTAAGTTTTAACCAAATATCTTCAGAAGCAAAAGGAGTGAATGGAGCCATGATTTTTACCAAATTCTTCAACACAAAATACAAAGTTTGTTTTGCTTCCATATCTCCATCTTTAATCCTGTCTCTATTTCGACGTAAATACCAAGTAGAAAGATCTCCGATAAAATCTCGCAACGCACGAGCTGGTTCTAAAACTTTATAATTATCTAACTCTAAAGTTGAGAGTTCTACCAATTCACCAAGCTTCGCTAAAATCCATTGATCCAAAATATTTGCACTTTGAGTAAATTCATTCTTCTCTAAGTCACGGTCTCTATAAAGTTCATAAAAAGCGAGCACGTTATAAAGAAGTCCGAAAACCTGACTGTGTAGTATAGCTACAGTCTTCTCATCAAAGTTCTTGCTCTCGCCTGGTTGATTCACTGAGTACATCCAGAGACGCAAAGTATCGACTCCGTATTTCTCTATCATAGAAAAGGGTTCAACGATATTACCTTGAGATTTACTCATCTTTTTACCTTTAGCATCAAGTAAATGCCCGAGACAGATAACGTTTTTATAAGCCTTACCGCGACCCATCAAAGTCCCTACTGCGTGAAGCGTATAGAACCATCCTCTTGTCTGATCGATAGCTTCTGAAATATAATCCGCCGGATAACCTACTCCTTCGATACGTTCTTTGTTCTCAAAAGGATAATGATCCTGAGCGAAAGGCATAGCTCCACTATCAAACCACACGTCCATAACGTCTTTGATTCTCTTATATTCTTTACCGTCACGTTCCAAGACCACCTCGTCAACATAAGGACGATGCAAATCTAGAGCAAACTTTTCATCATGAGGAAAAGGCACAAAGTCCAAAGTACTGAATTCTGAATTCGCTAGATAATGAAAATCTTTTTTAGAATTAATTAATTCTAAAGTCTCAGCTAGTGATAAATTCTCCGATCCAGAATACATAAGCCAAGCTGGGCCACCGTGAGTCACAAATAAAATATTCTTATCTTGATACTTGTTTTCTATATCAAAAAGAAAATCCATAACTCGAGTTTGCACATCTTTGTATGATTCATCACCCTGATTTTTCTTATCAAAGTTCTCTAAAGTCTTTGGATAATCTTTATGATAATCGTCCCAGTTTTTACCTTCATAAGAAAGCACTTGCATCTCACCTATTCGTACATCGGTCAAAATATCTTCTTCTTTAAGATTCAATACTGTCGCAATAATCTTTGAAGTCTCAAGAGTACGATAATAAGGTGAACTTATAATCAAATCAATATTTTTATCTTTTAAGGATTCAGCCGAAACACGAGTAGCTTCTTTGCCTAAATCTGTGAGAATACTTCCCTTTTCTATTTTTGTACTGACTATGTTTTTAGTATTATTTTCTGTCTGACCATGACGCATTACAAAATATTTATTATTACTTTTTTTAGTATATTTTTTTAGAGTCGCGATACTATCTACAACAAGAGTCTCTTTGTCTTCTGAGACCCAAATAGGAAGCGGAGTTCCCCAATATCTTTCGCGAGAAATAGCCCAGTCTTTTATACCCGCGAGCCATTCTCCAAAACGCCCTTCCCTAGTATGCAAAGGTTCCCAGTTGATAGTCTTGTTCTCTTCTATCATTCTCTCTTTGATATTTTTGTCAGTCATGCGAATATACCAAGAATCCCGCGCATAATAAATCAGTGCGGTTTTGCAACGCCAACAATGAGGATAAGAGTGCTCGTAAAGTTCTTTGTGAAAAAATAGATTCTTCTCTTGCAAATATTTAATAATATCTACGTCGAGAGTCGGCTTGCCACTCTCGTCTTTTTCTTTTACAAAACGACCACTCAAGAAATCCATACCTTGAATAAATTTACCTTCGAGGTTCACCACATGATGCTTTGGTAGTCCTATCTCTGTACCTAGATCAAAGTCATCTGCTCCATACATCACCGCAGTATGTACAACTCCAGTACCGTCTTCTGTGGTCACGAAATCTGCTCCGTAAACTTTGAAAGCTTTTTCTAGTTTTGGTTTTTCACTATCTGAGATAGTACTTTCTAGATAAGGGAAAAGTGGTTCGTATTCTAGACCAACAAGTTCAGAGCCTTTGAATTTTTCTATAATCTCAAAACCTTCTCCTAAAAGAGATATTCTAGCTTCTGCCAAAATAAAAAAATCTTCACCTTTCTTAACTTTCACATAATCTATATCTTTCCCTACAGCTAGAGCCACGTTACCAGGTAAAGTCCAAGGAGTTGTAGTCCAAGCGAGGATAAAAGTATTAACAAAAATATTTTCCTGTTCGGGTCTCTCGCAGGCTGACGAGCCGAGAGTGAGCGCTGAGCCAGCAGGCTCAGACAGCGACCCGACAGGAATATTATTTTTGTTTTTTAATTTAAACTTCACATACAAAGACAAGTCTTTCACATCTTCATAGCCTTGCGCGAGTTCATGAGAAGACAAAGTCGTCCCGCAACGAGGACACCAAGGCACAACTTTATAATCTTTATAAATTAATTTTTGCTCATCTATTTTACCGACAACATTCCAAAGAGATTCAATATAATTATTCTCATAAGTTGCATAAGGATTTTCTTGATCTACCCAATACCCTATTCTCTTTGTAAAAGTATTCCAAAATTCTAAATATTCCCAAACGCTTTCTTTGCATTCACGATTGAACTTTGCGATACCGTATTCTTCAATAGCTTTTTTAGAGTTTAGTCCGAGTTTCTTCTCTACTTGCAACTCTACAGGCAATCCGTGAGTGTCCCAACCTCCTTTGCGGCGCACATAAAAACCTCGCATAGTTTTATATCGAGGGATCACATCTTTAAAAGCTCGAGCTTCGAGGTGATGAATTCCAGGTTTACCGTTGGCAGTAGGAGGACCTTCGTAAAATACGAATTCCTTTTCTCCTGCCCTACTTTGCATAGATTTTTGAAAGATTTGATTCTGTTCCCAGAACTCTAAAACTTTCTCTTCTCGCAATGCACTTTCACTTTTTTGATTTTTATTTTCTTCCATAATTTTAAAAATAGTTAATAAAAAAACTCGTCCTTAAATTACAACATAAAGTTATAATTCAAGGACGAGTTTCAAGCCCGTGGTACCACCTTGTTTGCTTCTTAATTTATAGGGTTCTACGCTTTTTACAAAGTTTCTTCCCAAAGCTCCAGAGTGATAGCTCCTTCAACGCTTATAAACAGAATACTACATTCTCTCTGGACTTTCAATACCTAAAAGATAAAGTCCGTTTTGCATGATGCGAGTAAAGGCTACCGTGAGGGCGAGTTTGTACGGAGACTCAGAGTCTTCGGTATTTACTATTTGATTATTCCCGTAGAAATTATTGAAGTTATGAGCGAGTTCTATTAGATAATGAGTTATATAATGTGGAGCGTATTCGTTTTGAGCGCGAGATACAATTTCTGGGAATTTGTATAATATTTTTTCAATTTCTAAAATCTCTTGTTTGTCTGTAGCAGTAGCCTCTTTGATATTTTCTCTTTTAGCTTTTTCTAAAATAGAGTTAGCGCGAGCAAAAGAATATTGCAAATACGGACCTGAATCCCCTTCGAAAGAAATAGACTTTTCAAAATCATAAATAATATCTCCTCCGATAGCTTGACGCAAAATAGAAAACTTCAAGGCTCCTACTCCGACAGAATTCGCAACTTTTTGCTTCTCATCATCATCCCAATCCCTGTCTTTTACTTTCTCTAGGATAGAATCTGAGACGTCTTTGATAAGAGATTCCCCAGTAATGATATTCCCTTTTCTAGAACTCATCTTGCCTGTAGCGAACCGTAGCATGCCGTGAGTTATATGCTTCATACGGGATTCGTATTCTGGGTGAATTAGAGAAATAGCTTTTGAGACAACTTTCATATATTCACCTTGCTCAATAGCAGTAATCACAATAGAAGTATCCGGATTTTCTTTTTCAAATTTTGTCACAGTGAGCCCTATCTCTTTGGTCTCATAAGTAGGCAAACCTTCACTATTTATGAAGACACGTGTGTGGAGTTTCGGATCATATTTCTCTCCATGGAAAACTATCGCGCCGTTAGACTCTTCAAATACTTTAGCACCGTTCTCGCCTAAATTCTTATTCACTATCTCGCGACCACGTTCGGCCATAGCGCTCTCAAAGAAATAGTGCTTGAACTTTGTACCCAAGACTTTATATATAGTCTCAAAAGCTTCAAGCGTAATAACTCTACCTAACATGTAGATCTCATTTATTTTCTCGTCTGACTTTTCATAAACTTGTTTGTTGATTTTATTTATTTCTTTTTTAATCTCCTCATCTTCTTCGTACAAATTCGAAGCGAAAGAATAACATTCACCGATATATAGAGCTTGTTCGTTTACAGACTTAGATACGTCTGGCATACCTTTTTGCAAGATTCCATAAATTGCTTTCGCTACGTGAAGCCCGACGTCACCTTGGTAGTTGGCACGGATTGTCTCGGCTCCAGAGTATTCTACGAGACGAGAGAGGGATTCCCCTATCGCATTACTCATCAAATGCCCAATATGAAAAGGCTTGAAAGGATTCGGGTCGGTATATTCTACCATGATTATCTCACCTTCTTTTGAATTATTTTTACCAAATTTTTCATCTTCAAGAATTTCATTTAAAGAATTAATAAAGAATTTCTTAGATAAATAGAAATTAATAAATCCAGGACCCGCAACTTCTATTTGTGCAATAGATTCCTCAAGGTCGGACCTTGGGGCTTCTTTAAGGTCCGACCTTAAAAATTCAACTATTTTTTCTGCTAATTCACGTGGATTAGTTTTACTTTCTTTCGCAAATACCATAGCTACATTCGTAGAAAAATCCCCCATTTTTAAATCAGCTGGATGCTCCACAGAAAAAGAAGCCTCGCTGTTTATATCAAGTTTTTTTAAAGCCTCTTTTATTAAATTTTCTAACTTTGTTTTTATGTTCATTTTATTTATGCCCTGTTGTGCCAAAACCTCCTCGGTCGGTAGCTTCCATATTCTCTACTTCTTCCCATTCTGGAATTTCAATTTTAACAAAAGCTCCCTGACCAATACGTTCCCCTTTTTCGACTACTACGTCAGTATCAGTAATATTATAAACTTGGAGCAATATCTCATCAGTATCTCCACAATAGTCAGTATCAATATATCCAGTACTTACTAGCAGTCCTTTTTTCTTTAAAGTACTTGATCGGTCCTTTATTTCTAGCATATAACCTTTGGGTATTGCAATGATTACATTAGTCGGCAATCTCTCTAAAGTTTTAGGCGGGATAGTGATATCAATACGTGAGTACAAGTCAAAAGCCACAGCGCCAATAGTCTGATATGCTGGCATTGGTAAACTTTTATCTATTCTTTTGATTTTAACTTTCATAACTTTACAATAGCATAAATTATCTAGAATTTAAATTAAAACAATTCTTTAATAATTTTATTATACATTTCAAAATAATCATCAGAATAAAATCTTGGTATTACTTTTCCTTTCATTTCTTCTGAAAAGTTTTTAATTTCTTCTAAAGAAAACTTTCTAAATCCCAAACCAGCACCTTCTTCTATTTTAAATTCTTCTAAATTTCCTTCACATATTCCTGCGAAAATGCATCTAAAAGCATTATTCTGTGTTTTTGTATTTGGATCAAAGCTTTCTCTATATTGTTTTTCAATAAATTTTATTGTTACTTTAATTCCTGTTTCTTCTAAAAGTTCCCTTTGGGCACATTCTTGGTATGATTCATATTTTGTATCTACATGACCACCCACAGTAACATCATAAAAACCAGGCCAAGTATCTTGATGATCTCCTCTTTTTTGAAAAATAAATTCTTGGTTTGGTGTCACCAACCAAACATGTATCTCTCGATGTTTTAAACCATTTTGGTGAATTATTTTTCTTTCTTCTTCACCTATTATTTCATCTTGTTCATTTACTATTGGGATTTTCATATTTTAAACTTTCAACTTAATATTAAAAGAAACAGTCAACGACTCTTTTGGTTTTATTATTGTTGGCTCTAGTATTATACCTCCTATATCATGCATCACCGGTTCTATACAAACAAAGTCTTTATCTGACATAGACCAAACCCAAATCTTTTTATACTCTTTATCTATCGTGAATATTAAAGTTCCGAGTTCTGGAATATAAACTTCCAAAGGTATATTTGGATTATCTATAGATACAGCTTTACCATTCGCCCATTTTTCAATATTTTCTTTTACAAAATCTCCACCCGGGAAATTAAATTCTATATTTTGTTTTTGTGCATTAGCAACTTTAAAATAAGGATGCAGCCCGCTAGAGATAGGCATTTCTTGATTTTCATTTAAATTCTGAATATTTTTAGTTAAAGTAAAAGAACTGTCTTCTTCTAAGACTCCACTTATGGTCAATTTAAAATCATGAGGATAAACACTTTTTGTATTTTCATCAGAAATTAAAGTCTCAGAAAAACTATTTTCTTTATTTTCAGAACTCCATTTTATATCTCTAGCAAAACCATGTTGTTTTAAATTAATATACTCTTCCGTCTTTATCTCTTCTGGAATAGGACCAGCATTAGGAAAAAGTATTGGTATACCTCCTCTAACACTAGCGTCTTTGTTTTTAAAAGTCTCATGATCTAAATATAAAATCTCTGCTCCATTTAGTTTTAAAGAAGTAATTATTCCACCTCTTTCAGAAGAAAAAGAAACTTCTCCCTTATTAGGAGTTTGAATTTTTTCTATTTTGGGAGATTGACTAGGTATTTCAAATTTATTCATATTTTATTTAACCACTTTTTTAACTATCTTATAAACTTCTTCATGTATATCTTCTCTTGTTCTCATATCTTTATCTTTTGCACAATCTACTTTTACAAAATTTGGTAAATAAGTAGAGAGCCACAACGCACTCGCTCGAGAATTTTTTTGAAAATCTACGTCTACTTCATGTACATCTTTTTTATTACCAGCATAATTCCTCTTTGAATTCTTGTTACGTTCTTTCATCATTTTAATTGATAAAGGTAATGGAACAGAAAGATATACTACTAAATCTGGACGAGGAATCTTAAATACTCCATATTCCATTTCATCTAACCATTTTAAAAATTCAGCTCTCTTCTTTGCATTTTTAATTTTGCCTCCTTGGTGAATCTGATTTGCAGATACATACCTATCTAATACAACAACAAAACCATCATCCAACCATTTTTTAATCATCTGACTAGATTCAAAGCGATCAGCAGCATACAATACAGAGACTATTTTTGGATGCACATTGATGAAATTATAATATTGCTCGGTCAGACAATGTCCAATAAATCCTCCAAAGAAATTATCATATTCTGGAAAATGCATATTCTTAACCTTCAACCCTTCACTTTTAAACTTCTTTAAAAGAAAATCAATTTGGGTAGATTTCCCGCTCCCGTCTGCTCCGTCTATGACTATCAGTTTGCCTTTAGTTTTTTTCTTTAACATAACTATACTTTAGCAAATTTCTCCTTCTATACAAAACAATAATAATCTCAACAACACATCCTAACAAGAAATACAATGCGAAACCATAATTCACAAAGTTAAAAGTCGCAATAGTCAACAAAGAAAGCATAGAATTAAAAATCCCTGACATATAAGGTGCGAGGTTTTCAGAATCTGGGAATTTCCAAGATTTTATATAAGTAGGAACAAAGGCGATCAGATCTACTAATACAGCAAAAAGAGTCGCGACAGCTCCTTGCTTGAAGTAAAGCCAAGCCACAAGAGAGCAAAAAGCAAAAAACAAGCAAAGATAATCCAAGCTTCCTAATTCCCAATACGCATTCTTATTCTTAAAACTTGCTAAGAAAATTAATAGTGAAGTAAACCCAGAAACAAATAAAGGTAAAGCTGCCCAAGATCCTCCTTCAAAAAATAAAATTATCGAAGCGATAAAAGGTGCGAGGAACCATATAAACCAAGATACTCTATTTGGCTTGGTCTCACCACGCAAGGTATCTCGTATATATACATAACTCGATAGAGTCGAGTTGATTATAGAAAAATAAACAATATAAAAAGGAAACATGTTTTTATTTTACCATAAACAAACTTTAAAATTTTCTTAGTATAATTATAATTCTATATTAAGTTTTTTAAAATAAGCTCGTTTTTTAGATAGACCAGTACCTAGTTCTAGATTATTTCTCAAAGCAAATGACTCTATTTTATCTTCGGCATTTTTCACGTCTGCCTCATTGTCTACCATGAGTTCTATCTCCCCTACTTGATATCCAAAATCTGTCTCATCTATATCAATACTAAAATCTTCTTTTTTATATTTCTTTCTTACTGTTCTATATTCTATAGCAGATATTAAAGTTTCATTAATGAATTCTTGCAAATCAGAAGTATTAAAATATTCCTTTATCTTCTCAATATCCTCTATTTCTTCGTGAATACCAGAGCCAGATTGTATCTTTAATTCAAAACGTCCGTTTCTTTTACGTAAAGCAATATCACCTTTCAAGAACCTATAATCAGGATAGTCATAATAAATATCATGATTAGTAACTTCACCTAAAAATTCTGCATCTGTTAAAAGCATCTTTAGATTTTCTTCGGTAGGTATGAACTTTTTTTCAACTTCAATCATGTTAGACAAATTTCTTTGGTATTGGGTGTTTAAGAGCTAGCTTTTTAATCTCAGCTTTGATTTTATTTTTTATTTTTTTATTATCTTTATTTTTTAGAGTTTCGATCATAAGCTCGGCGACTCTTTTACAGTCACTCTCTTTAAATCCTCTTGTAGTTATCGCCGGAGTACCGAAACGAATTCCTGAAGGGTCGAGTGGCTTCCTCGTATCCCCAGCGATAGAATTCATATTCAAAGTTATATTCACTTCGTCGAGGACCGTCTGCGCTTCTTTACCAGTAACCCCAAGAGATCCGTACACATCAGCCAGTATCAAATGATTCTCTGTGCCTCCAGCTATCATACGAATCTTATTTTTCTTAAAAACTTCTGCCATAGCTTTCGCGTTCTTTAAAACTTGTTTGGCATAGATTTTAAACTTTGGACTAAGTGCTTCTCCGAAGGCAACGGCTTTCGCAGCGATAGTATGCATATGCGGACCGCCTTGGATTCCAGGAAAAATAGCTTTATCTATTTTTTTCGCAAGCTCTTCATCCTCGCGAGTAAGTATTATTCCACCTCTTGGACCTCGGAGAGTCTTGTGAGTTGTACTTGTGATAATATCGAAGCCGTCAGAGAAAGGATTCCTTAATGCCCCACCCGCTATAAGTCCGGCGATATGAGCCATATCTGCGACTGTGATAGCTCCGACTTCACGCGCAATCTCAACAAACTTTTTATAATTTAAATTTTTAGGATAAGCCGAGAATCCAGCAAGGATAATTTTCGGTTTATGCTTAATTGCCATATTACGCAAATCTTCATAATCTATCTCCCCTGTATCAGGATTACTCATTTTATAAGTTACAAATTTATATATCTGCGCAGGCAGAGTCATAGGATGTCCGTGAGTCAAATGCCCTCCATGAGAGAGATCCATACCGAGCACAGTGTCACCAGGAGATAAAATAGCAGAATACACAGCCAAGTTTGCCGGAGCACCAGAGTGAGCCTGCACGTTGGCAAATTTGCATTTAAATAATTTCTTGATTCTCTCTATAGCGAGATTCTCTACCGCGTCGGTGTATTCTTGTCCGCCGTAGTATCGGCGTCCTGGATAACCTTCAGAATATTTATTAGTAAAGATAGAGCCGTTAGCAATCAACACATCCTCGGATACGTAGTTCTCAGAAGGTATTAATTCTAGTCCTTCGGCTTGCCTTTTGGCTTCTAGTTTAATAAGTTGTGCTACTTTTTTATCTTTCATTTTTGCTTGCATTCTTTTATTCTATCACAGGTAAATACTATTGTCCCTAGAGTATCCGTACGCAAGATTTCGACCCCAAAACTCTCTAAAATAGACAGGATTTCTTTATGAGGGTGCCCATAGCTATTACCTTGCCCTCTCGAAATGACGGCGTACTTAGGTCGTACTTTTTCCAAGAATTCTTTACTTGTAGAAGTCCGGGACCCATGATGACCTATTTTTAAAATATCACTTCTTAAATACTCTTCATTGTACTTCTCTAAGACTATCTCTTCAGTTCTTGTGGTAGCGTCTCCAGTCAGCATAATAGTCGACTCTCCGTAAACAAGTCGAGCGACAATAGAGCCGTCATTATTATCCCAAATAGATACATCTCGATCAGGAAATAAAATCTCAATATACGCTCCCCCGCCGATATCTATCCGCGTACCCGCCCGAGCGAGCACTCGTTTAGTATTTTGAGACTTTATTTCTTTTTCAATACTTTTATAAATAGTAGAGTCATTATAAGTCCCCGGCTCGAATACGACATCAACTTTATAATTTTTCAAAATATCTAAAAATCCTCCAATATGATCTAGGTCTGGATTTGTGATTATTAGCATGTCGATACTTTTATCATAAAAAGGAATTAACTTTGAAAGCTCGCTCAAAGTTTTCTTGTCGCGACCGCCGTCTATCACAATCTGCAGACCGCTCGGAGATTCAATAAAAAGAGCATCTCCCTGACCCACATCAAGTATAGCGAAAGTCAGATTAGGTTCTTTCTTGATAGAAGTTAAATAAAAGAGTACAAAGACAAAAAATAACAAAAATAGAAATATATAAAATAAACCACATTTTTCTAAGCTGTCTCGCATGCTATAATATTAACATATGAAACAATTTCAAGAACAAAAATGGGACATAGGAGCATTAAAAGGCATAAGCGCTAAAAACATAGAAGAACATTTAAAACTCTATGCAGGATATGTGAAAAACACAAATGATATTTTAGGGAAAATAAAAGAGTACAGAGGTTACGTAGCCGAAGACTCTTTTGCTCCATACGTCATCAACGAACTATATCGTCGATTTTCTTTTGAATACAACGGTATGAAGAATCATGAGATATATTTCGACTCCTTAGAAGGCGGAGGTGTCGCGTTAAATACAGAAAGTATTTTGTATAAAAAAATAGTGGAGGATTTTGGTAGTTATGAAAAATTCTTGGAAGATTTTAAAACTCTAGCTCTGACGAGAGGTATAGGTTGGGCAACTCTCTGGTACAACAAAGAGAGAGATATGCTGCTTACCTCTTGGATAGACGAGCAACATTTAGGTCAACTCAATAATACTACTATGATCCTCGGTATCGATATGTGGGAACATGCATACGTCTACGACTATCCTACCAGCGAGAAAAAGAAATACGTAGAAGCTTTTTTTGAAAACTTAAATTGGAGTAAAATTGAAAAAAATTTTACTGATGCTTTAAAATAAATACGTATAAAAGTTTTAAAGCCCAGAAATCACGAAGTGATTTCTGGGCTTTGCTTATTCGTCAAGATTATAAAAAATCTGGCTCTGTTTTTATTAAGACATTTAAATTTTTATTTATTTGCCTTAATTCCCTTTTAGTTTTTCTGTTAATAAAAATAGAAGGAAACATACTTTGTAATACTCTAAAAACTTGTAAACAACGAACTATAAATTTTTTTATTTTAAACATGATATAACAATTTAAATTAAAAAATGGAAATCTCAATTAGTATAATAACATAGTTTTTTTAAAAAGCAAATAAAAAATACCTGAGGCGCGCATTGCGATCCAGGTATTCATTTTGAGGCCAGCACTCTCGGTAGTGCGGACCTCACAATTTCTCAAAAAGGTTCACCGATTTTTTTGGGGCGTCTTGGTGCAAAATGACACCCCTTTCCATACGGGTGGTATAGGTATATTTTATTCTTTTTTTTTGCTAAGCCAAAAAAAAGAAAGAACTATTCAAACTTCTAAATACATATTATCACACTTTAAAATAAAAGTCAAGTATTTTTATTCAGAAAACCTACTAAAGAATTTCGAGATACTTTCACCAAAAATAAGCCTTATAAAATATAGGTAAATTAGGATTGTGAGAATCAGAGGAAAATTTTGAATATTAAAAGAAGCAAAAGGAAACAAAGCAAATAGCTTGATAATATATAGCTCGTAATGAAGTAAATAATAAGCCACATAACCAAAAGGTAAAGCCAATACAGGCAAGATAAAGCTCAAAAACCCGGTCAAAAACCCAAATAGCATAGTAATAGGTATCAAAGGCAAGACTAGGATATTCGTAGGTAGAGCCACGATTGAAAGATTACCCATCTTATACAAAATAAAAGGTAAAACAAATAAATACGCAGCCGTCGTCACAGTCACAATATCTCGCAATCCAAAACGCTCGGTGACCCAAGTGAAATATTTCTCTATTCTCGGCGTAAAGAATATCACTGCCACAGTTGCAATAAAAGACAACTGAAAAGAAACATCAAAATAAAGTACATAAGGATTAAGCAGTATCATAAATACTCCAGCCAAGATAAGTCCCCGCAAGACATCATAATTCCTCCCTGTCGCCCGAGCAATGAGGACCAAGATAGCCATGATCCCTGCCCGAATAGAAGTCGAAGCTCCGCCAGTCATGAGCACAAAAAGTATGATAGATATTATTCCTCCGTAGATAGCTAAAGTCTGAGGCAAGAAATACAAAACTTTCATGAACCATTCGGCGATGATAGTAACGTTGTAGCCCGAGAGAGCTACGATATGAATAGTTCCAGTCTTAATAAAATCCTCTCTCAGGGAATCTGGAAAACTCGACCTCTCCCCTAGTATTAGTCCGTTCATCAAAGTCGACTCAAAGGGTGGAATATTTAAATTAATTTTCTCCACAAAAGAATTCTTAATTTTAAATAAAAAACTTTTTAAGGAGTTCGCATTATCTTCTGAGATTCTTGTCACAGAAGCGTCTTTAACTAAATACAAAATACCGTCTTTTTTCAGGTAATTAATATAATCAAATTCTTTACCATTATCTGTAATAAAATTCTCAGGCTTTTCAAGCTTGCCTCTAAACCAAACTTCGTCTCCGTACTTAAAATCCTGACCCAAATCTGTAGAAACTAAAACTTTAGTCTCTTCTTCTTGCTCTACTACTTTTACGACAAGCCTTAGTCCCGCTTCACGCTCTTCTATATCGTCTATGATTATACCCTGCAAAGATACAGCACTCTCGACTTGTCGTTCCAAGAATACAGGCACGGGTTTATCATTAAAATAATTAAAGTAAAATATTCCAAAGCTTAAGAATAAAATAAAAAATGAGGCAATCATGCCCCATTTGTTACGACTCACAATATAGAAAAATATAACAGATACGATAGAAAGAAAAGCTACTAGTAGATTCCAATAAAAATCTATAGACAAGCTAGAACCTAAAAAGACTCCGAATATAAAACCAAAACTTATAGAATAAAATATTCTATCTTGCATAATTGTTTAAATATCTTTTTTTAATTCGATTTTTATTTTATCTGCAAAACTCGTCGCTATCTCGTCCACCCTATCATTTTCTTTATGACCACTATGCCCTGCTACATAATGCCAGACTGGTTTGAAATGTTGATTCAATTCATGAAGCTCCATCCATAGCTCTCGATTTAAAACAGGCTTTTTATTTGCAGTCTTCCAACCATTTTTAACCCAATTTAAAATCCAAGAATTCACTCCATTAATCACATATTTAGAATCTGAATGAATCTTTATCTCACCTGTGATATTATTTTCTTTCAAAAATTTTAAAGCATGTATAGGAGCCGAGAGTTCCATTTGATTATTTGTACCTTGATCTCCTCCGTATCCTCCAAGCTCTTTAACGCGAAACGTAGAATTTGTATCATGAATCGTAATCATAGCTCCAAAGCCCGAAGGCCCTGGATTCCCTCTCGCCGCGCCGTCTGTATAAATTGTAATTTTTTGCATAGATGTATTATAGCAAAATTTTAAATATAAAATAAAAAACTTTAGACTTAACTTAAAAGTCTAAAGTTTTTGCAAAATATAATAATTTTAATTATTACCCTATTTCAAATGTATTTTTGTTGATATTACCAATAAATTTATATGCTGGTAATTCATAAGTTTTTCTAATTACTGGTATAGTATTCTTTTTATTAATAAAATTAATTTGCTTACAAAGATTACGGAGTCTCTCAGATTTAATCAAATCTCCTTCAACCAAAAGACATCCTGCATGGTAAACATCATCAGTTTCGATGTCTGTAAATATACTTAGATTGCATAAATCTAATGATTTATCTGAATTTAAAATCTCAGATAAATACGCATTACAACTACTATCCATAAATATTATTTTAAATAAAAAACAAAAATTCAAACTCATCTTAGCATAACTATTAATAAATATCTACTATTCTTAATCGCAGTTCAGGTCTTCCACGGAAACGGGACAGATCAAAGGTGGCTGTTAGATTTACAGATAAACCTTCTTCTATCTTTGTATTAAAAGAGTCTACGGTAGAGAAGAAAGATATCGCTACTATTCCCTTTTTAGTACTATCTGAGAATGTTATCTCTAAATGCTCGCCTGAATTATTCTTGCCGAATTTTTTAATTTTATCTATTTTGACCGATTCGAAAAGAAAAACAGGTTTTGGATTAGCTAGCCCAAAAGGTTCCATGCGTTCTAAGTCATTGTTGTTTTTAATATTCACGTCCGAGAAACGTAATTTTAAATCATAAGTAGCTTCTACGATATCTCTTTCTTTTTGGACTTCTTTAAAAGATATAGATAAAGCTTCTTCTAAGAAATGCACTTTGCCATGATGCACAGCGAAACCTCCCGCGAGCTCATGACCGCCAAATTCCACAAAGTATTCTTTTGCATGAGTCATCAACTCTACAACAGATACCGATCCCGGAGAACGACAAGAGCCTTTGATGACGTCATTCTCGTCTTTGCCCCAAACAAAAACAGGTTTGTCATATTCATCCATTATCTTACCCGCTACGATACCCAGCACTCCAACTCGCCAACTCGGACTACCCATAACGATAACAGGAAAATCTTTCAACTCTTCCCTTTTATCAAAATGAGCCTTCACTTCTTTCATGATATGGAGAACTATACTTTTTCTTTCATCATTGATACTAGATAGATGCTTGGCCAAGACTCCTCCTTCTGTCACATCATTAGTAGCCAACAGCTCAAAAGCCCGCATTGGACTATCCATACGTGAAGCGGCGTTGATACGAGGAGTTATCATAAAGGTGACGTCGTCCGTTGCGAGATATGACTGATTTATTTTCATGAGACTCAATAATTTCTGCAATCCAGGTCTAGGACTTTTACGCAATACTTTCATACCATAATACGCTATCGCTCTATTCTCACCGAGTAACGGGACCATATCCGAGAGAGTCGCAAGTCCAGCCATATCAAGTAGCCATTTCTCCCAACCAGCACTCACGCTGAATTCTTCTCCGTACTTTTTTAAAAATCCACAAACGAGTTTAAAGACTACACCCGACCCACAAAGCATCTTCTCGGGATAGTCGTCTACCTTGGGATTAAGTATCGCATAGGCGTCCGGCAAGAGTGCATGAGGTATGTGATGATCAGTGATAATAACAGCAATACCATAAGAATTCGCCAAGGCGACTTCTTCAACAGCGGTAATACCGAGATCGATAGTAATTAAAAGATCAACGCCACCCTCTTTAAAACTCTCTACAGCTTCGATATTTAATCCGTATCCTTCACTATTGCGTTCTGGTATGTAGACCTCAAAATTCGGATATTTTATTTTTTTAAATAAATCCGAAAGTATCACAGCACCTGGAATACCATCGCAATCATAGTCCGTGTAAATAACAATCTTTTCATTATTTTTTATAGCATCAAAAATCCTAACACAAGACTTCTCCATATCTCTCATTAAAAAAGGATCAAAAAAATCTGTCTCATAGAGCGGATTTAAGAAAGATTCTATTTCATCTTTATTTATCAATCCCCTTTTATTCAATAACTGTGTCAAAAATTCACTGTGCATATATAAATGCAATTTTAACACATAATGTTATAATATACGCATGAAGGATAACTGTATTTTTTGCAAAATAGTTATTGGTAGTCTTCCAAGCAATAAAGTCTATGAAGACGAATACTTTTTAGCATTCTTAGATATCAATCCTCTCGGACCCGGACATGTACAAGTAATACCTAAAAAACATTTTCGTTATGTTTGGGACTTGCCTAGTCAAGAATCTATCCCTGGCAATATCCGAGACTATTTCGCTATAGTTCAGAAAATAGCTACCGCTCAAAAGAAAGCTTTCAACGCAGACATAATCCGTAGTCAGATATACGGAGAAGAAGTCGAACACGCTCACGTTTGGATCTGGCCTGAGACTCCTGGCAACTCTACGAACTTTACAGAAAACCGAGACAAAATAAAAAATGCATTAAATTAAAAACCTTCAATATTATTGAAGGTTTTTAATTTACTATTTCTTTATTTCAAAGCCTTAATTCCAGGCAAAGTACCTTTGGCTAGGAAGTCTAACGTCGCTCCGCCTCCCGTGGAAACAAAACTAAATTTATTCTCTAATTTCATTTTCGAGATAAGGGCTACTGTATCCCCTCCACCTATAATACTAATAGCTTTTGAATTACCCACACTCTTTAAAATTTTCTTAGAAGCTATATCTCCTCCCTTTTCATACATACCCAAAGGCCCGTTCCAAAGGATTAATTTTGCTTTATTGATATAAGATTCTAAATTCTTCACAGACTCAACTCCGACATCTAGAATAATATCATTTTTCAAAACTGCATCAGTCTTCACATTGACTAGTTTGCCTTCTCTTTCTACGACAACATCAGTCGGTAATATTAATTTCTTATTCTTTAAGAGAGATTTGATATTATAATTTGTTCCGTCAATGAGTGACTTGCCTACTTCTAATCCTTTAGCTTTTAGAAAATCATTAAGCAAGGCTCCTCCGATAAATACAGAATCGGCAGTATTTAGATACTTCTTAATCAAAGGCATTTTAGTAGAGAACTTTGCTCCACCTAGAATAAAAAGAAAAGGGTGTTTTGGCTTGGCAAAAGGCAGACTCAGATTCTTCACTTCTTCTTCCAATTGAAATCCTGCATAAGAAGGTAAAAGTTTTGGAATCCCTACGATAGATGCATGAGCTCTATGGGCTACAGAGAAAGCGTCGTTGACATAGAAGTCCCCCAAACTTGCAAACTCTTTGGCGAGAGTCTTGTCGTTATGCTCTTCTCCTTCAAAAATACGTATGTTTGGTGAGAATATCACATCTTTTTTAGACATTTTAGACAACCTAAAGAATTCTTTGACTACAGGTGTGATATCACTACTACCGTCTTTACCTAAATGCATTAAGATCAAAACCTTGGCACCTTTATCTACTAAATACTTAATAGTAGGTATACCTTTTTTAATCCTAAAATTATCTACCACCTTTCCCGAGGAGATAGGCACATTAAAATCAACTCTAACAATTATTTTTTTATTTTTTATTTTTTTTAAACTTTTTATATTTTGCATATTAAATAATATTAAATGAAGTCTTCTGTAATTTTAATAATCTCACTAAACTTTTTAGCATTCAAACTATCTCTCCCAACTAGGAAGCCTTGACTATCACCTTCCTTCAAGAAATCATAAGCATTCTCTGGATGCACTGAACCACCATAAATGATTCGAATCTTGGATATATTTTTTGCACCAAATTTATCTGTAAGTATTTTCTTTATTAAAATAGAGATTTCTCTAAATTCTAAAGATGTGGCTTGACGGAGTGCGTCTTGACCAATGGCCCAGACAGGCTCATAAGCAATCACTAGGTTATTTAAAGTATTTTTATTTATCCCGCTCAAGCATTCTTCTACCTGAGACTTAATCACATTTAAATATTCATGATTCTCATCTCTATCTTTTTCTCCCACACACAATATCGGAGTAATACTATTTGGAATAAGTTTTAATTTCTTGTTTATGACTATGTTATTTTCACCGAGCTCTCTTCTTTCAGAATGACCTAAAATAATATATTTTACTCCTAAACTATTAAGCATATCAATACTAACTTCCCCAGTATAAGCACCATTACGTGAGATAGAATTTTCTGAAAAAACATTCTGAGCACCGAGCACACTTCTCTTTGAGACTTTACGTAAACTTTCTAAATAAATATATGGTACGCAAAAAGCAATTTCTATTTTTTTAATTTTGGAAGTACTAGATAATACTTCTTTAAATAGCCTTACAGCTTCTTTAGAAGTGACAGGGTTCATTTTCCAATTACCAATAATTATTTTCTTTTTCATTAAATAATTATAACACAAAAATTATTCTTCCTTCCAAGATGATATATTCCAAGACCCTGAGGGACCTGAAGAAAAATTATTGTCAGTTAATCCTGACTCATAAGTAATACTAGCTCCCCCTGTGACGGTTAATTTATAAGCTGTAGCTTCTTTCAATGAGGCTCCTCCTGTGGCAACCATAGTACCATTGTGAGCATAAGCTATAGTTGATCCCGCTCCTCCATTAATAGTAAATGCGTTCGTTCCGCTATTTGTAGTAAGTAACATTAAATAGCTACCAGTAGTTCCTGAACCTGTAGCACTACCTCCGCCAGAGACTGAGATAATACCATCAGCAACAACCACTCCATCATTTGTACCATACGAAGAATCGAGCTTTATCTTGCCTCCACCATTTAAAGTAATATCACCAGTAACCCACAAATTACCAGTTAGATTTAATATACCACCACTAGAAACACTCAGATTCCCATTGATTTTCCTTGGACCGAGAGTAGCCCCAGCCCAACCAACACTATAATTACCATTATATATTTCACCAGCTTCAGCCTCTTCTTTCCAGCCTTCTATATTTGCCTCAGAAACAGGAAATTCTATATAGACTGGGTCAGTGCCTGATGTACAACTTTTATTATTATTGACTCCACTTTGGCAATAAATAGTACCACCCGCATTTACGAAATTTACAGTATTGGCTTTGACTAATCCACCAATACTCAATCTATTATGTTGATCAACTCCGGTAATTCGTCCATTCACACCACCTAAATAAACTTTAAAAAAATAATCTAAGCCTGACGGAGTTGTATTAGACCAAGAATTTCCCTGACGTCCTATTTTAGCTAAACCGAAAGAATAAGAATTACCAAATGCACCTATCGTATAATAATTGCTAGCATTAGTGCCAGTATCAACAACAAG
This sequence comes from Minisyncoccota bacterium, assembly GCA_041675085.1. Classification (GTDB taxonomy): domain Bacteria; phylum Patescibacteriota; class Minisyncoccia; order Phycocordibacterales; family UBA9973; genus UBA9973. Next base: position 83,485 of record JBAYUN010000002.1, read on the forward strand.
CCAATAAGTAGTATTAGTTTGCAATAATGGATTAGTTGTAAAAGATACACCTATCCAACCATAAGAAGTTGTAACTGAGCTAGAAGATAATGTACCAGTAGCCAGTATTGTACTCCCAGGAGCACCACTAGAATCATTACGAATAGTTACAGTCCCACCACTAGGATTGCCAACTTTTTTTATATAGAGTTCAACCTTATTTAAAGGCAAAGTATCATTTGTAATTTCAAAACTCTGAGCAACGTCTTGTGTTCCATTACTATTAGCAAATACAACATCATAAGTAGGAGTACCTGAGCCGTTGGATTGATTGGCTGTTAGTCCTGGGCTATTTGCAGAGATAGCGCTCCCGCTGATATTATTAGAACCTGATGTAGTTGAAGTAATTGGTCCATTGGCATAAACATTACCGTTAATTGCGCCACTGTCTAGATGTATTCCTCCAGCACCTACCTGTACTCCATAATTAAAACTCACACCCACATCAGTCTCTAAATCTACAGCTAAGGTTCTATTGTAGTCAGATACATCACCCAAAGAGGTAATACTTTTTTCATTCGCTGAAGGAGTCGAAATATTAGTTGTGACGGTATTACTATTTAACGACAAAATTTCTTCTGAATCTATTGTCATATTGTTTTTAATTCTATAGATAGCATCTTCTACTCCTGATTCAGCTAAAAATAAACTTTGCTTAGACTTAATTAAATCATTGGAATTTTTAAAAATTTTCACAGAAGGAGAAACAATACCAGACACAGAAGCCAGTGAAATAAACAAAAAAAATAAAGTAGAAATTATCATTGCATTACCTTTATTTCTTTTATGTAAAAAATTATTTTTATAATATTTGAATTTCATTTTATTTTAAAGAATATCTAATAATTACTTCTCAAGACAATAGTATTGTAAAAAGTCTCAGTTCTTGAAAAACCAAAATAAATCGTCTGTAAAGTTAACTCTAGTTTAATAACCTGACTAGCTAAAGGCACCACATTATTTGCTTCGTAATTAGCCGAACCTCGAATATGTCCTAAAGAAGTCACAGAAAAATCTAACACTTTGGTTCTTTTACCAGTTAACGAAGCTGATAATTGATCATCTTCATACAAGTTTAAACCATTACCATATTGCAAAAATTCAATAGTATGGTCAGCACCATTAATATCTTTCTTGCTTAATTTAATACTAGACTCAGACATACTAACAATACCTTCTGAGTTTTTAATCTCTCTAGCAATATTTTCTATAATCTGTGCATGCTGCTTCAAGTTGTGATTTACAAAATTTTCCTTAAAACTAGAAATCATTAAAAAGGTTGAATTCATAACCAACACCACGGTAACTGCAAAAATAGCTACATAAAAAACAACCTCAATCAAACTATTACCTTTATTAAATTTTTTAAAAAAAATAATCATTATGAAAATATATCACTAATATAAACTGAGACACTCTTTGTCTTAAGACTTGCTCCTTCTTGCCAAGACACAGTAACCACCACGAGTTTGGTACCATTATCATTTACACCACCAGTATCAATATCTTGAGTAGTTGTGTTTCTATTAACGTTGAAAAAAGTAATCTTACGTGTAAAACCATCTATAGTATTAGGTGTAGTAGTAAAATACCAACCATTATGACTAGTATCATATTCAATATAATAATCAGTATTTACACTCAAACTAGTAATATTACTCCAGCTCGAATCTCTAAATGCTCTAACGATTTCTACTCCCTCTTCTAAAAAGAAAGATGCTTTAGTGGTATTTAATGATTGTCTTGATATGGCGATGGCTTTTTGAGCAAGACCAGAAAAAGATACAACAGAAACAGAAATAATAAAAACAGAAATTAATACTTCTACTAAAAGAAAACCTTTATTTTGTTTTTGCTTAAAATATTTCATTTTATTGACCTCAATCTTTACTTGCACCATTAAGAATAGTAATAACACCAAAAGGTTCTATGTGTATATTTTTTGTAGTTTTATGATTTTCAATGCTTAGATTTAATGATCCAACTCCACTCACTTGATTTGTTAATCTATGAAAATAAATTTGATCTGTGGGGTCACCATTTTCACCAGAGCCCGGTGCTGTGATTTCACTCAAATCTAATTCTAGGGTAACACCAGGATCTAGATTTAGTATTTCAAGATTACTATCTTCTGCGTCATATACTGTACCCTCAAATAAAGTTACAGAATTATTTGTAAAATAGACACCGTATGATTCTCCGTTTAAAGAATTGGAAGTTTGATTTTTAGCTTTTTCAATTAATGAAATAATATTACTTACGTTAGCAATAAGTATTTGATTTTTGCGTAATTTGGAAAACTCAGGTAAAGCAATAGATATCAAAAGCATCAAAATAGCTATAACAACAAGTATCTCTATTAATGTAAAAGCTTTTTGATAAAAGAATTTCATACTCTTATTGTATATTATTCAAGACTGAATACAAAGGTGTGATCATGGATATTGCAAAGAAACCTACTCCTCCTCCGATAACAACCATCAAAATCGGTTCGATAATAGTAGATAAATCTTTAGTTTTATTTTCTATTTCTTCTTCATAAAAAGCTGCGACTTCGAGCAACATGTCGGAGAGCTTACCAGTCTCCTCTCCTACTTGTATCATCTCAGACATCATCACAGGATACAGTTGAGAATTTTCGGAAAAGACTTCTGAGAAAGGCGAACCTTTTTCTATTCTACTTCTGACCTCTACTAAAGTTTTCTTATAGTACAAATTTTGTACAACGTTTTCAGTAATCTCAATAGCCCGAGTAATAGATACTCCAGCGAGTAATAGAGAAGATATAGTGCGAGCTGTACGAGCAGTATTTAATTCTTTTGCCATAGTACCAATAACTGGTAATTTTAAAACCACAAAATCAATATACTTGGCCATAAAACGTGCACGGAAAAGAAAGAACAAACCTGCCCCCAAAGCAATAACGAGCAATAAAGACAATATCAAATATTCAGAAAAGAAATTACCCATAGCTATTATGAATTGAGTAGTAGATGGCAATTGTACACCTAATTCTTTAAAGGTTCCCGCTAAAGTCGGCACCACATAAGCAAACATTAGAATTCCTATCAAAACCATAGCTGACATAATAACTCCAGGGTAGATCATGGCTCCTTTGATTTTCTTTGTTAGAGCGTTGGCCTTAGAAAGGTTCATGCCTATTTCATTTAAAGATGAGGATAGATTACCTGACTCCTCTCCAGCAGAAGTCATCGAGGTAAATAAAGAAGAGAAGACTTTTGGATGCTTATTGAGTCCAGAAGACAAAGTCCCTCCACCTTCAACTTCATTTATCAACTCAATAATAATTTTTTTAAATTTTGCATTTTTGGTCTGCTTTTCCAAAACAGATAAAGCTCGAGCCAGAGATAATCCAGCTTTCAACATTCCACTTAGATTTTTTGTAAAAATTATCAACTCTGAAGTTTTGACTCTACTAAAAATCATCTCAACCATTTGATTTAGATTAAAAGAAGAAGTATTTTTTTGTTTTACAAAAATTGGGGTATTGCCTTTTGACCTCAAATCGCGAGACGCAGAAAAACGATCTGAGGCTTCTATTTCCCCTTCCAATATCTCTCCTGTCTTTGATTTTATTTTATATGAAAAAAGCATATGTTATTCTGAAACTACACGGAAAACTTCTTCGATAGAAGTATTACCTAAGACTGCTTGAAATACTCCGTCTTCTATCATAGTCATCATTCCTTCTTTTTTAGCTTGCTCTTCTATTTCGTCTTGAGAACTACCTTTTATTATCAATTCACGTATAGCTAGACTTACTTTTAAAACTTCATGGATACCAACACGCCCAGAATATCCATCAGTGCTACCCTCAGGTACTCGATAAAAAGGGATAGTTTTCCAAGTCGCATTTTCTTCGACTGCTTTTTCAGATATCAAGAATTTCATCATTCTATCTAAGTCTATAATTTTTTCTAAACTTTTAATCTCAGCATCGCTCAAGAAATATTTTTGTTTTGTGCTAGTCAGACGTCTCACAAGTCTTTGCGCAATAATAATTCTCAAAGTAGAAACTATCAAGAAAGGCAAAACTCCCATATCCATAAATCTAGGTATTGCTCCAGCAGCAGAGTTGGTGTGAATGGTAGATAACACCAAGTGACCAGTAAGGGATGCATTAATCGCAATAGAAGCAGTCTCGCCGTCGCGAATCTCTCCTACCATAACGATGTCCGGATCCTGACGAAGCAAAGAACGGAGTCCAGAGGCGAAAGTGAAGCCAATATCAGGTTTGACTTGAGTTTGGTTTACACGTGGCATTTGATACTCTACCGGGTCTTCTACAGTAGAGATATTTACTTCTGGTTTATTCAACATGTCGAGCATGGTATACAAAGTTGTTGTCTTTCCAGATCCAGTAGGACCAGTAGCGAGCACCATGCCTGTTTTTTGTTTTAAAGATTCATAAATAAGCTCTAATCCTTCACCATGGAAACCAAGCCCTTCGAGTGAAAAACCATGAGCATTTTCCCTCAATATTCTAATAACAGTTTTTTCTCCAAAGAAAGTCGGCAATGTAGAAACACGGAAAGAAACCTTGTCGCCATTTTGTTCTATTTTAAATCTACCGTCTTGAGGCAATCTTTTTTCGTCGAGCTTTAGATTGGACAAAACTTTAATACGAGCGGTAATACCGGAACCTGCATTTTTATCAAGGACCATCGCATCATGTAAAATACCGTCGATACGATATCTGACAGTGAGGTTTACTTCACCGGGTTCTATATGGATATCAGAAGCATTTTGCAAAATAGCATGAGAGATGAGAGAATCTACGATTTTTACAATCGGTAAATCTTCTGCCATTTCTTTTAACTCGGCTTCAGACTTCTCCCCTTCTTCTTTAGAAATTTTTAAAGAGATACTTTCTTTTTGAATGATATTTGAAAATTCTGCTTGCAGACTTTTCTTATACTGCATCAAAGCGGATTTGATAGAAGCCGTATCAGTCAAACGAGGTAAAATCTTAAGACCAGAACGCTTCTTGATAAAATCAATCACAGGTAAATCATCTACATCAAGCATAGCTACTTCGAGCGCATTTTCTTTTCTTTTGTAGGCAATAATATTGTAGTTGTGAGCAATAGGCTCAGGTATCAAAGACAAAACATCTAATACTATTTTCTCATCATGCAAACTAATAAAAGGAATACCTAAAACAAAAGCCTCCATTCTTTTCAAGTCTGTTTCCGATATTTTATTTTGGGATAAAAGTAAATCTGTCCAACGAGTCTTTTTATCTTCGGATTCTTTAATAATATCTTCAAGATCGCTCTTGTTTACGAGTTTAGATTCTAAAATAAATTTCTTTAATTGATCTTCATTTATTTGCATACATATATTATAGCAAATAAAATCTTTTTAACTAAAATTTAAATCACAGAATTGTTGATTTTATTTTCTGGTTTATTGTATAAATTCTTTTTACGCAAGAAATATTTCAAAATTTCATTCATAAATATATAGACTAATGTCATTGTGAGCAAAACTGACAAAGTATTGTTGGACAAAGGAGCAAATTTGAAAATCGAAGCTAGTCCGTTTTGGTAAATTAATACAAAAGGCATAATGAAAGCGAGCACAACTCCAATAGTCAAAGGCATAGACACAGGAGGAGATTTCCATAAAGGTCGAGATGAGCGTATCGACAAGATTAGAGCAAGTTCAGCAAATACTGAGAACAAGAACCAACCCGTTTGAAATTCTGCCACTCCAGCACCTTTATACATTTGGAAATAAAACAAATCAAACATACTAGATATCAAACCGAAAGCCAAAACGCGTTTTAGTATTTTCTTTGGCTCAAAATGTGGTACATGAGACAAAGCGTATTTGTCTGGATTGTCTGTAATGATGAGCATTAGAGGCAAATCAGTGAGTAAATTATTTAACAATATTTGAATTGGTAGCATTGGCAAAACAGGATAAAAGAACGAAGCAATAATCAGAGAGAAAAAGGTTCCTGCATTCCCTGCTAATGTATACATGATATAAGTCAGGATATTACGCAAAGCCTTTCTACCCATATCTACACTTTTTAAAACTGGGAATAAATCTTTTTCTAATAAAATAATATCTGCAGATTCTTTGGCTATATCTGTCGCATTGTCTACTGCTATACCTATATCGGCACGCTTTAAAGCTAAAGCGTCATTGATACCATCACCCAAGAAAGCCACAGGGCCGAGAGCTATATATCTATCCATGAGCTCGAGCTTGTTTACTGGGGTGCATTTTGCAAAGACCAAAGCTTTCAATAAATCCTCATCTGTCAGGTCTTTGACTTCGATTTTATCTAGAGAGAAAATATTTTCTCTACTACAAGGAATTTTTAATTCCTCTATCACACTCTGTGCTACTTCGCTAGAATCTCCTGTGAGTATTTTTACATCAATACCTTTTTCTTTAGCGAGATTAAAAGATTCGAGTGAGCTCGGCTTGACTGGATCATAAAATGCAACAAAGCCAGCGAATTCCCAAACTCCCCCCATACTCCAGGCTACACCCATAACTCTCATACCCTTGCTCTCGTAAACATGAGCAGACTCCAAAATCCCAGCTACGGATTTTGAATTTTTGCATTCAGCTAAAACTTTATTTAAAATTCCACGAATCACTTTGACTCCACCTTCTAAAACAAAAACTTCATATCCAGACTCATGAGTAAACTGAGTAAAGTCCAATATCTTTTTTGGATTGGTTTTAATCTTACCAACAGAAGAATTCAAGGCTCCGTCATAAGCAATATCCAAAGGTGTCCTCTCGTACTCACCCTCTGATACAGAATTAGACATCTCCCAAAAATTAGATTGATCAAAAACATAAGACACTCGCAATTTATTTTCAGTTATGGTACCAGTCTTGTCAGTCAATAAAAATCTCAAAGCTCCAATACTCTCAAGAGAAGAAAGTCTTTTGACGATAACTTTATTTTTCGCCAACAACACAGACTCACGAGTGAGAATAATAGTAATGATCAAAGGCAACATTTCTGGAACTACTCCTACCAACATTGCGATAGCAAATACAAAGAAATGAGCTAGATCGTATTTACCAAGAACGAAAACCAAAAGAAACATAGCTATCAACAAAGTCACAAGCGAAATAATAAAAATATACTTGATGACCTTTTCTGTAAACTCGTTGAAACTACTCCATTTTTTAACTTCCTCTAATTTTTCTTTATATTTTGCCACAGAAGAATCAGCCTGTAAGGCTACTACATGTGCGACTATCTTCCCGCCCGAGACTATCGCTCCAGCAAAAAGATTGTCCCCCATTTTTACCTCTTTGGACATAGTCTCTCCAGTTCGCACCGAATCGTCCACAAAAGCATTCACTGATTCAATAACAGAAACATCAACAGGCACGATAGACCCAGCGATAAAATGAACAATATCGCCTACCACTAATTCATTACCATTCACCTGTATAAGTTTCCCTTCTCTAAATACATAGACTTTAGTCTGAACCAAATGCAATAATTTTTCTGTAGCTTTTGAAGCTTTAAATTCTTGATATAAATCCAGAAAGGTATTTATTAAAATAATCACCACTATGATTATCCCGTCCAATTTCTCTCCAGCAAAAAAAGAAACGAAAGCCGAAACAACAAGCAAGATAAAAAACAAAGAAGAAACTTGCTTCTTTAGAATAGAAAGAATTAACTTAAAGTTTTCATTCATTACTTATATAATAGCAGAATAATTTATTTATTAGAAATTTATTCACCAACAGCAACACCAGAGTCTTGAGCTTGAGCATTAAACCAATACTGCAACTTGTCTTCATTGGTTTGATATTTCATATTAGGAATACTAGAGACAGCTTTTAAAGCATTTTTACTGTAATCATCTAATTTAAGAGTCACAAAAGAAGCAGCACTAGCACTAGGTCCCATTTTTGGATTAAAAAGTTTTAATAAAATATTAACCTTTTTCTCTTTTGCTAATTCTAAAACCTTGGCTATTTGTTGATCATAACTATCAGAATCCAAAGTATTATCTGGTTCATCGGTTATAACAATAATATCTTTCCCAATACTACTTTCATCTAAAGATACTAGAGCCTTTTCTAAGGTCTGCAGATGAGCCTCGTTATTCCCTCCCTCAAGAGTCAGGGTCTTAATTTTACTATCAGTATTTTTATTTATCTTTTCTATAATCTTAGAAGCATACTCAGAATCATTTTCCATTGACTTTGATTTGTCCAATATAACGAAGGCTGCGTTTAAATATTCTTTTTCTTCAGGAGATATCTCCATCTTTTCAGCTTTGTTTATTATTTTCTTAACCACCTCTAAAGACATGCCTTGATTCAAATCAATTTCTTTTTGCTTTTCAAGATCAGTCATATTGTCTATTTCTTCTTGAGAGAATTTATCAGACAACGCAACTCCTTTAGACATAGATTCTATTTCAAGATTTTGCAAATAATCTTCTCCATACTTTTCTTTTATAATTTTTTTCAATAAAGCTAAACCTGCTTGCTCTCTGGCTTTAGCAATTTGAGTATTTTTATCCCCGTCAGGATTCTCTACAGATATATCTCCCCACTTTCTATCTACAGAATACGTACCCAAAACACGGATACTAGAATTCTCTAAGTCATTAATAGAATCCAAGAAATCACGCACAGACTGTTCTGCTTTTAATTCTGCGTCTTTGTCTACGTATTCCACTGTACCTGTTTTGAAAAAAGAAGAAATATTTATTTTCTTTGTATTATTATCTGGACCGTCGATAGACTCATTGTCTTGATTTTTCTTTAATAAGTTATTGTCTAAGACTGCACCTATTTTATATTTATTTCCATCAGGACCTTCTAATACTGTACCTGGTGCCAATTTACCTGCCTTCACTAAATCATAATTTTTAGAAACCCATTTCTCCATATTTTTCTTTCTCACTTCTTCTAAATCATTCATAGCAAGCTTGTCTCCATTCTTGTCGAAAGTTTGAGTTGTTTGCCCCACAGCTTCGCTAGTACCAGCAAGCATAATACCTGCCATAGTTACAGCTTTGGCAGTATTCTTAATATAGTTTTTTAGTTTATCTAAAGCAGTAAGTTTAGTTTTTAAAGCAGGGATATTTTCTACAGTCTCGGGAGGTAAGCCAAGTTCTAAGCGAACTTCGTTGGTTTGCTCTACGTGTTTTTTTATCTCCCCTTCTAGTCCTACTATCTGCTCTTCAATTTTATTTATATCTGCAATATTTTCAGTCGGAGAACTTAATTCTACTTGTTCTATATTTTCGCTCTGAGATTTTTCTGGAGTAATCACACCATCTTCATTAGAATCTTTTTTATCAAAATTTGTTGTTTCCATACACTAATAGTAACACAATAAGATAAAAACAATAGTATCAAAGAGAGCTCTAATTAATTTGCTTATTCTGGTGCGCAGGAGAGGATTTGAACCTCCACGCCCTTACGGGCACTACCACCTCAAGGTAGCTTGGCTACCGTTACAACACCTGCGCTTTTATTGATATTTGCTTTGCTGTAATTCTTCTACTTTTAAAGCTTTTTCTATTTTGAGCTTTTTACGAGACAAGCAAATAACATTAGGATTATAGTACATTTTCTTTATAATTTCTAGTGCTTCTTTTTTGGCGTATTTTAATTGATAAGTCACCCGTTGACCATCCTGTGTTACATGTCCGATTATTCCAACTTTCTTTTTAAGTTCTGCTCTTAACCAATCAATATGTTTTTTGCTCGCAGAGACAAATTCAATATAAAACATATGGCTCGATCGCCATCTCGGATCCCAATATGAGTAAAAACATCCGTCACCATCAAAACAACCACGCAAAAAATCAAAAAAATATTCTTCAGGAATTTTTATTTTCCCTATGGTTTTAGATTTTGCTGGAGTTAATCCAATAGATAATAAAAAATCATAAAAAATTCTATTTTTAAATTGTATTCTAAAACAAATATCCCCAGTACTATTTAATTTAGTTCCTATTTTAAATTCCACTCCAACTGACTTTGAAAAATTATTTAATTGCTCTTTATCTTTAGAGGTTAAATCTATTAGTAAAGTATCTTTAGACAAACAACCATCTGTCACCAATAATCCTACAGCGTAAGCTAAATTTGGATTCCATTCTTCTTTAATAATTCTTTTTGGTTTAGGTCCCCTTTTCCCCATATTTATATTATATAATCTCAAAGGAATAGCGTCTACTAATTATTAAACAAAAAAATAAAACTCCAATTCTGAAGTTTTATTTTTTGAATATTTAATATTATTCTGTTGCATTTTCTGTAACCTCTGTAGCTTCTGCTACTTCTTCGTCTTTTTCTTCTTCTAGATTTTTATCAACAGCCACAGCTCTTAATCTCTTTCTAACATCCTTAACTGCTTTTGTACGGATATAATATAGTTTTGAACGTCTTGCACTAGCTCTCTTTGTGATTTCGATCTTTTCAATAGTTGGAGCAAATAACGGGAAAATTCTTTCTACTCCTACTCCAGAAGCAACTTTACGAACTGTAAAAGTAGCTCCTATCTCTGTGCCATGCTTACGAGCAAGGACAAGTCCTTCAAAAGCTTGGACACGGTATTTAATAATAGATTCACCTTTCTTTTTACCTTCTTTTTGTTCAGCAATCTTATATGAAACACGTACAGTGTCCCCCGCTTTAAAATCAAGCTTTTTTCGAGCTGCTACATCAACTGTGGTAAGTTTTATTTTGTTTGTTACATTTCCTGCCATAATGTCCTTTACTTTAGCATAAATCATTTCTAAAGGCAAACATATAAACCAATATACATATTTGACTTAAAATCCTATTAATTATACTATCAAAATGAAATATAGTTTTTTAACAATCAAATACATGTAATATGGCGACCTTAGCGAGCAAAAAATCTCAAGTAATTTCTTTAGAATTTCAAAAAACCATTAAAGGTACAAATGATTTATTAACTTTTTCTGGATTATACACAGAAGAAATGAAAAAAATCATAAAAAAGTTACAAGCAAATGAAGGAAAAACAATTCGTTTGTTTTTTACTAGAATTTCAAAAAATTGTCTTATGGAGGATTTAGGAGATTTTTTTGGAATACCCAATAACATAACAGAAAAAAGTTTTGATTTTACAAGTGGTAGAATAATTTCGTTAAAAATGTATTCAGACAATGATTTTATAAATCACATAAGGTTTGATAATATTTTAGGAGTTATACCTTCTTTAGGAATAATACGATCAGACCAAATAATTGAAACCAGAAACACAGAATTAGCTCAAAAATATTTTTCGTTTAAAGAAGACGTTATTCAAACTTTAAAAACCTTTATTGAAAAACACAAGGATCACCATATAAAAATTTTTCTTTCAAATAATTATGTTATAGAAGGAGAGGTTTTAGAAATTAACAAGTCCAATCTACTAATTTTAATGAGTAGAAAAAGGACTGAAGATTTTAATACTGTAATACTTGGTGTGAGCAACGAGAACGTTTATTTTATTGAAAAAGATTATTTTATAAAAAAAATATTAATTTTCCCAAGCAAGGAGACCTTCGGTCTACATGACGATGGCGGCTACTAAAACTCACAACACAAAGAGCGAATCTATAATAGAAACGCTCTTTTTATTTTAATAAATTCTCAAATTCTAAAGGCAACTCGGATTCTACTTTCATAATATCTCCTTTGAGATTTTTAAATTTTATAGATTTAGCATGAAGCATCATTCTATCTATATCTTTCATCTTCAAGCCGTCAGGGTTATATAGAGAGTCCCCTACTACAGGATGATTTAAGTATTTCATATGGACCCTTATCTGATGAGTGCGACCTGTCTTTGGACGGACTTCGAGATAAGTAAATTTATTGCCTTTTCGGTCTTCAATCTTTTTCAAAACTGTGTATTCGGTAATAGCTTCACGCAATTCCCCTCTCGCTCCTCTCCCTGCCAAACGACGACGAAAATCAGTCGGGCTTCTACCTATCTCTTTATTGATAGTACCCCTATCTTCTTTAAAAGTTCCTATGACTAGAGTATTGTAAACTTTACGGACTTCTCTATTTTTAAATTGCTCTTTCAGAGAATCAAAACTTTTTTTATTTTTAGCCAATATTAAAACTCCCGAAGTGTCACGGTCGAGTCTATGCACTATCCCCGGACGAGGTATTTCTTTTTCTTCGAACATTTTAGGTTCTCCTACACCCGCCATTTTAGGATAATTTTTCAATATCCAATCTACTAGAGTTTTACTCTTGATTCGGCCGTCAGAGTGCACAGCTAAACCGACTGGCTTATCTATAGCAAGGATGTCTTTATCTTCATAGAGTATTTTTATTTTCATAAATTGTGTGCCTGGGGCAGGATATCTTTCCTTATGTGCCTTCGGTAGGAATCGAACCTACATCAAAGCCTTAGAAGAGCTCTGTTCTATCCATTGAACTACGAAGGCAATGTGCGCGATACAGGACTCGAACCTGTGACCTTCCCGGTGTAAACGGGTTGCTCTACCAACTGAGCTAACCGCGCATTAAAACAAGCACTAACTTAAATTAGCATTTTTAAAGCGATGGGTCAATAATCAAAGTTTCACTATCCAATATTTTAGCAGAATTTGCTTGTTTTTGATCAAAGTACTCAATGATATTTTTTATCTTATTTCTCTGATTTGTACCTACAGAATTCTGATCATTCTCTGTATTTACGGCTAAATCTTTGGTTAAATTTTGAAATGTAAAATAACCAAACACAGCTCCACCCAAAAATATTAAAAAAAATATAGACAACAATACATTCCAAAATTTATTTGGATCAATTTGGTTGTTTTCTTTTTTGAAAACTTTTTTTGATTTAAATTTTTGTAAAAAATTAATATTTAAATTCATAAATTAATTCGCTAAAAAGCTAAGTACTTTTAATTTAAAATCTGCTCGCCATTTAGGAGATTCTCCTATACCTGAAATATCCCCTTCAGATTCTCTAAAGAATTTAGCAGAAACTACATCTAGTTCATATTTAGAATTTTCAAGCAACAGTAAAAATTTGTAAACAGAATTAAAACTTCCACCAATATGTAATGCAATCGAGAAATTTTTTGTCTTATCATTCGGTACTTCAACAAAAGTTACTTCAGCTCTAGCCCCAACAGAAGTAGCTAATTCTTCCAAAGAACTTAAATACAATGCAACTTGTTCGTCTTTTTGATTTTCATTAATAAAATGAGAATCCAATATTGCTATCTCTGTATCTATTTCTGATATGGCTTTATTCAAAGACTGTATCTCTTCCCTTCTATCTTCTTCGGCTTTATAATCGTTGGTCAATTGCTCGTAAGCCCCATGATTCATATTTATCCCTCGATACAAAAAGAATAGTCCTAAAGACATAGATACTAGAAACAATCCCGAGAATATTAAACTTTTGACATAAACTTTTTTCATATTAATTAGGAGTTAGGATTAAGTTAAATTGGATATTGGTTGATTTGATAAAATTCGAAATAGGCAGATCAACTTTTTTAAAGTCCGCATCTCTGTCGAAACTATTCTTAAACGCCAAAAGGTCGTCACGAGTCAAAGCCGAGCCTCTCACTTCCAAGGTCATACTTTTTGTCTCATCATTTAGATAATTCATCTCAGTAACTTTAATACCACTTGTTAACTTTGCATCAATTTTATTGATAACTCTTTCTGAGACCAAGAATTTATCTTTTTGTGAATTTTCTACCAAGTTTAATTTGTTCTCTAAATCTTTTATCAAATTCTCAGCTCCTTGTTCGAATTCTATCGGAGGATTATCTTTCTGCGCACCCAATTGACCCACAGCAATATCTCTCTCAAGAGAAGAATAAAAAAAAGAAGGCAAAAGCAAAATAGCAGACAATAACACCCCTACCCCGAGCACCACAAAAGTCACGATCACAAATCGAATATAAAATACTTTTCTGATTACTTTTTTTTCTTCACTTGGTATTAAATTAATCATGTTCAAAGTCTCTTAATGATAAACCTATAGCGGTCGCAAAAGACAAAGCTTTCCTCGAAGGTATAGAAGGTATGTGCATTTTTAGGTCGCAAATATTACTCCAGACATTCGCTATCTCAACTTCTGTTTTCATACTGACTGCAAAATAATCCGCCAATCCTATAATACTAGAATTCCCACCACAAAGCAGGATTTTCTTAATAGGAGGATTACGGACGCCGTCTTCGTCTTCGTGAGTATGCCAATACATAAAATTCTTTTGAATCTCATCTCTTAAGATAGATGCTCCGTTTAGTAGAATAGGGAAAATTTCTTTATTCTCTAGATTTCTCTGCAAGCCGTAAGTGATTTTAATTTTCTCAGCTTCTTCAAAAGAAATATTTAAATTCTTTTGTATCATTTCGCTAAAAGTCACTCCACCGAAATCCACGGTAGAAGTAAACATAACAATACCTCCAGACACGATAAAAATCCCAGTTCTCCTCTCTCCGAAATCAATAATCATATAAGTATCTTTATCCTCTTTTTTGATTATAGAACGAGCGATAGCTTGAGCTTCGAGCTCAAAAGAATGCACATTAATAGCACAATTCTCAAATACAGCTAGATAGTCTTCGATAATATTTACCTGTATTGCTCCTACTTGGAGGATCAATTTATGCTCTGTTTCCTCTAAAATATCATAATCAAAAATAGCCTCCGAAGCAGGTATCGGGATATGTTCTTCTAATACTAGCTCGATACTTTCTTTGACATTAGAGATGCTCTCTTTGTCCAATTTTAATTTAAAAAGATAAATCTGATTTTCCAAGATAGACACACGTACGTCTTTTATTTTAACTTCCTTTTTTAAATCTAAAATAATTTCTTCTAGTTTTTCTTTATCGATTATTTTGCCGAGTTCTACGACTCCATTAGGTATTTTCTTTTCTCCATACTTTCTAGTCTGAATACCGTTCTTGCTAGAAACTAGCTCCATATATTTTATAGAATCATCTGAAATATCCAAACCAAAAGAAGGCATCTCTAAATAAATTGGTGTAGAAAATATTTTATTTGCTTTATGAGTACTTCGTAACATTACAAATATATTATACTATAAAATATATTTTTTCTGCTATTCTTTTTTAGAATTATTTAGCTTTTATTCCTTCTTGAATATTTTGATCTGGATAAAGTAGAGAAAAACTTCCGTCACTAGACGAGACAGCCAATATCATGCCGTTACTCTCAAGTCCGCGAATACTTCTAGGAGCGAGATTAGTAACAAACATGACTTTTTTATTCACGAGTACACTATAGTCTTCGAAATAAAGAGCTATCCCTGAGACTATCTGTCGTACATCTTCGGATACAGTTTCTATCTCATTCCCCTCTTCGTCTTTTTCTACTTTTTTTATTTCTCCAAAAGAAACAGAAAGTTTCAACAACTTATCCGCGTCTTCTACTTTTTCTACTGTTAAAATTTTCCCCACTTTCAATTCTACTTTCAGAAAATCATCTATATTAATCATTTTATTTTTATGTATTTTATTTATTAATTTGTAAATTTCTTTTTTCTAAATATCTTTGCAAGATTATCGCCGCCGCTTTTGCATCTAGATTCTCTACTTTCCCAAAAGAAGCCGTACGAGCATTATTCCTCTCTTTGCCCATACGTCCATGAGCCTCAAAAGAAGTAAAAAATTCTTTTTCTTTGTGGATTTTCCCTTGCCAGACTTTTCCTAAATCCAAAATAAAATCATCAACCTTCTCAGCCAGAGAATTATTCTCTCCATTCTGATTCAGAGACTCACCAAAGACTATTTCTTCGATTTGCTCAGTATTTAAGATATTTAAAATTTTAGAAATAATATTTTTGTCATTCGGGAGCACTTCTCGAGGAGAAGCCAAAGTAGCATTCTCGTCAGAAATAGCAATTCCTATTCTTTTTGTCCCATAATCTACCCCTAAAATCTTCATAATTAAGATACTAGCATAAAACCATTAACTTTGATATAATCCATGCATGGATTTAATAAATGATTTATTTTTTGATAGCACAGCCCTAGGTATTATTTTATTTACTATATTTATTATTTGGGTTTTATTCTGGAAAATATATTCAGTTTGGTTTGCTGCTAAAAGTAACAACAAAATCTGGTTTGTGATTTTACTAGTGTTTAACACTTTTGGTATTTTGGACATAATATACGTATTTGGAGTACTAAAGAAAACCATACCTGAGGTTAAAAATGATATTTCAAAAACTTTTCATAAAATTAAAAATAAATTAAAGTAAATAATTCTTATTCAAATTTATTTTTGTTTTCTGACTAAAACTTGAAAAAAATACAAAAATACAGTAAAGTCTAATAAGTTCTTGGAAAAGTATAGTCATGCCAATAAATAGCTTTTAAATCAGAGGCGTAGCATAGTATTTAGTGTAATGGCTTAATTATTGGTAATAAGTTGAAAATAGAATAAACTTAGAGGCATAGCATGGTATTTAGTGTAATGGATTGCCTCTAGATATTAGAGTGGTATTGAAAAATAAATAATGGAGGCGTCGCATAGTGGTTTAGTGCACCTGTCTTGAAAACAGGAGTATCGCAAGGTACCGTGAGTTCGAATCTCACCGCCTCCGCAAATTAAAAAGAGCCTAATTAGGCTCTTTTTAATTGAGCAAGTTAACCATAGTACTCAAATACACAAATTTAAGTTAATATTATAGATATGAGATTTTCAAATATAATATTAAATAAAGCAATAAAATCATCAGCAGATTCAAACTTAGCATGGAAGAAAGAAGATATCTTTTCAGCGATTGATGAAGTGACAGCGAATGGCTATGCAATACTTGGTGGTGATGTTTGGGCAATCATAAAAAAAAGTAGTAGTGAACTTGTGCTGACAGATGTAGATCCTGAAAATATTGCAGTTGGTATAATAAAAGGAAAAGATGGTAAAGATGACGTGTTTAACTGGTATTCAGACAAGAAAGAAGTGGAATCATGGGAGGAATATGTAAATCGCTCAAAACAAGAAACCATAGAAGCAATTGAATCGATGAAAGCAGAAGAATCTGTTTCTAAAGAATTTCAAGACGCTATTTATTACAATTTAGTTTTTGCCAACAAGACTGAATATAATAATTTGCATAAAAAGTAGATTGCAATCCATACACCTACTTCAAACGTTAGACATACCAAAAAGCTATTTTATCGAAAAGTACTAGCCGTAGTATCGCAGAATCTCACCATCCTTGTATTAAAAATTTAATATCAAATTGACCTTTGTATTACATGAGTCATGTGACCCAATTATTTAAATAAGTTATAATTCAATCATGAAAACATTTATCTACGGAGTGCCAGGAGTCGGCAAAACTACATATAGTATAAATCTTCAAAAACAAAACAGTTTTCCTGTCGTCGAAGGAGATGTTCTTAGAGGGCTTGCTCAGCAAGGTAAAACTAAAGAAGAAGCACCTTTTGCTTATATGGGGATCAGTGGTGCGTTTCGAAAATTTGGTGAACTGACAGAAGAAAATGTGATAAAAGGATTGAAGGCTGTAAGAAATAATATGGTCCAGCACATAAACGAAGAAATAGAAAAATATCCAAATGAGCTAATATTAGAGTGCGCCTTTTTAAACCCAGAACAAGTAATTGGTAAAGGTAAAATATTTTTATTAATTAAAACAGATGAGGAAAGTCACAGAAAACAGTTCTTTGCCCATCGAGAAGAGAATGAAAAGAGTTTAGAACATTTTAAAGCATCTCGAATGATTCAAGATTATTTAATCGAAGAAGCCAAAAATTTCCCAATCAAAATTATTGAAAATAATTTTGATTTTCAAACAATGTAGGGAATATTTATACTACTTACCAAACTGAATATCGAATATGCTATAATTATAAATATGGAAGAACTAAAAAATACAATTCACGAACTAGAAACCTCACTTTTAAAACCAGAAGTTAGGTCTTCTTTTGATAAATTAAACTTGCTACTTGCTGATGATTTTAAAGAGTTTGGAAGCTCTGGGTTAATTTATGATAAAAAACATATACTTGAAAGACTTCCCTCAAATACAAATAATGTTGTTTATATTGTTAGTGATTTTGAAATCAAAATTTTATCAGCAGATATTATCATGACAAATTTTAAAACAGACAGAACTATTAATGATACGGAAAAAGTATCTTCATTAAGAACATCTTTATGGAGAAAAGAAGAAAATGGTTGGAGAATGTTTTTTCATCAAGGAACACAAACTCAGTAATTATATTATGTTTTATGTTAAAACATAACGCTTTAGGTAACAATTACAAATCAAAAAAACACATTAATAAAATAATGTGTTTTTTATTGATTAAATTATTTACCCTCAACAAAAACAATCATCGCGTCATGCATAAACTTGGCGAGACCTTTTTTGTAATTTTCGAAATACTGAGTAAACCTAGTATCACTTATATACATCTCCGCCAAACCTCTATACATTTCTGGATTCGGTGTATAAAAATTTGATAAATGTTTATAGTGGATAGCAATCACCTCTTGGACTTCTTTATCTCTCACATCTCTATCGATCAACAGAGAGGCTTTTCTAGCAATCTCATCACCTTCTTTTTTAATTTGATCCATCCCCTCTTTTGTCATACTTCGCATTTTTTGCTCAGACTCTTTATATGCAGATGTATGACCCCAACGCTCTTTGGCTTCATTCGCCAATTCTTCCATTTCTTTTTTTGTAAATGAATCGTACAATTCTTCATCTTTCATATATTTTTTCTTTGTTACTTTATTAATTGTTTTATCTATCGTCTTAATCAAAGAATCAAGCCTTTTTCTTTTTAAGAGAATCATTTGTTTATGATCTTTTAAAGCACTCGAAATATCAAAGTCCTCCCTCTCGAGAATATTCTTGATATCGTCCAATGCAAAATCCAATTCTCGAAAAAACAAAATCTGTTGTAATTTCAAAAGATCTTTTTCTTCATAAATTCTATATTTATTTTTTTGATTTCTTTTAGATACAAGTAGCCCAAACTTATCATAATGATGCAAAGTTCGGACACTAATATTAGCTATTTTGGCAAGTTGATTTATTGTATAAGGCATAGTTTTTCAAAATCTATATGATGCCGACCATCATCACAACAGTATCATAAACTATGACGCAACGTCAAAGTCAAGCTTTATTAAAATAGCCAAATAAATTTTATTTATTTGGCTATTTTAATTCTTATTTTAAATTGTTAACTTTTATCCCCTCTCCGCAATCTCCTTCAATTTCTCTAAAGCTTTAGGCCAAGTTTCCATGAACATGTCATAATACTCATCAGTTGCATCCATATCCAAAGTAAACAAAGTTCCGCCGTCTTTCTCTTCAAAAGAATAATTCTCATGACTCGGAGTCCATTTCTTCACCTCTTCGCTTGTCGTATCTTCTACCCCGTTATTTATCACGCCGTTATGTTTGATAGAGATATATTTGTGTGGGATATTCTCGGCTATTTCGCTGACCATACCGCCTTCTTCTCCAGTCTCAGGATTTGGACCCAAGAAAAGGATTTTAGACCCCTTACTCCAATCCCCCTTAAAATAAGATCCCGGGCAAAAAGCCGATGTCCATTCTCTATAACTCTCATCATTGATAACAGTATTCCAAACCTTCTCCACTGGAGCATTGATATATGTACTCAAATTTATTTTTTTCATCCTGTAGTGAATTTTTAATTTGTTAAATTTTTCGACTTGTATAAATAATCTTTTATCCTTCTTTTAATTAACCTGTTTCCTTGTGTAGTTTTTAAGTACTTCTCTCGTCTCTTTGCGTCACTCTCTTCTGTGCATGCTTCATAATATATTATATCCCACGGTATGTATCTTTTAGTAGAAAAATTTAACCCTTGATTATGTTCTAATATTCTCTTCCTTAGATCAATAGTATAACCTATATAAAGTTCTTTATTTTTATTACTTTGTAGTATATATACGTAGAACATAATCGAATTAAAAATCTACTACGGGATTCATATTTTTATTATAGCTAATTCAATATACAAAAAACAACAAAATTTTCTGTTTCTGCTATAATAAAATCATTAACAATAACTATCTAATTTTATGGAAAAACACACAGAAGAATTTATATTACGTTCAGATTCAAAAGCTCTAGCTACCTATGGAGCCAAAGGTATTAACGTTATCCCAGTCTCCTCTCTCAAAATTGTCGATGGAGAAATATGGCTTATCAATTACTTCATGGATAAAACTTTAGAAAATATTTTAGAGAACAAAGAAGTAGGGCTCGTTTGTTGGTCAAAAATGTTTGGTTATCAGATTAAGGGTGAAGCTTCTTATCTCGAAGAAGGAGAGAAATTTATACAAGCTAAAGATTGGATCAAAGAAATACTCCCAGAGAGAATAGTCAAAGGATTAATAATTATTAAACCTAAAGAAATATTCGATATCGCTCCTACAAAAAATACTAATGAATTTGATTTTAATAGAAGATAATATTTCTATTTCCAAACATCTTCATCTTTAAAATCCAAAAACTTTAATATCTCTCTTGTGTTCTTGAATACTTTGCCTTTTTCTATTAATTGATTAAAGGTCTCCCCTTTTTTGAGCTCGTTCTCTACAGGTTGAGTCACACTCGAGACATATACTTTGATCCCATTCTTTTGTAGATTTTGAACAATATGATCAAAAGCATAAACACCTTCAAGGTCGATAAAAGCCAATTCTCTCATACGTAAAATAATAGTCTTGAACATATCAGAATGACCTTCGAGTCTCTCGGTATGAGCTTCGATATTCATATAAGCGAATTCACCTTTCATAGAGTAGACTAAGACTTCGCATTTCTCTTTAAAGCATTCAGACTCCTCTTCATAATACCTATGCATGATTTTCTTGTCTTCACTGTTAGTAGTCATCTCAAATTGGCCTTTCGATAATTTCTCAACAAAGAAAAGCAAAGCTAAAATAGAACCGATAAGAAGCCCGACTACAGTATCCACAGCGATCATCACAAAAGCAGTAAAGATAGCTAGCCAAAAGTCTTTGCGAGCTTTATGCCAAAGTATAACAAAGCTCTTGATCTCTATCATACGAATAGAAGCAAAGACTAAGATAGAAGCGATCACAGCCATAGGCAAATAAGCAAAATAATTAAAAAAGAAAATACAAATAAAAGCGACAGCAATAGCATTGATAGTCGCTGAGATTTTATGAGTAGCGCCCGCTTTGACGTTGAGACTAGTACGGACGAATACTCCCGTCGCCGGCAATCCCCCGAAAAGCCCAGACCCGATATTGGCGAGTGATAGTCCGAGCATTTCTTTTCTTGCTTTAAATTTTGTATTGGTCATATTGTCGGCTATCTTGGCAGAAATCAAAGTCTCAAGAATAGCGATAAAAGCAACACCAAGAGCTGGAGTCAAAAGAGATAAATCAAAACTAAAACTTGGTAATGAAAAAAGATTGATAGATACGTCGCTAAATCTATCCTGCAAAGTATCAACTCCAGAAAAAAGTCCCCTAGTCTTTATCAAATAGCCTAGCATGATACCTAAAGGTGTCACAGCGATAATAGCCGGTACTTTAGGCAACAATCTAACCAAGACAAATAAAGCTATTAAGAAAAATAAAAAGATAGAAAAAGTAGGTAGATGAATTTCTGAAATATGACTAAAAGTCGCCAAAACTCCAGAAATAAATTCTGAATGCTTTGGTAAATCTTTTAAACCAAAAGCAAAGTTCAATTGGCCTAGACCGATCATAAAAGCAACACCCAAAGAAAAACCATGCATCACTGTAGCAGGCACCAAGACTAAATACCTTTCGAGTTTGAGAATATAAGATATCAAAATAAAAATACCTGAGAAAATAGCTAGCATAGGCATCATCTCCATACCATGACTAATGCTAAACGCCATCAATAGCCCAGTCAGAGCTCCCGCTGGACCGACGATATTAAAATTGCTTCCTCCAAAGATTGAAGCAAAGAGACCTGCCCAGACCGCCGTAATAATACCCATACTAGGGCTAGCTCCTGAGGCTACCGCCAGAGATACGGACAAAGGCACAGAGATAAGAGCTACAGTCAAACCAGACTTCCAATTTGCAAAAATACGTTCTTTAATAAGTTTCATAATTTATTTTTTTTAATTATTTATAGACAATAAACAATCTTACTCCTATTAAAATTTAAGGCAAGTCCTAGCTGTGAATACAAAAAACTCTAGACTTTAAGCCTAGAGTTTTTTGTTTGTAATATTTTAGAAATATTTAGTAAAGATAATTTCTTGTATTTCTACCTACGATACCGTCAGGGAAAAGTCCGTTTGCTCTTTGCAATAATACAACTGCGTTTCTAGTACTTACATCAAAGTAAGAACTAGTACTAGTGTTATATAGATAACCCTTGTTCATAAGGTATGATTGCAAACAAGATACATCAGCTCCAGACATTCCGTATTTCAAAGTACGAGAAATATAACAAGTACCAGATGTAGATGCACCTAAAACAGATCCAGAACTGATAATGTTATTACCATTTACAGTTATGTTTATAGTATTACAGTTATTTGAAGTGTTTGAGTAATTGTTGTAATAATTATTTTGACAAATAGTAATCACAGAAGTACCAGTAGTAAGACCAGTGATAGTCACAGAACCGTTATTGGTATTGTAATTTGTATTTGTATAATAATTTGATCCATAGTAACAAGGTTGACCTGTTAGAGGATTGTATTGATCGTACTGACCACATCCAGTATTGATAGTATTAGATGACAAGATAGCATTAGCTACGTTTGGATTTGAATTACTTGAGACATATACCCCACTCGCACCGTTTGCCATACTGATAGTAGCAGAACCAAAAACAGGAATAGACAAACTTGAAATAGTGAAATTATTATTTGCAACAACATTATTATTGTTGTTGTTATTGTTTTGATAATACGTATTTGGCCAAATTGCAGAATTTGATTGTTGATTGTTTACAATCACATAAACTGAATTACCTTGTACAATATTGTAGTTTGTAGTACTCAAAGTAGTATAAAAATAACCTACGTTATTAGTAGTACCCAAGTACACATTTTGCAAACCATAATTTGAACTATAGTATAGGTTCACAGAAGAATTCGCATCCCCATATACTGTTAGGGTTACGTTGTTAGTATTTATCAATGACAAAGACAAAGTCGGAGTCATAGCCAAAACACTAGAAGATATCCCAAAAAACGCTGATAAAATAAGACCTAAAACAAACAATTTATTATAAATTTTCATAAATTTTAATGATTAATACTGATAATACTACCTATATTATGCATATTACTCTTTTTTTGCGATTTGGCTAGTATATTTCTGAATAAAGAAAAATCTACCCATAAAGAGAAGCATCACTGCAAAAACCAAAAGAACTAATTCTAGAGAAGAATCTTCGAACAAAAGTATCTTGCGAGCAATCACGAAAACCAAAAGTTCGATAACAGTATTCATATTATATGATATCAATAGTCGAGCGAGCTCCACCCCAACAGCAAGATGCAAGATGAATTCCATGAATTCTATGAAAGTAGCCATTTGAGTCCAGTCACTACTAAAAAATATCGGCACTTGGTAAACAAAAGTTGCCAAAACTCCTAAGATCACAACACCAGCCAAAAAAAGCTCAATAGCGTGAAGGAAAGATTTTTGTTTTTCTAAATGAATATTCACTAGATTTCTCATTACTATAATAATAACACAAAATCTATTTTTTTACAAATAAAGTTTAATTCAATTCAAACTTCACAACACACTGATCAGCACGCACTCTAGGAAAATTTAATCTACTCCAATCAGAATCACCACCTTTTAAGCTAACCCCATTTATACCTAACAATGAAGCCTTGTAAGTGGCGAGCCTACTTTTGTTACCATGCCGACAGACAAATATCACATTTGTATTTTTGGTTAAATGTTTTTTATTTTTTTTAAAAAAATCATCTAAGTTATGGAATGGCACATGAACAGATTGAGGAATATGGTGATCTTGATACTCCCCTTCATCCCGCAAATCTACAACAATCACATCTTTTTTAATTTCTATTTTTTCTTTATTTTTTATTTTAATCCAAATTTTTTCAATAGTATCAGAAAAAATAACCTTGAAAATTTCTTTAGAATCTAGTTCTTTAACTAA
This sequence comes from Minisyncoccota bacterium, assembly GCA_041675085.1. Classification (GTDB taxonomy): domain Bacteria; phylum Patescibacteriota; class Minisyncoccia; order Phycocordibacterales; family UBA9973; genus UBA9973. The sequence goes on from JBAYUN010000002.1 coordinate 107,709, forward strand.
AAGTCTAGTAAATAAAGGTTCAAAGAATCTATGTTTATCATTTAGTAAATTTTCATTTTCAATTTTTGGGAACAAAGAAGGCTCAATAGCTTCAAAATATTCATCAATATATGGAAACGGTCCATCAGGACAAACAAAAACAGCTATTTTTTCTTTTCCATCAAAACTCTGTTTTGAAAGGTATTTTAACAACCCTGCAAACGCAAAACCAGAACTAGGTCCTGCTAAAATTCCATGCCTGCAAAGATTCATAGACATAGAATAAGATTCATTTGTACCAACTTCTTCCCTAGGGCCAACAACAGACTTCCAGTCAAAAGATATTTCTCTTAAAAGAGTATTCGTTCTTACTCCTGGTACGGGATTATTAACAATTCTAGAAACACCTAGTACCTCAATATTTTTATTTTGTTCTTTCAAGAACTTACCAATACCTGAGGCAGAACCAGTGGTACCCAGACCAACAGATACAATAGACACTTTCCCTTTTGACTGCTCCCAGATTTGTGGACCAGTCCATTTGTAGTGAGCTTCTGGATTTGCTTGATTGTCATATTGACCAGGATTAAACCAATCATTTTTCACAGAATCAATCTTTGCCTTATATATACCGCTTGTAGGATCAGTAGGGTCTGGACAAATTGGTTCTTTGTTTACAATAATTTGCACACCAAACAATCTAAGAATATTAAGCTTCCCACGACTAACTTCATGTGAAACTATTGCCTTAATGTTTTTAACACCCATCAATCGAGCTATTACAGCAAGAGAAAACACTGTATTACCTGATGAATTTTCTATAACAGTATCTGGTATCTCCCCTTCTTTTTTTTTCTGTAAAAGCATATTGTAGGCTGGAAGAGATTTTGTATTAGCTAAGGGTAAAGCATTCATTAGTTTTGCAAAAATTCTTACACCTTTGCCTCGATATGGATTTAAAATATCAGGAATTTCAACTAAAGGTGTATAAGGGGCATTATCTGGATTAAGATAATCTAGTACAGAATTAGAGCCCTCAAAAGTATTTAAATAAAAATTATTATTCACTTTTTTCATCTATAAAAATAAAATCAGGGTCAATTTGATTTTCAAGGTCGCCAAAGCGATCTTTTATAAAACTCTGTGCAACATATTTTTTATGTAGGTCCCAAATCTTATTAAGTCGTTGATTTCTATTATCTGGCAATACCATGATTGTATTAAAAATTTTACTTAAAAGCTCCTGATTACTATTATTTAGTTTAACCACAGAAAGCTTATCTCCATTTTGATCAATGTCTCTAATATGTTGATCTTCGTAAAAATAGCCGATAATTTTTTCTACAGGGACATGTGTCTCTATAAATTCTTTATCATTTTCATTTCTAATTTTATTACCAATAACTTTTACCGTGTCACCAATACCTGCTTCTATGGCTAAATTCATATATTTTTTATAGACTTCTACGCTTCTCATTGTAGGTTCCACAACGAGACAAGTTAGATCGAATTGTGCGTGCAATGTACCAGCAAATGAATCTACCCCAGCCACCATATCTGTTATTAAAAATCCATTTATATCATCAGTATGAGATAAAATATTCTCTAAAACAGAAAGATTGTTGTGATAGCAACTTGACCCGATGTCCTCCTCTTGATATGTACCAACAGCAAAAACAGAGAGATTCCCTCTATGAAATCCAAACTCTCCTATCGGGGTTTCTTTAATAGACTCAAGTTTAATAATGTTTGATTTTCTTGTAGGAGGTGTGGATTTACGAAAAGCCCCAAGATTAGGTATATCATTTTGTCCTATCAACCATCTCTTAATAACACCTGAAGTCCTATCTCCTGAAAGATGCTTTTCCGTAGGGATAGAATCAAAACCAAGCAACTCTGGAATATGAATGTTAAGATCAGCATCAAAAACTAAAACAGGAAGATTGTTTTTTGTTACTACATATGAAGCAAAGGAAGAAGAAAGTGTACTTTTCCCTGAACCACCCTTACCAACAAAAGATATTCTCATAAATTAATTTAAATTATTTTTATAATAAACTAAAATACATAGGTTGCCCTATGATTTTAGCTATATGTGTATTGCAAATTAGTTGCAATAAATCCATTGTAACAGATTAAAACACAAATGCAAGTAATTTGCATTTAGTTTATCAACATGCTAGATTTAATTTGATATATTTGTTTTTTGAATTCAAAATCTTACAAAAATGAAACATAAATTGTTTTCTATATTTTTAGTTATTTATTTTTTAGTTATATTCATGCATGCAAAAGAAGAAGACGCCTTCACTTCCCTCTTCCTTTATTTAGGCATAGCTTTATCAATATTTGCTCATGCCAAAAGAAACTGGATAACTATCCTACTTCTTTTCTTGCACATGGCGATAGAGTGGTACGTTTGGGGCGATACATTTACTTGGGAAATTAAAAATAACTCATTTATGATAGTGCATGTCATTATGGATTTTATATTTCTGTCTCATGAAATAAAAGTTCACATTAAAAAGAATTATTCTATGATAATGTTTGGAATTATTTTTGCTTTAATATTTTTATTCTCTTACAGTAGAGTCGAGAAAATTAAACAAGAAAAAATAGAAAATCAAAAACCAAAAGTTTTTGGACAAATCTATATAAAACAACATCAAGAAAATCATGACACACATTCGCACGAACATGAGAATAGTTTAATACTACACCTCTTTGCTTTAGGTGGAGTGTTGGGTTGTGTAGGAAGTCATGCTTTCTATCACCTATTTAAAGAAAAACCGGACAAAAATTGATCCGGTTTTTATTTTACTTTTCAAAATAAAAAGCATATATTAAAACTATGAAGAACAATCTAAACAAAGGTGAAACAATCTTGGAAAAAAGCGGTCTCAAGAAGACTGGACCAAGACTAAGTTTCATAGAATTTTTCCAAAAGAACAAAAAACCTTCTTCGGCTTTGGATATATTCAATACTTTATCAAAAGAAAACATAGACAAGGTTACTATATATAGAACACTAGAAAGTTTTCTAAAAAAAGGCATCATCAAAAGAGTAGATACAGGTAAAAGAGAAGCCGAATACGAACTCATAGACGAAGAACATGATCATCATCACATCATCTGCATCAAATGCAAAAAAATTGAAGACTTTACTGGATGTGATAGTGAAATGTTTGTAAAAAATGCATTAAAAAATGCAAAAAACTTTAAAAATATCACTCATCATTCTTTTGATTTGTTTGGTATTTGCAACTCTTGCAACAAATAATAAAAATCTGTGGATAACTCGATAAAATCCTAAAATACCCTTATTTTTAAGGGTGTTTTCTTTTGTAAAAAAATGTTAAGATTAATAGACTAAAAGTAAATTGAAGTTAGAAATTAATCAAAAAATAAAAATATGGATACCAAAAACGAACCACAATTAGTCAACTGCATAAAGAAAAGAGATCACACGATTCAAGACTTTGATTTAAAGAAAATAGCTTCTGCTGTATACAAAGCTATGACCTCTGTAGGTAATGGAACCATGAACGATGCAGAGAAAATTGCCGAAGAAGTGTCTGTTCGTGTAAATGAAAAATTCAACAAGACTCTAGAAGGCTCTACTACAAACAAAGAAGCTTGTCCTAGTGTAGAAATAGTCCAAGATACCGTAGAAGAAGCCCTAATGGCCAACGATTTCTTTGATGTAGCCAAAGCTTATATCCTATACCGCTCTCAAAGAGCTGAAATGAGAAAGAGAGATATTTTCAAAAAAAGAATAACTCTAAAACCTTACGAATATCCTGAATTATACGAGTATGTGAGTGCTATAAGGCATTCATATTGGATTCACAGTGAGTTCAATTTTACTAGTGATGTTCAAGACTTTAAAGTTAATGTAAATGAAATAGAAAAAAGTGCTATTAAAAACGCCATGCTGGCTATCGCTCAGATAGAAGTAGCTGTCAAAACTTTCTGGGGAGATATTTATAAAAGAATGCCAAAGCCAGAGATAGGAGCAGTCGGAGCCACTTTCGCTGAAAGTGAAGTCCGTCACACAGACGCCTACTCTCACCTACTCGAGATATTGAACCTCAATAGTGAATTTGAAAACATAAAAGACATTCCAGCTCTAATGGACAGAGTTCAATATCTAGAAAAGTCCTTGAAGAATGCTCGTAGTGAAGACAATCGTGAATACACTCAATCTATCCTACTATTCGCTTTATTTATAGAACACGTATCCCTATTCTCTCAATTCTTGATCATAATGTCCTTTAATAAGCACAGAAACCTTTTCAAAGGTATATCTAATGCTGTCGAAGCCACTTCCAAAGAAGAACAAATTCACGGACTATTCGGTATAGATATTATAAACATAATCAAAGAAGAACATCCTGAATGGTTTGACCAAGAATTCGAAGAACAAGTCATCAAGCTATGTCATGAAGCTTTTGAAGCCGAAATGAAAGTAGTCGACTGGATTTTTGAAAAAGGAGAATTATACTTTATGCCAAAATCTGTAGTACTAGAATTCATAAAGCAAAGATTCAATAATTCCCTAGTAAGCATCGGTAGCAAAAAGATTTTTGAAGTCGATGAGACATTTACCAAAGAATCAGACTGGTTCTACGACGAAGTTATCGCTACCAAGCACGGAGACTTCTTTAATAAGAGATCAATCAATTACAGTAAAAAAACCAAAAGTATCACAAGTGACGATTTGTTTTAATTAATAATATAATCATAAATTTAAAATATATGTACTGGCTAAACGAAAATAGTAAAAAGTTTTTATCAAAAGGTTATCTAATGGAAGGCGTAACAGCCGAAGAGCGTATTCGCGAAATAGCTAATATCGCTGAAAAATATCTAAACAAACCCGGTTTTTCTGACAAATTTTATGATTATATGTCTCGTGGGTTTTACTCTCTAGCCTCCCCTGTTTGGTCAAACTACGGATTAGAGAGAGGTTTACCTATTAGTTGTTTCTCTAGTTATATTGGAGACGACATGTCTCGTATTCTATACACTCATGCTGAAGTCGGCATGATGACTAAATACGGTGGCGGTACAGCTGGACACTTTGCAGGTCTTCGCCCTCGTGGAGCTGTGATCAAAGACAATGGTCAGTCTTCCGGTGCAGTACACTTTATGGAGCTTTTTGATAATCTTATCAACATAGTTAGTCAGGGTTCTGTACGTCGTGGTCACTTTGCTCCGTATCTACCTGTAGAACACGCTGATATCGAAGAATTTCTAAATATCGGAAAAGAAGGTCACCCTATCCAAGAATCTACTTATGCTGTTACCGTCACTGACAAATGGCTAGAAGATATGGTTGGCGGAGATGAAGAAAAGAGAAAAATCTGGGCAAAAATAATCCAAAGAAGAACTGAAATAGGATATCCATACATCTTGTTTAGCGATACTGTAAACAACAATACTGTAGACGTATACAAAGACAAGAAAATGAAAATCCATGGTAGTAATCTCTGCTCAGAGATAGCTTTGCCTACCTCTGACGAGATATCTTTTGTTTGTTGTTTATCTTCTATGAATATCAAGCATTATGATGAATGGAAAGATACTGATGCAGTCGAGACTCTAGTTATGTTCTTGGATACTGTTATCACTAGTTTTATCGAGAGATTAGAATCTCTGAGAGACAGCGCTGATGCCGACAAGCAATCTGCATTTTATTTCATGAAGAGAGCTCACAAATTTGCCAAAGAGCATAGAGCTCTAGGCTTGGGAGTATTAGGCTGGCACACATACCTCCAAGAACACAATATCGCTTTTGAGAGTAAACAAGCCTTCGACCTAAACAAAGAAATCTTTAAATTAATCCACGAGAAATCATACGAAGCTTCAAAAGAATTAGCAAAAGAATACGGCGAACCAGAAATACTAAAAGGCTACGGTCGTCGCAACACTACCCTCTTAGCTATCGCTCCTACTACTTCATCTGCTTTTATCTTAGGACAAGTATCTCAAGGTATCGAGCCAGTTATGTCTAATGCTTTCGTAAAAGATGTAGACAAGATGAAAGTAACCATCAAGAACCCGACTCTCGAAGCTCTCCTAGAAGACAAAGGTATGAACAATACCGATACTTGGAATAGTATTAGAGACAATGACGGTTCTGTGCAACACCTCGACTTCCTGACTACTCATGAGAAAATGGTATTCCGTACTTTCAGTGAAATAGATCAGACAGCTATCATAGACCAAGCAGCAGAACGTCAAGAATTCATAGATCAATCTCAATCCTTAAACCTTATGATAGATCCTACGATAACTACAAAAGAATTGAATGCTCTATATCTACATGCTTGGAAGAAAGGAGTTAAAACTCTCTACTACCAACACAGTATGAACGCTGCTCAACAATTCGGTAGAAAGAAACTTCAAGAAGCTGAAATGAAAAAGAAACAAGCAATAAAAGACGCTGACGAAAACCCTGATGCGAATGTTTGCGTTAGTTGTGAGGGATAAAAGAAAATTGAAATAAGAAAAACCACTTAAGAGAACTTCTTAAGTGGTTTTTTTGATTTAGAAACGAAACAACAATTTACAAAGAGTAGAAAAAAGCACCTTTGTCGTTTTTCATTATTACGTGAGCATGCACGCATTCAATACCAACTGCGTGAATGAAAAAATCGTGTGAAGTCTGATCAAATTCAAGAATAACAAGCAACCTGCAACTTTTAGAAGGTTTAAACGGTATTGTGCAAATGTCTGAAAAATCAACGCAAAAAATATGATTTGTTACACCATTATGGGTGATGTGTGTTTTTTCTCCTTTTCTTAATTCTTCTATCACGCTAATAGCCGTTGCCAGAAATTGAGAACTATTCAGAGTTTCTTCTTTTTGACCATAACCCCAACCAACAACACTATTCGTTAATTGATCAAATCTCTTGTCTATGCTAAGTTTTTTAACACTAAAAGCTTTCTCAGTATTCAAAAAATTAATCTGATTAAGAAAATAGATCACCTCATTAATTGCATGATTTCTCGTTGGGCTTAAGTCTTTCCCGTGAAGAGGAAAAAAACTTGCTAAGTCAAAATCTGTAAAAGTTGGTATTTGAATTTCAGAATCAAATACTAGACACCTTTCTCCTAAAGATAATGTTGGATAAACTGATAAATCTGTCATTTTATAAAATTTAAAAGAACGTTAAAAAATATATATCCCAATAATAAAACCATATCTATATTAAAAATGCAAGACTCTCGTGCTGGATCTTACATAGCACATAAGATGTTTGCGTTAGTTGTGAGGGATAAAAGAAAATTGAAATAAGAAAAACCACTTAAGAGAACTTCTTAAGTGGTTTTTTGTTTAAATGTAGATTTACAAAATCTATCAAAAATTTTTGAATAAAGAGTAAAGTTCAAAGTGAATAAAGAGGTCAAAGTAAAAAAATTCTAAGTTCTACTTCCTAAAAATAAGAGCTGGACAATCGTAGAACCAGTATTCTTTTACATGAACCCAATCAAAATTAATATTACTATCATACTCATCCAGACAAGGGGCATACAGCTCACCCAAACAGGTAAGGATAACTGATTTCCAACCAAACACTCTTTTACCTTTATATAAGTATTGAAATACTTTTATTCCTTTTTGTTGTAGACCGAACAAATCAGCTAGATTAAGACAGTCTTTTAAAAGATCATCTTCTTTGAGTTCATCGTAAATTGAATGACCTCTGACTATTCCCTGTACTTGATACTCATGACACCAAAGATTCACGTCATTTTGTAAATCAAATTTATCAGGTCCAGTTAATTCAAACTCTGGGTGTATTACCTTTTCCAGAAAAACTGGATAAATTGGTTTTTGCGAACGGTCGACTTCAACAAAAAAATCAAGGACTGGTTCAGATTTTATATTACTACTCATAATATCTATATTTAAGGAACATTTAAAAATCTTATATCCCAATAATAAAACCATATCTTACAATAAAATGCAATATTCTTGTGCTAGGTCTTGCCTAGCACAGAAGATGTTTGTATCAGTTGCGAGGGATAAAAGAAAAATAAAAAAACTCTGCGTTTTATTCGCAGAGTTTTTGTCTTTAAAGACTTAAGTTAAAATCCTAAAATCTTTTTTTTAAATCACTCACTTTTACGTAATAACTACACAATCCTCTAATATGGGTAATTGTGCCATCCTTAATGACGCATATTTCAGTTTTTGGTTCTTCTGCTATTAATTTTTCCACTCCATCAAATCTTGTAATATCTACAAAATTATGCAATTGGTCATATGTAGTAAAAATAACTTCATTTTGTTCATCAAATACATACCTTTTATTCCAAATATTCTCGTGTTTAATTTTTATTTTTTTATCTCCAAAAAAAATGTAGGTCATTTGATTTGTATAAAAATCTAAAAATAATACAGGATCATGATATTTCTTTGGTAATGCATTTTCTTGCTCTCTTTTTAAGACGAATTCTTCTTCTTGGGGTTGAGTGGTAAATTCAATGAGTTGAGAACCATAACTATCTCTATTAGATTTACGTATTATTACTATAAATCGATAAGATTCAATGGTTACTTCAAAATTTTGAAAACTTGAAGTTATTTCTTTTTTTCCAGGATCAATGTACGGTAAGCTAAACAACATGATATACATTTTATATAAATTACAAAATACGAATTTCATAAATACTCTACAATAAAAACAAACAAAAATCAAATTTAGATAAAAACATAAAAATAGATTTGCTCTAGCGCTCCATTTTGTTTATAATTTAAATGTGGAAGACAAAAAAATATCTTGGGCAGTACCTGCCTATACTCATAGTGAAAAAAGTGTCGACTGGTTTTGGGCTCTCGGTATCGTAGCTGTCACCAGTAGTATCATAGCTATCCTTTTAGCAAATTATTTTTTTGCTATTCTAATAGTCTTGGGTGGTATACTCATGGCTTATTTTGCTCACAAAGAACCCGAGACTCTTTACTACGAATTGGACAAAAAAGGACTCAAAGTAAAAGACCGACTTTATCCATACAAAAGTATCTTGGCTTTTTGGGTAGATACAACTAAAAACCCTACCCTATTCATCAAAACAGATAGAGTTTTCTTGCCAGTTATCCCTCTTAGTATCAACATAAACGTCTCAGAAAGGATCCGCGAAGCTTTCTTGGCGCAAGAAATTAAAGAAGAAGAAATGAAAGAGCATCCAGCCGAAGCTATCATGGAACTCATAGGATATTAAACAAAATCCTTCTTGGCTTTGATTTTTATCTTAAAACCTGTTAATCTAAGTCTAGCTATGTATTTTAATTAAAATAGCTTATGCTTCCGTCGTTCAATGGATAGGACGCAACTTTGCGGAAGTTGTGATGTAGGTTCGATTCCTACCGGAAGCACATGGAATACCCAATCAGACTCAATAAATATTTAGCTCTTAAAAACATAGCTACTAGACGTGGAGCCGACAAACTTATCGAAGAGCGTAAGGTTTTTATTAATGGCAAGGTAGCCGTATTAGGTAGTCAGGTCAAAGACGGAGACAAAGTCGAAGTCAAAGGGCAAAAAGAAGTTCCTTATCTTTACTATGCTTATAACAAGCCTATCGGAGTCATAACTCATTCTCCAGGCGAAGATGAAGTAGATATAAAAGAAAGCGTCAAAAAACAAAATCAAAAAGTAGAAAAGAAAGCTCGTATACCCGAAGGTGTCTTCCCAGTCGGACGATTAGACAAAGCAAGTCATGGGCTTTTAATCCTGACCAACGACGGTAGAATAACCGACAAACTTTTAAATCCAAAATACGTACACGAAAAAGAATACGTCGTAAGAACTAGCAACAAACTCCGCAATAATTTTAAAGACAAGATGGAAGCTGGAGTTAATATTGAAGGCTACAAAACTAAAAAATGCAAAGTAGAAATAGTAAATGAAAATACTTTCAGGGTGATTCTCACCGAAGGCAAAAAGCATCAGATCCGTCGTATGTGCTCGGCTCTATTCCAAGAAGTCGCCGACCTTAAACGCATCCGTGTTATGAATATCAAATTAGATAGATTACCTTCGAATTCTTCAAGAGTTATCAAAGGTAAAGAATTAGAAGTCTTCTTAGAAGAGATTTTAAATCAAAAATAATTCTTATATTATTCTAGACTATTCACTTTGAGCCCATTCTTTGAGCTCTTCATAAGTAGCTTCTCCGCAAATAAATTTATTGTTTTTTGTATTATAGAAAAAAGGCACTCCTCCACATAGATCTTTGTCGAGCTCGAGTAATTTCTTTTCATTTTCTTCATTGTGCCAAACTTCAAGAGATTCTATTTTTATCCCCTCTTCTTTTTCGAGCTTAACAACTAGTTTCCTCATATCCAAACAATGAGGGCATTCCTCTCCATAAAATTCAAATAAATGTGACATAGCTATATTATATAATAAAAATTAGGAAAATAAAAAACCCTATAAATCTTTAAAGACCTACAGGGTTTTAATAAAAACTTACTTATAGACAAAAGCTTCTGAGCTTAAAATGTTTCTTGTCCCCTTTTGATCTAAGTCAAAAAGGTATTCGCTAACCAATCTCCGTCTTAGGTTAATCAAGAATTGATTTAACCATTCTTTAATTAATGTTTTTTCTGGTTCAGAAGTAATTTTTTGGTATGTTTTAACATCATTATTTCTGCTAATATGTCTGACTATTTCTTTGTATACTTCCTCAGCAGAATTGAAAACTGAATCCATTGTTTCATATTCTAGCTTTAAGCTAGAATTATCTTGATTATCAGATTCATATAAAGACAGAATAATTTCAAAAATATTATTGTCGTCCATTTGTTTTACAATTTTTAAATTAAAGATCAAATATCGTCTCTATACTACAATATCTCAACTAAAATGCAAGTAAATAAAAAACCCTCTTAGTTTTACCTAAGAGGGTTTTTAATTATTTTACGAGTCTTGTTAAACGAGACTTCTTGCGAGAAGCATTATTTTTCTTAATAACACCTCTTTTTGCTGCTTTATCAATAGCTTGATAAGCGACAGGCATCATTTTAATTGCTTCTGCTTTGTCTTTTTTAACAGTTTTCTCTATTTTTTTGATAATCTCCTTCATAACCTTTTTTCTTCTATCATTAAAGGCTTTTTTGCGAAGAGATCCGCGGATTGCTTTTACAGCTGATTTTGTTATTGGCATAAATGTAATATAACAGAAAAGACTAAAAAAGGCAAACTAAAACAGGTTAAGAAAAATTAATAACAAAACTATACATACCCATACTGCAAGTACCGGTAAATGGAACCCCAGCGACAGGTACACCTATATCTATCACCTCTTCCCCGGTTTGAGGTAAGACCTTTTGATAATTAATAGAACGAATAGTTAAAGCAGCGGAACAATCGAAGACCCCATTAGTCTTCACTATGAGCTTAGTAGGGATACCTGCTTGTGCCTGTGTGACTCTAGGAAAGTAACCTCCTCCGGCATTAATAGTGACATATTGAATACCATCAATAATTTCTACTTTTTGTTGATTTTGATCTGTACTAGTATTTGGCTTGTTTGTTATAACTAAGGCTAGCCCTATCAACAACAACATAGCTACTATACTCAGGAAAATTTTGGAATTAAATTTCATATTTTTAGATTATATATTAAATAACGGATTAATAATACCCAAGGCGACGAGTCCACCCAAGAGCGCAAATAGACCTAACCCTATCACGACTACTCCGGAGGATTTAAAGAAAAGATTAGCGTATTTAGAATTAGCGAAAGAAGAAGAACCAAAAGACAACAATAGAAGTACCGGTAAAGTCCCTAAAGCAAAAGCAAACATTATCAGACTTCCATTTAGGAATGATCCACTCGATAGAGCTACGACTTGCATCGATTGAGTAAAACCACAAGGCAAGAAAAAAGTACCAAAACCAACAAGCAGTGGAGTAAAAGTTTTGTGCTCTATTTTTCTAAAGAATTTAAATATTCCCGAAGGTAATACAATTTTATTCTTTTCAAATATTCCAACTAAATTCAATCCGAGGAATATCATGACTGTAGATGCGATTAGTCCTAAAATAGCAGTCAGAGTAAAATTAATACCAATAATATTACCTACTAATCCTAGAGCTCCGCCCAATAAACCAAAACTCACCAATCTCCCAACATGGAACAAGATGAAAGTTTTCTTATCACTGACGTTATCTTGAGACATCTTGGCAGACAAAGACAAGACGAGCCCTCCGACAATAGCCAAACAAGAAGATACCGACGCAATGAGTCCAACGATGAAACTTGTAGTTGGCGTAGTCTTACCTCCAAAACCCAGATTTAGAATTCCAGATTTTTGAAGTAAAAAGAAAAGTATCAAGAAACCTAAACCTATAGGTATTGCTTGCCACAAAATATCATTATTTTGTTTTTCTACTTTAATATTTTCAACTGAAAGAATATAGCCGTTAGTTTTGATAAGACTACCAAGAATTTCAACTAACTCTTCTTTACTTTTCGAACTATCAGTCTCGATATCTACCGTCGCAGTTTTTAAATCAACTTTTACATTTTTAACTATCTCCTCTTCCCCTAAAACATCTTCGATTAATATCTTGCAAGATGCACAATGTGTACCCGAAACATGAAATGTATATTTGTTCATAATTTTATTAGTTACTTTGCAAAAGGTTCTGGTGAATTATTTTTATTTCGACTGATAAAATCTAGTATTTTAGTTTCGTCGTATTCTTCCATATTTTCTAATCTAGTCCAGGAAGCTAAAACTATTCTAGAATCGTTTCCTTCTCTAGGAGAGATTATAACACTTTGTGAATTTGCTTTTGCTATTTTTTTAAGATTCTCAAGCGTAGATTCATCAATATTTTTATAAGAAATCCAAATACCTCCATGTTCTAGATTGTGTACAACTTGCTCGTCTATTAAAGGATTGTTATAGACTCCCCATTTTGCAGGATCCACCCAATGGGCACCTGAAGTTGGTGGATTAGAATTATATGCTTCATGCTCCTCTCCTGGTTTTATATGAGAGACCTTTTGTTCTGGAAATACTTGACCAATAGGACCTAAATTTTCAGTATTTTTTTCTGCTTTAAAGGGGGCCAGTTTTGTATCTTGATTAAGTGCCCAAGCTATTAAGCTTCCTACAAACAAGAACACTGCTACTGTGATGATTATATATTTTTTCATAATTTTAATTATAATTTTTATTTATACCAAGTATTATACCAACCTTGCATTTGTTCTATTTCTTTTGTTTGAGATTCGATAATATTATTTGCAAGTGTTAGCATTTCGGGTCTATTTGTTCCAGCCTTAAGCATCTGAGCCATCATCACAGCTAGTTGATGATGAGGAATCATACCTTCAATAAATGCTTTATCGAAATCACTTGCGTTCTCTAATGCACTCATATCTTCTGTTCCTCCCATATGCATTCCACGACCTGACATCATACCTCCACCCATTCTAGATGTATTTGCCTTAGGCACATCAGCATCAAACCAATCTTTATACCAACTTTTCATATCCACTATTTCTTTATTTTGAGCTTCGATAATAGCTATTGCTAGGGTTTTTATTTCTGGGTGGGTAGCTTTTGTTAAAGCAAGTGTAGCCATATCAATAGCTCCTTCATGATGAGGAATCATTTGTTCTATAAAGTGGCTGTCCATTCTATTAATATCACCACCTACCCTGTCACCAAACACACCTCCATTACTACGAAAATTATTTCCGTACATCATACCTCTATACCCTGAAATGTTACTAAGTAGTAATACTATGATTACTCCCAACACCACTCCTCCAACTCCAAACATAATTTTATTGTTCATATAATTTTTAATTTACTTTATAATTTCTTACTTTTAATTCTTAATGAATTAGACACAACAGCAACAGATGAAAATGCCATAGCCAGGCCTGCAAAAACAGGATTGAGGAGCCACCCATTTATAGGATAAAATAGTCCTGCCGCGAGAGGTATACCTATAATATTAAAAATAAAAGCCCAGAAAAGATTTTGTTTGATACCTAGCATGGTCATTTTGGATAATTTGATTGCACTTTTGATCTTCATAATATCTCCACCCAAAAGAGTTATTCCAGCAGATTCTATCGCTACGTCTGTCCCCGTACCCATAGCGATACCTACGTCAGCAGATGCGAGTGCAGGAGCATCATTAATACCATCTCCAACCATTGCCACAATATTATTATTTTCTTGCAATTCTTTTATTTTTCCAGCTTTTTGTTTTGGTAGTACTTCAGCAATTACTTCATCTATACCTGCCTGCTTAGCAATATATCTTGCAGCTGGATAATTATCCCCTGTTAACATTACTATTTTAATTTTTAATTTATGTAAAACACTTATCAATTCTTTTGCTTCGTTTTTCAAAGTATCACTGAGGGCAATTAATCCAATTAATTTTTTATCTATCTCAATAAGAACAACAGTTTTTCCTTGCTCTTGTAAATTCGTAATTTCATTATTTCTAATATCATCCTTTGATGGTTTATGAATATATATTTCTTTACCGTCTAGAAATCCAGTCACCCCTACCCCCTCTAAGGCTGTAAACTTTTCCACTTTCCCTGGTGTAATATTTTTTAATTCTGCGTATTTTACTATAGCAGAAGCGAGTGGATGCTCTGAAAGATTCTCTATACTAGAAGCCATATATAAAACCTCATTTGTTGTAAAATTATTGTCTAATAAAATAACATCTGTTACTTCTGGCTTACCTTTTGTTAAAGTGCCGGTTTTATCTAAGACAACAATATTTACTTTACTTAATTTTTCTAAAGCTTCTGCATCTTTAATCAATATTCCATTTACCGCTCCTTTACCAACTCCGACTATTATTGCAGTAGGTGTCGCAAGTCCAAGGGCGCAAGGACAAGCTATAACCAAAACTCCAACAAATGACAATATTCCAAAAGATAAAGCGGATGAAAATCCTAATACTATTGTTCCTATTGTAAGCCATAGTATCAAGGATAATGCAGCAATTATTAATACAACAGGGACAAAGACATTTGATATTTTATCCGCCAATGCTTGTATTGGGGCTTTTGAACCCTGAGCCTGTTCTACCATTTTTATTATTTGTGACAAGAAAGTATCGGCTCCTATTTTATTTGTTTTAAATTTGAAATTCCCTTGAATATTCATAGTGGCCCCATAGACATTATCCCCTGTCTTTTTATCAACAGGGATTGATTCACCTGTAATCATTGATTCATCTATTGACGATTGACCCTCAATTATTTCTCCATCTACTGGGATCTTTTCACCAGGTTTTACTATTATTATATCTCCTATTTTTACTTCATTGATTGATACTTCCACCTCAATTCCATCTTTTAATACCCGAGCAGTTTTTGCTTGTAGATTTAATAATTTTTCAATAGCTTCTCCTGTTCGTAATTTTGATCTCATTTCAAGATATTTTCCAAAAACAATAAAACCTATTACCACTATAGTTACATCAAAATAAGTTTCTTCTGGAAAACCCAACAGTTCTCTCATTTCAGGCAGAAGTAAGATAAAAATACTATAAAAATACGCAACAGAAGTTCCTATACCAATCAAGGTATCCATATTAGCGACACGGTATTTAATAAATCTTAATACGCCTTGTAAAAAAGGTTGCCCTACCCAAAAAAGACTGACTGTTGCTAAGATCATAGATATGATCCCATAAAGACTCATAGGTATAGGAAAATTTGGTACAAAAAGAAACAACCGTGCTCCTATCTCCCACATCATTAAAAAGAAGACAAGTAATGATATAGGTAAAACAAATTGCATTTTCATTTTCATTTCTGCTAATTCATTCTCTTTATCAATTTTTTTTTGATTCAATTCTAAATGCATACTATGGTCTTCTTTCATTGTATTAGGATCTTCATCAATAAAATTATATCCAAGTTTTTCTATTTCAGAATTCATAGTAGAAACAGAAATTTTACTATCATCAAAAATCACGTCAGCTTTCTCTGTAGCGTAATTCACATTAACAGAATCCACTCCCTCTAATTTAGCAACTTTTTTAGTAATAATTGCTGAGCAACTAGCACAGTGCATTCCTTTAACTTTTAATGTTTTATTTGTCATATGTTTAAAAAATTAAATATTGTACCAATCTTTTCTCCAATTCTTAAAAACCTCTAAAGTATCTTTAAGAAAAGTTTCGACCGCGTCAGCATTATTCAAAACTTCTAATCTGCTAGATTTGGTTTTTATATCTTTTGTCATTTCTAGACCCATATCATGATGAGCCATAAGTGCATTCAAAAAACGTAAATCGTAATTTTCATCATACGCACCGAGATTTGAAACTACTGGATCTTTTACTTTACGAGTATCTCGATACCAATCTTTTTTCCACGCATATAATTCATCAATCGCCCCAGGCTCATTAGTTAATATTTTTTCGGCTAATTCTTTTATTTCGGGACGTTCTGAATAATTTTGAGCTTGCTCTGCTAAAAGCATAGCTCCCCTATGATGAGAAATCATGGCATTTAAATATCTTAAATCTACAGTTCTATCGGCTCTACCGAAATCCATATCAGATTTATCATACATATTTACTTTATATTCTGGATTTGTAAAATAACCTAATAAGACTCCCAATACACCTGAAATAATTATTAATGCTATAGCTAAAGTTGTAGATATTTTTGACATATATTTTATTTTTTCTTTAATTGATAAACTTTTAATATTTCATTGGTGGCCTTGTCGGTCTCACCTCTTTTAATTTGATTAACAACACAATGACCCAAATGTTCTTTCAATAACACGTCTTCCACTCCCGAGAGAGCTTGCTTGATAGCTGACGTTTGAGTGATAACATCAATACAATAAGTATCATTCGCTATGAGATTCTCTAAACCCCTAACCTGCCCTTGTATTATTTTAAGTCTTTTTATTAACTTTTCTTTTTCTGTTTTCATGAACTAAGTATATACCCCCTAGGGGTATATGTCAAACCTCTTTGTTTGGGTATAACTATATAATTTGGTAAACTATAAACATGATAGCTAGCATCACAGGCAAAATAACCCTAATAAAAGACAAATTCATGGTCATAGAGACCAACGGTTTAGGCTACAAAGTTCACGTCTCCCCCGACATTATCGACAGACATACAAAAAATACTAATACCGAAATCTCTCTTTTTATTTATTCTCATATCCGTGAAGATGCTTTTGACCTATACGGCTTCTTAGAATACTCTGATTTAGAATTTTTTGAAATGCTTATTAGTGTATCGGGTATCGGACCGAAAGGAGCTCTCGTTATACTCGCAGTAGCTAGCACTAATACTCTGAAAAAAGCTATCAAGCAAAATGACCTCGGTTATCTGACGAAGATATCCGGTATCGGTAAAAAGACTGCAGAGAAAATGATACTCGAGCTCCGAGACAAAGTAGGAATAGCAGAAGAGAATGATAGTAGTCTCCAAAACGAACTAGATGTACTCGAAGCCTTAAAGGCGCTCGGTTATTCTCAATACCAAGTACGTGAAACTTTGAAACAAATGGATCCTAGTATGGACACAAATACAAAAATCCGAGAAGCGTTAAAAATATTAGGTAAAATGTAATATGCCAGAATTACCAGAAGTAGAAAATCTAAGACTAGGATTAGAAAGTAAAATCCTCGGACAGAAAATACTAAAAGTAGAAGTCTATAAACCTAAATTAGTCTCGAGCAAGAGTACTAAACGCACTCCTTCCAAAAAGAAAGTCGTAGAATTTGAGAACGGTTTAACTAATGAGAAATTCATCGCCGTAGAAAGACGAGCCAAGAATCTGATCTTTAGACTAAGTCACGACAAGATAATCCTAGTTCATCTAAAAATGACGGGGCAATTCGTCTATAAATCTAAAAAGAAAGAAAAGAATATTACGGGCGGGCATCCGATATTTCTCTCTGAGAGTGAATTGCCAAACAAGCACACTCATATCATATTTCATTTATCAAACGGGACTCTGTATTATAACGACACCCGTATGTTTGGGTACGTACTATATTATCCAAGTCAAAAAGAATTCGACAAAGAAAATCATTTTAAAAAATTGGGCTTAGAGCCAGTAGAAAAAGATTTTAATTCTGCATATTTCTCTCAAAAATTAAAAACTAAAAAAGGCAAAATCAAAGCCGTCTTATTAAATCAAGATATCGTCACCGGCGTCGGCAATATCTACGCGGACGAGAGCTTGTTTGAGTCTGGTATCAGACCTGACCGACAAGCTAATACTTTAAAAATTGATGAAGTATCTAAATTACATAAAGCTATAATTAGAATTATAAAAAAAGCTATTTCTGTCGGAGGCTCAAGTGTAGCTACCTATCGCCTACTCGACGATACAGAAGGCAACTATGCGAGAGAGCATAAAGTTTACGGTAAAGTTGGCAAGAAATGTGTGAACTGTGAGGAAAAACTTGAGAAAATAATAATCCAAAGTCGTACTACTATCTTTTGCAAAAATTGCCAGAAATAAAATATTTTAAAAAATTAGATTAATTGATATAATATACGGATGAAATTGATACTTGGATTTATTGGAATAGTTGCGGTCTTATGGCTATTATGGTTTTTCTCTGGTGGCCCTAGAAAATTTGAAGAAAACCCTCAAGGTAAATTTATCCGACCTCTACAGATAGACGCTCCAGCTGAAACTTACGACTAATTTTAAGTTTAGATTTTCAAAACTCCATACAAGAATACGCCCAAAGATACTGAGACATTGAGGGACTCCTTTTTTCCTTTCATGGGTATCTCGCCTATGACGTCGGCTTTATCTAAAATCTTTTTATCTACTCCGGTAACTTCGTTACCTACGATAAAAATATTCTTCTCGCCGAGTTTTATTTTCTTATAATGAATAGATCTTTTGTCTTGCTCCAAGCAGATTATTTTGTATCCTTCGCGTGATAACTTTGTTAAAAGAGGTATTAAGCTTTTTTTGTATTCCCAAGGTACAGACTCCTCAGCACCGAGAGCGGATTTAGCGATATCATTACGCTTTTTACCGAATCTATCGACAGGGCTCGCAGTATAGCCAGTAATATATATCTTATCGATACCGGTAGCGTCAGCCGTCCGGAACATAGCTCCGACGTTTTCCGTACTACGAATATCATTAAGTATTAAAACATTTGTTTGTTTTTTCATATTATTTCAAAAAATTCTTACCACGCATTTGTTTATGATACGTTATCGCGAATCTGTGCGCTTCGTTGTTTACCAATATTATCTCTCTTTTATATTTATTTATAAAGGTCGAACCTTGGACTCCCTTAAGGTTCGACCTTGGGGAGAGAGTTAATTTCGCTACTTTATGTCTATTGTCTTTAGTCACAGCTACGACTTTGATATCAAGATTATTTTCTCTCAATACTTTCTCTGCCGTATTTATCTGAGCTGTACTACCGTCGACTACTATAAACGAAGGCAAGGTCCATTCTGTATGCTTTAGCCTTCTCTCCAAGACTTCTCTCAAAGCTCCCGTATCGTTAGCGTCACTCTGTGTTCGGATTTTGAATTTCTTGTATTCATTTTTAGCAACTTCGCCATCTTCAATAACAGTCATAACTCCGACCATATTCTGTCCGCTCATATGCGCTATGTCATAGGCTTCTATGCGAAAAGAGAAATTTTGGATATGCTTGGAGGAGTATTCGCTACCGCCAGATAAATCTTGAGGATTCAAGATAGAGTGCGAACGACGGAGAGCATTTCCAAAATTTTGATTTTCGTATTTATCATCCCCTTTTATTAATGCAATATCATTAATATGATTTAGTGCAAAAATCTTTCTTTTTATTTCTCCAGCTTTTTCAAATTCTAATTTCTTAGCATGGATCTTCATCTCGCGATTTAGATCTATGATAATATCTTTCTTCTTACCGTTTAGGAAAAGAATAATATGTTTAATATTTCTCAAGTACTCTTTTTTATTTTCTTCACTAGGGACGAGTTTTATCTGTTTATAAAATTCTTTATAGTTTTTAGTCTTGTCGTCATAAAATGGAAATATTTTCCTGATGATTTTGAGAGCTTCACGAAGCTGACCGCCATTCGTATAAGGGCCAAAGACTTTTTTATAATCACTCTTATCTAAGTTCTTGCCTCTTAGAACTAAGACTTTAGGTAATTCGTCCCCGCCTGCATCGCTATGCGAAGCATTTCGGGCAGGTTTTGTAATACAAACATAATTAAAGCTCTTGTCAGACTTCTCTTTGGTATTGTAATATGGTTGATGCTTTTTTATTAAATTAGCTTCTAGTATCAAAGCTTCAAGGACGCTCGGAGTCTCTATCCATTCGATATTCTCTGCTTTAAAAACCATATCTACGAGCAAAGGACCACGAGTATCTATCAAATCCTTACCAAAATAACTACGCACCCTGTCTTTTAGGCTTGTGGCTTTACCGATATATAAAATATTAGAAGAAAAACCCTCCTTCGCATAAAGCTTCGGATGGGCGAGAAACAGGTAAACTCCTGGCTTGTCGGGTAAATCGTAAGTTTTGAAAGTTTGACTTTTCATAGAAACACTATAGTATATAAAATGGATAATGTAAATTTGTTAACGCATAAAATTTTAAATAATGAAATATTTTAGATTCATAATAATAGGACTTTTGTATCTATTAAAAGATTTATTCTATATAGTATTGGTTCAACCAATAGTAGAATTTTTAGAAGCAATAAAAAAAATTGCTGATGAATTACTAAACATAGTGGCGAGTGCGCCATACATCAAGGTCTTTCATGAGTTTTTGGCTTTTGGACCAATCACAGTTACAAATCTTTTTCTAAAAGAAGAAAGCAAGTACATAAAAGCCGCAAATTTTTTAAAAAACTTCAAAACCTCAACCGAGGATACTAACATCTTTAACAAAAAGATTAAATAAAATTAGAAAAAAATTAAAACAAAATCGATTCCATTATACAATGAAGTCGATTTTTTTATTTCCGTAAAACTTTTTTCAAATATTTGCCTGTATGAGATTTTGGAGTATTGGCTATCTGTTCTGGAGTACCTTTAGCTACCAGTGTCCCTCCACCTATTCCCCCTTCAGGTCCAATATCAATAACATAGTCAGAACATTTTACGATGTCTAGATTGTGTTCAATTAAAACTACAGTATTGCCTTTAGTCACTAATTTATTTAAAACTTCGAGAAGCTTCGCAACGTCATCATAGTGCAATCCCACAGTCGGCTCGTCGAGTAGATAGATAGTCTTTTCTAAATGCGGACGATAAAGTTCACTTGAGATTTTTACTCTTTGAGCTTCACCTCCAGAGAGAGTTGTCGCTGACTGACCGAGCTCGAGATAACCTAGTCCTACGTCTATAAGAGTACTTAATCTATCATGCACCGCTGGAATATCTTTGAAGAATACAACAGCCTCTTCGACAGTCATACGCAAAACTTCATAAATATTTTTCTTTTTATATTTTACAGTTAAAGTCTCTTTGTCGAATCTTTTACCAAGACAGACGTCGCAAGTCACATACACAGTAGGCAAGAAATGCATCTCAACAGCTATCTCACCGTTACCCTCACAAGCCTCACAACGTCCACCTTTAACGTTGAAAGAGAAACGATTGGACTTCCATCCACGCAAGCGAGCTTCGTCGGTAGTCGCGAATAAATCTCTAATATGAGTAAAGGTTCCAGTATAAGTCGCTATATTTGACCTCGGAGTACGTCCTATCGGGGATTGATCTATCAATATCACACGAGAGAGGTATTCAGTTCCAGAAAAAGAACTGCAGTTGAAAACTTGAGCTGAGCGGTATTTGCGCTCATAGCGAGCTTGAAGATTTTTGAATAAAATCTCATACATAAAAGAACTTTTACCTGATCCTGAAACTCCAGTAATAGAAGTCATAACTCCAATAGGTACGTCGACGTTCATGTTGTCGATATTAAAAACTTTACCTCCAACAATACGTAAATGACCTTTGGCTTCGCGACGACGTTCTGGAATTTCTATTTTTATTTCTTCTCTTAGATATCCTAAAGTTCTAGAATTATTTGTATTCTTTTTAGCGGTCAATAAGTCTTCTAGATATCCAATAGCGACGACTTCCCCTCCATGCACTCCAGCCTTCGGTCCGATGTCTACGATATAATCCGACGCATAAATAGTATCTTCATCATGCTCTACTACAAGAATAGTATTTCCTAAATCTCTCAAGTCGAGCAAAGTCTTTATCAATCTATCATTATCTCTCTGATGCAGTCCGATAGTCGGTTCATCGAGCACATACAAAGCTCCTACGAGTCTAGAGCCTAATTGAGAAGCGAGACGAATACGCTGAGCTTCACCTCCAGAGAGAGTATTGGCCTTACGAGATAATTGCAAATAGTCGAGCCCTACGTCTAACATGAATTCTAAGCGAGCTTCTATCTCTTTGATAACCGGCAAAGATATCTCTGCTTCTTTCTCTGTAAGTTTTAAATTCTTGAAAAATTGATAAGCGTCATTAATAGATAATGATGATAGGTCTAAAATATTAACTCGGTTTTTATTTATTTCTTTTTTACCTTTAGGTGCAGCAGTTTTAATATCAGAATAAAGAAAAACATTCAAAGCCTCGACGCGTAGTCGAGCTCCTTTACAAGTATCACAAGGTTCATCTCCGCCAAAGTATTTAGAACCCAAACCGTTACAATCCGGACAAGCTCCATAAGGAGAATTGAAAGAGAAAAGTCTAGGCTCTACTTCTGGGAAAGAATATCCGTCATTCTTACAAGCGAATTTCGCCGACATAATAAATTCTTCATCTCCTATCTTTATATTCACAAGTCCATCAGATTCTAAAAGAGAACGCTCGAGAGCTTCCGATAGTCTCATACGAGAACCTTCTTTATCATCAGTGAATTCATGCACCATAAAATTATCTACCAAGATATCTATGTTGTGAGCTTTATTCTTTGATAGAGTTATCTGCTCGCGAAGATTTTTCATAGCACCGTCGAGTCGAATCTGAGAAAAACCTTTACCAAGTAAATCATAGAGCAATTGATAGTACTCGCCTTTCCTACCGCGGACTACAGGAGAGAAAATGCTAATCTCTATTTCATTCCATTCTACACCGAGAACTTTTTTATTATTTTTAGTATTTTTAGAAAGCGTATTTATTTTCTCTAAAATAAAATTCAAAATTTCTTCATTAGAAAGTTTCTTGATCTCTTCGCCACATTCTGGACAATGAGGGTGTCCGATACGGGCATACATAACACGAAGATAATCGTATATCTCGGTGATAGTCGCGACGGTCGAACGTGGATTATTGCTACGTGATTTTTGATCGATAGAAATAGCTGGAGAAAGTCCAGTGATTTCGTCCACGTCAGGCTTTGGCATTTGATTCAAGAATTGGCGAGCATAAGAAGACAGACTCTCTACATAGCGTCTCTGCCCTTCTGCGAAAATAGTATCGAAAGCAAGTGACGACTTCCCAGACCCAGAAACTCCAGTAATAACCACCATTTTATTGCGTGGCATAACCACAGAGATATTCTTTAGATTATGAGTCCGAGCTCCTTTAACCACTATTTCTTCTATATTTTTGTTTTCTTTTTTAGCCATAAAAACGTATTATAACACAAAAATACAACTTTTTCTATTTCCCCATTCGGACTTTTAGAACACCTATCTCATCTCTTAGTATTGCAGCGGTTTCGAAGTCTAGCTCTTTG
Source organism: Minisyncoccota bacterium (assembly GCA_041675085.1). GTDB lineage: Bacteria > Patescibacteriota > Minisyncoccia > Phycocordibacterales > UBA9973 > UBA9973. The sequence goes on from JBAYUN010000002.1 coordinate 131,431, forward strand.
ACTGCTTTAGACATTTCTTTCTCTTTTATTTTTATGATTTTCTCATAGACTACGTTACTCCTCTCTTCGTCAGACATATGGAGTTTTACTTCTACTTTGTCTTTTGTTTTAGTTACTTTACTGTTGTCTTGTTTTAATTCTTTGGCATAAGCGCGCTTGAATATTTCCAAATCTAAATCAAGTTCAGCGTTCACAGCTTTACCGTGCTCACTCTCCATCTCTTCAGTAATATCTTTAATATTTTTTAAAATAGTTTTCGGAGTGATGCCATTCTTTTTATTGAAGGCTATTTGAGTATTGCGGCGACGAATAGTTTCTTTGAGTGCTCTCTCCATAGAACCCGTGAGACGATCGGCATAAAGAATAACCCTACCCTCAGAGTTACGCGCCGCACGACCGATAGTCTGAATCAATGAAGTTTCACTACGCAAGAAACCTTCTTTATCAGCGTCAAGAATACCGATTAACGCTACTTCGGGTAAGTCTAAACCTTCACGGAGCAAGTTGACCCCGACTAAAACATCGTATTTACCTTTACGAAACTCAGTCAATATCCGTATTCTATCTAAAGTTTTGATATCACTATGCAAATATTCGGCTTTTATCTTTTTGTCTTTTAGATAATTGGTCAAATCTTCAGCCATCTTCTTGGTCAAAGTCGTAGCCAAAACACGAAAACCTTTCTTTATAGTTATCTCGGCTTCTTTTATAAAATCTTGAATCTGACCAGGGTAAATTGAATTTCCAGAGGTCGGACCTCGGGACCCCTTGAGGTCCGACCTCAAATCTGCAGATACAGGTCTAACAATAGTCTCCGGATCAATAAGCCCAGTCGGACGAATGATTTGCTCTACAATTTTCTCACTCATATCTCTCTCTTGTTCGCCTGGTGTAGCCGACACGTACACAACTTGGCCTATCCTAGGTTCGAATTCTTCATAACGAAGAGGCCTATTATCTTTTGCTGAAGGCAAACGAAATCCATATTCAACCAGTGTATTCTTGCGAGATCTGTCACCCGCATACATGCCTCCAAGTTGAGGCAAGGTCACATGAGATTCATCGATGATAGTCAAAAATTCTGGATTACCATTCTTGTCATGAGGAAAATATGAGAGCAAAGTCTCTGGCGGTTCGCCTTCTTTTTTGCCTGACAGATGACGAGAATAGTTCTCGATACCAGAGCAGTACCCTACTTCTTTTATCATAGCTAGATCATAATTCGTACGTCTCTTGATTCTTTCAGCTTCAAGTAATTTCCCTTCCTTTTTAAAATATTTTAATTGAACATCTAATTCTTTTTTGATATCTATTAGAGCTTTTTTAGTCTTGACGTCTTCGGTGATAAAGTGCTTGGCTGGGAAAATAAAAATACTTTCTTCTTCTTTCAAGACAATAGAAGATACTGGATCAGTCTTTGTAATTGAAAGAATTTGCATTCCAGAGGTCGGACCTCGGGACCCCTTGAGGTCCGACCTCAAAGATCCCAATTCAATAGAATACATCAAAGTCTCAGAGACTGGCATGAATTCTACCTTGGTGCCTACCGCTCGAAAACTACCAGGGGTCAGGTCGGCATTGGTACGCTCAAAATGAATACCAATGAGCTTCTTCATCAAAGTTAAACGGTCGATCTTCATTCCGATTTCGAGTTTTAAATTTGTCTTCTCGTACTCTTCTGGACTACCAAGACCATAAATACAAGATACGGACGCGACTATAACAACGTCACGACGAGTGAGTAATGCCTGAGTAGTAGCATGGCGTAGTCTATCTATCTCTTTATTTATCTGAGCGTCTTTTTCAATAAAAGTATCGGATGCTGGCATATAAGCTTCTGGTTGATAGTAGTCATAATAAGATACAAAGTAATGCACCGCAGCATCAGGGAAAAAAGCTTTGAACTCTTGAGCGAGTTGAGCGGCTAGGGTTTTATTGTGAGCTATTATTAGAGTCGGCTTGTTGTGCTCTAGAATAACGTTGGCCATAGTAAAAGTCTTACCGGTACCTGTCGCACCGAGCAAGGTTTGTTTCTGTAGGCCCTTGTTTAAACCTTCTACCAATTCCGTTATGGCTTTGGGTTGATCTCCCGCAGGCTTGAATTCACTTTGTAATTTGAAAATTTTGTTCACAAGATTATATTAGCATAAAAATAAGAAAGGTCCGTATCGTGAGATAAGGACCTTTTTATATTGTGTGCAACTAAAAGTTGCGATGGTTAATTTGGTTTGAGGATTGTTTGTTTAAGTTTTGGGTGATCGAATAATCGATCAACTTTTGGAAACAATCCTATAGGAACATTTGTATATATTATAGACCACTGACACATTCCCGCAATGATTAAAATGTGGATAACTAATTTAACTTAAAAAGCTTGATTTTTAGCTTTATTTAATATATATTTTAATAGTTATAAATAAATGTGCTCGTAGCTCAGTTGTAGCGGTTTCAACTGAAATATATAGCAAAATAAAATTTAATAAAAAATATGCGCTCGTAGCTCAGTCGGTAGAGCAGCTCCCTTTTAAGGAGATGGTCGAAGGTTCGATTCCTTCCGAGCGCACATGGTAAATGAAACATTCACTTTAAAAAAACAAATCAATGAATCTACAACTGAAAACCCAATTTCAGCAAGAGAGGCAAAATTATTAGAAATTCAAAGACAAGAAAACAAATTCAAAATATACATAGAAGAGTTAAAAACTAGCACTCCCTCAGAAGGAAGAAGTCAGGAAGATATAAGAAAAATTTTTGAAAAAATAGAACAAAAAATGAATGAAAATTTTGAAGAAATAAGAAAAAGCTTAGAATAGTTAGGTTTATAAAACCTCCAATAAAAACCTCTCAAAAACAATCTCCGCATCTTTGCCTTTTCGCCTAGCCTCAGGCAATAAATATGAAATCTTATTTGCAATATCTTGCAAATCTTTTTCTGTATATTTACTGAAATTTTTCTTTAATATCATATCTTTAACTTTCCAAAAAAGCACTCCAGTTAACTCCTCTAACCCTACCCCGAGATCTACAGCCTGGCGATAATAAAGCCATAACTTTATTTTATCTTTTAATGCGAAAGCATCGGCTAAAAGAAAATTATTAAACTTTTCTTTTTGTTCTTTTCTTAATTCAAAAATATTAATAGTGGCTTTAACTTTTTCAAATTCATTTAAGACTGGTTTCAATAATTTTCCCTCTGAAAAAATAAAGATATTATTTGAGGCTTGGAACAGATCCAAGTTGTCTAAAATAAAAGTAGCGTTATCTTTATTATCTAAAATATTCAAAAATACCACTACGCTCTGTGCATCAAAAAGACTAGAACCTGAATAAAGGCTCTCTATCTCCATTTTATTAAAATTATTTTTACTGATAGAGATAACAGGCAACGTACCAAAACTTTTCAAAAAAGCCTCGTATTGTTTTATTTTGTTTTGAGCATCGTCCCCCGCAAAAAGATATATCATTTTAAAACTTAACTATTTTTTTATATTTACGATAAGCATCGCCAAACTTTTTCTCAAGCTCGAGTTCTTGTTTTTTTACAAAAGTATATTTAGTTATAAAAAATGTAAAGAAAGTTAGAACAATCACAAAGAAAGAATTAATAATGAATCCAAAACCCATCACAGCTAAAAACAAACCAAAATGTGTAGGAGTCCTAGTATAGCAATACGGCCCTCGGCAAAAATGCTCTTCGTTCACATCTTCTTTGTGTAATAAATCTATAGAACTATTTTGTGCCCAAAAAACTAAAATACTAGAAAAAACCAAAAACATAATACCAACAAAAACCATTATAGAATCATGAAAAATTTTAATTGGAAATAAGAAATCCAAAAAAATACCCAAGATTAAAGCAAATAGATGTACTAAATAAGAATAAGACAAAGATGAATGCACCGCATGGTCTTTGTGCTTGTTATGCTTGAGATTTAATTTATTGTCTACTTTGTCCATAATGTAATTATAACATAAAAGCTATTTTACCTCCCCGAAATTTTGCCCAAATCCAGAATTGGCTATCAGAGGCACATCAGTTTTGTATTTTAAATATGACCTAGACAATACAGTCTCCATAGCGTTTTTAATGATTTTCTCAGCTTGTGGTATAACTTCATCCTTGATTTCATAAACTAATTCATCATGAATCTGTAAAACTAAAAATACTTTATCTTTAAGTCCGGCTTCTTTTAAATCCAAATCTGCAAAAAGTATTGCGAGTTTGATAATATCAGCGGTAGCTGTGCCTTGGATAGGTGCATTGATAGCAGTACGTTCAGCCATACTTTTTAAAAATGGAAGCCTTGAGTTAATATTAGGGAAATATCGGCGTCTGCCAAAAAGAGTTTCTGTATAAGATGTCTCACGCGCAAAGACCTTTACTGACTCGAGATAAGACTCTATACCGGAGAATTGTTTGAAATAATTATCATAAAATTTCTGAGCTTCTTCTCTCGTTCCACCGAGGTTTTTACGCAAAGCAGATACTCCCATTCCATAGATAATACCAAAGTTTATAACTTTAGCCTGACGTCGCATCTCAGCATCGACTTTGTCTACATCTACACCGAAAACAAAACTCGCCACTCCCGCATGAATGTCTTTACCATCTCTAAAAATCTCATTCATTCTCTTGTCCCCTGAGAGCATAGCGGCGACGCGTAACTCTATCTGACTGTAGTCAAAAGCTCCGAGCTTGTATCCCTTTGGAGCCACGAAGGCTTTACGTATTCTTTTACCCAATTCGCTTTTAATGGGCAAGTTCTGCAAATTTGGATCGACAGAAGAGAATCTACCTGTAGTCGTAGCATTCTGCAAAAATCTAGAATGCAATCTGTCGTCAGCCCCTACCATTTTAGGAATCACATCAATATAAGTAGAAAGCAATTTCTGTAATTCACGATAACTAATAATCTCTGTAATTATCGGATTATCTTCTTCTAATTCTTCTAAGATAGATATCTTTGTAGAGAGGTTACCGTTTGCTCCCCTCTTTTTACCACTCTTAATACCCATTTTCTCAAACAAAACTTCCCCCAATTGTTTTGGGGAATTTATATTAAACTCAGTGCCAGCCATTTTATAAATCTTCTTTGTAAGCAAGTCTAATTCTTTATGATATTCTTTTGATAATTCTGCAAAATATTTCTGATCGATTAGAATACCATGATCTTCCATTTCTTTGACTATAGGCACGATAGGCATTTCTATCTCTTGGTAAACTTTCTTTAATTTTTCATCACTGTTTAATTTATTTAAAATATATTCTTTTGCATCTTTAAAATTACTAGTCTTCGCATAGAGCAAAATATCTTCGAGTTTAGGCACACTAATATCCGAATTCAAAACCCATAAAGCGATAGAGATTTTATTCAACTCATCAGGATCTACGTCTTCTGTTTTAGTTTCTTCTACTTTAGTCTCACCAAATTCTTCATCTAGAGATTTAGGATTATTATCATGGATACCAGTACCATTATTAAAAAAACTCTTGAGCCTCGATAATAATGAACGAAATTCAAAAGTTACGAATACTTCTTCAACTTTTTTCAAATCAGAATTATCCCAAAATGTTTTCTCGGGTAATTTAAAATCAATAGGCGCGTCACGTCTTATAGTCGCTAAAGTCTTAGAAAATAAAGCTTCTTCTTGATTATTCTTTAAAAGTTCCAAAATACGAGGAGTGATACCGAGAGGTTTAAATACTGTATCATCACGCTTAATTTGTTTATAAATATTTTCAATAGTTTTAAATTCTACTATGAGAGTAGTCGCAGTTTTCTCTCCTATACCTTTGATACCTATGATATTGTCGGACGGGTCGCCACGGAGTCCTTTGTAGTCGGGTAAATATTCCGGTTTAAAATTAAATCTCTCTAAGACTTTTTCTTCATCGTACAAAATAGTATCAGTAATACCTTTCTTTAAAGTAAAAACTTGGACTTTTTTACCATCCACTAATTGCATAGTATCCATATCCCCTGAGGCTATGATTATCTCTATACTCTTATCTTTTTTAAATTGCTCTACTATTGTGCCCAAGATATCGTCAGCTTCAAAACCAGGTGCATCATAAATAGGGATATTAAAAGCTTCAAATATTTTTCTAGAACTTATAAGTTGAGAAATTAGAGCAGGATCAGCTTTAGCGCGACCAGCTTTATAAGCATCATAGGCATCATGTCTAAAAGTTTTCTGAGGCAAATCGTAACAGGCAATTATATAATCAGGTTTTAGATCTGAAATAATCTTCATCAACATATTAGAAAGACCATACAAGGCTCCGGTAGGTTCCCCACCGGAAGACATAAAGTCTGGAAGTGCATGATAAGCTCTATGAATAATAGCGTGAGAATCTAGCAATACTATACGCTTTGGTTTTTCTTTCATATTTATGATTATAGCATTTTAAACTCAAATTTTCTTTGATTGTTTTTTGTATGACTTATGTAGATTTTGTAGAATTTTGTATTGATATTTTGCTCTATGATTTCTGGCCATTCTACTAAAATTAAATTTCTAGGATTAGAGACAATTTCACTCCAGCCTAATATCTCTAATTCTTTTTTAATATCCTTCCCTTCCAGTCGATAAGCATCAATATGATAAATATTCTTCCATCCAGGGGTCCGACCCCCGGAAAGCTTTATAGCGTAACGTTTCATTAAGACAAAAGTTGGACTATTTATCTTTTGTTTTATTCCTAATATACGCGAGAAATATTGAACAAAAGTAGTCTTACCAGCGCCAAGATCTCCAAAAAGTCCTACTATCGTAGCGTCTTGTGTATCTTTATTTTTTGAATTTTGTTTTAAAATTTTATCTAGAAAATCTCTCGCAACATCTTCAAAATCCTCTATACTCTTGGTAACTTTTTGCATATTAAAATACTAGCACGACTTTTAAAATATCAAAATAAAAAAGCCTTAATCATATAAATGACTAAGGCTTTTAAGATAATTAATTTTTTAAAGAACATTTAAAAAGGCCCAAACCACTCTCCGGACCCTTGGTCTCGGCATAGGTTCATGGGACGCTGTTCCCACCTTCTTTGTCTGCTGGAAACTGGAGTCTCTCCTGCTGGAAGAGTAAAGTAACCAATATGGGTTTCTCCCTGATCTATGTAATTATTATCAGTACCATAATGACGGTTACCATAGTTATGTTTAGAACTTTTCCTTGCATAAACTCTCCAACAAGTGCAAGCTTGCTCTTGCTGAACAACTTGTTGCACTGGAGCTGGTGATGGTTGCACATAAATTGTTTCCTGTACTATTTTTACATTTTCTTTTACTGGGACTTCTTCTGTTTTTGGTTGTGGTTTGATTACAACCCAGTCGAGATTCATACAGTCTTTTTTTAAGTATAAATTTACGGTTACTCCTTTCGGGTGACCAAAAATTTCACCATCTGTGCTACCCAAATAAACTACACTGAAAGTTCCTGTACCTAAACGAACAATTTCACCTTTTGGCGTTACGCCAGAATTCATGACAAATTTATTTTCAAACTTGCCAGAATCGTAAATTTTTTTCGCTTCTCTTGCTGTTTCCTCTGGCGAGGAAAAACCCATGCTTTGCCCCCATACTCGATAAAGGGCAATCTTAGCCCCTTCAGTTAGGGTGCCATTTTTTGCCCAAGCTTGAGCGTTAAGAAAATTAAAAGAAAAAAAGAAAATTACTGTAAAAGAAATTATGTTTCTCATTATTTAATATTTTTATATGTTATGAAAAGCTTTGGAAATGAAGTATTTTCCCAGCCAAAGCTTTTCATAACAAACTTTTGTCAAATAACCCCTTACTCTCATAGTATAGCATACTTTGATACAAAAGTCAAGGTTAGAAAACTTGAAAATACTGTATAATTAAAGGATAAATGCTAGATTTTGATGAAGAAAAACAAAATAAACAACTCATAGACCTCAAAAGAAAAGAGGAAGAAGATTTAGTATCAATGCTCGCTGAGACTAAATACGGCTTACCTTATGTCGATCTGTATCGTGTCGGGATAGACAACGAAGCTTTACGTTCTATCTCAGAGACAGACGCTCGAAAACTAAACATAGCCCCATTTAAATTGGTAGGTAAAAATATATACATTGCACTTCGCTCCCCTAGCGATGAATTAAAAAGTTCTCTGATCGAAGACATGGAAAGAAAAGCATTAACTCCAACTTTTTATATGACCTCTATGGCTAGTATTGAAAAAGTCTGGGAGAGATATAAAGAAATCTCCATGGCTGAAGATTCAAAAATAGGAGGACTAGATATTTCTTCTGAGATTCTAAGAGAAACAGCTAAAGAAATAACTAAAATGCAAGACATTAAAGTAGTTATTACTAAAGAGATGGAAAGTGGAAAGAGTCATAAGATTACTAGATTACTAGAAATAATACTTGCTGGAGCTATAGCTATTAATGCTTCTGATATTCACATAGAACCTGAAGAAAATGGAAGTAGATTAAGACTAAGACTAGACGGAGTATTGCAAGACATAGATTATTTTAGTAAAGATATTTATCGATTGTTGAATTCTAGAATCAAACTTTTATCTGGAATGAAACTAACATCTCACAATGCTCAAGACGGTAGATTTTCTATCACTGAAGATGATGATGAAATAAGTATTCGTACCTCTTTAATACCTGGTTCATACGGAGAAGCTATCGTTATGAGAATACTTGACCCTAAATCTATTCAAATAGACATAGAAGATATGGGAATGGAATCTGATCTTTACAATATCATCTTAGAAGAAATAGCAAAGCCAAACGGATTGATTTTAGTCACAGGACCTACAGGTTCAGGAAAAACCACGACCCTTTATGGTTTCTTAAGAAAAATATATTCTAGCGAAATTAATATCATCACAATCGAAGATCCAGTAGAATACAGATTGAAAGGAATAACCCAAACTCAAATAAGTGAAGAAAAACAATACGGATTCTTGGAAGGGTTACGCGCAGCACTCCGCCAAGACCCAGACGTAATCATGGTAGGAGAAATACGTGACGCTGAAACAGCTAAAACTGCAGTTCAATCTGCTTTAACTGGTCACTTGGTTTTCTCCACATTGCACACCAATAATGCAGCTGGCGTTATCCCCCGTTTATCAGACCTCGAAGTAAATCCAAAAATTATGGTTTCGGCTTTATCTCTCTCTATCGCTCAACGTTTAGTTAGAAAACTTTGTGTTTTTTGTAAAAAAGAAGTAGCTCCAACAGAAAAAGAAAGAACTACAATAAAAGCTATCATAGACGGTATGCTAGAAGAAGGTAAAGATTTAGCCAAGCACAATATAGATAAAGATAAAGAAATCAAACTCTATGTACCGACAGGTTGTACTGAATGCAATATGACTGGATATAAAGGCCGACTTGGAATATTTGAAGCTATTAAGACTGACGAAAATATTGAGAAAATAATGCCTCAAAACCCATCAGAAAGAGAGATAAAGAAGATAGCCCGAATGCAAGGAATATTATCAATGAGACAAGACGGGGTCGCCAAAATACTAAATGGAGTCACTTCTTTTGAAGAAGTCTTAAGTGTGGTAGATTTAAATGAAGAATAAAATAACAATATGAAAACCAAAACAAACAAAATAAAAACACAGAAAGAAATAGAGAATTTTTTCAGAGTAGCCCTATTTGGTAGCTCTAAGATTAAAAAAAACGATCCTATATATAAAGAAATAAAAGAACTAGGTAAAGCTCTAGCTAGAGAACAGATAGATATAGTAACTGGCGGTGGAGCGGGGCTTATGCAAGCTGCAAGTGAAGGTCACGTTAAAGGACGGACTGGAAAAGAAAAGAATTTTCCTTCGATGAATATTCGTTCTATTGGTGTTGGAGTCAAGCTACCTTGGAATCAAGGATTTAACAACGCAATAGAATACAAAAAAGAATTTGGAACTTTCTCAGAAAGACTAGATGAATTTATGCTTTTATCAAATGCAGTCATCGTCGCTCCAGGAGGTATCGGTACCCTACTCGAACTTTTCTATACTTGGCAACTTGTACAAGTTCATCATATTTGTAATATTCCGATAATTCTTTATGGAGAACAATGGGGAGGTTTATTGGAATGGATAAAAGAGAGTCCACTTCAAACAAAGTATCTAACAGATAGAGATTATCAACTTGTGTTCCATGTTAAAAATCAAGAAGAAGTAATCGAGATGATTAGAGATTTGCACAAGCACTGGAGTACGGGCGGAAAAAATTTCTGTCTCAACTACAATAAATACAAAGTATACTTAAAAAAATAACTTGTATTTTATTTTTAAAACAAATCTTTTTAGAGCATTCCCCTTCTGACCTAACGCCAAAAGATTTGTTTTTAAAAAATTAAAAACAAAAAACTCCTTAAAATTAATTAAGGAGTTTTTTAATAAAAAAAGCAATAATCTCTAAACAATCCTTTATAAGCTTGACCCATAAAGTAACAAATCATTGAAGGATAGCCCCAGAGATATAAAATATACCAGGACGTCCTACGCAAACATGTAGAACCGAAGGCTGATTGCTTAGAGATTACTGCTCTCTTACTTTTCATTATACTATCCACAAAATATTCGTAAATGAATTTATGTGGAAAGGTCTGTTAATAAACTCTTTATAACTTTCTAGAGTATAGCATATTATAAAAAAATGTCAAGCCTTTTCATATGAGAGATTATATGCAAGACCTATGAGCTATAATATGTTAAAATTGTAGCATGTCAGAGAAAAACGAAAAAAACACAGATTCTTTTTTAGACCAGACTCTACGTCCCAACAACTGGGATGAGTATATCGGCCAAAAACATATAAAAGACAACGTTAAAATCCTATTACGGGCTGCTGAAGAGCGCAATCAAATACCTGAACATATCCTTTTTTACGGACCTCCAGGACTCGGAAAAACAACTATTGCTCACCTTATCGCTCGTGAAACAGGTAGACAAATGAAAATAACTTCAGGTCCCGCGATAGAGAAAGTCGGCGACTTGGCTTCTATTCTTACGAACCTGTCATCTGGGGATATCTTGTTCATCGACGAGATTCACAGACTAAATAAAATGATCGAAGAAGTCCTCTATCCGGCTATGGAGTCGGGAGTTTTAGATATTATTATCGGTAAAGGCCCCTCGGCTCGCACTATCCAACTCGACTTACCACCCTTTACCCTCATCGCCGCTACAACTCGCGTCGCCCTTATATCTTCTCCCCTACGCTCTCGCTTCTCAGGAGGAGTCTTTCGTCTAGAATTTTATACCAATGAAGAAATTCAAAAGATAGTAGATCGTTCTAGTAAATTACTTGATACAAATTTAAATACAGAAGCCTTAGAAGAAATAGCAAAGAGAAGTAGATTCACTCCACGTATCGCAAACTACTTTTTAAAAAGAGTTCGTGACTACGCTCAAGTAAATAAAAGAGAAAAAGAAATAGATAAACAAACAGCCAAAGATTCTCTCGCTATGCTTGCGATAGACGAACTAGGACTCAACTCTTCTGATAGAAAATTCTTGGAAATACTAATAGAAAAATTCAACGGCGGTCCAGTCGGCATAAAAACTATAGCGGCGGCTATGAGCGAAGAAGAAGCTACTGTCGAAGAAGTCATAGAACCGTATTTAATCCAGCTCGGTCTCCTAGAACGCACAGCCAGAGGACGTACAGCTACCAATAAAGCATATGAGCATTTAGGTTTTGATATACCTGAAGTTAAATAAAGCTACAAAGTTGATAGAAGAAAAATAATACAAGAGAATTGCCAGAGGAGAGAGATTCTAGAGGAGAAAATTTCCATAAGAAATTTTCTCCTCTAAGCAAGACCCAAATTATATTTTTCTTCGATCAACTATATAGCCTAAATATATGTTTCCCTATCAACTCACCATTTTAGAAATGATGAATTGAATAAGAAAAGAAAGGTTTGATATCATCACCCCTTTCTTTTTATTTTTAATTTTAAAGAAAACCAATCTTTAAAATTATCCGTGAACCGTTATGTTTCCCTTGTACACAGACACAAGGAAAATTGGTTTCCCTATTCCTTGCTCTATTTTTTTAAAAATAAAACAAGATTCAAACTGATAGAAACCATACCAGTTTTTGTAAGTTGGCAGTTCACCGATACATCCACTAACCCGAACCACCGTAGGGTCAATCTTAAACTCCTTGGCAACAATATCGCGAAGGACTTTTGCTGAGAAATTACTCATCAATAACGACTCATTATTGCCTGAGCAAATTCTTGAGTCGGGTAAAAAACCAAATTCATAATCTCTTCTGGGACTGTGTCCCATTTGTTATACTGGCTCTCGTATTCTTTAATTAAAGAATACAAAAATGGTGCTCTTCTTTCTAGGAACGATTTTGTTCCTGAAAGGCAGTACCCCATACTGTCCACCGTCTTGAACGAAATACCGTCCTTGACGATAATTTCTTCTGTAGACAAGTCTCTATATTGCCACTTTTCATAAGCTTCTTTAATGGAAGCTCCTTCAAAGTGGTAACGGAAATCATTTCCTTCTTCCCAAAGAAAGAAAATTTTTGTTCCTTGTCGACCTTCAAATATGGCAACCTGGAATTGATTTTCTTCTATAGAAACCAAGCGGGCTTTTTCAAGACCCGCATAAAGATTAATTCCATTTATATAAATGGAAAAGACTTTTGTATTCGCCTCGTTACTTGATGTCTCCGCCGCAGTCGGAGTTCCAACTTTGGCTAACCTTGCAGCTGCCCAAGTATGACTAAAAGAAGTGTTCAGCTCCCTTATAGAGTTAAAAGCTTCATTAAAGGTTCCAACTCCATAGTGATTACTACTTTGGTGTGTTTCATACCAAAATTTCAAAGATTTTCTTTGCCACCCCCAATCAGCCTTATTGCGAATTAAAAATGACTTAAAAATTCTCGCGGTTCGATATGATAACACTCCTTTCAAATTATCTTCTACCCAATCAGGTAGACAAGAGAAACCCAACATTTCTGAATAATACTTACCTTCATAAAAGGCAGTCTTTATTTCAAAAATTGTTTTATCATACCAACCTTGGCAGTTTGAAGGACGAATCCCCCATTCTGCTAAACCTTTTAGGTAGGATAAGAATTCTTTCGGAGCGTACATGAGCTCCGAAATATGGAACCCTGTTCCAATTTCAGTACGCTCACTAACTCCAAAGAAATCTAATACTGTTTGTGCACTGGAA
>JBAYUN010000003.1:0-115317 GCA_041675085.1 Minisyncoccota bacterium
GTTCGCGTTTTTACTTCCAGTCCATCCGTTACTTGCTACACAAGATGTAGCGTTAGAAACGTTCCAAGTTAGGTTAGTTGTTGCACCGTATTGTACAGAAGTTGGAGATGCTGAAATATTAACTGATGGAGCTTGGTGTTGGATTTGGTTTACAGTTACATATGCTGTATCTGTAGCACTACCTCCATTTCCAAAACAAGTTATAGAATAACTTCTTGAAGAAGTAGGGTATACAGTCATAGAACCTGAAGTATTACTTCCTCCCCAAGTTGAAGAACAGTAAGTAGCATTAGTTGAAGACCAAGAAAGGTTTACACTGTCACCTGCATAGATAGAAGCAGGTGTTGCATTTAGATTGACTGTAGGTGTCGGGGTAGGGTTACAGTTACCACAAGGGTTACAGTTTGTAGTACATCCTCCATTTCCAGAGCCTGTTGTAAAAGTCATCCAAGAACCATAAGTAGTTCCTGTAGTATTTTCGGCAACTGCTCTATAAGAATAAGTATTACCAGATGTTAGTCCGGTTAATGTATAAGTAGCTGTGACGTTACTTGTACCACTACCTAGATTTTGATAACCGTACTGAGTACTTTGGTTTTGAATTTCAAACCAAGCAAAAGTAGGCAATCCTTTTGGATTGAAAGCACCATTTAGCGTAACTGTTGTCGCAGTAATATTTGCTGCACTTTGTGATACATAAGCAGGCGTTGCTGCTAACGCAGAACTGCCTCCAAAGGCAAATAAGCCTAAGACAAACAAAACTGAACTTAATTTTTTTAATGTGTTTTTCATAATTTTTTCCGCTATGCGGTATTTATCTCTAATAATCTCCTAAATTAATAACTTTTAATATGTCCGAATCCTAGCATAGTTTGAATATAAAGTCAAGAGTATGTCAATAGTGCTACTTGACTTTAGTATTAATATATGATATCATAGGTTTAGGTAAATAGTTCGTTGAAAACAAGATTTAAGATATAAAAATTATCTTTTTGGGTATTAATTTAGGTATTAGTTTCTAAAAAGATAGTTTTTATTTTTTTAAATCAATATAAAATATTTTAAGATGAAAAATTTAATTTTTCTTTTTACTTTGGTTCTCTTCGGATTGAGCCTAAATGCACAAGTTGATCAGTTGAAAGTTTTACAAAAAACTGAAATTCAGAAACTGATAGATATTTACGGGGAGCCTGAATCTTTCACTGTAAAAAGTGGAGAAAGAGATCCGCGTATTAATATCGACTGGGAAACCGTTGAACTCAATTTGAGATATGGTCTCTCTGGTTGTAGCTTCGATCTACGTGTCCACAAATTCTGCACATTTACTGTGTTGGAAGTTGTAGATTGTTCTGACTGTTATAGTTACTTATGGAGTACAGGAGAAACGACTAATTATATATTAGTTAATGCAACAGGTAATTATCGAGTAACTGTTAATGGTTATAGTTCGGCAGGTAGTGCTTGTAGCTCAACTGCAAATTCAACTATTGATCAAATTGGAACACCTGTTCCAGTCTCTATTTCTGGAAATACCTCTTTCTGCGAAGGAGGGAATACTCATCTTACAGCTAATGGCAATGGTGACTTTTGCTGGAATACTGGTGCGAAGACACAGACTATTTCTGTGACTTCTGCGGGTACTTACACAGTAACAGTTACGAATGGAAATGGTTGTACAGGAACTGCTTCAAAAACAGTAACCATTGCCCCATCTGCAGCTACTGCTAGTATTACGGAGTTTGTTAATCCTCAAACAGGATTGGTCACCTTAACCTCAAGTGCTTCTTCAGGAAATATTTGGAGTAATGGTGCTACCACTCAAACTATAAATCCGACTTTAAGTGGAATTTATACGGTAAGAGTACAGAACTCTTTTGGATGCCTTTCTCAGCCTAGCTGTGGAAGCAAAGTGGTTGTTTCAATAAAGACAATCACAAATACTATTATTGTTCATGACACCGTTTATTTAAATGGTGGTGGTAATAATAATACAAATGGTGGTTTGAGTTTTAATTCAAATATCGAGTGGAACAAAGTTACTTTTGTTGCTAATGTTCCAAACCCAAATAACTTTATAAGTTATTTCTGGGATTTTGGGGACAATCAAACTGGAGGTGGACTTACCGTTATGCATCAGTACTCACAACCAGGGACTTACTTGGTAAAATTACGAGGTTACTTTAGCAATGGAACTTTTATTGAAGTTTCCAACTATGTAACAATTACCGTTTTCGGTAAACCATGTAATAGAGGAGGTCTTACGATTAAAGGACAAGGGGATGGAGCAGTCTTTCCTCAAAGTCAGATTAATAGTCAAACCAAGGTCAACGTAGCTTTCGAGTTACCTACCGGTGCCTGGGACTGGGTTTGGTCTACAGGTAATGCTGGACCAGATGCTAAAAAAGGCACAATCGTGCAAAATTCGGGTGCGACAGTTGGAACGCACGAAATGTTTTTTAATTATATGGTCGGAAGTAATAACTTCTGTCACGTAATAAAATACACTATCATCCCAGGTTCTGGGGTTAGTGATACTGAAGACGAGACAGAAAATCGTTCAAGTTCAAGTTTGGACAAAGAAGACGTAAATGTTTTCCCAAATCCAACAAGTGGTCCAATACAGTTTGACCTTTCTGGTCAACCTAACGGCGTTTATTTGATCAGCGTTATGGATCAAACCGGTCGTCAGGTGACGAAAAAAATTGTTAAGCAAGAATAAAAAAACTTGCTCAGCCCAAAAATTGAAACCCAGTTCATATTTATTTATGACTGGGTTTTTTTATTTGCCCTGTCAGTCGCGACTGACGGGGTTTGCAAATTTTTGAAATTGTCGTATACTAACAAAGTTTTGTATTCTGATAACTACGCTAGTTTTACTAGTGAGGAAAGTCCGAACATTCGTTCATTTAATTGAAAAGTGTAGTGGGTAATACCCATCCACCGCGAGGTGCGAGGTGCGAGCAGTGACGCCGATGCCGAAAGGCTAGGCTTCCGAGAGGTCTGACTTCTCGGAAGAAGTTCATAGTAATATGAAAGTGAAACGGCTAAATCCTTACATGAATGCAAGATCGTGTCCAGCGTAACCTTTTGGTTATGTCGGAAGAATCGCTTGAGGTGATGAGTAATTATCATCCTAGATAAATTGTTATCTCTTTTATGAAAATAAAAGATACAGAATTCGGCTTATAGATACAAAACAACAAATGAAAAATCCCTCGCAAGAGGGATTTTTCTATTTTGCTATTGACTTATAATTTGCTATATGCTACACTGTATTTGTGAGTGTGAGGTAAAACTTACATTTAATCGTAAACAATATATGTGCCGCAAAAAGCCCCGCAAGGGGCTTTTTGTTTTTTCATATAATAATAAAAAAGTGATTGAATTTTAAAGAGTCGTGGGTTCTTTAGACTTTTGTCCCCGAGGGCGAAGGCTCAAAAAATTCAATCACTTTTTTTAATACTTTTTTATTTTGTATTTAATTTATGCTAAAATACAAGCATGCATCCTGGGATACAATCTTGGAAAAATTTAGTTATATTTAGTTATAACTTTTTTTGTATCCCTCTTTTATCAAAAACTCTTTTTAGTCCTTTTCAAAATGACAAACCAAGTAAAGACTTTGATATTTTAGAGACTGTTGTTTTCGCTATATTCTCTCGAGTTCTTGGTTTTATTTTTCGTATAGTTTTGATTGTGTTGGGTTTAATATTCACTCTTTTTTCGATCATTAGTTTTCCTATATTCTTCTTTATTCCAATTAAAATAAATAGAGATACTTTGAGAGATTTTGGTTCTGTGGGTTCCGAGCTTTCTTATGGTTATACTTTTTATTTAAACAAACACAGTCAAGACATGCTGAGCTTGAATAATATTTTACTTTACGGCAAAGAAAAAGCTCTCCGCATGATAGAGAGAGCTCTTGATAAAGATACTGCGAGAAATGTATTGCTAGTAGGCGAGACAGGGGTGGGCAAGAGTCTGATAGTTTCTTATTTGGGTCGCTTGGGTAAGTCAGGACTTGCTTTCCCTGGTATCGCTCATCATAGAATAGTAAATCTATCTCTAGAGAATATTTCCAATGAAGATTTTGATCATGCTATGCGAGAGGCTAGTAGTGCCGGTAATGTGATTTTGGCTATTGAGAATATTGATGCTTATGAAGGTGCTTTTGAGAAGCTTTTGCCTTATCTGGATAGACCTCATTTGGGTATCGTTGCGACGACGGATTTTGGTAGTTATGATAAAGTCCTAAAAGCTCATCCAGAATTCTTGTCACGATTTCAAAAAATAGATTTAGAAGAGTCTTCATTAGAAGATACTATTTCAATTTTAAATAATCATATTCGTATCAAAAGAATGAAAGTCGAAGTAGATGCAGTCCTCGAGATAGTCCGCCTATCAGATAGATATATCGGCAACCAGCCTCAACCCTTAAAATCTTTATTGGTGTTAGAGGAATTGCGTTCTTTGAATAAAGTCATAAATATTATGGATGTCCGTCAGATAATATCTGATAAGACAAATATCCAAATAGGGGATTTGGGTGGAGATGAGAAAAAAGTATTGGTCAATCTCGAGAATACTATGCGCGAGAAGATTATAGGTCAAGACGAAGCAGTAGAAGATGTCGCTCAAGCCTTGAAACGCCTCCGTACGGGTGTCGCTGATCCAAACAAGCCTGCAGGTAGTTTTATGTTTTTAGGACCGACTGGAGTGGGTAAGACTTATACGGCAAAGATATTAGCCGAGAGTTATTTTGGACGCAAAGACTCTATGATACGTTTTGATATGAGTGAATTCTCTATGCCAGACTCTGTATCAGTATTTTCTGACAGACTCGCTTCTGTTATTGAAGAGATGCCTCTATCTTTGGTATTTTTCGATGAGTTAGAAAAAGCTCACCGCACTATTCATCAGCTATTGCTTCAAGTGCTCGACGAAGGGCATCTCACTCGTGAGAACGGACGTGAAGCTAATTTTAAGAATGCGATAATTATAGCGACTACAAACGCGGGTAGTAGGAGCCTGCTCGAAGATCCTAATATAGATAAAAAATTTTTGATAGATAATCTCATAGAAGCCAATCTTTTTGCACCTGAATTTTTAAACCGTTTTAGTAGTATTATTTTATTTAAACCTCTCAATCAAGAAAGCGTACGCAAAGTCTCTCAATTATTGTTGGTAGAATTTAGAGCGAGGTTATTGGAAGACAAGGGGATTACTTTGGAGCTTACCGACGCGCTAGTAGACAAGATAGCTTCGGCTGGATTTGATCCCGACTTTGGAGCTCGCCCGATACATAGAGCTATAGAAGAAATAGTAGAGAATAAAATCGCAGATTTTATAATTAGTGGCGACGGTAGTAAAACTATAAAAATTCTTTAAGCATTATTTGGTAATACTTTTTTGATACCGCAATATTGACTTTTTGTTCATTTGATGATATGGTTCGTAATGACATTTGTCCTTTGAAAAAGGATTTTTTTAATTTTTAATTACTAAAATTTCATATAATGAAAAACTTATTCATTTATTTTTTTCTAGTTTTTTTGGCATTCAGTTCAATGGATGCGCAAAATTGTTATCCATACCCTTGTGCCCCGTGCACAATAGAGGGCGATGTTATAACAAATAGCACCGATTGTGGGATTACAAATTCTATTAGCGTTACTTTAATAAATGGAGTTGCTCCATTTACTTTTGTGATCAAGAGAGCTGGTGAAGATGCATTGCCACCGGTGGTGCAAAATTCACCAACTTACATGTGGAACAATCTTACTCCTGGGCATTATTATGTCTGGGCAATAGATTCTGAAGGGTGTATCTGGACGGGTGAATGTAAGGATTTAGGTCCATTACAGATCGATATCCAATCCGCAAATCTTTGTGGAGAAGATAACTATATGTGTCTTTGGGCTCAGGGAGGTACTCCTCCTTATGCTTACCTTTGGTCAAACGATAGTCAGTATGACTGTCTGAATAATGTACCTACAGGTATTTATACTGTAACGGTTACTGACGCTAATGGATGCACGATCGAAGCTTCGGGTGAAGTGCAAACTCTACCTGATGTAAGTTTAAGTGTAAATGTTATTCAGCCCACTTGTGAAAAGTTGGGTGAAGCGAATTTGAAAACTCTAGGAGGTATTCCTCCTTATTACTTTGTGGTTCGCAAGAACGGTAGTACTGGAAATATCGTAGCTATTGGTAGTGACTCTTTGCTTAGTGTAAAGAATTTAACTCCAGGTGCTTATTCTGTTGTTGTAACCGATTACGCAGGATGCAATCAAAAAGGAACTTTTACGATCGATCCTCAACCTTTGAAAAAAGAGACGCAAGTTTTCTTGTCAGGGTGTGGAGACGTGACTCTTCCTTGGGGAGAGGTAGTTAACAAATCAGGTGTATTTGTAAAAAAATACACTATGACGAATGGATGTGACAGTATTGTCACTGTTGTCGTTACTTCTGCAACTTCTCAAGACTCTTTACTGAGTATTGAGGAGCATTGTGGAAGTTGGACTTCGCCGAATGGTACAGTCTTTACTGAATCATCATATTATGTTGAATCAGTATTGGGTAATGATGGTTGTCAGAAAAGACTTATCACTGGGGTTTTTATTAAAACGCCAGTAACGAGATTGTTTTCTGAGACTTATTGTTACGGAACTAAACCCTCTACTATTGTAGATGGTGCAGAATACAATTCTGACACCATCTTGGTCTCAGGATGTGATACAACTTACATTAATTTCTTTGCACTTTCAGAGGCAAGTAGGATTTCTGTACCAGATACTATTTTTTGCTTATCTCCATTCTCTGATCCTGTAAACCAGGAGCAGATTACGGGTGTAATTAAAAATACTTCTGGTTGCGATAGTATCGTTTACTATCGAAATTTTATAGGCATTCCTGTAGTAATGGTGACTGATACAGTTACCATTTGTGCAGGTGAAGAATTTCTTTGGGACAAGAACAATCAAACATATGCAGACCAAGGTCTTTATATGTACATCGATTCTTCAAGTATTTGTAAAAAATATTATCAGTTAGTTTTGTTTGAAACAGAACCTGGTATTTTTATTAAAACTAATACTACTTGTGACTCGCTTCTTGCGGGTTTTGATTTGATTTTAGGATTAGGTAATTGTGACCCAGACACGATATTTTTAACTACATTAGTTTTAAATCAAAAATTAATTGTTGAAAGTGTTTGTGATGGAAGTAAATTTATCTTTCAAGGTTTGGAATACAACTTTGGAACTTACTTTGTTAGGATTCCGGGTCCTGAGTGTGACACTGTGGTGACACTGATTATTAATCAATCACCTGGTATTTTCTTTTCATCAAAACTTCAAAACATTTCTTGTTTCGGAGAGGATGATGGAGAGATTTCTGTTGAAGTGTTTTCTGATGATCCAGATTTGACCATCGAATGGTCAAATGGAGTCATGGAAGAAAAAACAAGAAACCTGCCACCCGGCAATTACTCTGTAACTATTACAAATAGTTATGGATGCACTGCTGGAGAAAGTTTTACTATGCTTGAACCAGAAAAATTAGTCTTGGCGTTAGACACTACTAGTGTTACTTGCAAGGGTGATGATGGTAGTATCGCACTCGAAGTCTCAGGAGGTACTACGCCTTATCATTTTCTCTGGAATGACCTCTACGAGACTCAGAATCTTGTAGATTTATCTTTCGGGGATTATTCTGTTCTAGTAACAGATGGTAATGGTTGTACTGAAATTGCGTCCAGGGTTCTGTTAGAACCTGAATGCATATTACCAAATAGTGGCTGTGAAGTTTTTATTCGTTCAGTGGTAGGGTCTAATGGGCCTTATGTTGAAATATATAACGACAGACTGAGTGGGGAACTATCTTACCAAATTGTTAATGAGATGGGTGTCCTTGTTTACGAAGGTTCTTTAGGAGAGATTTCTCCAGGATTTCGATTCAAAAAAATTTTAGAGTTACCGTTAGAAAACGGCAAGTATTTTATTATATTTAAAGTTAAGAACTGGTATACACCAGCGACTTGCTTTGTAATTAAAAAATAAAAAATAAATGAAGAAAAGTTTTTTATTGTTATTGGGAATAATTCTATTCTCAATAACAGCGGGGACTCAGGACCTCGAAATCAAACCAGAAAAACCAAATTCCGTTCCGGATTGCAACTTGAAAGGGATTCCTTTTCGAACTTATAAAGATGGAATATGGATTTATCATCATAAGGCTGGATATGGGTATGCTCTAATACTTAATAGTATTGGAGAAACTCTTAATTTGTCGCCAGAAGGTGGTATAGATTATTTTGATAAAGCTTTGTCTAACCCTGTCGTAAAAAATATGAGCGGTTATATTGGGGCTTTGTCTACGAGGAAAGATGGTACTTACTGTGTCAGCTTTTCTGAGAAACTTTCAACTTTCGATGGACGTTTTGTCTGTCGCATTAATTCAGATTGGGCTTTGTACCGCCGTGAAGGTTGTGCGAACCCTGCCTTGGTATATGACCCTCAAGTTCAAGGGGATCGTGACATAAAACTTTTAGATACTATATACATGGTGTCTAATAAAGTGTGTTGTTGTGATACAACAATTGTTATCGTGAACTGTCCTGCAGTAGTTACTGACACAAATAGATGCTGTGATGTTCCCAGGTTATCTTGGCCGTTGGTATACCCAATGGTTGGATATAGAAGTACTTATGATTCTCCATTAATGGAAGAATCAATGTTCATTGGTTTGGGTTATAGAAAGCATTGGAGAGATTCCATGCAAATGAATTCCAATTATGCAGGTACTGAGTTGACTGCTTTTCGGTCGACACGCACCGATGTGAGTTGTGATTCTTGTCTTACTTTCGTAGAAGGACGACCAGAAAATCTCGCTCTCAGGTGGGAAGTTTTCGTAGGACGCGAGTTTGGCATCATGGAAAAATCCGACCTTCGGGGTTTTGTGGAAGGGCGATATGCTCTACTTCAACCAAAGGTTGGTACAATTGTTGACCAAAGATTCTTGCCCAAAAAATCTGGAGTTACTCTCCGGGGTGGAGCAAGATATGATTTGTTTCAAAAATTTCAGTTGCAAGGATCATATGAATACGATCCTATTGCAAACCTCTCCGGAGGAGAATTAAGATTAATTTTTAAATTAATTTAAATACCAAAAGGCTTTCGTTTTATAAACGAAAGCCTTTTTTTAATTCCTTTTTTATTTTATATGTTTTCCAAGAATTCTTCTATGTGTGGTTTTTCGGTGATTAGAGAGTTGGGGATTGGTAGATAGATAGAGAATATAGTTTTACTTGTGTCTGGGCTAGAAAAAACTACTATTTTACCTTTATGATATTCAACAATTTTTTTACAGATATATAGTCCTAAGCCTATGCCGTTGGGCTTGGTGAGGATAGCATTTTCTGCTCTGTAGAATTTGGCAAATATTTTACCTTCATCTTCTTTTTTAATACCGATACCATAATTTTCTATTTGTATT
The DNA here is from genome assembly GCA_041675085.1 of Minisyncoccota bacterium. Classification (GTDB taxonomy): domain Bacteria; phylum Patescibacteriota; class Minisyncoccia; order Phycocordibacterales; family UBA9973; genus UBA9973. Next base: position 9,496 of record JBAYUN010000003.1, read on the forward strand.
AAGATGTATTCTCCTTCGGTTTGGATAGAGACTTCTATGTCTGTATCTTTGGTACTGTAGTTGATAGCATTTTCTATAATATTTGAGATTACTAGGTTCATGCGTTTTGGGTCAGCTACTATTTTGAATTCTTTATCTAGTTTATTTTCAAATACTATTTTTTTGTTTTTGATTTTTGATTCAGCTTCAAATTCTTTTACTACATTTTCTGTAATTTTAGAAATATTAACCTCTTGCATTTCATAAGGGAAATTATTTTCTTCTATTTGACTCGTGTCTAGCAAGTCGTCTATGTTTCTTATCGTCTCATTATTTCTCTCGATACATTTATCAATGATTTCCTTTTGATCTTTATTGATAGGTCCTTTTAGTTCTGAAGCGAGTGCATCTAGTCCCCAGCGTACCCCTGAGACAGGGGTACGTAGTTGATGAGAAGCGACAGTGATAAAATTGGATTTCATTTGTGATATCTCCTCATTACGAGCTTTGACTTCTTTTAGTTTTATTATCATTTCATTAAAAAGACGAATGATATTACCAAACTCGTCTTTTCTATTTGTCTCTATATTTAGGTTTAGGTTGCCTTGAGATATTTCTTTAATATTTTTTGTGATAAGACGGATAGGGTGAGTTATGTCTTCTGCTAATTGAATAGAAAGGTATATACCAGGGATTATTACCAGTATTACCAAAAAAATAAAATTGTTTTTAAAATTAGTATATAGTTCCTGTAAATCTTCTTTTGAAGCCATAAGGTCTGTATTTTGTAGAGTCCAAAAAGCTAAAAGAGAAACAGCTGTGATAATAAAAATACTAAATAAAAAGAAAGAGAAAAAAAGCTTCAAAAATATTGGGAATTTAGGTTTTTGTATGGAATGTATCTCTGTATTATTTATTTGTTTATTTTCTTGTTGCATTTTGATTGCTCGTATATCTATTATTGTATATAATATACTATATTATATACAATAAGTCGAAGTTATATAATTATTTATTATTTATTAATTTTTATTTATGGAATTTATAGGATATACAGCTTTAATTGATGCTGTGGTTGTGGTTCTATCTTGGGTTGTGCTTTTCACTCGCAAGAGTAAAATCTCTTCTCCAAGCAAGAAGATGAATTATTTGTCTTCGTATTTAGTTTGGACTTTGATTTTCTTATTATTAATCGCATATACAATTTTTATATTACCACCATCACAAATGATGATTGGTTTAATAGTAGCAGATTTGGTGCTTTGGATTTCTATGGTTATTTTTATATTAATGATGTATGCAGATACACAAGGCAGACAAAAAGGTCTTTGGGTTGGCTTGTTTTTGATTTTTGCCGCAATGAGAACTTCATGGCAAGTAGCTCAAGTACAAGGTATTGATACATCTCTATTAGGAGTAAATATGAATTATTTACTTTCTACTTTAGATCAATGGTTGATGTATGCAGTTTGGTTGCCTTCGGCTTTTGTATTGCTTGTAGTTGGTTTGAATTCAGATAGTGCTTTGGTCAGATTGCGTTCTATGTTTTTCGCAATAGGACTATTGTTGATATCTTTCACTTGGGCATTTCGTTTCCTTGGTGCAGGAGCTGTGTCACAACAAGCAGGTTATGCTCTTGTTGCTGTTGGTTCAGTATTAGGTTTCGTATTGCTTTTGATGGGTCTTTTGTATAAAGGAAATAATACAACAGATACTCAAAATCCTACTCCAACTGTTACTAATTAATTTATTTAGTCTGTACAGTAAATTAAAAAAGAACGCTTTGTGCGTTCTTTTTTAATTATATTTGCTTTTTTTATTTTTTTTATATAAAATGTATTTGTTCGGAATTTATGGGCCCTTAGCTCATCTGGTAGAGCACCTCATTTGCAATGAGGGGGTGGCAGGTTCGAGTCCTGTAGGGTCCACACAATAAAACAAAAAAAACACCCATTTCTGGGTGTTTTTTGTTTTTAATTAGTATTTGCTTCTACTAATTCAGCTTTGATATAGTTTCTAAAAGTATTATCTTTTCTACCACAACCATATATAGTTAGAGTGGCTTTCTCTGTTTGGTTTTCAAGTTGCCATTCTTCTGGTTTTGCTGTACCTTTTTCGGTAATTATGTAAGTGTATTTTTTACCTTTCCATACTACTTCTACAGTGTCTCCTTTTTCTAGTGTTTCTAAATCCCAGAAAACGTTCTTGGAATATTTACCTTTGATTAGATTGTACGTGTGACCAACTATCACAGTATTACCTCCTTTGTCTGGAGTAGAAGTCCAAGGCAAGATCCAAGTTTGATTGCGAAGTGCTCTGATATCAGTCATTTGTAAAATTGGAGCTTTGATCTTTATTTTACCAATGATTAAATTATTGTTTTCACTTTTTGCTAATTTTACAGCTTTGTTATTTTCAGCAATTCTATTGAATGGTACGCCTCCTGTTTTTTGCAATAAGCAAGGTCTATCTGTACCTTCTCCACAAGTTTCAGTAGTTGCTCCGAGAACTTCTCCTGTTACTGGTGCTTCTTCTATTACTGGTTCTGGGGCTGGGGGAGGAGTAGGTATATTTTGAGTATTACTACCATAACTTCCACCAACAGTAGGGATAACAATAGGAGGTACTATTACTATTGGGTCATCTTCTGAATTGATTAAAGGGTCATAAGAAGCAGGGTTACTAGCATCACGATCTGTATGACAAGCTGGGTCATCTTGGTCAGTCAATCCATCTCCATCGTCATCTAACCAGTTAGAACATATAGGCAATAAAAGTAATACACCTTCTGATGCAATAGATGAATCATAAGATGCAGGATTGCTTGCATCGCCGTCAGTATGACAGTTTGGATCCATGTCATCAACCAAACCATCACCATCATTGTCTAATAAGTCAGAACATGAAGGAAGTCCTCCTCCGACACCACCTGCATAAACAGTATTGATGTTCATTTGAAACATTGGTCCAAATGACAAAACAAACATAACTAACAATAAACTTAATTTCTTCATTTTTTTTAATATTGCATAATAATCTTTTAATAAACTCATATTACATATTTTTTGACAAATGTCAAATTAAAAAGCCCAGTCTTTTTAAAAGACCGGGCTTTGAGTTTCAAAGAAATATTAAAGTTTATTCTATTTTAATAATTCTTTTTAAATTGGAACCAGTTTTTACAACATATGTTCCATTTTTTAAATGAGATAAATCTATTATAGTGGGATGATTGCTGTCATTGAGGTTGGTGAAACCTTGGATTATTTTTCCAGACTCATCAAGTATAGATATGTCTGTCTCTTTTGTTTCTATATTTATCACGTCCGTAAAAGGATTTGGGTAAACATTTTCCTCGAAAGAATCTTCCTTTTTTAGGACAATGACTTTTGAATATTGGAATTTACCATCAAAATCAATTTGCTTAAGTCTGTAATAATTCTTTTCTTTTGGATTTTCATCTACGAAAGAATAATCACTCGGACTATTTTTACCTTCAACTAATCCAATTTTTTTGAACTCTTTACCGTCTACTAATGATTCAATTTCAAAATAATTATTATTTATTTCAGATTTTGTTTGCCAGTAAAGCTCGTTTCCTTGGATAGTGTTTATTCCTTCAAAGGAAGATATTTTTACTGGCAGAGGAGTAGAGCAGAGTTTTGCCATGAAAGTGCAGTGACTCACTGGCGGTGAAAAGTTACCATATACCAGGATACAATTAGGAAACGATACCATGCCATACATGGTTCCTGCGGATGTGCTTCTTTGAGGAGGGTTTATTAAAGTTCCTTCTTTATTTACCCATACGCCTCCTTGGTAAGCTGCGATCCTGCCGGTTGACCCAGAAGATAGCTTGGTTCCACAAATCCAAGGTTCACTCATAAAATGGGTTACATCTTGTGAATTTAATGGATAGCTTCCATAAGAACTTCCTGTTGATCCTGATAGTGCCATTGGGCCAGTTGTGTGGCCTAAAATCCCATTCTCTACATCCCAAGCAAAACCATTGCTTGGAATACCTGTAGTTTGAATCACAGAAGTCTCGTTCCATAATCCAACTCCTGTGGTCGCAGTGGTCCCTAAGTTATTAAAATTTCCTAAAATTATCCAGTTAGATCCATTGTGGCGGAAATTTTTAATACTAGGAGTTCCTGTTGCAACAGTGGGGACTAATCCGAGCTGGTTGGTTACTGTTCCACTATTTATTAATGCAACTGAATTGGCTCCTGAAAGAGTGACTCCGTTCATTTCTGAAAAATTGGCTCCATAAAGAAGTACCTTTCCGTTAGCTGAATAGCCTGCATCAATTTGTTGAGAAGATGCGTTGGGTCCAGTGAATTGGAAAACCATTTCAAACGAAATGTTATTATTTGTAGAATTAAACTTACAAATACCAAAGTATTCTCCCGCACTAGTAAATTTTCCATAAGCTCTCATAAGTCCATCTGGACCAACAAAAAAACCTTTAATAATATCTCCAACACTGAGTCCTGTGACTGAAGAAAAAGTTCCAGTCAAAGAGTTGTATTTTATAACTCTTTGACTTAGAACCGTTCCATCAGCAGTTCCTGAAAAGTTGCCACCAAATAGTGCTTCATTGCCAATACCAGGGTAGGCAGTATTGATGGCGGTTAATGTTGGTCCACTCAATCGTTTTTCTAAGTCAGTCCATTGAGCAAATAGGGAACATGCTACTAATAAAAAAAGTACTAGAAAATTAAATAAATTTTTCATTTAATATATGATTTTTTGTTAAAAAAATGTTTGTCGAAAGACAATATGTCATATGCAACCTATCATGAAAATCTTTTTTTGTCAAATTTAGTTATTAGCTAAGTCTGTATCCTTTTAGTATAATATCTCTATGAAATATAAGTTTTTTACAAATTCATATCACTCTTGGAAGGCTATGTATAGAGAAATACAAGAGGCTCGTACTTCTGTGTATCTAGAAATGTATATTTTTGAAAATACTGTTGAAAACTTTGATTTCTTTAAATTACTCCAAGATAAAGCCAGAGATGGTATAAAAGTAAAACTAATTTTAGATTCTTTTGGTAGTAAAGAATTAACTCAAGCTTCAGTCTCAGAACTTAGGTCAAATGGAGTCGAAGTGTTATTTGTGAGTTTTCTTTTTCATCGTATGCATCGCAAGGTTTTAATCGTAGACGAGAGTGTAGCTTTTGTGGGTGGGGTTAATATTCATAATACTGCAAAATTCTGGAACGATTTAGTTTTGATGATCAAAGGCGAGCTCGTACCTAAAGTCGTCAGGTCTTTCGCGTCGTCATATAGAAACGCCAAAGGCACAGACAAGAGTATTCTCCAAAAACTCAAAAATAAAAAAGTAAATAAATTAAAATCTTGGCTCATAGAGCATTCACCTTCAAATAAAATTTTTAGTCTCAAAAAAATCTACAAGGAGAATTTAAATAAAACCGAAAAAAGTATTGTTTTGGTTACACCCTATTTTGCACCCAAGAGGTGGCTAGTCGCATTGTTGCACCAAGCTGTACTGAGGGGAGTTCGGGTAGAGGTTTTAATTCCAAAGAATACTGATCATCCTTTTTTCTTGGATAGAGTAAATTATTATTATGTAAATAAATTAAAGAAATTGGGTGTAGAATTTTATTTACATCCAAAAATGAATCACGCCAAGCTCACAGTATTCGATAAAGAAGAAGCTATAGTTGGCTCCAACAATATCGACGTATTGTCTTTTGATTTAAATTCCGAAGTTGGAGTTTTCTTGAAAGAAAAAGAGGCAGTAGCTAATCTATTGGACGTAGTAGAAAATTGGAAAAAGGAGTCGAAAGTTTTTGATTTGAACAGGTATAAAATTAAATGGTTTGATTATATCCTTTCGCCATTGATATCGGTTTTCTATAGGGTTTTTTAAAAAAGGGGAAAGTTGTTGTTTTTTCTAAAAATTCTGATAAGATATATATGTTATTGAATTAATAACATATTCGGGAGCCTGTCTGCCGTGAGGTAGATAGCATAGCGGTTTAAATAGATAAAGTTTATAAATTCGGGAGTAGCTCAGCGGTAGAGCGGTCGCCTGTTAAGCGATTGGTCGTAGGTTCGATCCCTACCTCCCGAGCATGAGTTTTTTATCTGGTATCGAAAAACTTAAAAGCCATACATTTCTTTTTAGTTTTTTAAGTGTCTTGTTTTTGATTGTACCAGGGGCAAGTTATTTATTCTTAATGCAAAAAGATTTGTTTTTGACCTTGGAAATTAGTAAATTATTACTTCTTTCTGTGGCGATCGTTTTTCCAATCATCTGTTGTTTTTTATCAGTGATAGTGTTTAATAAAAAAAGTAAACTTACCTCTGAGAATTTTTTTCATTCAATTATTATTGCAATTTTTTATTCTGGACTAATTATATATACAACTATTTTGGTAACATATTTCGCTGACTTAAGTTTTAAGCATTCGTTGTTTTGTTGTCTTGCTTTTCTGTTATTTAATTTATTTATCATATATGATGATATAAGGAAGAATGGTCATTTTTTAGCTAATTAATTTATTTTTTTCTTAATATTAAAATGAGTAACTTAAGTATCTTAAATAAAACAAAAAAAGAATTTACTTTCATTGATTTATTCGCAGGAATAGGTGGTTTTCATATCGCCTTTCATAATCTTGGGGGTACTTGTGTTTTTGCGAGTGAATGGGACTTGAACGCAAGAAAAACTTACGAGGAGAATTTTAAGAAAATTGAGCCTGACATGTTTAAGAAAGGACATTTTGCTGGTGACATTACAAAGGTTAATGAAAAAGATATCCCTAAATTTAATATCCTTACAGGTGGCTTTCCTTGTCAGCCATTTAGTCATGCTGGTTTCAAGAAAGGTTTCGCTGATTCAAGGGGCACACTTTTCCATGACATTGTTCGTATTATTGAAGATAGAAAACCAGATGCTTTCTTTATTGAAAATGTTAGCCATTTGCTAAAACATGATGAAGGGAAAACCTTTCAGGCGATTAAATCTATTATAGAAGACCAATTAGGTTACTCGTTCCATTATAAAATTATTCGAGGGTCTGATTTCAATATCCCCCAACACAGACCAAGACTTTTTATGGTAGGTTTCAAGAATAAAAATACTAAGTTTTCATTTCCTGAACCAGTTCCCTTGAAAAAAACTTTATCAGATATTCTAGGTGGGCATTGTGATAAAAAAATTGGTTACACCTTAAGGGTTGGTGGCCGTGGATCTGGTATTAATGATAGAAGAAATTGGGATTCGTATATTGTAGATGGAAAGGTTAAGCGTATAGGTGTTGAGGAGGGTAAAAAAATGATGGGATTGCCAGTATCGTTTAAATTTCCAGTTACGGAAGCACAAGCAATGAAACAATTAGGAAACTCTGTTGTTGTTCCTGCAATTCAAGCAACTGCTAAACAAATATTAATATCACTAAAATTATTATGATTACAAAAGGAAACAAAGGAGAATGGAGTGAGTTCTACGCTTTTGTAAAACTCATAGCAGACCGAAAATTAAACGGTGCTACTGAAAACCTAGAAAAAATCGAGGATATCTTTTATCCTGTTTTAAAAATTATCCGTAATGAAGCAACTGGTGTACATGGTTACGAAATGCTTGATGATGGAAAGGTTCGAATTCTTAAATCTGGAGAAGAGATTGCAATTGTAGATAGTAGTGACCTTAAGTCAAAGGTCGTTAGTATTTTTAACCAAATTAAAGCCGGCAATGAGGCTAGTTTTGAAGTGCCTATTGCACAAGAAATAATGGAGAGGTTTAATGTTCAAAGACTTAATGCTGGTAACACTAGAAAAGAAGATATTGTATTAAAAATTCATGATCGAAGCACTGGCATGGATCCTGAAGTTGGTTTTAGTATTAAATCTATGCTTGGCTCTGCTGCAACTTTATTGAACGCTTCATCTGCGACTAATTTTACATTTCAAATCTCAGGATTGAGCGACAAAGATATTACTGAAATTAATAAAATTAGTTCAAAGTCAAAAGTTAGGGATAGACTAAGAGAAATAATTAACCGTGGTGGTAAAATTTCTTTTGCAAAAATCGACTCATTGGTATTTGAAAAGAATTTAAGAAAAGTAGACACTGTTCTGCCTGAAATTGTTGCGGAATTACTTTTAGCGTATTACGGCGACCTTGGTCCTACTCTCAATCAATTAGTGGGTCACCTGGGCGAAAATAATGCAAAAATTCTAAGTTTTGATATGGACCAATCGGATTACGAATTCAAGCTTAAAGCCCTGCTACACAACATAGCACTTGGAATGGTGCCGAACACCGCATGGGACGGTCTTTTGCGGGCACACGGGGGTTATATTATCGTTCGTGAGGATGGTGAAATCGTTTGTTATCACGTGTATAATGCCGACGCTTTCAGGACTTATCTTTTCAAAAATACCAAACTTGAAACTCCAAGCACGTCACGACATGGTTTTGGTAAAATAGTTAAAGAAGAAAATGGTCATATATTAAAACTTAATTTTCAATTACGTTTTGTAAGATAAATTATGCGTCTAATACCTGATGGACGAACCTAAATTCTTTTGTGTATAATATGTATATGAAAAAAATATATGTAAATTTGCCAGTAATTAATTTAGAAAAATCTACTGCTTTTTATGAAGCTTTAGGATTTACAAAGAATCCTGACTTTTCCAATAACGATGCGAGTTGCATGGTCTGGAGTGATAATATATTGTTTATGCTATTGAAGCATGACTTTTATCAGAAATTTTTACAAGGTAAAACAATTGCACATACACAGATTAATTCTGGTGTACTGTTGGCATTAGAAATGTCTTCTAGGGAAGATGTTGATAAATTTGCGAGCATAGCAAAAGACAATGGAGGAAGCTTTTTTGAAGCAGAGCCAAATAAAGGACTGGACTTTATGTATGGTTTAGAAGTTTCTGATCCAGACGGAAATACTATGGAACCTTTTTTTATGGATTTATCAAAGGTACCAACTAGCTAATTATAGTCATTCAAACATTATTCAAAGTTCGGAGCATGTTAAAATATTAAGTCACCAGAATGGTGGCTTTTATTTTTTCGTCTTACTTAAACCATGGTATGATTAGTTGGTGAAAGAAATAAACAACACTGATCTCGGATATAATGAGCAATTTGAATCTAATCGTAAAAGTTTGGAATTAGACGGTTTTGCTGTGGCGCGAGTTATTGCAGAGTACAAGGGTGCTTATAAAATCAAAAATGAAAATGGCGAATACTTTGCTAAGCTTGTAGGCAAAAAAGTTTTCGATGCTAAGTCTAGAGAAGATTATCCTGCTGTAGGGGATTGGGTGGTAATCAAAGAGCAAGACAGTGAGTGGGCTATCATCAAAGAAATATTACCAAGGCAGAGCTTGATAAAAAGAAAACATAATCATAAAAATGGAATGCAGATAATAGCTACAAATATTGATATCGCTTTTGTTGTAGAGTCGATAGGTAGAGATTTTAATTTAAATCGTTTTGAAAGATATTTTGCTATAGCAAGTGAAGGAGGAGTCGAGACTGTTATTATCTTAAACAAAATAGATTTAATTTCTCAAGAAGAATTGGAGAAGAAATTGGTAGAGATAAAAGATAGGTTTAAAAATATTGATATTGTTTTGACGAGTGCATTAGAGGAGACTGGTTTGGATATACTTCGTTCTAGCATGAACTCGGGGAAAACGTATTGTTTCTTGGGTTCGTCTGGAGTAGGTAAGTCGTCTTTGATAAATAAATTACTTGAGACTAATGCTACAGAGACCGGAGATATTAATCTAGAAACAGGTAGAGGCAAGCATACGACCACTGTGCGCCAAATGTATTTCTTGAAGAATGGAGCTATCGTCATAGATAATCCAGGTATGAGAGAAGTAGGTATGACTAATGAGGTAGCAGGACTAGATGATATTTTTAATGAAATACTGGAATTCGCGAGTACTTGTAAATTCGTTGACTGTGCTCACGTCTCGGAGCCAAAATGTGGAGTCTTGGAAGCCTTAGAGTCAGGTGCTCTAAATAGAGAAAAATATCAGAATTACCTAAATCTCAAAAAAGAAATAGATCATTATGGAATGACTGAAATGGAGAAGAATGAGAAAGATTATAAATTTGGAAAATTTATCAAAAATGCCAAAAAGGATATAAAAAATTATAAGAATTAGAAAGATTTAATCAATGTGTTGCATTTGAATGTTGAATGCACCTTGCGTTTCATTGACTTATGTTATTATTCATGATATTATTATACTAATAAAGTTCTTTCCAAAAACCAAAAATAAATAAAATGAAAACAGTAGTTTTTTTCTTAGCAACTTTTTTAGTTTCTTTTAATTCTTTTTCTCAAACTAGAATTGAGATTAGATCACTGGTAAAAATGGGTTTACCAGACAAAAACAAACATAGCATGTTCAAGTGCAATGGATGTTATATAATTCTTGAAGACTGCGCAACGGATGGTTGTGCGAGAATCCTGAAGGAGTATTACCCTCCAGAGATTATAGAAAAGAAAAGTGTCGTACCTGAGGGGTACGAGTTGTATTTTCTTTTTGATGAAAAGAAAAGATATGGATTTATTAATATTATCAAAAAAGAAAAAGTAAAAAATACTTTTGCTTTTATGGAAAAAACCCCATTGAATATTTATTATTCACCAAAATATTAAAATCCTGGTGAATAATAAAATAAAAGCCTGAATGAGATAAATCATTCAGGCTTTTTTAATTTCTATTTGTTAGTTTTAACCTCTCATTGGTCTGACATGAGAAGCGACTCCTATAGCTGTAGCTATAATTACTAGATTTTTAATTATGTATTGGCCTTCAAGAGTCGGTACTAAAAACGAAGTCCATGTTTCTCCTGGTAATAAAAATAACGGTCCAAAAGTCGTAACCATATGAATTAATAAAAGAGGTATAACCACACGCTCAGTGCCTCGGATTAAAAACAATATACCGATCAAACATTCAAATAAACCAAATAAAATCAAAAATGTATCAAAAGGCATAAAGGGGACAGTCGATTCAAAAAGTCTCTGGACTACTCCGCTAGCTGGACTAAGCTCTAAAACTTTCAAAATGCCAAACCAGAAAAAAACAACAAATAAACCAAAACGTGAAACAGGTATAAAAGCTCTTTTAAAAAAACCTATAATTTTTAGATCTAATGTTTGTAGTGACATACGATAATTATACTAGAATTTTATTTTTTAGACGAGTCTAGTAGCGACTATCTTTTATTGTGTTTTTATGTTATGCTGTTTGAGTTAGGTAAATTAATTATTACTAGTAATTTTATATATGGCAAAAAGATCAACAACATTAAGCCCAAAGAAGCCTTCAAGACGCTCTCATAAGACTAAGAAAAGACTAGCTGTAAAGCAAGTCATGTTAGCAAAACGCGCAACTTCAAACAAGGGAAAATAAACAAAAAACACTTATTTAAATTAAATAAGTGTTTTTTGTTTTGGATATTTTTGATATAATAATATAAATTCACTAATGCCCAAAAAACTCAAAACAATTAAAAACAAAAAAACTCTAAAGCCTAAAAAGATTGTGATGGTCTCGGGCGGTTTTGACCCGATTCATATCGGGCATATTCGCATGTTTCAAGAAGCTAAAAAATTAGGAGACAAGTTGATAGTGCTTATTAATAACGACAATTGGTTGAGGGCAAAGAAGGGTAAAGAATTCATGTCAGAAGAAGATAGAAAAGAGATTATAGAAGCACTAGAATGCGTCGACGAAGTCTATCTTACTGATCATGATGAAAAGATAGATTTTAATCATGCTCTGGACAGGAGTGTGTGTTCTGCTCTAAATAAAATCAGACCTCATATTTTTGCAAATGGGGGAGATAGATTTGCAGACGATATACCAGAATTCCAAATGTGTAATGAGCTAGGTATAGAGATGGTTTTTAATGTTGGACACGGAGGCAAAGTCCGTAGTTCATCAGATTTGGTGAAAAGCTACACAACTCCTAAAGTTAATAAAAAGAAAAATTAACTTTATTTGATTTAGTAGTATAATAAATATATTGGAGTTCTTTTGGTGTTTTTATATTTATATGGTAATTAAAAAAAATCTCACAACTAAGAAAAAAATAGCTAAAACAATAAAACTCAAAAAAGTAAATTTGAAGTCTATAACTTTGAGTCCTAAAAATAAAATAAAAAGTATAAAAACTGTAGTTAAAAAAATTGTAAAAAAAATAGCTGACAAAGTACCCAAGAAAACTTCTAAGAAAATACTTAAAAAAACACCAAAGAAACTAGTTAAAAAAGTAACTAAAAAGAATCTAAAAAAACAACCAGAAAATATTGGAGAGGTTAAAGGCTTGAGACTAAATAAAGCTCATGTCAATCCAATCATAGAACCGAGGTTGTATAGTTGGGAGTCTAAAGCGACTTTCAATCCAACAGCTTTTCATGATAATGGTAAAATTCATTTGATATATCGGGCTGTAGGAGAAGACGATATTTCTGTTCTAGGATATGCGTCTACTTTTAACGGTTATAAAATAGAAGAGAGGTTGCCTTATCATATTTACAAAAGATTTAGTCAGGATATAAAGTCAGTATTCCCTTTAGAGTATAGCTCAGGTGGAGGCTGGAGTGGGGGATGTGAAGATCCTCGCATTACTCTGGTAGGAGATACTTTGTATATGCTTTATACTGCTTTTGACGGATGGAGTTCAGTCAGGATAGGTATGACTTCTATACCTCTAGCAGATTTTAAAAAACATAAATGGAACAATTGGACGAATCCAGTATTGATATCTCCTCCTGGAGAAATAAATAAAAATTGGGTAATTTTCCCTGAAAAAATAAATGGTAAATTTGCAATTCTTCATAGTTTTTATCCTGAAATATTGATAGATTATTTTGACTCTATGGATTATTTTGATGGCAATAATTTTATTAAAAGTAATAATGTGCGTCCTGTAGATAAGACTCGAGGTTGGGATAGTTGGTTTAGAGGAGTTGGTCCGTCGCCAATCCGGATAAAAGAAGGCTGGCTAGTTTTGTATCATGCTATGAATCATAAAAATCCAGATAGATATAAGATGGGGGCTCTAATATTAGATGCAAATGATCCGAAAAAGGTTTTGTATCGTTCGTCTCATCCTATCTTAGAACCCGAAGAACATTATGAAAATCATGGTCATAAATGGGGAGTAGTGTATTCTTGTGGAGCTGTAGTTAAAGATGGTAGACTTTTTGTATATTACGGTGGCGCGGATAAATTTGTCTGTGTGGCTTCTGTAGAACTTTCCGAGTTAGTAGATCATCTAAAGAAAGATAAAATTATTAAATTAAAAAGTAACGATTTATTAGATAACAAATAATATAAACTTATGTATGTAGCAAAAAGATCAAATCAAAATCCAATTTTATCTCCTGACGACAACCATTACTGGGAAGAGTTTGCTACTTTTAATATGTGCCCTATACGCAAAGGTAAAAATATTTATGGAGTTTACCGAGCTATCTCAGCAGTGGATCATATGCGCGACCCAAAGCAAGTCTCGGTGATAGGTATAGCTAAAAGTAAAGACGGAGAGAATTTTACCGATCGAAATACTTTTATTATTCCTGAAAAGGAATGGGAGCAATATGGTTGTGAAGATCCTAGGGTAACCTTCTTTGAAGGCAAATATTATATTTTTTATACAGCAATTTCAAAATATCCTTTTGGACCTGAAGGTATCAAAGTAGCCGTAGCTGTGTCCAAAGATTTAAATAAAATAGATAGTCGGCATTTTGTCACACCATTTAATGCGAAAGCCATGACTCTTTTTCCTGAGAGGATAAATGGAAAAATTGTCGTTATGTTTTCTATTAATACTGACTTGCCTCCGTCAAAAACTGTATTTGCTTATTTGGATAAAATAGAAGAACTCTGGTCACCTGTATTTTGGGACAAATGGCTTTTGGACGTAGATGCACATGTTATAGATCCACGCCGTGATATGTACGATCATATCGAAGTCGGTGCACCTCCAGTAAAAACCAAATACGGTTGGTTGTTGATATATTCCCATATTCAAAATTATTTACCGAACCCTGAGAACTTGGCTCCTGTTTTTGGTATTGAAGCAGTCTTACTCGATATTAAAAATCCTAAAAATATTATCGCTCGCACTCATGGACCGATACTTGTTCCAGAAGAGAATTATGAGCTTTCAGGTTATATCTCTAATGTGATTTTCCCGAGCGGGGCATTACTCGAGGGTGATGTATTGCATATTTATTATGGGGCAGCGGACACTACTTGTTGTATGGCAAAAGTAAATCTCTTAGATTTGATTCATACAATGCATCCTAAGTACATGAAAGATTTTAGCTTTGATAGATTTTTAGGCAACCCTCTTTTAATGCCAAAATCTGAAAATGCTTGGGAAGCTTTAGCTGTCTTTAATCCAGCGGCGATTGCTATCAAAGATAAAGTATATGTTCTGTACCGAGCTATGTCACTCGACAATACTTCGACTATTGGTCTAGCGATTGTAAAAAATGGCGTTGACGTAGTAGAGCGTTTGTCTAATCCTGTGTATGTGCCGAGAGAGGATTTTGAAATTAAAAAAGTAGCAAATGCTAACTCTGGTTGTGAAGATCCTCGTGTGACTAAAATCGGCAAGAGGATATATATGTGCTATACCGCTTATGATTCTCTGGGCCCGCCTAGAGTAGCTATGACTTCTATTAGTGAAAAAGATTTGGTAGCAAAGAATTTTAATTGGGAAAAACCTTTCCTGATAACTCCAGGCAACTTGGATGATAAAGATACTTGTATTTTACCTGATAAATTTAGTCAGGGCTATTTTGTATTGCATCGCGTAAATAACACCATGTGTGGAGATTATATTTCTTCATTAGAAAGTGACGCTAAACCTGTAAAAAAATGTATTCGTATTTTGGGTCCAAGGACTAATATGTGGGACAATTGGAAAGTAGGTATCGCTAGTCCGCCTATCAAAACCAAATACGGTTGGTTGCTTCTTTATCATGGAGTTTCTAAACCACACGCTACCTATAGAGTCGGCGCAGTTCTCCTTGACCTAAAAGATCCGGCGATAGTCCTAGCACGCTCTTCAGATCCTATCTTTGAGCCAGTTCTAGAATATGAGAAATTTGGAGTGGTAAAAAATGTAGTTTTTCCTTGTGGAGTAATAGAAAGAAAAGGATTGCTTTATATATATTATGGAGGAGCGGATAGGGTAATAGGTGTAGCTACTATGAAACTGAGTGTGATTTTGAATGCTTTAGTTAAAAGTATTAAGTATTAACTTTGCAAGACATATTTGTTATTATAGAAGTATGAACTCTATAAGAAAAAAAACTAGTAAATGGTATGTTTTGTCAGCTAATATTTTTTTGATTCTATTTTTAACATTTTTTACAGCTCCAATACCAGGTAATGCTCTATTTTCAGACGGTACAGAAGACACAGCTTTTTATACTAATCTAGGTACAGGGTTTGGTAATTCTGTCGAAACTATTAAAGAACAACCAGACGGAAAAATTGTGGTAGGAGGTCGCTTTACTCAATTTAAAAATAATACTCGCAATAGGTTAGTCCGATTGAATTCAGACGGTACAGAAGACACAGCTTTTTACACAAACCTTGGTACTGGGTTTAGTGATTATATTACGTCAACCTATTTTCAACCAGACGGAAAAATTGTGGTAGGAGGTCGTTTTACGACCTTTAAAGGTGTTAGTAAGAGAGGTCTAGTCCGCTTAAATTCAGACGGTACAGAAGACACAGCTTTTTACACAAACCTTGGTACTGGGTTTACTTTGGGTGATTCTGTTGATGCGTTACTTATTCAGCCGCTAGATGAAAAAATTCTAGTAGGAGGTATTTTTAATTCTTTAAACGGTAATACTCGCAATAGGTTAGTCCGCTTAAATTCAGACGGTACAGAAGACACAGATTTTTATACTAACTTAGGTGTTGGATTTAATAGTCAGGTTCTGTCAATTAAATTGCAAGACGACGGGAAAATTCTAGTAGGAGGTACTTTTACTCAATTAAACGGTAATACTCGCAATAGGTTAGTCCGCTTGAATTCAGACGGTACAGAAGACACAGATTTTTATACTAACTTAGGTGTTGGATTTGGTGGTAGTGTTTTATCTGTTAAACTGCAAGACGACGGGAAAATTCTAGTAGGAGGTGCTTTCAATACTTTGAATGGTAATACTCGTTATGGTCTAGTCCGCTTGAATTCAGACGGTACAGAAGATACAGCTTTTTATACAAACCTCGGTACTGGATTTAGTAGTAGTGTTAGTTCACTTGAATTACAGTCAGACGATAAAATTATTGTTGGAGGCTCTTTTGGAAGTTTTAATAGTGGTTCTCACAAATTCCTAGTCCGCTTGAATTCAGACGGTACAGAAGATACAGCTTTTTATACAAACCTTGGTACTGGATTTGGTTCATATTTGTCTGTGGTTGAGATTCAGAGTAATAATGATTTACTGATTGGAGGTGGTTTTACTCAATTTAAAGGTAATACACGTAATAGATTAGTACGATTAACTAGAGATATTTCGGGACCTATAACTTCTGAAGTTTCAGGGATTGGATTAGTGGTAAATAATCCAACTCCGTCTTATACTTTTACTACTAACGAAGCCGGAACTATAACTTACGGTGGGTCTTGTAGTAGTGATACTACTTCTGCTACTCTCGGAACTAATACTATCACTTTCAATTCATTATCTCCCGGCACATATGACAACTGTACTATTACAGTCACAGATATAGCTAGTAATCCATCTACACCTCTTGCAGTATCTTCATTTTCTTTGGTAGTACATGGGGGCGGAGGAGGAGGGACCGTATCAACTCCTACAGAATCCACACCAGCCCCAGAAACATCAACGACTCCAGAAACAGAAACTCTTATTACACCAGAATTGCCAGAAGTACCAGAACCAGTAGAACCAATAATCACTCCAGTTATATGTAATCAAGGGGAGTCATATAGTACTAACACAGGACAAGCTTGTACTGAGTTTGTGTCAATAACTGAAAAGATAATCCCTGAACCTGAAACAATAGAAACTCCAAAACCAATCTTAAAACCAAAAGAAGTAATTAAAGAAATTATAAACGAAGAACCTCTTTTATTAACAGAAGAAATTGTTCCCGATGTTTTTCCTATTGAGCCAACAATAACAATAGAAGAAAATTTAAAAAATTTAGTTTCCGATAATCCGTCTGATTTAGGAGAAAAATATCCAGATTTGCCACTGTACTCTTCATCATCGGTGGAAGAAATAGAAGAGGTTAGTGTATTACAGTTTATAAACAATCAAGCAGTAGCTTCTTTTGTTGAAGTGAAAGAAGTTTTGAATGTTGCTAGAGATAAAACAAGAGAGATTTTAGAAACAAAAGAAGGTGATATTGCTGCTAAAGCAGTTACTATTGGAGGTGTGGTCGCAGGTACTTCTGGGGCTGTGGCTGGTATAGCTTTCGCCACTCCTTTATCTTTCTCTGAAATACCTCTGATACCTGTTAGAATGTGGACTTTGTTTTTAGGATTTCTTGGTGTTAAAAAAAGAACAAGAAGATGGGGAGTTGTATATGATAGCCTCACAAAACAACCACTAGATCCAGCATATATAACTTTAAAAAACTTAGAAGGTAAGGTTGTTGCAACAACAATAACTGATATAGACGGTAGATACGGGTTTGTCGTAGATAAGGGTTCTTATTTACTAGATGTGAAAAAGACTCATTACGCTTTCCCATCTATTAAATTATCCGGTAAAATGGCAGATGAATTATATGATTCTTTGTATTTGGGTGATGTGATAGAAGTTTCTAATCCTGGTGAAGTCGTTGCCAAGAATATACCTCTTGACCCAGTTAGTTTTAGTTGGAATGAATCTGAAAAAGATAAAAAAGGTCTGACATCTTTTTTCCATCACAATGATTTAATCATATCAAAAATCTTTAATTATCTATTTTTGATAGGTTTTGCAATTGCAGTTGTAGCCTTGCTGGTGTATCCAGCGCCATATAACGGCATTATACTAGCTCTATATTTAACTATTTTAATTATCAAAAAAGTTGGAATTCAAACCAAGAAAAAAGGAAGTGTTGTTGAAAAAAATTCAGGATTGCCATTTAAAGATGGAATGATTAGATTGTTTTATTCAGATACTGGACCGGAGATAGCTCATGCAACGATAGATCAGTTTGGAAAGTTTTATTGTTTGGTTAAAAATGGAACCTATAAAGTGAGCATAGAGAAAAAGAATCCAGACGGGTCATATACTCTCGCATACCAGCAAAATCTTGTTACTGTAACTAATGGAGTTTTAAATATGAATTTTGCAATTTAGATTTTAGGTACTGTTTTTAATAACTTACTATTTCATGTTATAATATATAGTATGGATATAAATATTTTAGCAAAAAAGATAGAATTAACAGATAAATTAAAAGATTATATTTTAAAAAAGGTTACCAATCTCGGCAAAATCCTAAAAAAAATTGAAGACAAAGGCGGAGAGGTAAAAGTTAATTTCGAAGTATCTCAAAATACCAAGCATCATAAGGCTGGAATGATTTTCCATGCTGATTGTACTATACGTATAGATGGTAAGAAGTTTTATTCAAGTTCAGAGAATGAGAATATTTATGAAGCAGTTGATACTATAAAAGATAGTCTTTTCCGTGAGATTAATCAAAATAAAGACAAGACTCAGACCTTGGCTCGTCGTGGTGCTAAGAGTGTAAAGAAAATGATGAAGAGGATCTCAAAGAGAAATCCAGAAACAGGTAAATATTAATAATACTAATTCACCATCTGCTCTTTTCCTCCTTCGGGGATTATTTTCTTGATGATGAATTTTTCATCATGTAGTACTGCTTCAGTTATGATAACTCTTTTATTATCTTTAAAATAAAATATTCTAGGCCAAGCTTTATAGGCTCGGTATTTATTATACATTTCTATAGATTTGTCTTTTTCTATATCCACCAATCCATCTTCCTTTTTTATTTTTTTACAGAATGTAGCTTGGTCTTCATCTTGAGGAATTGTTGATATTTCTTTATTTATTATTTTAGGTAACATCTGACACAACAAATCTCCTCCAATTTGTATCAATCTTTTTCTTAATTCTGGAGCTGTCTCTGCCTCTTCTATTTTTGTCTTAACTGTAGCGATTAATGGACCGCTATCCATCTTGTATTCCATTTGCTGTATGCTAACACCGGTTATTTTATCTCCATTTAAAATAGCGGATTCGACAGGTGAAGCACCACGATATTTTGGTAATAACGAATAGTGAATATTTACTGAGCCAAGAGTTGGCATATTTATTATTTCTTCTTTAAGTATTTTACCGTATGCAACTACGATAAATAGCGTAGCTTCTATTTGGCGTAATTTTTGAATTACTTCTTCATCAAATTTCTCAGGCTGTATGTATTCTGTATTATTCTCTATTGCCCAGACTTTTGCGGGTGGAGGAGTTAGTAGCATTTTTCGCCCCTGCGGTTTATCTGTAGCAGTGACTATCAGAGAAGGTAAAAATCCTGATTCTTTGAGAATTTCTAGAGTTTTACTAGCTACATCAGGTGTACCAAAAAATACAAATTTAAAATTTTTATCTTGCATGTTTATTCTTAATTAAGGCAAATCTTCTATACGCAATTCTTTTGCATGGTCTATAAAAAGGATACCGTTTAGGTGATCTGTCTCATGTTGGAATATTTGCGCTAAAAGCCCACTCCCACCACGACTGAATTTATTGCCTTCTTCGTCATAGGCTTCGACTGTAGCTTTTTTGGCTCTGTATGTCTTGCCATATACTGGACGAACAGAGAGACATCCTTCGGGTACCCAATCTTTTTCTTTTGATAGTTTGGTTATAACTGGATTAATAAACACTAAATTCTTTACATGTTCTGTATTTTCCGTCTTCTTGCCTCTAATAAAACTCTTTTCAAAAATTTTACCTGACACTAAAAAAATACGATAAGAATATCCTATCTGAGGTGCAGCAATAGCTACGCCATCGTATTGGCTGTCTAAAGCTTCCGACATATCTTTTAGCATTTTTACGACTTTAGGAGTCTTAATGTTTTTAAGGTCGACTTCTTTGGCAATTTCTCTCAAGACAGGTTCTTCACTTTGTAAAATAGTTTTTACTTTACTTTTCATGGCTTGTTATGTTATTTGATTTCTTTTAAGTATTCTAACAATTTACTGATTTTAACTGTATTTTGAGATCTATTAGACATGTCGCGTACAATCACAGAATCTTCTATTGCTTCTTTTACTCCAAAGATGATAGCGTAGGGGATATTGAGTCTCTCTGCTACAGCTAATTGAGATCCTAGAGAATCTTTAGACAAAGATTGCATTATCGGTATATGAGCTTTTCTTAAGATTTCGATAATATTTAGACTTTTTAGTTTTGCTTCTCCACCTAGTTGGATAAAATATATTTTTGGTTTTTTGATAATACGAGGAGAAAGTTTTTTGTACCAAGTAGATCCGACTACGCGATCAACTCCAATAGAGAATCCTACAGCAGGTACATCTTTTTTGCTACCGATTTGTTTAGCTAAATAATCATATCTGCCACCTGAAGCGATAGCCATAGTAGTGCCGTCTTCTTCATTCGTCTCTATAACTTCAAAAACTGTACGAGTATAATAAGACAAGCCTCTAACTAGATTTTTGTTGATATTATAATTAATACCCATTTCTTCCAAATATTCTAAAACTTCTTTGAAATGCTTTTTACAAGTAGGGCATAGGAAAGATATTGCGTCTGGTGCGCCTTCATTTATCTCTTTGGTTTTTGCTTCTTTAGAGTCTAGTATACGAAGAGGGTTAGTCTTTAATCTCTCTTTGTCTATTGTTGGTAAACCTGATAAATTCTTTTTATAGTAATTTACCAATTCTTTTATATAACTATTACGACATTCTTTGTCTCCTATAGAATTGATATCTACCGATAGATTATGAGCTCCGGCTTCTTCTAAAATGCTCATACCTACTTTGATAACCAAAGCGTCCATGATACTTTTTTCGCTACCTAGAGAGTCTATGTCGAATTGATAAAATTGTCGGTAACGTCCTTTTTGAGGATTGTCATGTCTGAAAACCGGTCCGTATTGATAGAACATTACAGGCTGAGGCATAGTCTGCATTCCATGCTCGATATAAGCACGCATTAAAGGTGCAGTATGTTCAGGGCGAAGAGCGAGTTGATCTCCACCTTTAGTTTTTAGAGAATACATTTCTTTGTCTATTATATCTGTACCTTCTCCGATACCTGTAGTAAAAATACTTTCTTGTTCTAGTATTGGAGTTTCTATCGGTTTGAAACCATAGTATACAGCTACTTCTTGAGCTTTTTCAAAGAAGCCTTGGAAGCTGTAATATTCTTCGTTCATAATATCTCTCATTCCTTTTGGAGATGCTATTTCTTTTGGAGTTGTTTTCTTTGCGTTTTTCATTTTTTTATTTAAAATCACCTGGTTTATAATTGATATGATTGATAGGGAATAGTCTCAGGAATGCTTGGCCTATTATTAAATCTTTCGGTACCGCGCCCCAATATCTCGAATCCGAACTTGCATTACGATTGTCTCCCATAACAAAGTATTCGTCCGCTTTGAGTTCAAAAAAAGTTGCGCCGTCGGCTATCTGACTTTTAATGAAAGGTTCTGAGAGAGTTATCTCATTGCCGTCTTTTTGGATTATCTTTATGACATCTTTCTGAATACTGACTGTTTCATTTGGTAATCCTATAACTCTTTTGATAAAGAATTTAGATGGGTCTTCGGGGTATCTAAATATAACGACATCATTTCTCTCTACTTCACTCACTCTATATGATATTTCGTCGACTATTAGATAGTCGCCATTCTCAAATGTAGGGTACATAGATGAGCCCGATACAATGAAAGGCTGAGCTACGAAAACTCTAATCGGAATAACAATAATAATTGAGAGAATAATAAATTTTATTGTCTCCCAAAACGCATTCTTTTTAATTTTTTCTTCTTCCATGTAGCAATTGTAGCACAAAATAAACTTGACTGAATAGACAAACACATTGTGCAATATAATTTACTTTAATATTTTAAATGTTATTATTAAAAACAAATGAGTATTATATTTGGATTGGGAAATATCGGTGAAGAATATAAAAACACACGTCACAATGCGGGTGTGATAATTTCTAATTTAGTAGAGAAGAAACTAGGAGATGATAAGAAATACAAATTTGTAGAGATAGATAACTTTATGAATAATTCAGGCAAGACCATCTCGTACTATATTAAAAATCAAAAAGATTTGTCTAAGCTTGTAGTTATCTATGATGATATTGATTTACCATTAGGTAAAATTAAAATATCTTTCAAACGCTCCAGTGGTGGGCACAATGGCGTTGGTAATATCATTAAAGTTTTAAAGAGTGAAGAATTCTTGCGTATTCGTATCGGGATCTGCCCAACAACTCCGACAGGCAAAAACAAGAAACCAAAAGGGGAGGATAAAATCTTAAAATTCCTCCTTGGTGAATTCAAAAAAGAAGAATTAGATGTACTAAAAAAAGTAGCTAAAAAAGTAACTGAAGCAATAGAAGTAATAGAAAAAGAAACCTACCAAAAGGCTATGACTTTGTATAATTAAGCTTGACTTTTTAGTAAAAGTATGCTATATTATAGCTGTATTTTGATCTTTTAAAAAGAGAATTTTGAAGGTTGGTAATAGCTTGTAGCTAATTATTTTTTTGGCTTTAAACTATTACTTAACCATTTAAAAATTTTTACATAATGAAAGCAGGATATTTCTTTTTGAAAGATTCAAGAAATGGAAAAAATATTTCCATAGTACTTTTTCACAAATTAAATAAAAAATTAAACGTGTTCCATGCTATAAATATAGCAAATAGTTTTTTGCCAATGAAACAATATTCCCTAAAATCATTGGGGAAAAAAGCTACAAAAAAACAAGTTAAAGATTTTATGAGTGTAGAGTTGTATTATACATATCATCCAGAAGAATTCTATAATCTAGTGAATCATTGCAAATTCCATTGTAATAGAACAACAAAAACACGCTATTTAGCGTTAATGGATTTTGTTGGTTTACCAAAAAAAAGATTTTCTCGTTTTGAAAATTAAATGATTTTCTGAGACGGGAATACTGTATTAGATTAGTAATACAAAAGCTTGAAAGGGATTTAACCTTCAAGCTTTTTTTATTTCCTATTTTTATATTTCTTTAACTGCTTCGATTGGGAAGGTCAGACTTTCCATGTTTGACAATATCTTTTTAATTTTACAAAGTAGACAACTTGTGTTAAGGTAAATTTGAGATTAAATTGTTCAATTTTTAAAATATAATAGTATGTCACTAATAATATGTGGTACAAAAGATATAATTTCGATTCCTGTACCAAAAGAAATTTCTTGTCCTCTAACTGTATTACTAGAGTTGCAAAAAATATTTAATACTGAAGTACTGGGTATTACTTATGGAAAGAATAGTCCTTTTCTTCTCAAAGATCATAACTTATTTTGCATAACAACAAACAATAAAGGTTTATTTGATTTATGCGTAAAGAACGGAACCTTGTCTTTCTATGAACAAGAGCATAGCAGGCCTACGCATGTTGACCTTTCTGCTTTAGACGTATCTACAGTTCTTCTAAATTTCTTTAGTGCTTTAAAAAAAGTACTATATTCTGAAATAAGA
Organism: Minisyncoccota bacterium; assembly: GCA_041675085.1. GTDB lineage: Bacteria > Patescibacteriota > Minisyncoccia > Phycocordibacterales > UBA9973 > UBA9973. The sequence goes on from JBAYUN010000003.1 coordinate 33,245, forward strand.
ATCGAATTACATAGCACAGACGCTACAAGAACTTTTTCTTATAGATTGTCGATTAAAGAGGACGTATTGTTAAGAGAAAGTCTGGATTTTAAGAGATCTTCTGATTTCTGAAAGATTAATTTACAAAAGTACACTTTATAAAGTTAGAGTGTATTTTTTTTATTTCCTAAATTTCTTTAACTGCTTCGATTAGTATGGTCTTAGTGTCTTGTCTTATTGAGACTTTGCCAGTGAAGGCTATGCATTTTTCTGTTTGGAGTATGGCTTCTGAAGTTTTATAAATACTTGGGAACGCTACGACTTCTATACTTCCAGTAAAATCAGCCACTCTCAAGAACGCCATCTTTTCATTTTTCTTAGTTATGATTTCTTTTGTATTTTCTATAATTCCAGCTAGAGTGACAACGTTGCCCTCTTTACCTTTTTCTAAAATTTTAGCGATATTGATTTCTCTTTTTTCTAATTTATCTCTAACTCTATCGAGTGGATGACCTGAGATATAGAGTCCGAGTAATTCTTTTTCCCAAAGTAATTTCTCGTTCTTATTCGCTAGTGGAGCATCAGTGAGTTTGAATTCTGGAGCTTTTATCTCAGATAATCCTCCAAACAGGGAAATCTGATTTGCGTTTTGTTTGCTACCTTCTTTGTTGTAGAGGAGCATGTCTTCTAGGTTTGCTAGCAATACTCCACGATCAGCCCACTGGTCCATGCTTCCAGATTTGATTAGAGCTTCCATGGATTTTTTATTTAAATTTTTATGTTTAATTCTATCTAGAAAGTCGCCAATAGATTTGAATTTGCCATTATTTTTTCTCTCAGATATTATAGCTTCTCCGATATCGGCTCCAAAGTTTTTAATAGTATAGAGTCCAAAACGTATCGTCTCTTGGTTAACACAAGTAAAACCTTTAAAGCTTTCATTAATATTTGGAGGCAAGACTTTGATTTTCATTTTCTCACACTCACTAACTATTTCAGAAATTTTTTCTACGTCTCCGGATTCAGCTGTGAGTACAGCGGACATGTATTCTACCGGGTAATTCGCCTTCATATAAGCGGTCTGATATGCGACGCGTCCATATGATGCTGAGTGAGCTTTGTTGAAACCGTAGGCTGCGAAAGGTTCTATCTGACTCCAGAGTTCTTGTGCTTTTTTCAAAGGCCATTTAGAGTGCTCAACACAACCAGTGATAAAATGTTCTTTTTGTTTTTCCATTTCTTCTGGGATTTTCTTACCCACAGCTTTACGGAATTTGTCAGCTTCTCCCCAAGAGTATCCTGCAATATCAATAGCTATCATCAAAAGGTCGTCTTGATATACAAGCACTCCATAAGTTTGCTTTAGTATTGGTTCAAGCATTGGATCCATGTATTTCACTAGACTTGGGTTGTGTTTGCGTTCGATATAAAGAGGGATGAATTGTATCGGACCGGGACGGTATAGAGCGACCATAGCGTTGATATCGTGAATAGAAGTAGGTTTCAATTGTTTTAAATATTGAGTCATACCTCCACCGTTGAGTTGGAATAATCCCATAGTTTCTCCACGCGCGAGAAGCTCGAAAGTTTTTTTGTCTGCTACGTCAACGTTCTCGATATCTACTTCAATGTTGTGAATTTTCTTTACTATTTTCACAGCGTCAGCAAGGATAGAGAGGTTACGAATACCCAAGAAGTCGAATTTAGGAAGACCAACGTCTTCTATCTGATACATGTCGTATTGAGTTATGACATCGCCACCTTTCGGATCGTATTGTACTGGAGTGAATTCGTACAAGGGCTTCGGAGCGATGACGATACCGGCCGCATGCACCGATACGTGACGGACACAACCTTCCATCTTTTTCGCCAGGTCGATAATCTCACGAGTAATTTCTTCTTTTTCATATGCTTCTTTGAGTTCGGGAACTAATTTAAAAGCATGCTTGATAGTCATCGGCATACCTTGAGAACCCATAGGTATCATACTCGAAATGCGGTCACCAACAGAGTATTCATGACCCAAGGCGCGAGCTACGTCGCGCACCGAACCTTTAGCCATCATGGTTCCAAAAGTTCCTATTTGAGCTACACGATCTTTGCCGTATTTTTGTTTGGTATATTCTATCATCTCGGCGCGTCTGTTGTCGGCAAAGTCCATATCGATATCGGGCAGCGACGGACGTTCGGGATTTAGGAATCTTTCGAAAGGTAATTTGTAAGTTAACGGGTCGACGTTGGTAATACCGAGGAGGTATGTAGTCAGAGAGCCGGCGACTGATCCTCTGATGTTTGTTAGGATACTATTCTCACGAGCATAACGAAGCAAATCTCCCACAACTAGGAAATAAGTCGAATAACCTTTTTGTTTAATGATACCGAGTTCGTATTCGAGTCTATCGACGTAGTCTTTAGTTTGTTCTAGCTTACGGAAAGGGAATCCAGCATAAGCGAGTTCTTTTAATACTATATTTGGGTCACGGTCACCTTCGATTTTGAATTCTGGGAAATACGGCACCCCGAGTTCTATCTCGTAGTCTTCACACATATCGGCTACTATTTTTGTATTACTGACCGCCTCCGGAGCGTCTTTAAAGTATTGAAAAGCAGTCTTGGTATCGATAAAAGAAAAGTCATCATCTGAGAATTCAAATTTACCTTTTTCTTTTCCGTCGGAACCGGTATTAACTTGGAGCAAAGTGTGGTGAGCTTTATGATCGTCACGACAAGGATAATGAGAGTCTTGAGTTGCGACTACTCGCAATCCAAAACGAGTAGCGAGCGCCAATAGCTTTTCTCTGAGCTCTGCGTCACGTTCGATATGAGGGTGAGATTGAATCTCTAGAAAATAATTTTCCTTACCAAAAATATCAATATGAGTATTTATTATCTCTTCTACTTTTTCATGATTCTCAGCCAAGATAGCGCGTGAGAGTTTGCCTCCCATACAACCCGAAAGACAGATAATACCTTCAGCGTGTTTTTTAACTAATTCTTCATCGACGCGAGGTTTATAATAATATCCGTCGAGGTTAGCCGTCGTCACTATCTGCATTAAATTTTTGTAACCTTTTAAGTTTTTGGCTAGCAGTATTAGGTGATATCTTTTGTTATCTATACCAGGAGATTTGTCGGTAAGTTTTCTCTCGGCGACGTAGACTTCACAACCGATGATAGGCTTGATACCTTCTTTTTTACATTCTTTATAAAACTCAATAGCGCCGTACATATTGCCGTGATCGGTCAGAGCTACAGCAGGCATTTTGAATTTCTTGGCTAAAGCTACAATATCCTCCACCTTAGAAAGTCCGTCGAGTAGGGAATAATGAGAGTGAGTATGCAAATGTATGAATTCTTTTGTAACTTTTGTCATTTTTTCTATAATAGCATATTTAGAGATTATTTTTATTGTGTTTAGTTTTTTGTGGAAATTGGCGGAGGTAACGCCTCCGCCAATTTGGTTCTTATGTTCTTAGTTAATTTTCTAACCTAAAATTAAGCCAACCAAAAAGCTCTTTTTTGTGATCATTTATTTTTATAAAATAATCTGGAAAAACTTCTGGATTTATTGTCGTAAATGAATTTTCAGAGTATTCCTTTATGCTTGAATATTTATAACTAAAAACATAGTCTAATAATTTTATTGAATTTCTGGTCCTATTCTCTTTCCAATTCTTGTCTATTAGTTTAGCAGGGTTTAAATGAACGTATGAATAAATATATTTTAAATAATTATCTGTATTTAAATGAGTTGATTTGAATACACCTTCATATAATTTACCAGTTCTTTTGTATTTTTTGTTAAAATACATAGTATAGGCAGTCATTAATTTAAGCATATATTTAGAAATGCCACCTTCTGTATTTTCAGTGATTAAAATATGAAAATGATTTGGCATTAAAACATAAGCACCTATATTTACCAATAATTCTATTCTATCAAATTTCTCATTTATTTTTCTCAGTTCAAGGCTTTTTGTTGTGTTGCAAACATACATTAAATACAAAAAGTGGTTATAATCTTTTTCATCTAAAAATATTTCTCTTTTTTCTGTACCTCTATTATATAAATGATAAAATTCACCATGTGCAAAATTTTGTTTTCTGTAACTCATATCTATATTTTACTAAAAGATTAGGGCGGAGGCAACGCCTCCGCCCTAACAGTTTTGCTTTGTTTAGTTTTTCGTGTTATTATGATTCTTGAATAAGTTTTGTTTCTTCACAATTTAAATTACCATATTATGGATAATAATAAAAAAACCTTAATAAGTCTTTTTAGAATAACTTTATTTCTAACATTAATACATGGATTTTATTTGTTTTATACATATGGAACAGACATGTTCTATATGTATTATCCAAATAAATTTGTATTTTTCCAACAAGACCAATTACTTTTATTCTCGTCTATGATACCTAAAGAAATAACACTATCATTTACCTTACCTAAGGTGATTGATATTTTATTTGTACCATTATTGTTTTTTGCTTATTTTCTTGTTGTCATAGACCATTCTGAGCCAGAATATAATCAAATGCATTATGATCCTAAAGAAATGGATGATGATAATTTCATGTCTTTAATTGTCGTTATCGTGACATTAGGTATTTTCTTTGTTTGTTATGGAATTGCTATTAATTTATATGCTCACATGAGGCTAGAACACTATTTGGACATATATATATTTTCCATATATCTGGTGCCTGTTTTGTTTTGTGAATTTTATAAACTTGCTGTAGGTCAAGTAATTTTCACCTCAGAACAAGAAAATACTGCTGGCCTTGTGGTTGTAACACCTATTATCTCTTTATTATTCATTAATTTTGTTAATAATAATGATGGTAATTCTATTACACTTTCATTATTAGCATCATTAGTAATTGTTTTTCCTTTACTAGAATTTCTTACTTTTGTTGCATCTCAAAAAAGTACTATTGTTTTTTTAGCAAAAAAAATAATGCTACTTTTTACCAATTTTGGTAAATGGCTGTTATTCGTTAAATAATAAACAAAATTATTATAAGACAAGCTTCGCGAAGTTTGTCTTTTTTATTTTGTCTAAAAGGCATAAAGAGGTTATAATATAACTATTAAAATTTAGTCGGTAAAAAGGAAAACACCCCCGCAAGAATTTTCAAAAGAAAACTTAAGGGTAACTGTGTTTTTTGTAAAAAAATTATAAGTTAAATAAATAAAATATTATGAGTGAAAATTCAAACGGGGCAAGAAAAATCAGAGTAGCTATTAATGGATTTGGTCGTATTGGTAGAGCCTTTTTAAAAATTGCTTGGGAGCGTCCTGAGATAGAGATAGTCGCCGTGAATGACTTGGGTTCTATTGAGTCTTTAGCATATCTTTTGAAATACGATACTGTTTATCGTAAATGGATTCATGACGTCGTTGTCGACGGTACAGACCTGCTCGCAGACGGCAAGAGGATTAAATTTATCTCAGAGCGCGATACTACTAAACTTCCTTGGAAAGAATTAAATGTAGACGTGGTTGTAGAATCAACTGGACTTTTTACTGCTTATGAAAAAGCAAAGTTTCACCTAGATCAAGGTGCGAAGAAAGTCGTTATCTCTGCTCCTAGTAAAGGCGACGGATCTTTCCCAGGAGAGACTATCTTACTCGGAGTCAACGAAGATAAATTTGGAACTTGCGATATTACTTCTAATGCTTCTTGTACTACCAACGCTGCTAGTCCACTTATCGGAATTTTAAACGAAGCTCTAGGTGTAGAGAAAGCAATACTAAATACTGTGCACGGATATACTGCTAGTCAGTCTCTAGTCGACGGTCCAAGTAAAAAAGATTTGCGTGAAGGTCGCGCTGCAGCGCAAAATATCGTGCCTTCTTCTACAGGTGCGGCTATTGCTGTGACGAAAGCATATCCTGAACTCGAAGGATTATTCGATGGTATTTCTATCCGCGTACCTGTACCAGCGGGATCTATAGTCGACGTGACTTTTATTTCTAAGAAAAATACTACTATGGAAGAAGTAAATGAAATCTTAAAGAAAGCCTCAAATGACCCACGTTGGAGTAAAGTTTTTGCAGTAACAGAAGAGCCGTTAGTCTCTAGTGATATTTTAGCGAATTCTCATGCATCTATTGCTGACCTTGCTATGACTCGTGTAGTAGGAGGCAACTTGGTAAAAGTTATGGGCTGGTATGATAATGAATATGGATATACTTATACTTTAGTTGAACATGTTATTAAGACAGGAGGAACGATTAAGTAATATGGAAAATTACATCGAAGATGTTGTAAATCAATTAATAGAAGATGCTCTTGAAGTTAAATCAAAAGCCGTTGATGATAGTACTAAAGGTGTATTATTGGGCTATTATCTTTGTATATCAAGCATATTAAATCAAGCAACAGCTTTTGGTGTTCATGATAAATTGTCTAAAAAATTACAAGAATTTGTTCCTGAAAGTTTGATAAATCCAAAATAAGTTTTTATTTTTTTTATTGAATGAAAGTTCCTAAATTTGCAAGCATATTTATTAAATATTTGACTTATTAATTATTATATGTATAATATATAGAATAAAAATTGTTCTTATGAAATACGAATCAGGTTCAAGGTATTGGGTATATAGTTATGCTATATATACCCCTAAAAAAAATATTTTTTGTAGGTTGTTTCCTTATCTAAATGTTATTTTTGGTTTTTGTCATTCAGTTGGTACTGCTAAAATTGGTTCAGACGGACCAGATTTTAAAGAATTTGAAAAAAGAATTTTTCCTGCCCCTTCTTTCCCAAAAGAATTAGCTAAAAAAATGGCAATTAAGTGGCATTGTGGGGGGAGTGATGATTTTTATGGTGATTATGTCTCTATTACAGATGTGGCAGAAGTCTCTAGTTCTTTTTATAATCTTTCTCCTGGAGAAAAAATTATCTCACGAACTAAACCAAAAGAATATTATTCTTTTTATTAAGTAAATCTTGTAAAAGGCTCTATTTTTTAGAGTCTTTTTAGTTGTTATATATATGTTATAATTTAACTATGAAAATATACATAGGTGGAGATCATGTGGGTTATAAATACAAGGAAGAACTTAAGACTTATTTAAGTGAAGTTTTTTTGGATGCTGAGATCTTAGACAAGGGAGCTTCTAATTTGAATGAAGACGATGACTATCCTGATTTTATAACTCCTGTAGCTGAAAGTGTCGCTAGTGATGAGGAAAGCTTTGGAATAATTCTCGGAGGTTCGGGTCAGGGAGAAGCTATGTGTGCTAATAGAGTTCGTGGTGCGCGAGCTATAGTTTTCTATGGAGAAGAATTGCCAGAAGGTGAAGTAGATATATCGGGCAGAAAGAGTATTGATACTTTTGAAATAGTAAAACTCGGTAGAATGCATAATGATGCAAATATTTTATCTATTGGGGTTAGATTCGTATCACTCGATGAAGCAAAATTCGCTATAGAACTTTTCTTGAAAACAGAATTCTCAAAAGAAGAAAGACACACTAGAAGAATAAATAAATTTTAATTATATATATGATAGAAATAATACCAGCAATATTGCCATCAAATTATGAAGACATGAAGAACAAGATAGCCTTGGTTCGTGGGCTAGTACCTATCGTGCAGATAGATATTTGTGATGGAGATTTTGTAAAAAATACGACTTGGCCTTTCTCGACTGGTGGAGCATCGGACTATAATTTTCAAAATATTATGAACGAACAAGAGGGTATGCCTTTTTGGGAAGATATTGATTTTGAGCTTGATTTGATGGTGTCTGACGCTGTGGCGAACTTTGATATCTATACTAAGCTTAGTCCAAAGAGAATAGTCTTTCACTTAGAAGCAGAAGAGATTAAAAGAGATATAGTAGAATTCAAAAATTTCATAGAAGGTATCGATCCTTATATTCGAGATAGTATCGAGATAGGTGTAGCGATAAATACTACGACTAACTTAGAAGAGATTTTTCCAGTTGTGAACTCTGTAGATTTTATTCAATGCATGGGTATAGAAAATATTGGTTTTCAAGGGCAAGAATTTGATAATAGAGTGATATCTCATATCAAAACTTTAAAAGAAAAATATTCTGATCTAGTTATCTCAGTAGATGGAGCAGTAGATTTAGAAAATGCATCCGCACTCATACAAGCAGGTGCGACTCGACTCGTAATAGGCTCGGCAATTTTTAAACAAAATGATATAATAGATAGTATAGAAAGTTTTACCCGTCTCCATTAAAATTACGAGCGGGCAAGAAAATTTTTATATTTGAAATATGCTCACTCAAGATAAAATTTTAATTTTAGAAGAAAAAGCAAATGATATTCGTGAATCTATTATCACGATGCTATTAGAAGCGGGGAGTGGTCATACTGCGGGACCTCTCGGCATGGCAGATATTTTTACATATTTTTATTTTCACGCTTTAAATCATAATCCTTTAAAACCTGACTGGGATGATAGAGACCGAGTGATATTATCAAACGGTCATATCTGCCCAGTTCTTTATGCTACGATGGCGCATGCTGGATATTTCGGAGTTGAAGAACTTAAAACTTTGAGAAAATTTGGCTCTCGTTTACAAGGGCATCCTCATCGCGAATTTCTCCCAATGCTCGAGAATTCTTCGGGTCCGCTCGGTTCTGGACTTTCTCAAGCGGTAGGTATGGCTCTCGCAGATAGGATAGACGGGAAGGATAAGTCTCGATTTATTTATACCTTTTTAGGTGACGGAGAATTAAATGAAGGAAATAATTGGGAAGCTATGATGCTAGCTGGTAAAAATAAATTGCATAATCTTATCGCTGTAGTTGATAGAAATAATATTCAAATAGACGGCTACACCGAAGACGTCATGCCTTTGGAATTATTAGCCGACAAGTGGAGAAGTTTTAATTGGCATGTGCTCGAGATTTCGGGACATGATTTTCATGCTATCGATCAAGCTGTTATAGAAGCTCATAGTGTGTACGATATGCCGACGGTGATCATCGCTTATACTGTACCAGGTAAGGGAGTTCGGGAATTTGAGAGAGATTATAAATGGCACGGTAAGGCTCCAAATAAAGAAGAGGCAGATATGGCTTTGAAACAATTACGCACCTTGGGTGGGCAGATTCGTGCCGAGCATCAATAAAAATATTATGTTAAATCCACATTTAAAATTAAATCCAAAACTTTTCAATACTGACGTAGAACAACAACCAATACGTAAAGGTTTTGGTATTGGACTTTTGCAAGCAGGGGAATTCAATCGCCGTGTCGTGGCTCTCTGTGCTGACTTGACTGAGTCTACTCAAATGCATTTATTCAAAGAAAGATTCCCTGAGAGATTTATCGAGATAGGAGTCGCCGAGCAAAATCTAGTGACTGTAGCGAGTGGTATGGCGGCCATGGGTAAAATCCCTTTTTGTTCTAGTTATGCAATGTTTTCTCCTGGTAGAAATTGGGAGCAAATACGGACTACTATCGCTTATAATGACCGCAAAGTTATCATTGTCGGTTCGCATGCAGGGATATCTGTAGGTCCTGACGGAGGTACGCACCAAGCTCTAGAAGATATGGCGCTGATGCGTATTATTCCGAATATGGACGTAGTTTCTCCTTGTGATTCTATACAAGCAAAGAAAGTTACTTTTACTTTTTTGGAATCTCCACGTCCCGCGTATTTACGTCTCGCTCGTGAAAAAACTCCTATTATAACTACAGAAGAAACTCCTTTTGAAATAGGCAAAGCTGATATCTATTGGATCCCTGACGTCGGTCTCGCTGATGTCGGTATTATCGTTACAGGAGGACTGACTCATCGTACTCTCGTAGCTGCAAAAGAATTAGAATCCGTTGGTATTAAAACTAAAGTTATGAATTTGTCTTGTATCAAACCAATAGACAGAGAGGCTATCTTAGCTCTGGCTAAAGAAACTAAATGCATCGTCACAGTGGAAGAGCATCAGATTTTAGGAGGTATGGGTTCGGCTGTGGCTGAAGTCTTGGGAGAGAATTATCCTGTACCGATAGAATTCATCGGAGTCAGAGATCAATTTGGTCAATCAGGAACTCCAGAAGAACTCATAGAACATTATGGTATGGGTAAAGAAAATATTAAAGACGCTGTCAAAAAAGTCTTGAAACGAAAGGGGAAATAAAAAAAATATAGAAACGAAACTTTTTCCGGTACAGATTTTTTGAAGCTTAAAAAATCCTGAAGTTGACTCGCCGTCGCTCGCCAAACCCCTCCAAAAGTTTGTTTCTATATTTTTTTTACTTAACTTCAGTAATCTTATAACTCTCTGGTGCGTTTTTTAGAAGTTCTTCTAATTTCGCGCGAGGTAGTAATCCTTTTTGTGCGCCGACATGTTGCACCACTGACATAGAATTAATCGGTCCAAAAGATAAAGCTTCAGGTATAGTTTTACCAAGTCCGAGGGCAGCAGTGAAAGTCGAAGCGAAAGCGTCTCCTGCTCCAGTCCTGTCTACTGCGGGAGCTGTATCAGGATAAATAGGAGTGAACCAGACATGCTCTCCGTCAGAAGCGTAGGCTCCGTTTGGCCCGTCAGAAATAGCGACTATCTTCGGTCCTAATGCGTGAATGCCGTCTGATAAAACTTTGATATCTTTTGTATCATTACTCAATATTTTTTGAGCTTCTTCGACGTTGCAGAAGAATACATGAGTATTAGCATAAATATCTTTTAATTTCTCTATACCTAATTTGATTTGAAAAGTTCCAGGTTGGAAAGCGAGTTTGGTCTCTTTATGTTTTTTCAAATATTCTGCAATTTCTAAATGATAAGGTAGGGAATTATCAGCAAGGGACGATAGATACATCCAAGATATTTCTGTATTTTCAAAAGAAGGGAATTTGAAATCAAATTCTGTGTGTTTGACTAAAATAGTTCTCTCAACTCCAAACCACAAAACATAATGATAATTAGTTTTTTTATTTTTTTGTATAGATATATAGTCAGTCGAGATACCTTCTTTTTTTAATTCTTCAATACAGTCACGACCGTTTTGATCATCTCCGATATTAGTCACGAGAGCAGAATTGAGTCCGAGCCTTTTTGCACTTACTGCAGCATTCGGACTATTGCCGACGGCGTTTAATACGTCTACAGATTCATAAGGGATTTTATCTCCAAATCTCATACATAATTCACAAGTATTTGTGTCTACTTTGCAATTCACATGAGCGTCTTGTAATTTGATAAAAGCGTCGATGACTATATCACCTATAGCTAGAAAGTCTATTTTCTTTGTTTTCTTTTTAAATATATTCATAGTATGATTATAGCATAATAGAATTAAGTAAATATAATGCCAAGAAAATTAATTTTAATTTTAGCATTTGTTTTCTTTTTAAACTTTCCACAAGGTGTTTTTGCTAATGTTTTGATAAATGAGGTGCAAATAGGAGTCGAAGGGAATGCCAATGATGAATTTATTGAGCTTTACAATAATGGATCAAGTGAAGTTGATCTGACAGGATTTTCAATTTATAAGAAAACTTCATCTGGTGCAGAGAGCTCTGTCGTTTCTAAAAGTCGTTTTGATAGTAAGAAAATCCCTGCAAATGGGATTGTATTTTTGGCTAGAGAAGATGAATATACTGGTAGTAAAACTGTAGATATACTTTGGCCAAATTCATACAGCCTGGCATCCAATAATTCATTAACTTTATACAAAGATTTCGAGAGCAAGACAGTAGAGGATACTGTATCTTGGGGAGATGTTAAAAATTTTAAACGTTCAAATACAAATACTGGAACTTCACCTGACTCAGAAAATAATCCGGAAATAGAAATAGATGAAGTTGCTACAAATAATATTTTAAATTCTTCTAGTAATTTTGTTTCTAAAACTCAAAAACCTACACTTAAAATCATTAGTAAAAATTCTGGCTTCGTTGGTGTGCCTATGGAATTCGAAGCTCGGTTGGAATCTCTCGAATACAAGAATCTCTATGCAAAATATGTCTGGAATTTTGGTGACGGCTCGGCTGTAGAGTTCAAAGATTATGAAAATAAAAAGTTCTCTCACACTTTTTATTATGCTGGAGAATATCTAGTAAGCTTAGAGTACTATGCAAATCCTCAGCAATTAAGCGCAGATTATATAGCTAAAATCAATATTAAGATAATTCATCCAAATATTTTAATCTCAAGTATTGGAGATACTGGGAATTTTTATGTGGAGATTACGAATACTTCGGCGCTCGATGTGGACTTGGGTGAGTGGGTTTTATTGGGTAATAATAAATCTTTTACTTTCCCGAAAAATACAAATTTATTAAGCATGAAGAAGATAATACTTTCGCCTCGAATTACAAATTTTACAATTGAAGATAAAAATTTTCTAGAATTATTAGACAAAAATAGAACTGTAATTTTCTCATATAAAAATATAATTAATCAAAAACAAAATACAGGAAACAATATCGTAAAGTATAAAAATACTAATACTATTTTACCTAAAAATAATTCTACGAATGACATAAGTCCAGAATATTTTATAGAAAATTACGAAGAAGAATTTGAGAATCATGATATCTCGGGAGCTGTCATATTGTCAGATGAAAATCCTCAACAAGAAAATAATTTTATTTATATAATTTTGTTTATTTTGCTTATAGGTTTAGCTGTTTTTAGTATTTACTTTTTGCGTAAAAATAGGGGAAATAAAGAGGAAGAAAATCAAGAAGATTTAGAAGACTTTGAAATTTTAGATGAATAGTATATTATATGAAAATGTTTAAAAATTTTTTATTGAAAAAGATGCTTCGCACTCAAGGTGTACCAGAAGCTCAGATAGATATGTTTATTAAAATGATGGAGAAAGACCCTCAACTTTTTGAAAATATTGCAAAAGAGATCAAAGCTAAGATGGATGGAGGTATGGATCAACAGTCTGCGTCTATGGAAGTGATGAAAAAGTATGAAAATGATCTCAAAAAGTTGGTTTAAATTCTAGATAATAAAAACAAAAACAATTTTTTCCGGTACAGATTTTTTGAAGCTTAAAAAATCCTGAAATTGGCTCGCCGTCGCTCGCCAAACCCCTCCAAAAATTGTTTTTGTTTTTATTAAAAAAGTTATTAACAGTTTTACTAAAAAAACACCCTAAAAAGGTGTTTTTTTATATGTGAAAATGTATTATAATTTAAAGATATTTAATGAAATTAAATAAAAAAAATAATTTGAGAAATATTTGGAAAAATAAATCCATGAGGGTTGTTTTTGGTGTTTCATTTTTTGTATTTATTTTTTTATTTTCAACTCTATTTTCTAGTTTAGTTTATGCTGCCGCAGGAGTGCCTAAGGTTATAAATTTTCAAGGGAGACTTTTGAATTCTTCTGGAGATCTTTTGGGTGGTACGGGTGGTACTGATTACTGTTATAAATTTTCTATTTATGATGCTTCGACTGGTGGTAGTAAAATCTGGCCAGCGGGAAGTCCTAGCACTATGACCATCGTCACTCGCGAAGGAGTTTTTAATGCGAACGTGGGAGACACAGGTGCGGGAGGAGATACTTTAGATTTAACTTTCACCGATGATCAAGCATACATGAATATCGAAGTTGCAACGAAAGTAGGTTCAACTTGTGCACCAGGAGATGGGGCCGAAAGTTTTGAAACTCTTTCTCCTCGTCAGAGAATAGCTTCATCTGCTTTTGCTATAAATTCGGGAACAGTCGGAGGATATACTCCGGCGACTAGTGCGACAGGTTCTCAAATCCCAGTTCTCTCTTCGGGCTCATTAATCCTCGGAGATACAAATCCAGGATTAAGAGTAACAGGAAGCAATACTCTAACTTTTCAAAGTGGCGTAACTGGAGATATTCAATTTTTCTCTGGAACAAATAAAATTACTTCTGCAGGAGTTCTGACTATCGGAGGTGCGTTAAATTCTGCGGGAATAAATTCTTCAGGAACAATAACTTTCTCTGGGCTCTCTGGAGGAGGTTCACAATGTTTGCAAGTAGATAACTCTGGAGTAGTCACAGGTACGGGTAGTTCTTGTGGAGCAGGGTCAGTAACGTGGAATTCTTTCACTAACCCAACAGGTACTCAAACCCTCACTTTCGATGATGGAGAATTAAACGCATGGACTGTAAATTCAGACACAGAAACTTTCCAAACAATCACAGCTAATTCTCTGACTACTGGTAAAGTTTTAGGAATATCTTCTTCATCTCTTACTTCAGGCTCACTTGTTGACCTAACTGTTACAGGAACAGGAGCTTTAACAGGGCAGAAAGGATTAAACATTTCTCTCTCTGGTGCAAACGGTACCGGAGCTCAGACTACTTATGGAGCATATCTATCTAATACTCATACAGGAACTTCTACTAACGTTGGACTTTATGCTACAGCTTCAGGAGGGACTAATAATTATGCTGCTATATTTGATAATGGCAACGTAGGTATAGGAGACTCATCTCCCACTTCATTATTCACCGTAGGGTCTGGTGATCTTTTCCAGATAAATTCATCGGGACAAATAGGTTCTCAACAAGCCCCGGTGTCAGATTATCTTTTTGCTTTAAATGGAACTACGGGGAACAATAATAGTAGGATTATTGATATTGTGCAGTCAAATAACGCAGATGAAAGTTCTAGTGTTGTTAATATCGTTGCTACTCCAACTTTAGGAACTATAGGAAGTGGTAGGACAGTAACAGGGAATTATCTCTCTTTGACTCCTTCTGCTACGGTGAGTGATGCATTTTTGAGTACTTATGGTAGTTCAAATAATTTATCTTTATCTAATTTAACCTTAGGAGATGGTGAGGTTGGTATCTATAGTTATGGGGATTATAGTTGGATAACAGGTTCTCCTGTTTATAATGGGGTTGGTGAGTCGACTGAGTTCGACACTTATGGTACTTATACTAATGTTAATATTTCACCAACCTTAACAGCTGTACCTGACGCTTCTTTCTTTCGTACATATGGAGGTAGATTTAATGCTTTTGTAACTTCTGCAGGAAATTCAGAACTGTCAGCATACGTTTATGGTGTTTCTGGAACAGCGAGTGGCAATTTAACTACAACAGGAAATACCTTCCACTCTGGAGGATATTTTAGTGCAAGCGGTTCAGCAGATACTAACTACGGTATTTCTTCTTCAGTTGGAGGCGCAACTACAAATTATGGAGGATATTTCTCTGCTTTCGGTGCATCAGATACTAACTATGGTATTTATGCGACGGTTGGCGGAGGGACTGCAAATTATTCAGGTATTTTTATGGGAGGTAATTTTGGTATAGGAGATGACACTCCAACCTCATTATTCACTGTAGGTAACGGCGACCTTTTCCAAGTAAATTCTTCCGGTGCTATAGCCGCAGCCACAGGTATAACCTCAAGTGGTACGATAAATTTCTCAGGACTTACAGCAAGCGAATTAACAGCAACAGATGCAAGCAAAAACTTAGTATCTCTTTCTACTTCTACTTACCCTTCACTGACAGAGATATCTTATGTAAAAGGAGTAACTAGTGCAATCCAAACTCAATTGAATGCAAAAGGTGATGTTTCAAAAGTAGGTACACCTGTCAACAAACAAATAGGTGTTTGGACTGGAGACGGAACTTTGCAAGGATTAGCAGACTTTACTTACGAAAATCTTGCAGGTGGTGGTCAGGGAGGACAATTAATTATTGGTGAAGAAAATTCTAACAACTTTATTAAAGCACCAGATGCAACTACTAGTAATACGTGGGGTGGAACTTTGTATATGTCTGGAGGTGTAGGTAATGGAACAGGACGTGGAGGAAGTTTTAATCTTACTGGTGGAGCTTCTGGCACAGGAGATGGAGGAGAGGGAGGAAGTATTGGGATATATGCGGGTAATGCAATAGGTTCAGGAAATGGAAATGGAGGTAATGTTAATTTACAACCTGGTAGGGGTAAAGGTAGTGGCAATGAAGGTAAGGTTCGTATATTTTCTCAAAATGGAGACGTAGGAGTATTTTTTGACTTGTCTCTTATAGATGACTTTTACGATTATACTTTCCCAAATGGTGGTGGAACTTTCACTTTAAATGACGCTGCTCAAACTCTAACCAATAAAACAATAAATGGTGCAAACAATACTATAACTAACGTATCTCTTGCTACGGGGGTGACTGGCAATCTGCCTGTTACAAATCTTAATTCAGGTACTGGAGCTTCATCTTCTACATATTGGAGAGGAGACGGTACTTGGGCTACTGTATCAAGTGGTAGTAGCGTTTGGTCAGACCTCACAGTTCCAACAGGCAACCTCTCTCTAGCTCACGGCGGATACACTACAGACTTTACATACAACTCCGTAACTACAGATAATGCATTCACATTATCTTCTTCATCTTTGTCTTCAGGTTCATTAGTAAACCTAGCAGTCACAGGTACAGCTGCAGCATCTAATACACAAAAAGCATTAAATATATCTAACTCTGGAGCTAACGCTACAAGTACTCAAACAACTTACGGAGCATTTTTATCTAATACTCGTACAGGAACTTCTTCTACTAACGTTGGACTTTATGCTACAGCTTCTGGAGGTACGAACAATTACGCTGCGATTTTTGATGCGGGAGATATTGGTGTAGGTACAACTGCTCCTACTGCTCGATTAGATGTGCGTGGTACAGCTACAGGATCTAAGTGGTTGGGTCTTTTTGTAGAGGATGGTGCTACCCCTGAAGCTTCCGCAATTATTTCTGCAAACCAAAATGCTGCCGTGTCTGTACAGGGTGATGGAAGCGCTTATTTCTTGGGCCGAGATGTTACTAATGATATAGAATTTATTATGGGTACTTCTACTGCAGGAGGTGCTTTTGCTGGAGCTATGACATCTCATCCTTTTTGGTTAAGAACTGATAATCAAACCAGATTAACTATCTTAAACACATCAGGTAATGTTGGTGTCGGTGATACAAGCCCCGCTTCACTATTCACTGTAGGATCGGGTGATTTGTTTCAAGTAAACTCATCAGGTGCGATAGTTGCAGCTACAGGTATAACTTCAAGTGGTACTGTTACTTTATCAAGTATTTCAGGTTCTACTCAATGTCTCCAAGTAAATTCTTCTGGGGTAGTCTCGGGTACAGGTAGTACTTGTGGTGGTGGACTTACAGTAGGTACTACAGCTATATCAAGCGGAGGTACAAATAGAGTTTTGTTTGAAAATGGATCAAATATTTTATCTGAAAGTGCAGACTTTACTTATGATGGGACTACTTTAGGTGTAGCGACTTCTTCTACTGTTGCTTCAAATAAAGCTTTAAATATTTCTCAAACTGGAGCAACTTCTGGTACTGATTATGCAGGATATTTTTCTAATACTGGTGCTGCTACTACTAACGTAGGACTTTATGCTACTGCAACTGGTGCTACTACTAATCTTGGTTTGAATGTAGATTCTGGTCAAACTTTACTCGGAGGCACAACTTTAAGTTCTGGCACTTTAGCAAAACTAAATATCGTATCAACTATGGCTTCAAATGGAGTTACTACTGCGATAGCTGGTATTCATGGAGATTATACTTTCAATAACGGTGGAGCTAGTAGTTATGTACAAGTAGGAAACCGTTTTGTGTTCAATAATGCTCCGACTACGAATGCAAATACTATGGTAGGAGAGATACTTCGTGTTATTGATAATACTACTCTAGCAAATCTAGTCCGTGGTATAGAAATCACAGCAAATGCTGGTAGTAATACTGCTGGTACAAATACAGGTATCAGAACTACTGGTGCGACTTTTGGTATTCAAGCTATAACCAACGGAGCTGCTGGAGGGGCATCATTGCCAGCTGCAATTTATGGAGAGAATACAGGAACCACTCAAGGAGATGTTTTAAGATTGTATTCTAATAGTATTACAACAGCTCCACAAATGGCTCAATTTTATCACAATACTAGTACTTTTAGTGGTACAGGTTTGCTTATGGATTTTGCTGAGGGTTCTGGAACTTTCTCTGGTAATTTCTTGGATTTCCAAAAGAACAATACTACTTTATTTAAAGTTACTAACGGAGGAGTACTGAGTTTAGGTTTTAGTACTAACCAGACTGCAACTTCAGCTGTGTGTTCTACATTAGCCAATTCAACTGCTCCTACAGCTGATACTTTATATGAACTCAGAGATTGTGGTAGTACTCCTGTAGCTGACTATGCTGAAATGTACCCAGTCGAAAATGATATAGAATTTGGAGATATAGTTGCGGTGGGTACAGAACTTGTTAATACTTATGATGTTACCGAGGGATCTATTGACTGGACAAAAGTTAAGGGTACTATAACTAAATTAGTAAAATCAGAGAAAGCTTATCAAGGTAATGTGATAGGTATTGTTTCTGACAACTTTGGAGATTTTTCTTCTACTGGTTACAATATTAAACCTGAAGATAATCCTATGCCTGTAGCACTTGTGGGACGTTTGCCTGTAAAGATAGCTACTAGCTCGAGCGATATTAAAGCTGGGGATTATATTACGACTTCTAATGAAATAGGTAGAGGAATGAAAGCAAATCGTGCTGGTTTTGTTATAGGTAAAGCACTCGAGGATTGGAGTAATGTAGATGGTAAAGATACAGTTATGGTTTTTGTAGAACAAGGATATTACAATGGAGTCAGTGCAACAAATTTTGCAGGAATAGATATAAATACAATTCCTCAAAACGAAATCAATAAACAGATTTTAGCTAAATTAATATTAGAAGAAAATAATATTGATCCTCTTAATGCAAATGAATTATTTACAGATAGAGTTGTGGCTGGTCTTGAAGTTGTTACCCCAAATCTAGTAGCATCTACTGTAAATACAGATTCTTTGTTGGTAGAAGATGATTCTGTTTTTAAAGGATTATCTTTCTTTGAAAGTGATGCAGGATTTTTAGCTGGAGTTAAATTTAATGGTAATGCAGAATTCATTTTGCCTCCATTATTTAATAGTGATACTGCAGGTTTCGCCATTATAAAAGCAGGAAGTAAAAAGGTAGATATACTTTTTGAGAATCCATACATCACTCAACCAGTAGTAACTACTTCTATTTCATTTGAAGATAATATTGTTACTTCCCCAAATACTAATGAAGATTCGCTGGATACTCTCACTAACGAAGAGGTTAATGAATTCTTTAATGAAAATATTAATCATGTTGTGACAAATAAAACTAAAGAAGGATTTAGTATTAGAATAAACAAAGAAGCGAACAGAGATATTAAATTCTCTTGGGTAGCATTAGCTGTGCGAGACGCTAATATTTTCGAAAGTGCTATTCCAGGTTTATCAATTGATCAAAATAGTATACCTGTGAATAATCCTCCTGCAACAGATAATACAGAGTCACAAGAAGAGAATATAGAAATTCCTGTAGAGGAAAATACAGATGAAGGAGCAGCGGTAGAAGAGGTGATACCAGAAGTTGTAGTAGAAGAATTTATACCTGATCCAGTGATTGAAGAAACTGTAGCAGAGAATCCTATAGTAGAATAAAAATCAAAACTAGGATAAAATATTTTATTCTGGTTTTGATTTTTTGATTAAATTTAATAAATTGTATTTTACTTGTGGATAACTTTTGTCTTTTTCCTTTATGTATATCTCAGCATTCATTTGTTTTTTTAGGGCAGGGAATTTGTTTTCTTCTTTTGGTTTACTTAAGCTTAGAGCCCAGGCTTTGAAGGTTAAAGTATTTTTTGGGTCAAGTAATTTTAATATTGAAGTTATTGTATCTACATTAGCAACATCCGTCAAGTAAAATTTGCCATCCGAGGCTATAAATTTAAGTTGGTTACATTCTGTAACCAACTGATTTTGTCTTTTTTTTAAACGGTTTTTGTAAACTTTCCAGTAATTTCGTGGATTAGAACTTGAAGTTACTATAGCCACAATATCTACAATAGAAAAATACCATTTTCCTTCATTTTTATTCCACTCTTTGCGTATAGTGTCAAATTTTATTTTCTTTTCCATTTTATATGTATTGTTTATAAATACATTATATACCAATCTTGGTACGAGGAGTAGTCTCGAGCATATATTTGAATCTGAAAATATTTAGTTATAAAAGCATGTTGATTTATGTATAAATAAGTTATAATTAAAATATTAAATAAATGAAAATAAAAAATAATTTAAATAAAAATATATTTTTTGGATTGATAGGCTTTATATTTGGAATTATTGTAATGATAGTTATTTTTTATACTAATTTTTTTGGTTTTAATTCTGCTAATGTAAATAAAAGTCCCTTTTTTACTGAATCTAGTTTAGATAATGATAAATATAATTTCCTGAGACCATTTATTGCTTCTGGGTATAAAGATAATAATGAAAAGGAATCATTAAAGTGGTTTCCTTCAGAAAGAAATTTAAAAAATTTAGTACAAGATGCTGTTTTTGAAAACAATGAAGTAAAGACTAGCGTATTTTTTCTAAATTTAAATAACTCAGGTTGGTTTAGTGTAAACCCTACTGATACTTTTATTCCAGCAAGTTTGTTAAAGTTACCCATGCTGATTTCGTATTACAAATTACATGAATCTGAAAAAGATTTATTTGATAAAAAAATAAATTATCAAGGTGAGAATTTTAACCAGTTTAAAAATCTTGGCAACGGGACTATTGTACCAGGGCAGACTTATACAGTTAAAGAATTAATGAGAGAGATGGTTGTACATTCCGATAATAATGCTTTGCAGCTGCTCTATAAGTACAGAGAGGAATCTTTGAAGTCTATATTTGCTGATATGAATATACCACTACCATCTACTGATCAAGAAATAGCTTCAAAAGATTTCATGACTGCTAGGGATATTGGTCGTTTTCTTTTGGTCTTATATAATTCTTCGTATCTAAGTTTAGAAAATTCTGAAGAAGCTTTACAGATATTATCTGAATCTGTGTTTAAAGATGGTATTGTAGCTGGTGTTCCTAGTAATATAGTGGTGAGTCATAAATTTGGTGAAAGGACATTGGATCAAAATGGGCAAAATTTAAAAACTGAATTGCATGATTGTGGTATTGTATATCATCCCAATATACCATACATAGTTTGTGTCATGACCAAAGGAAGTGATATTGAGTCAGAAAAATTGCAAATTCAAAAAATCTCAAAAATAATTTATGAGGGCGTTGATTCTTTTGCCAATAATTCTAAAGAAAATTAATGAAAAAAGATTTTTATATTAATCTAATAAAATTTTCTTCAACACTTTTTGTTTTTGTGTTTCTATTTTTGTTTACTACAAATGCAGCAGAAGCTGCTGTGAAGACATGGACTGGATCTACTAGTGATTTGTGGTCTGTGGGTGCGAACTGGGGAGGTGATGTTCCTGTCACGGGAGATGACTTGGTGTTTCCTGATGGAACATCAAATCTTTCTAGTACGAACGATTTGACTGAAAATACAATTTTTAATTCAATTACTTTTTCTGGTAGTGGTTACACTCTTTCAGGAAACAGTATTATTTTAGGACCAGGGCTTGCAGGTATTACTGACGTTACTTCTTCTGGAGGAAATACGATTGCATTTGATATTCGTTTAGATGTTACTCGTGATATTTATGTAACTAATATAAATGAGACTTTGACTATCAGTGGTAGAATAGCTGGTGTCGGAGGTATTAATAAAGAAGGTGAGGGAAAATTAATTCTTTCTGGTGCGAATACTTATGGCGGTATTACAAAAGTAAATGTGGGAGTATTGAATGCACAGAACGATAAATCTCTCGGGACTATTTTGGCAGGAACAGAAGTTGTAGGTAATGCTGTTCTTGAGTTGCAAGGAGGAATCAATATTAGTTATGAAGCTTTAGCTTTGCGTGGTTACGGGGTTTCAGAAAATGGAGCCTTAAGAAATATTAGTGGCAATAATACTTATGGTGGATTAATTACACTGAGTTCGGCTGGAGGTACAGAAATATCATCGGATGCTGATACTCTCACAATCACAGGAGGTATGACTGGAGCGTTTCCATTATTCATTGATGGACCAGGTAATATTACTTATTCTACTACTCCTATTGCTATTGCAGCCGGTACAGTTACAAAGAAAGGTTCTGGTACTTTGAGATATAATTTTCCTAATACTTATACTGGTTTAACAATCATTGACGCAGGGACTCTTCTTTATGGGACAAATAATGCAATCCTTTCTGGAGGTGTTACTGTGACAGGAGGAACTTTAGATATATCTAATTATTCTGATATGTTAGGAACTGTAACTCTTGGAACTTTAGATTTAGCTAGTGGTACTATTACAGGTACTTCAGGAGTATTAAGTAGTCCTACTTGGACAGTTTATAATGGTAGCATTAATGCTATTATTTCTGGATATGGTGGAACTCTCACAAAGAGTACTCCAGGCACTGTAGTTTTAGGGAGAGCTAATAGGTATACTGGAGCTACTAGTATAAATGGAGGTATTTTAGAAATTCAAGATAGTTCATCTCTTGGAACAATTGATGGTATTACTACTGTTTCTGGTGGCTCAACATTGCAAATAAATGGAGATGGAATGTTAATACCAGAATATATTGCTTTTTCTGGTACTGGACATTTATATAAAGGTGCTATTCGCAACAAAAATGGAAACAATACTTTATCGGGTTTATTGACTACGGGTTCTGGGGCTATGATTGTGTCTGAGATAGATACAATTTTAACAATTGATGAGAGAGGCGTTTCAGTTACAACAATAGGTTTGACTGTAGGGGGTGCGGGTGATGTTGTTTTTACCGACGATGCACCTATATATGGAACCACTGGTACTTTAACCAAAAATGATGAAGGTCTTTTAACTATAAATTCTTTTTCTAATATTACTGGTGTTATATCTATAAATAGAGGTGATGTTGTATTGAGTGGTTTAGGCGCTTTACCAATTGCTACGACAATTTTTATAAATGCTGGAGCTACTTTGACGCTAGATAATACTTCAAATATAGTAAATGATCGTATCGCCGATACAGCTGTGGTTACGATGAATGGTGGTAATTTTAATTTTAAAGGCTCGAGTTCTGGTGATGTTCTTGAAACTACTGGAGTCTTAACATCAGGTATAGCTACTCAGTCAGGAGATAATAAAATAACTATTACTCCAGGTTCTGGAGGGTCTACTGTTATGCGTTTTGCATCACTTATACGTACCGCTGGATCTTCATTACTTTTTAGAGGTACTTCTCTCGGCTCTACTCCGGCGGCCAATGTATCGACTTTACTTTTCACAACTGCGCCTACTTTGTTGGGAGATGATGGAGAATCTAATTCACCAACACTCAGTATTATTCCTGGTGCTTTTGGCGACAATTCTCTAACTGGCACTGGTACAGATATGGTAACTTACAATAAAGGTAATATTAATGGATTACGTTTATTGAATGGGATAGGTTTTACTGGAGAATATACTAGTGATATTAATAGGACTAATGGAAATGTGAAACTCACTTCTTCTATCTCAGCTACTACTTCACTAATAAATTCTCTCATACTTAGCTCTGGATCAAGTATTACTAATCCAAGCACATCTCAAAATATTACTTTAACTTCTGGAAATATTTTAAATTTAGTGAATGGTGCTAACATTGCTGGAGCTAATACTACTTTGATTATGGATGGTAATGTTGAAGGATTCATTCGTGCAGTAGAGGATATTGATTTTTCTTCTTCTATTGCAACAACCGGAGGATTTACAAAAACAGGTGAAGGAACACTAACTTTTTCTAGAGCTCAAACTTATACAGGTCTTACCTCGGTTAATGAAGGTACTTTTTTATATGGTATAGCTGATACTATTTCTTCTGGTAACGTGACTGTTAATGGTGGAATTTTAGATATTGCAAACTTTAATGATACTGTAGGTGCAGTTATTTTACAAAAAGGAACTATTACTGGTAGCACTGGAGTATTGAGTGGAGCTTCATATAATCTCAGAGAAGGAACAGTGAGTGCTATTTTGGGAGGAGGGGTAACTCTCACACGTATTGCAACAAATACCGCGGCTGATAGTATTGTGGCTTTGACTCGAGAGAATAGTTATACAGGAGTGACAACTATAACAAGCGGTATTTTGAAAATAGGTGCAGCTGGGAACGGTACGAATTCTCCTCTTGGTACAATAGCTAGCGGTACGACTATCGCCAACATAGCCGCGCTTGACCTTAATGGTTATACTTTGTCGACTACAGAAGCTATAACTTCTCTTAATGGATCAGGTTTTGGACCTAGTGCTACTGTTGCTAATGGTAATAGTGTTATGGGTGCTCTAATGAATAGCTCGGGAACTTCTGTTAGTTATAATGGAAATATTGCTCTTGGGTCTGCGTCGAGAATTAATGCGGATTTTGGAACAATTAATATTACTGGGAATATCTCCGGGGCTTTTGGTCTCACTATCGGAGGGTATAGCAATACAACTTTAGCAGGGACTATTGGTGCTGGTGCTTTGTCTTTAACTAAAGATGGAATAGGTACACTTACACTATCAGGTTCAAATTCTTATACTGGGGCAACAACTGTGAGTTCAGGTACAATTAAACTTGGTGCAACTGGTAGCGGTAGTAATACACCTCTTGGTACTACAGGAGGTACAACAACTGTCGCTACTGGTTCACGTTTTGATCTTAATGGTTTTACTTTAGCTACAGCAGAAACTATTACTTTAAATGGTGTTGGTTATGGTATTGGTAATGGAGCTAGTGGGGCATTAATCAATAGTTCTGTTTCTTCTGTTACATATAGTGGGCAAATCTTGCTTGGTTCTACGGGTACAATGGTTAAAGCCGATTATGGTGATATTAATCTAACTGCTGCAGGTACAATCACGGGTGCAAATTTTGGTTTAATTTTAGCGGGATCTGGTAATGGAACTTTGTCTAGTATTATTGGTACTACCTCTGGAACAGTTACAAAAATTGGAAGTGGAATGTGGACCTTGTCGGGTTCTAGTACGTATACTGGAGCGACTAATATAAATATAGGTACTTTGAGGCTTGGGGCGACTGGGGGAGCGACAAATACACCACTTGGAACTATTGGGTCTGGGACTGTGGTCTCAAGTGGAGCGGTCTTGGATTTAAATGGTTATACTCTCGGCACAGTTGAAGGTCTAACTATTAACGGACGTGGTATTGGTAACGGAGGTGTGCTTATTAATAATTCTATTAGTAGCACAACTTATCCTGGCGGAATAAATCAAGCTACAGATTCTCGTATTGCAAATTCAGGAGCTGGGCTTTTGACACTATCCGGTGCAGTCAGTGGGGCTTTTACTCTTCAGGTGGGTGGAGCGGGTAGTACTACATTTAGCACCGCTATTCCTACTACCTTTCTTATTTTAAGAAAACAAGGTGCGGGTACTCTAACTCTGACGGGTACGAATCTAAATATAGGAGGAGTAATAATAGATGAAGGAACATTAACTTATGGAGCGGCAACAACTTTAGCCGCCACTCCAATGACTGTTCTCGGTGGGACTTTTAATATGAATGGGACTACAGATGCTATTGGTGCCGTTACTCTTATCGGAGGCAATATTTCTAATGGAACTCTAACATCTGCTACTAGCTATACTCTTGAAAGTGGTACAGTTAGTGCTATTTTAGCAGGAGCTGTGCCTGTCATAAAAAATACAAATAATACTGTTGTACTCTCTGGTGTAAATACTATAAGTAGTACCACTACTATCAACGCTGGTACTCTAACCATTAGCGGTAGTGGAAGCGCTACAGCGACTACTATCACAGTAAACTTGGGTGGGACTTTAACTTTGGATAATTCTTCTACAGCTGTAGCTAGTCGTTTAGGAGATGCAATAGCGCTCACTATGAACGGTGGTAATTATAATTTTATTGGTAATTCTGCAGGAGCATCCTCTGAAACAACAGGAGCCTTAACTTTATTAACTGGGCATAATACCGTGACTGTTACTCCTGGTTCTGGTGGAAGTACTACAATGACTTTTGCAAGCTTGTCTCGCACTGCCGGAGCTACTGTTCTTTTCCGAGGAACTGGTCTAGGGACAGCTTCTGCTGCTAATATTTCTACTTTAGTTTTTACAGCAACACCTACTTTAACTGGTGGGGGTGGTGCATCTGGTTCTACGACTGTCAGTGTGATTAAAGGAGCATATGGAGACTCTTCTTTATCTGGTACAGGTAGTGATATGGTGACTTATCAAGGTGGAACTGGTTTACGTTTATTAAACGGCGCAGGATTTTCTGGAGAATATGCGACTAATTTATCTACAGCAAATGCTAATGTAAAATTAACTGCTAGTGCAACAGCTACAACAACAAATACGAACTCATTAATTTTAAATGGTTTTAGTGTTACTGATCCTGGAGTAGATACTACTTTACCAATTGCATCTGCTTCGCTTGCTGGAAATATTTTAATAAACTCGGCTAATGACATTGCTGGTTCAAATACAACTCTAGGTATTACAACTTTTGAATTACCTATTTTAGCAACATCTAATGGAGCGATCACTGCTAAGATAGGTACTGCTACCTCAGGGGTGCTTACTTTGAGTGGTTCTGGAAATGTCACCTTAAGTGCGGCTAATCTTTATAATGGGTTAACATACATTAATGGAGCTACTCTTACTTATGGTGTAAGTAATGCTATTTCTACTGGAGGTGTGGTTGTGCGTGGTGGTTTGTACGACTTGAATGGAAATTCAGATATTATAGGTTCTTTATCTCTTACTGCAGCTTCTGTTGCTACGGCATCTGGTACTCTTACTTTAGGTGGAGATCTTACAAGTATTGCTAATGGAAATTTTAGTTCAAAGATAACTGGTAATCTGGATCTTGGGTTTAATAGAATTTTTAATATCGGTGACGGGCTTGTTGATAATGATCTTATTGTGTCGGCTATTGTTAGTGGTGCTTTTAATGTAACAAAAAGTACAGGTACTGGGGTTTTGGTATTCTCTGGAGATAATACTTACACTGGTTCCACTACTATCAGTGCTGGAACTTTAAGGCTTGGTGCAAATGGTGGTGTTACAAATACACCTCTTGGTACTACTTTAGGCAATACTATTGTTTCTGGTGCATCTTCAGCTCTTGATTTGAATGGTTTTACTTTAGGCACGGCTGAGCCTTTGACATTAACTGGAGCACTGGCTACTGGTGCTTTGCAAAATACCTCAAGTGATTCTGTGACTTACAGTGGTTTAATAACTCTTGGTGCAGCTAGTACTATAATATCTAATTATGGTGATATTAATATTAGTAATGGCGGTAACATAACAGGGAATACTTTTGGTCTTACTATTGGAGGTGCAGGTAATGGAACTCTGTTTAGCAATTTAAATACTGGAACTGGCACTTTAACTAAAAATGGTTTAGGCGTTTGGACTATATCAGGTGGGGCTAGTACATACACAGGACTTACTACAATTAGTGCGGGTACTTTGAAACTTGGTTCTGCTGGTAGCGGAGTGAACACTCCACTTGGCACTGTCGCTGGTGGAGTTACTGTTACCAGTGGAGCAATATTTGATTTAAATGGTTTTACTTTAGCTACAGCAGAACCCATTGGATCTTTAAACGGAACAGGTATTGCAAACATCGGTGCACTTATTAATAGCTCCAGTAATACAATATCATTCACTGGGACAATTACTTTAGGTGCTGCTTCTCGTGTCGTTAATTATGGTAACGGAGTTTTGACTTTAGCTGGTAATATAGGTGGTAACTTTGCTTTAACTTTAGTGACTGTAGGTGGTATTACGCAATCTTCTAACAGTATACGTTCTGGTACTAGTACAATAATCAAAGAAGGTTCTGGTACATTAATCTTGACTGGTCAAAATACTTTTACTGGTGCTGTAACTGTAAGTACAGGTGTATTGCAACTTGGAGCCAGTGGTGGGGCTACGAATACACCCTTGGGTACTAGTGCTGGAGGTGTAGTGGTTTCTACTGGTGCAGTTTTGGATCTTAGTACTTATTCTTTAGGTGGAGCTTCTACTTATGAAACTTTAAACCTAAGTGGTACTGGTATTGGTAATGGTGGTGTATTAATTAGTACAGCTAGTGGAAATAATAATTTTGGTGCAGTGACAGTGGCGGCGAGCTCTCTCGTTGTTAATAATGGTAGTGGTACTATAACTTTTGGTGGAACTATTACAATTGCTAATAGTATAAACTTAAGTATTGGCGGTACAGGACCGACAACAATCTCTGGAGCTTATGGAGCAACAGCAACATCTGCAACTTTAACAAAATGGGATTCTGGAACATTGTCTATGGGTAGTGTAGCAAGTATTACTACTGGCTTAGTGCGTATTAATGGTGGAACTATAAAATATGGAATAAATGATTCATTCGCCACTCCTTTTTTAACAATAGCTGGTGGAACCTTAGACTTAAATGGATTTAATGAAACTAATATTGGAGCTGTTACTTTAATTGATGGATCTATTGTAAATACTGGTGGTGCATCAACTCTTACATCTACTACTACTTATACAGTAGAGAATGGAACAATTAGTGCTGTTTTAGCTGGTGCAGCCATAGCTTTTAATAAAAATACTGGCGGTACAGTTAGTCTATCTGCCGCTAATACTTTCGCAGGATTAACAAGTATTAACGCAGGAACTCTTGCTTGGGGAATTAATGATGCATTGTCTAGTGGAGCTCTTACTGTGACGGGAGGTATTGCTGATTTAGGAACTCATACTGATACTGTTGGTACTGCTACTTTAACCTCTGGAAGTATAAAAAGTAGTACAGGTATTTTAACCGCAACTTCTTATGCTGTAGCGAGCGGTAGTATTGGTGCTATTCTTGCTGGCGCAGTGAATTTAACTAAAACTACAGTAGGCTTAGTTACTCTGTCTGGAAATAATACTTATACTGGTATTACTACTATTAGTGGTGGAACCTTAAGTGTATCAAATATTGGTAATGGAGGAGTAGTAGGGAATTTAGGTCAAGCTACGAATGCTGCTGCTAATATTGTATTTAATACTGGTACAGGTACATTACAATACACAGGTTCTACGGCTTCTACTGATAGATCTTATACTACAACTACTGCTATAACTACAAACTTTGATATCACTAATCCTGGTACTGTGTTAACTTGGTCTGGTGCTGGTACTGTTACCACAGCTATTGTCACAAAAATAGGCCAAGGTACTTTAAAATTTTCAGCTTCACAAGGTCATACTGGTGCAACAAATATACTTGCAGGAACTTTACAATATGGAGTAGCTAATATGCTTTCTACTGGTACTGTAAATATAAGTAATGGTATTCTTGATATCAATAATTTCTCTGATAGTGTGGGTGTTATTACTTTGCAAAATGCTGGTTCTATTATTGATTCTGGTGGAACCA
This sequence comes from Minisyncoccota bacterium, assembly GCA_041675085.1. Taxonomy (GTDB): domain Bacteria; phylum Patescibacteriota; class Minisyncoccia; order Phycocordibacterales; family UBA9973; genus UBA9973. The sequence continues at coordinate 62,558 of JBAYUN010000003.1, forward strand.
CAGCAGTTTTAACCACCACAGGAACCGGAGCTTTCCAAAGTGGATTTATTAGTGCTAGACTCGGAGGGTCAATATCTACAGCAATCACTAAATCTACTAATGGTAGAGTTGTATTGTCAGGTGATAATACTTTTACTGGTACTATAATTTCTTTGTTCACTGGTTATTTATCTCTTCTTCATAATAATGCATTAGGCGCTTCAGGCACTTCTCTCGGTCTAATTGTAACATCTGGCGCAGTCTTGGAATTAAATGGTGATATTATGATACCGAGTACTAAAGCTTTTACTATTAATGGTTCTGGTGTAAATAACTTGGGTGCAATTAGAAATGTCAGTGGTGCAAATACTATAATGGCTTTTGGTAATTTTGCTTTAGGTTCTAATAGTCGCATTAATTCGGATAGTGGTAGTTTAACTATCCCTACTATTTCTGGTAATAGTAGGAGTCTAACATTCGGTGGGGCTGGAGATATAACTGTCACTGGTGCTATCAGTACAACCAGTGGTACTCTAACTAAAGAAGGTTCTGGTGTTTTGACTCTTACTGGAACGAATACGTACTATGGAACAACTACTCTAACTTTGGGGACTATTATAGCCAACTCTACTTCATCTCTAGGAGATGGTAGTGCTACTAATACTTTAATATTTAATGGTGGAACTTTAAAAGCTTCAGGGACTATAACTTCCCCTGTTGATCGAACTGTGACTCTTGCTGGTAACGCTACTATTGATACTAATGGTAATAATGTTAGTATCGCGGGAACTGTTGGTTCAGCTGGAGGTCTGACTAAAAATGGTGCCGGGACCCTAACTCTCACCGGAGTAACTACTATCGGTAATGGTCTCACTATAGATGACGGAACTTTTGTGGCTCCGACCAGTTTAACTATTACTGGAGATCTGACCAATAGTGGTACTTTCACTCATAGTAATGGTACAGTGGTTTTAAACCCTAATGCAATAAATAGTACTGCTAATGTATTTGGTAGTTCTAATACTATTTTTTATAATTTTACTTATGCTACAGCTAACTCGAATCTAAAATTTAAAGCCGGCAATACTTATACTTTCACAAATCTTTTAACCTTAACCGGAACTCTAGGTAGTCCTATTTCATTAAGTTCAGACACCAATGGAGTTCAGTGGCTCATGGTCCTTTCTGGTTCTAGTAGTGTTGCTTATATAAATGTACGAGACTCTGGATGTAGTAGTGGTAATACTGTCCCTGTTGATTATCCTTCTATTTCTAACTCTGGAAATAATGGGTGGTGCTGGTCATTTATAAGTCTCAGTGGTGGTTCTGTGAGTAATGTAGAAGTTTCTGTAACCCCAGATCCAGATCAAACAGGAGGAGATGAGGGTGGAGGTGTGGGAATTGAAGATGAGGGAACGGGAGATGTGGAAGGTGGAGGTGGTTCTGGTGGAGGTGGCGGTTTAGAATAGTATTCTATCTCTCTTCTTATTGTGCTATGATATTATAGATGAAAAATTTTTTACAGAAACATGCCTTATACTTTTTGGTTTTTACTGTTTCAGTTATTTTTGTATTAATTTTTATTTTAGTAAAATTTGTTTTTTTTCAAAAATCAGAAGTAAAAACTGAGAGTGATATATTGATAGATAAAGTAGGAGAGATAGTGTATTTGCCAATAGGTGAGACGCCTTCTGTCGCTACCGTGACCGATCCTTCCAAATTAAAAAACCAAAACTTTTTTGAAAACGCAAAAACAGGAGATAAGGTTTTGATTTATCCCAAATCAGGTAAAGCAGTGTTATATGATCCTGAAGTACATAAAATCGTAAATATTTCTTCAATTTTATTGAATGCATCTTTGGAAAACGAATCAAATATTAATCAACAAGAATTTTAAAATGATTAAAAAGAATTTTGTTACAAAAATCTTTATATTGTCTTTTCTCTTATTGTTGTCTTTTTTTAATGCTTTTGCTGAAGATCTGACTAGTACTAATTTCATAGTTCGTGATCCTATTATTGGTACAGGTGGTTCTTATGGAACCTCTACGAATTTTAAGCTTTATGGTTCTGGGAATGCCAATATTTCAGGCCAAGGATCTTCTACTAATTTTATTGGACGTAGTGGATTTTTATATTTTCCATTTGTTGATGTTGGTGTTTTGACCGCTCTACAGAACGGAGTTGATGTTGATTTATCGTGGACTGTTTCTACTGCTGGTTTAGGTTTTAACGTGTCTGGATACAAGGTTGGATTCTCTGGTGTGCCAGGTGGACCGTATAGTTATACTACACTCGGTTTAGTAACTACTTATACTTATGAAGATATAACTCCCGGAGAGTACTGTTATGTTGTTGAGACTTTAGATAGTTTTGGGAATACTATCGGTAAAACCAATGAAGATTGTATTACTGTAGATCCAGTCATATCGTTTTCTATTTCTGATAATAGTTTAAATTTTGGTAATTTATCTATTTCTGGTCCGAGATATGCTAATACATCTACTGGTAGTGCTACAAGTACTGTCGCTCATACAATATCTGCAGGATCTAATGCTAATTCGGGTTATGTTATTACATATAATGGGTCTACTCTAACAAGTGGGTCTAGTAATATAGATGTTGCTTCATCTGTGTCAGGGGACGGAACTCCTGGTGTTGAACAATTCGGCATCTCTCTTAGTACTAATGGTTCTGCTATTATCCCAATACCTTATAGGCAAACAGGTCCAACTCGGACATATGTCGCAAATACTACGACTGAGATAGCTTCGACTAGTGGAGTTACTTCTTCTGAGACTTTTAGTTTGTATTATTTAGCTAATATTTCAAGTATTACAGAAGCAGGTGAGTATCAAGCTAATATTACTTACGTGGCGACCGGTGAATTCTAGTTATCCACATACTATCAAACTTATTTTTTTTGTATTAAAATGTTATAATATATGTATTATTTATTAGTTAGTTAATTTAAAATTATGTTTAGAAAAATCACGAGTTTTGTTTTGATGTTTATGTTAGTTTTAGTTTCTTCTTACTCATCTGTTTCGTCTTATGCATATGCAGCTTCTTTGTCTGCTATGTCTGCTACTTTAAGTACAGAAAAAGCTTCGACTGCTTCCAATTACACCATACAGTTTACAACTCCTACTGGTGTAGCATCAGGGCAAACTATTATTTTAACTTTTGATAACTCTACGAGTGTTCATGCTTCTTTGGACTTTACAGATATTGATCTAAAAGACGACGGAGTAGACGTAACACTAGCTGCTGCTCCAGCAGCTGCAACTTGGGGAGTAGTACGTACTTCTGGTACAGTTATTACTTTCACTAACGGTACTACAGCAGTAGGTGCTGGTAGTGTTATAAATATAGAGATTGGTACTCATGCTACTACAGGTGCGACTGGTGACCAACAAATCACAAACGGTTCTGCGGGAACAACATTGCTTACCATGTCTGGTACATTTACTGATACTGGCGTTATAGGTATTCCAGTAATAGCTGATGATGTTGTGGTTGTGAATGCTCGTGTTCAACCTTCTATTTCATTTACTGTTTCTGATAATACTATCTTTTTTGGTAATCTACGTACAGCTGGAGCTTGTTTTGCACAAGGTACAGATCCTGGAGCAGTAACTTGTCCTACCACTACTGAAACAGAAGCTTTCAATCTTACAGCTGGAACAAATGCTACCTCCGGTTATGTTATAACTGTACAAGGAGCAACTTTGACTTCGGGCGCAGATACTATTGATCCTTTGGCTGTGAATACTGCTTCAAGTCCTGCTTCAGAACAATTCGGTATGCGTATTACTGCATCAGGTGGTTCTGGTGCTGTGACTGCTCCGTATGCAGCTGCTGGTTATGCTTGGACAGCGTCAGCTTCTACTCCAGCTCAAATAGCTTCAGCTGGAGACCCTTCAGCTACTACTACATATTCTGTTCGCCAATTGGCTAACATTTCAGCTGTAACAGAAGCTGGTACATATACTTCAACTCAAACTTACGTTGCTACTGCTACCTATTAATTTAATTTAAAGTGTGTTAATCTGAATAATTATGAATAGCCTAAAAATAGTTAAAACTTGTATCTTATTAATTGCTTTTTTTGGGCTTTTTGTGACTTTTTCTCATACAGCACACGCATTGACTATATCTCCACCAAGGTTAGAACTTTCAGGTGATCCTGGAGATTTAATTAAAGAGAACTTAACTTTAACAAATGAGAAAAATGTAACTCAGAAATTTTTCTTATCTTTTGAGAATTTTGAAGCTCAAGGTGAGAGTGGTACACCTTCTTTTGTTGAACCCAAAAGTGGCTTAGGGACTTGGATGTCTGCGGAGCCTTCCGTGTCTTTGTTGCCAGGGGAGAGTAAGATTATTCCATTTACTATTAAAATACCAGAAAATGCTGAAGCGGGTGGTCATTTTGCTTCTGTCTTTTGGGGTACAAGTCCTTCTGGGTCTGGTGGTGGTCAGGTTTCAATTGGTGCAAAGGTTGGAACTTTGATTTTACTTTCTGTCTCAGGAGATATCAAAGAAGAAGCTGGTTTATTGTCATTTAATACTTTAAATAATAAATTTTTCTACAAAACCCTACCTGTTTCTTTTGAATATCGATTTAAAAATGATGGTAATGATCGCATCAAGCCAGTAGGTAATGCTTTAATTAGAAACACTTTATTTATTCCTACAGAAAAAATTGACGCCAATATATCTCTAGGTAACGTTCTCCCTGGTAGCACTAGAAAGTATGATTTCAAATGGTTGGAATATGAACGAGATGCTAATGATGTAAATAGAGAAGGTTATTTTGGTAATTTTATTGATAATATTAGCTATCAGTGGAAGAATTTTGCAGTCGGTTTGTATTCTGCAAATCTAAAATTAGCTTATGGTATAAACAGTCAGGAGGTATCTAAGACAGTTTTATTTTTTGTATTTCCTTGGGAGCTTGTTTTGGTTATGCTTTTTTCTTTATTTATCATTTATTTCTTTGGCGGGAAAATTATTCGTAAGTACAATAGATATATTATAGAAAAAGCTAGAAATGGTATGAAAATATCATAGTATTAACTATGGTTAATTATTTTTTTAAAAAAATCATATTAGCTTTACTAATAATTTTATCCTTATTTCCATTTTATGTTATTAGAGCAGTAGACATTATAGATTCAGATGATGTTGTTGTTAGTGCAAGAGTCATAGACACTAGTATAGTCATTCCTCCAACCCCTACATCTCTGGGTGGTGGCGGGGCGGTGAATCTTTTTATTCCAAAGATAGGTGTCGCCTTAAGAGGGGAAGCGTATCCAAATGCAAAGATAACATTACTGAAAGGTGGTATTTTTGTTCTTTCAGTGAATGCTGATAATCGTGGATTTTTTAATATGTCAATTGAAGAAAAGTATGAGAATACAGCTCTCTATACAATTTTTGCCGAAGACTCTGATGGAAATAAATCTTTGCTGCTAAATTATCCAGTAGCAGTTTATTCTGGGTATATTACCGAGCTTAGTAATATACGCTTTGCTCCGACCATATCTTTAGATAAATCCGAAGTTTTAGAAGGTGACTATATTACTATATATGGTTATGCTATGCCTGATAGATCTTTATATGTATCTTTAGATGGCTTAAATCAGAAAAATTTTCTTACCAATTCTTTATCAGATGGATCATATAAAATAACCATACCAATGACAGATTTATCAAAAGGTAGTTATAGTTTGAATATTAAATATTTAAATGATACTCGTATTAGTAAGTTAGTAAAATTTATAATTGGAGATTCTAATAAAAATGTCGAAAATTATCCTCTTGTAATACAAGGTGATTGTAATAAAGATAATTTGATAAATCTTATAGATTTTTCGGTGATGGCTTTTTGGTACAAGAAAGATAATCCACCTTCATGCGTAGATGTGAATAGTGACAATGTTGTAAACTTAATAGACTTTTCTATATTAGCTTATTTCTGGACCAATTAATTTATGAAAAAAAATATTTTTTTAATAATTTGTGCTTTATTTTTTATCCCTCGTGTTCTTTTTGCTTCTAGTATATATCTTACTGGAGAACAAAATACTAACATCGGAGAATCTTTTAAAGTACTTGTTTCTATTGATTCAGAAAATAATGCTATTAATTCTATTGATGCTATTGTGGGTTTTGATTCTAATTTAATTGATTATATTGGTTTTCAAGATAATGAAACTTTATTTAAAAATTGGATCCAAGCCCCGTCTGTATTTGAAAGTAATAAAATTCAAATGACTGGTATTGTGCCTGGGGGGGTTAGTGGTATTTATAATCCAAATCAAAAAAAACTCGATGATATTCGTGTAGTCTATCTTGTTTTCAAGTCTAAAAAAACAGGTGTGGCGAATTTTGTTTTTCATAAAAAAGATGTCTTGCAAAATGATGGTTTAGGTAGTCCTCTTTCTGTAGATAGCAAAAATTTCTCTGTAAATATAAAAGACAATAATTCTCCTACATTTAATTATGACGCATTCGAAGCTCAAAAAAATACAGAAGATACATTGCCACCTTTACCTTTTATAATTACATTTATACCTGCCCTAAAAGCCTCAGAGACAAATACTATGATTTCTTTTATAGCCGAAGATATTGAGTCTGGTATTAAAGAATATCGCATCAAAAAAGGTGGATCTTATGAAGTTGTGACTAGTCCATTAATCGTAAATAAAAGTTTGTTTTCTAAAAAGATAACCATCAGAGCTTATGATTTTAATGATAATTTTACTGAATCTCATATTCAGATAGACGGTATTGTGACTTTTTGGCATATAATAATTCTTTTGATTGGATTGTTTTCTTCTAGTCTTTTCGTGCGTAAATTGCTAAAATAGAATTATGTATTTTAGGAATTTTTTAATAATATTCATTTTATTTTTTGGGCTTTTCTTTTCTTTAAACATGGACGCCCTAGCTTCCTCTTCACTCTATTTTAGTAAACCCCCTATTGTGTCTGAAGGAGACAGACTGACTATCTTTTTAAGAGTAAATTCTACAGATCAATCCATAAATGCTGTCTCTGGTGTAGTTTCTTTTCCAGAGAATTTATTGCGAGCTGTGTCTGCCTCTAAAGAGTCTAGTATTATTAATCTCTGGACTGGTGAGCCTAAAATAACTAGGGGTCAAATATCTTTTGAGGGAGTTATTCTTAACCCTGGTTTTTCTGGTAATAATGGACTAGTTTTAAAAATTGTCTTTGAAGCAAAGACTAAAGGAGTCGCCAATTTAAATTTTACTGAAGGCTCGATTTTGGCTAATGACGGATTGGGTAGTAACGTTTTAGCAGATTTGTCAGGTACGAGTATTAGGATCAATAGTTTTGTAAAACCGACTGATACTCGTCCTATAAAAGTTGTAGCGGAAGAAAAGACAGAAATAAAGACAGAAAATAAACTTGCAAAATTACCAGTGATAGTAGAAGCCTCTTCGTCCATAGCCTCAAAAGAAAAGATATACATATCAGGTAAAGGTGAGCCCAACAGTCTTACCAAAATCGTATTCAAAGACGTATCATTGAGGTCTCTTGGTGAAGAACTTTTGACTCGACTTCAATTCAAGAAAACTAAATTAGATTCTATCTTAGTTAAAAATGATGAATTGGGTAATTTCCAGTACACTAGTACTTCAAATTTAATAGCAGGAGTTTATAATGCTACCCCTTTTCTTGTCGATGAAAATGAGAGTATCGAGAAACCAGGTCTAGGTACTCAGATTTTAGTTAGTGATAGTAAAATTGTAAAAAATCTAATTGTATTTATTAACGTACTAGGTCTGTTTATACCGATAGTTATACTCTGTGTTATAATTTACTTTATACCTTGGTATTCATGGCTTCGAATGAGAATCCTAAAAAAGAAATTAGGGTTAGAAGAAGAGAAGATAGAACTTACTGGTATCAATTTAGCACGTCAAGATAATTTACTTAATCAAAATATTAATGAAAAAAAATAACCTCAATTTTATATTCCTGTTTTTGTCTGTTTTGGCTATAATGATAGTCCCGACATTTTTATTGTCCGCTCAAAATAGAGATTTATTAACCCCAGAAGAAACTCTTTGGCTTAGCTCTAGAAACAATACTATAGTAGTCTATCCTGAGAAATCTTTTGCTCCTTTTTCTTATCAGTCTAATTCAGGTACTCCTCTTGGTCTATCTGTCGATTATATAGAATTAATAGCCGAGAAAGTTGGCGCACAGGTAGAATACTTGCCAGCTAAGTCCCTTGCTCAGATCATAGAAGACGTAAAGCTCGGTAAAGGGGATGTAGTCACTTCACTCATTGATTCTCCTGAGAAACAAGGTCTTCTTTATTTTACTGATAGTTATACTGATATATCTTCTGTTGTCGTAACTCGTAAAGATTCCGTTATTAAGAGTGGTATTACTTTAAATGACTTGAACGGCCAAAAAGTAGCAGTGACTTCGGGCAGAGCTGTAGAGAATTTCATTGCTAAGAATTACCCTAGAGTTATTATTAGTCCGGTGACAGATGATGAGATAGGTCTACAACAAGTAGTCTTAGGGGAAGTAGATGCTGCTATTATGGATATTGCCTCTTTGTCTTTTTATTTATCAAAGCAAGTCCTAAGTAGCGTGAAGGTTGTAGGTAATGCAGGTTTTGAATACAAATTATCTTTTGGTGTACCTAAAGATAAACAAATATTGCAATCAATACTAGACAAAGGTTTGACTCAGATAAGCAAAAATGAAAGGAAGATTTTTAATGAAAAATGGATAGTGACTCCAGAAGATCAGAAAAATAATTTTTGGAGTATAGCAGGAGCTACTCTTACTAATGATATTTTTCAGTATAATTTTTTCTTATTGACAATATTTATTTTAGTTATTGTTTTTATAAAGCATAAAGACAATTATAAAAGTCGTTACTATAGATTTCTTAAAAAGAAAGAAGACGTGGACGAAGTAGAAGAAGAAGTAGATAAATTAGAAAAAATGAGTGATATGCTAAAAGAAGAATTGGACCATATTAAAGAAACTGAAAATAAATTAAAAGAAAAATTAGACTCTATTGAAAAATAATTTTCAAAATAAGTTATAATATAGTATGACTCAAGAACAGGCGCTACTAATTTTAAAAACTGGAGCCAATGTATTTCTCACAGGAGAGCCAGGAGCAGGTAAGACTTATACTATCAATAAATACATAGCTTATCTAAAAGAACATCATATTGATCATTCTATTACTGCGTCTACTGGTATTGCTGCGACTCATGTCGGCGGTATGACTATTCATTCTTGGAGCGGGATAGGTATAAAAGAGTTTTTAAGTAAATATGATTTAGACAAGATTTCTACAAGTGAATATCTGACTCGTCGGATAGTAAAGACCAAAGTCTTGATAATCGATGAGATATCTATGTTACATTCCAATACTTTGTCTATGGTAGATATGGTCTGTCGTTTGATTAGGCAAAACGATGAACCTTTTGGAGGATTGCAAGTTATCTTTGTTGGTGACTTTTTCCAACTTCCACCTATTAACAAAAAAAGTAATAGAGAAGAATCTAAAAAAGAAAAAGAAATTCAATTATTTGAAGAAGAAGAAATAGGAGACTTTGCGTATCAGTCTCCAGCTTGGCTCCGGGCGAGTCCTGTTATATGTTATATTCACGAACAGCATCGTCAAGATGATGAAGACTTTTTGGATTTACTACTCTCTATTCGTAGAGGTACTCTCGAAGGTGAGCATTTAGATTATCTCAAATCTCGCTTTGTAAAAAGGGAAGAATTCCCTTCAAATGTGACCAAGCTTTTTTCTCACAATCTAGACGTCGATAGAGTAAACACAGATATGCTTTCAAAAATAGAAGGAGTAGAGAAAAAATTCTTAATGAGCTCTACTGGTAAAGATAATATCGTAGCTACTTTGAAAAAAGGTTGTCTGTCGCCAGAGGTTTTAGTTTTGAAAAAAGGAGCTATTGTTATGTGTACTAAAAATAATCCCAAAGAACGATATGTCAACGGCACATTGGGCGAGGTGATTGATTTTGACTCTTTCTCTGGTAATCCTATCATTCGCACTATTTCAGGGGCTCATATTACTATTACGCCACTTGATTGGAGCATAGAAGACAACGGTAAGATTAAAGCCAAAATCAGTCAGATACCTTTACGGCTCGCTTGGGCTATCACGGTGCATAAAAGTCAGGGTATGAGCATGGATTCGGCTATTATGGATCTATCTTCTGTTTTTGAATATGGGCAAGGGTACGTGGCTTTGTCGCGCGTACGTCGTATGTCAGGTTTGTATCTTTTAGGTTTTAACGATATGTCTTTGAAAGTTCATCCGGAAATCTTAGAGCAAGACAATGATTTTCGCGAGGCGTCAGAAAAAGCCGTTGAGCTTTTCTGTAACATTCCAAATGATGAGATGAAAAAAATGCACAAGAATTTTGTCGTGGCTATGGGCGGTAAATGGACTGATAAAAAAACTGCAAAAACAAATAAAAATAGTGATAGCAAAAATAATACAGAAGCCGATACAAGTGACTATATAGAAGATGGAGAGTATCAAGAGCATTCTATCTCTAAGCTTGATAAAATTCGAGAAAAACACACTAACGCTTATAAGAAATGGACCATAGAAGAAGAAGAGAAAGTAGTATCAGATTTTAAAAAAGGGAAAAGTATTAAAGAGATTGCGAGTATAAACGGACGCCAAGTTGGAGGAATACGTGCTCGGCTTGTTAAATTAGGATTAATAGAAGACGATAAAAAATACAAAAAAGAAGACAAGAAAGTGTCTAATAAAAAAGATGAAGAAAACCCATTTTAAAATTGTAGTCAAAGTATGGCTTTGGCCGGGACAAGCTGGTTGGCATTTTGCAACCATTGGTGAAGAAATCTCAGAAGTGATATTGCAAAGAGGCATAAAAGGCATGATCCCGATAGAAGCTCAGATAGGCAAGACCAAATGGCTTACCTCTCTTTTCCCTCATAAAATGTCTAGAGGATATATAATTTGTTTAAAAAAAGACATTCGCAAAAAAGAAGATATCTTTGCGGGGGATAGTATTAAATTAAGTTTTAAAGTCCTTTAATAGTTCTTTTAGTAATTCTATTAGTAGTCACGGGGTCGGCCACTTTTTTTACCATCAAGTCCGTATCTTTTTAGGGCTTCTTCGCGAGCGTGTTCATGTGGCACGATAGGATATATTCTATCTTTATTATCTTCAAATAAATTATTATTTTTTATTTCATCTATTTTTTTTAATTCTTTGGTCGTTAAATATTTTGCTAGTTTTTCTTTACCGAGCCATTTTCCTTGATAGATATTTTCGCTATCGTAATTCTCAGCTTGTAGATAAGGGTTAAATATACGAATAGGTTTCGGGTCGGCTCCTGTACTCGCGCCCCATTGCCAGCCTCCGTTGTTAGACGCCTCGTCGAGGTCTATCAACATACAACGGAAATATTCTTGTCCTGCTCTCCAGTCCACTCCTAGATTTTTAGTCAATACCGAAGCGACTATCATGCGAGCGCGATTATGCATGTAGCCAGTCCGAGCGAGTTCTATCATAGCTGCGTCTACTACCGCATAGCCAGTCTCTCCCTTTATCCAAGCCAAAAATCTCTCATGACTTTTGTCTTTATCTGCCCATTTTATTCTACGTCGGAATTTCATTTGGAATTCTTCATTCATCAGGTTAGGGTAGTGATAGAATAAATATTTATAAAATTCTCTCCAGATCAGTTCACTTATATAATGAGTAGCATCTTCGTGCTTTATAGAGTATGGATTTTCAAAATTAGTATCGTAATGTTTTAATATCATATTTTTGAGCGTCCTACTAGATAGTAGTCCCCAAGCTAAACCGAGCGACATCTTAGAAGTCTTCTCACGATCCAGATAATCTCTTTCTTTTTTATAGATATCAATATTTTCTTTTAAATACTTACTGTATTTTTTAAGAGCAGTATTTTCATCAAAATACCAATTCTCTAAATCCGGCTTATATGGAATTAATTTATCAATATCAAAAGTCTCGCCTAGGGCGTATATCTTTCTATTTTTAGAGAATTTTTCCCAGAGTATTTCTTCTTTATTTTCTATTTGATTTTTAAGTTTCTTTAGATTTTCTTTGTCCAAATACTTTATATTTTCTGGATTAACTTTGTCGTATTCTTTTGCTTCTATAAATTCTTGCCAGACTGCGTTCTTGAAAGGAGTAAATATAGAATAGACACTGCCAGTACCAGACCGAGTATCTTTATCTATTGTCATCATATCTCTACAGACTGTGATATCTATATTTTCTTTTTTGAGTTTTTCGATTTGAGTATAAAAGTCTGGATACACGTCTTCGTTTACAAATATTTTGATATCGAAATGCGTAGCCAAGTATTTCAAATACTTAGACCCTTTACCGTGAACCAATAAAAATTCTTTAAAGTTTTCTCCCCATAGAGGTAGAGCTTTCATTAAGAAATATCGACTTGGATAGCCGAATTGGTATAAAGGATCATTCTTGTACATATAATCCTCAAGTATAAAGACAGGTAAAAAGGGGATAGTGTGCTCTTTTGAGTATTTTAGAGATTCAGATAAAGCAGGATTATCCCGCAAACGAAAATCTCTCCGTGACCAATAAATAACTAATTTATCTTTCATTTATCTATTTTAGCATATTTAATAAAAATTCTGTTTTATGTTAATCTTGATTTATATATGAGTTTTTATGCTGATAAGAATAATAAGTACAAGCAAGTCCCGGAGCTCGTTTTAGACCTGCATGGATACACTACGCTAGAATGCGAAGATGTACTTTTTGATCTTATCAATGAGCGTGAGTATAATCATGTCCGTCTAATAGTCGGCAAAGGTAGAAATAGTCAAAACGGTCCAGTTCTGCCTAACTTTGTTAAGAATTATCTAACAGATCGGGATATCCGTTTCAATCAATCCAAGCTCCAAGATGGAGGCGAAGGATCTCTCGAAGTATTTTTCTAATTGCGTAGATTAGATTTTATTTGCTTTTTTTATATCATTGTACTATACTATTGATAGTATTGATCTTTTAAAAAGTTAAAAAATCAATACATAAAAAATTCGAATATGTTCATGTAATTAAAACATCGCTTGGGGCTCGGAACCTCAAGCTTTTTTTTATTTGCTTTTTTTATATTATTGTACTATGCTATTAGCAGTATGATCCTTAAAAAGTTAAAGATCCATACTGGAAATTTTAGAGTACTTTTTTTTTGGTTTGACAATTAATAGTTTGGGGTATCTTACCTCAAGCTATTTTATATTTATATGTGGGTTTTAAAATTTTATGATATTATAAAATTATGATTTATATAGATGTGAGGACAAGAATGGAATATGACATGGGTCATAAAGACGGTGCTATGCATCATGATATCATGGATATTATGCAAGGAGTTTTGCCGGCAATACCGAAAGACTCTGAGGTGACTTTGTACTGTGAAAGTGGCAATAGATCTATGATGGCGAAAACTATGCTCGAAAATGCAGGGTTCACTAATGTGACTAATGGTGGTAGTTTGGACGACGTTTCTTAATTTTTATTTTTGTGTTAAAGTAAAAGTACAATCAAATATTGTATATCAAGAGTGAGGTTTCTTTTGAATTTCAAAAGAAAAGAGAATTGGCTCAGACCTCCAGCAACCTGTCTTTTAAGGAAAGGTGCTAAATCCAACCTAAAGCCCTAAGGCTGAAGGAAAGATATGTCTCGCGTCTAGTCCATGCAAGAAAATTCTTTCCTTCATTATTATAATGTAGGAATTTTTTATTTATGATTAAAACAGCTGAGTTTGTGAGTCCACGTCATCCAGACAAGATTTGTGATTTTATTGCAGATTCTATTCTGGACGCTTATTTAGAGGGCGACGTTGATAGTCGTGTGGCTATTGAAGTTATGGGTGGTCATAACCTTATCACTATCAACGGTGAAGTCACTTCTAAGACAGAAATTAATATAGAAAATATTGTTAAGAATATAGTTGGTGAGGGTTATAAGGTTCTATCCAATATCGCTTTGCAGAGTCGGGAAATAGCGAGCGGTGTAGATACGGGCGGGGCAGGAGATCAAGGTATTATGAAAGGATATGCGACTCACGAGACTGAGAGTCTACTACCTTTAGAATACGAACTTGCGAGAGATTTGTGTCAAAAGATTTATAAAGTTTATCCTTATGACGGCAAGACTCAAGTTACTGTCGAAGATGGGCGGGTGAAAGTCGTCGTAGCGAGTTTTCAAAATTCTAAGAATAGTAAACTTCTAGAATTAGTAAAAAGTATAATCGACTCCGAAGAATATCTAATCAATCCAGCTGGAGAATGGGTCTCGGGTGGCTTTGATTCTGATACAGGTCTTTCTGGACGCAAACTCGTCGTGGATAATTACGGCCCCGAAGTCGCTATCGGAGGTGGGTCTTTCTCGGGCAAGGATTATACCAAAGTAGATAGAAGCGGAGCGTATATGGCCCGCAAGATAGCCGTAGATTTATTGCGTAAATATGAGGCGAAAGAAGTCGTCACCAAGCTTGCTTATGCTATAGGTAAAAGCGAACCTGTCATGGCTATAGCTATAGTCGACGGTAGAGAAGAAGAAATAGCTGATTATGATCTAAGTCCAAAAGGTATCAGAGAATATCTCAAACTAAAAGACGTAAAGTTCGCTGAGACTTGTACTTGGGGACATTTTGGGCGAGGTTTTAGTTGGAAATAATTATCCTTTCTTTAAGAATTCAGTTCTCAAGACCAAACCTTTCATTCCGTCGGCGTTGCATTCAACGAGTTCTTCATCGTCAGTAAGTCTAATATTTTTAATCTTAGTTCCTTGCTTGAGAGTACTAGAGGTGCCTTTGACCTTTAAGTCTTTAATAACTATAACGCTATCTCCGTTGGCTAAAATATTACCATGCGCATCACGGACTATTATCTCATCTTCATTTTCTATATTTTCATTCATTTAGATAGTATACTAAAAATACCAAAATAATGAAGCCAATTTTCTTAATTAAAAATACTGAGGTACGTTATACGATAAAAGTCCGCAAAGGTACAAGGGGTATTCGTATTAGTGTCTCGCCAGATTTATCTGTCGTCGTGATTAAACCGCGCAATATTTCAGACTCTTATGTTCAAAATCTCGTCGAGACGAAGACTGACTGGATTCTAGAACAGATAGAGAATTTAAAAAAAAGACCAAAGAAACTCCTCGCGCATTTCTCCATCAAAGATTATCAACTCTATAAACAAGACGCCTCCGATATAGCTCTCGAGAGATGTCTCTATTTCAATCAATTTTACAATTTCAAAATCAAAAGTATCAAGATACGCAATCAGAAAACTAGATGGGGTAGTTGCTCAAGCTCGGGCGAACTTTCTTTCAATTATAAAATATTTTTCTTACCTCCCGACCTACGCGACTATATCATCGTGCACGAATTAGCGCATTTAAAAGAAATGAATCACGGAGCAAAATTCTGGGCTTTGGTGAGTCTTCAAATTCCAGATTATAAAAGACGCATGCAGGATATACGACTTTATTAGTGTATAAATATTTTAATGAATTTGTGTTATTATTAGATTAATGAAAATAAGTTTTTCGGCGTTAAGGCAAAAGGAGAATGCTCTAGAAAAACTATTTAATGAATTTTTGGATTATTAGATTTATTAAAATTAATTAAAAATTGTGCCGCGTTTTAATGGACAGTTACGCGGCATGATTTTACAAAAAAATGTCAAAAATATCAATTTGGGTTTTGGTAGGAATTATATTCGTTGGGGGAGGATATTATGCTTTGAATGTTTCAAAGAATAATAATACTAATACATTAGATAATGAGGTAGTAGTCGATACAAATCAAGAAGACGATACTATAAATACAGACGCGACTACTGAGGCGACGCCTTCTGGTAAGAAGATGGCCTTCTCGCAATTTATCGCGACAGATAAAGGCTCTTATGAATGCACCGTGAATCAATACGTGAACGATATCGAAAGCAAAGGTAAAGTCTATATCAACAACGGCATGATCAAAGGGGAATTCAATACAAAGACCGCTGGACTCAGTATAGATACTTCACTCATAGTCAGAGACGGTTTTACTTATACTTGGAGCTCTATGTTGCCAGGCGTAGGCTTTAAAGCAAAAGTCGTAGCCGATACGAATACAAATACCGATACAAAAACTACCGCTCAATATAGCTTTAATGCAGAACAAATAGGGGATTATGATTGCCAACCTTGGGCTACCGACGAGAGTAAATTCATTTTACCTACTAGTATCGTCTTCAAAGAAGTCTAGGAAATAAAAAAATAATACAATAGTTTTTTGGCATTAAGTCATAAGGAGAATGCTCTTAAAAAACTATTTGCATTATTTTCTCTATAAAGGATTGCTAAAATTCTATTTTTATTGTAGGATTATTTTGATATAAAATAGTTCATCATATTAAAACAGAATAAAAATGGAAGTTAATGGCAGTCCTACCCCAGAAGGATTTGAGTGGTTTGCTCTTGAAATGCAAGCGTTAGGGTTCACTAAAATCGGAGGGAAAAAAATTCGTCAAGATTTTACAAGACTTGATCTTCAAACAAGGATTCGAAAAATCCAAGGTTATGAAACCGGTTTTCAGTATTCAAATGGAACCTATGCAGTGAAAGTTTGGACAACTTTTCTTGAAAAAGAAAATAAGCTCCGAGACAAGGGGACTGATGCTGGATGGGTTATTATCACAAAAGGTGATGTTTTGATTTATTGCGCTCAGTATTTTACGAGAAAAAATAAGAATTTTTTTGTAGACATGAAGGAATACGCCCGAATCAATAAAAAGAAAATTGATGGCAATCCTCTTTGCCCTTGCAAAAAATGTGAACGTGAGATGGAAATTCACCGTAAAAAAGGAAGTCGTCAGTATTTCTGGATTTGTATAAATCCAGAAAAACACTCAAAACCAGAATACTTGTCTTGGGATTATGGTTTATCGGAAGAAGATAAAAAATTCTTGGAAATAAGGAGACAAAATACAGCTTCTTATAAAAAGAAAAATCAAAAAGCAAAAGAAGAGTCAGGAAAAGAAATTCCTACTCCTAAAGCTACCACAAGGAAAGTCCGTGAGGTCGGCAGACCAGACAACTTAAAAAAATGAAAATAGTTTTCTCTCTGTAAAAAAGAGAATAAGTCCCATACCGTTGGGACTTTTTTATTTTTATTTTTATCTCAAATTATTTCATTATTTTTTAATCAAGATTAATATTTCTATTTGCTGTATAATACAAGCATGATAAATACTTTTACAACAGGTTGGGGACTCGTCGTCGCTATGTATCTCCTTGCGGGGATTTTCGGACTTTTATATCGAGCAATTCTCAAAAAATTAGCAAAGAATGCCGTCGTCGGAAAAGTTGGACGCGGTAGTAAAAATATAGGTAAAGGCGACCGCCTGTTGAGACTCTTGATAGGAGTAGGGTTATTAGCATGGGCAGTAATGACCTCATGGAGCCCAATCCTCTTATTCTTCTCCGGATTCGCAATATTTGAAGCATTATTCAGCTGGTGTGGCTTTTATGCAGCAATAGGGAAAACTACTTGCCCTGTGGAATAGATTGCTTTTATATTTTAAAAATATGCTAAAATATTAGTATGACTAGAAGCGAAATTATAGAAAAACTCAAAACTGATTTTGACCTACATGATATCTATATTCAGCATGTTTTAAGACATGCAAAAAATAATTTTAATTATGAAAATCTAAAAAATATTATCGACTCAAAACCGAAACCTTTTGTAAAGTGGGTCGGAGGCAAGAGGCAACTCCTAAAGCAATTTAAAAAAATGAACTTGTATCCTCCTTTTGGATTTGATGCAAATAAGAATACTTACTTTGAACCGTTTGTCGGAGGTGGAGCTGTATTCTTTGACCTGCTACCCAAAAAAGCTTTCTTGTCGGATTTGAATTCTGATTTAGTGATTACTTATAACGTAATTAAAAATAATATCGATGCTTTGATAAAATCTTTAAAAAAGCATGAATACGAAAAAGATTATTTCTTGAAAGTTAGAGCTAAAAATCCGAAAGAACTTTCTGATTTAGAAATAGCTTCAAGATTTATTTTCTTAAACCGTACTTGTTTCAACGGCATGTATAGAGTAAATAGTAGTGGGCAGTTCAACGTACCTTTCGGGAAATATACCAATCCTTTGATTTGTGACGAAGATAATTTGAGAAAAGTTTCTAAAGCGTTAGAGAACGTAGAAATCAAACACCAAGACTATAAAGCGGTCTTAAAGAAAGCAAAGAAAGGGGACTTTATATACTTTGATCCACCATATTATCCAATAAGTAAAACTGCATCTTTCACTACATATACTACAGAAGCATTCTTAGATAAAGAGCAAATAGAACTAAGAGATACATTTTTAGAACTTCATAAAAGAGGTTGTTTTGTTATGCTTTCAAATTCAGATGCACCTTTTATTAATAAAATTTATACAGGATTTAAAGGAGTGAAAATAAACAAAGTAGAAGCTGGTCGCGCAATCAATTCAGATTCTTCCAAGAGAGGAAAAATCACGGAAGTATTAATAACTAATTATTAAGATTTATGGCTAATAATGGAAAAATAGAATTTTCTTGTTTATGTTTCGATAAAGATAATCAATGTGTTTTTGGGGATGATCCTTCTCGTTTGGCGATGTCTTTAAAAAGTAACATATTGTTGTTTCCTAAAAATACAACTATTACTGATCACGACAATACTAAAACTTTAATAAAAGATAATGATAATGGCTTAGTTTTGAGTGTAATAAAATTATCTGGTTCTAATTTTCTAGATTATACAGCGGTTTTTTATCTTAAATGTGAAATAATTGGAAATGAAAAAAATATCTCTTATTTAGATAAATTTCGATTGAACATTGTTAATTATTTAGTTGAACAAAAACTAGGTAAAATTTATGTAACCACAGATGAACTTTCATCAATGCTTTTGAATGAGCTTTATATCAAAATGAATAAAGTTGAAAATTTATTAAGGTCTTATATAACAAAACATTTTTCCATGACAGAAGGTGTTAGTTATTGGTTTAACAACGTCCTTGACAATGAAGTTAAAAATAAAACAGGGAAAAGAAAAGGTAATGAAGATGTGTTTTCAACAATAGTCGAGGAAAATGATAAAAAGGGTTTTGTTGTAGATACTAGGATGTATTTAATTGATTTCGAAGACTTGGGGAATATTATTTATGCTAACTCTTTTGGCAATTTAAAAATTGAAGATTTGGTTACAAGAATTGAAAATTCTGAAGATCTGGATGATTTAAAATTAGCAGTTAAAAATAATATAGAAAGATATTTTCAAAGCTTTAAAGATGTAAGATTTCAGGAGAAATGGGATTTTTTAAAAAATATAAGACATAAAATTGCTCATAATGGACTTATTTCAATTGAACAAAAAACAAAAGCTGATCTGTATTTAAATGAATTGATTAATTTTATGACTGAAAAAGATACAGAAACAATTGGCAAAATATCAGATGTTGATATTTTTATAGATATAGAAAAGCGTGAGTATTCTTATATTGACTTTCATCATAAAGAAATAACAAAAAATGAATTAATACTTGAGCTTTCAAATTATCAAAAATGGTCAAAAAGCATAGGGAGAGATTTTCTAGGATTAAAAAACTTTCTTTTTAATCGTTTAGGAGGTATGGATTTCCATATTGGAAAAGCATGGGATAAGCTTGAAGAATTAGAACAAGACGGATATATTCAAATTTATGAATGGAAAGATCCTAAAGGTATATATACAGACCAAAAAGCAATAAAAATCTTGAAAGATTTACCAATTTATTCTGTTTAAAAATATGGCAAACAATAATTCTTGGAAAAAAATATTTGATGATTATAAAATTTTGAAACACGACTTTTCAAAAGCACCTTTTTATTTGTCTGCAAAAGATATAAAAAAATCCGTTCAAGATTTTAAAGGTACAACCGAAAAAGAAGTTCGTATATTGTGCAAAATGGATACAAGAGAAAGTGTTCCAGAAGTAATGAGGGAAAGGGGCTTGATTTTGTTACCAGTTAAAAACGGTTATTATGTAATTTTGAAGGGAGAAGGATATATTGATATACCTGACATAAAAAATGATGCTGAAATATACAATACTAAATTAGATTTTGATTTGGATACTGTAAAAATTGGTAACTCTGAAATGCAACATTTAGATTTTGCTTATGCTTCAAGTTTGATTAGAACATTTATGGAAGATCCGACACTTGTTTTAACTATTCGTGGTAGAAAATATACACCTGAATTTAGTTTTAAAATTGGTAAGCATCTTATCGAAACAGAAAGTGTGCAAACTGAAGTTGATGCGGGTTATGAAGGTAAAAATCAAATAGTTTTAATTGAAGCAAAGAATTCAAAAACAAAAAATACAATCATTAGGCAATTATATTATCCTTATAGACAATGGTCAGAATATACAAAGAAAAAAGTTGTTTTATTGTTTTTTGAGAAAAGAATTGATGAATATTTAATTTGGCAATATGAATTTTCCAACAAAGATAATTATGACTCAATAAAATTAGTTAAATCAAAAAAATATAAAATAGTTTAATGTCACAAAAAGAATTAAAACTTCATCCCGAGAATTTTGAAATGGAGTGCACAAGCGTTTGGGCTTTTCCTAGGCGTGGGAATTGGGCTACTCATACTTCGGATTGGAGAGGGAATTGGTCGCCTGAAGTTGTGCGTAATATAATTCTACGATATTCAAAAGAAGGGGAGCATTTGCTTGACTGCATGATAGGAGGCGGTACGACAGCGATAGAAGCCAAAATTCTAAATAGACATATAACTTGCCTAGATATCAACGAAGAAGCCCTAGAGAGAACTAAACGAGTTTTAAACTTTGAAAGTGATAACAAAGCCAAGCAGAGAGTCTTGAAATGTGATGCTCGGAACATGACTTGTATTAAAGATGGTGAGATAGATTTAGTCTTAACTCATCCACCTTATGCAGATATTATTAAATATAGCGAAGGTCAGATTTTAGAAGACTTATCTAATATTCATGATATTGATAAATTTTGTGATGAAATAGAACAAGTAGCTAGAGAGCTTTTTAGAGTTTTAAAGAAAGGAAAATATTGTGCTATTTTGATAGGAGATACAAGGAGAAATAAAATGTATCAACCTTTGGCTTTTAAGGTTATGGAAAAGTTTTTGAAAGCAGGTTTTGTTTTAAAAGAAGATATAATCAAAAGACAATTTAATTGCAAAGCGACAGGGTTCTGGGTAAACAAATCCAAAGAAGCAAATTTCTTATTAATAATGCATGAACATTTATTTATTTTTCAGAAAGTTTAGTATAATAAATTCTGATAAATATATGTTATAATAAAAAAGTGCTACTATTAAATAGTTTAATCAAGAGTGGTGGTAGAGAATTGGCTCAGTAACCCCACAGCAACCTACAAATGTAAGGTGCTAAATCCAACCAGGTGCGAAAGCATCAGGAAAGATATGTCTCGCGTCTAGTCCACGAGAGAAAAATCTTTCCTCTTATTAGAGGAATTTTTTATTTATTATGAAGAAAACAGCAGAATTTGTTAGTCCAATGCATCCAGATAAAATCTGTGATCATATCGCAGATACTATACTCGATGCATATTTAGAAGGAGATAAAAATAGTCGTTGCGCTATAGAGGTTATGGGTGGTCATAATCTGATTACTATCAATGGAGAAATCACCTCTAAAACAGAAGTTAACATTGAAGAGATTGTTAAAAATATCGTTGGTGAGAATTATAAAGTTTTATCAAATATTGCTTTGCAGAGTACGGAGATAGCGGCGGGTGTAGATACTGGCGGTGCGGGTGATCAAGGAATCATGAAAGGTTATGCGACTCGGGAGACCGATAATTTTATGCCATTAGAATATGAACTTGCGAGAAATCTTTGTCAGAAAATATTTGAGATATATCCTTATGACGGTAAGACTCAGGTCACGACAGAAGATGGGCAGGTCAAAGTAGTTGTGGTGAGTTTTCAGAATTCTAAAAATATTGAACTTTTAGAATTAGTAAAAAGTATTATTCCTGCTGAAGAATATCTGATCAATCCAGCTGGAGAATGGGTGCAGGGAGGATTTGATTCAGATACTGGTCTTTCAGGAAGAAAATTAATAGTAGATAACTATGGACCAGAAGTTGCTATTGGTGGTGGGTCTTTCTCAGGCAAGGATTATACTAAGGTAGATAGAAGTGGAGCATATATGGCTCGCAAGGTTGCCGTAGATCTGCTTAAAAAATATAAAGCTAAAGAGGTACATATAAAACTTGCATATGCTATAGGAAAAGCAGAACCAGTAATGGCTGTGGCTAATATTGATGGCATTGAAATAGAAATCACAGGATATGATTTAACACCTAAAGGAATATTTGATTATTTAAAATTAAGTAAAATAAAATTTTCTAAAACTTCTAATTGGGGTCATTTTGGAAGAGGTTTTTCTTGGAATTAATATATGAAAACATTAAACTTTAAAATGATAGCTTAGATATCTGTTTGAGTTATACAAGCCTTAACATTAAATGTTATAATAATTCTATGCAAATAAGATGCCGAGGGATAATTTTAGATAAGGAGGGGAAGATGCTTGCCGTTCGACATGGGGCGGATTTTGATTATTATGCTTTGCCTGGAGGGAAATTGGATGACGGGGAGAATCCTTTGGTTTGTATCAAGCGGGAAATATTTGAAGAATTTGGAGTAGAAATACAAGTAGAGAATACTAAACTTCTTTATGTTCATAATTGGAAGAACAAAGAAGACGGAGTTGAAAATTTGGAATTCATATTTTTGATAAAAGATAATGGAGAATTCATGAATCTAGAAGAAAAAAAGGGAAGTCATGCTTTTGAAATATTTGAAATCAAATGGATAGATCGGAATACAGAAATAAATCTCTTGCCAAAGCAGGTCCTAATAGATTATAAAAAAGGCTTCTCGGATGAGGTAGTATTCTTGTCAGTCTAGAATTATAAATACATATGAACTACTGGCTAATTAAAAGTGAAATGGAGTGTTATGGGATTGATGACTTGAAGAAGGATAAGAAGACTTTTTGGTCTGGGGTGCGGAATTACCAAGCGAGGAATTTTATGATGAAGGGGATGGAGATTGGGGACGGGGTACTCTTTTACCATTCCAACGGTACGAAAGAAAATCCGGCGGGGGTTTACGGACTAGCAAAAGTGGCGAGTAAGGCGCGTGCGGACGAGACGCAGTTTGATAAAAAGGATGAACATTATGATAAGAAAGCTACTAAGGAAAGGCCGATATGGTACTCTGTTGATATGGCATTTGTAAAAAAGTTTGAAGAGCCGGTATCTCTTTCAGAAATTAAAATTGATCCAGCATTCGCCGGCATGCCACTCCTCGCCCGAGGGCAACGCCTTTCTGTGATGCCCGTTTCCAAAAAGCATTTTGAGCATATCGTTACTCGAGCTTGAGCAAAAAAAGTAGAATAATATTACAAAAAATAAAGACCTTCATTTTTTTTTGAAGGTCTTTTGATGTAAGAAGAAATTATTTCTTCTTCTTGTTTGATTTTTTGATTGAGGTGTATTTCACCTCCATGCCTTTTGGGCGTTTGGATTTTTTTACTCCGCAACTTGCGCTGCGGTTTTTAGCTATACCAGAGTTTGAGTACTTCTTACTCCACTCATAGCTCCCTGGTTGGGGAGTGCTACAGCTTGAGAAAAATAAACAACCAAAACCCAATACGATATAAAGAACAAACTTTTTCATGAATAAAGAATTTAGTGTGTGAAGAAATCTGTGTATATTATATCATAGATATATCTAAAAGTCAAGTATACGTGATGGTTCAATACCTTGGAATCACCTCAAATCATTAAATATATTAGGATTTAGGCCTAATATCGTTAAAATCTGTTAAATATTATTGTTTTTAACGATATTGCTTGACTTTATCAGCAATATTTAATATAATCTTATATATGGCAAATACATTCAAGGCATATAAACAAATACAAGAACTACGGGAAAGGTATTATAAAGCCCTTGTTGGCAAAGAATCTCTTGTAAAAATGATTTCTGAAGCTGAAATTTCAGAGCAAGTTTATAACTCAAATGCTATTGAGAATAGTACTTTGTCTTTAGATGAAACAGATAAAATCCTACTTCAAATAGACCTTGATAGATATATATCCGAGAGAGAGATTTTTGAAGCTAAAAACCTAGCTCGAGTCGTAAGTTATATTGAAACTAAATCTAAAGCTAGTGAATTAGATTTTGCAATTATTCTATCTTTGCATAAAATGTTAATCTCAAATATTAGAGATGAAATAGCAGGAAGATTTAGAAAAGAAGGTGAATGGGTTCGTGTGGGCGATCATATAGCTCCAGATCCTTTAGAAGTTGAAAACTTATTGCAAAAAGTTTTAACTGAATATAATGGAAATTCTAAAGAATCCATTGTAAAAAAAATTGCAAGATTTCACTTGGGTTTTGAATACGTGCATCCTTTTTGTGATGGCAATGGGCGTATCGGTAGAGTGTTAAATAATTACCTTTTGATTCGTGGAGGTTACGTACCTATAAATATTAAATTTATTGATAGAGCTATGTATTATGATGCTTTCCGTGAATTTCAAAAAAAAGGTACTACAAAAATAATGGAGATAATAGTGCTTAAAGCTTTAACTAATAGTTATCATAAAAGATTAGCTTATTTAGAAAATAAATTAATTATTAATTTATCTGATTATGCTAAAAGAAATAAAATTTCGCATGCAAATCTAATTAATAAAGCAAAAAGGCAAACTATCGAAGCTTTTATGGAGAGAGGTATTTGGAAAATTGGTGTAGATAAAAATTAAATGCAAAGCTTTAGAGAAAAAGTTTTAGATATTGTGAAAAATATCCCTCGGGGGAAAGTTATGACTTATAAGGAAGTCGCGCTAAAGGCGGGGAGTGGGCGCGCTTCGCGGGCTGTAGGCTCGATACTAAAAATGAATTATGATAAAAATATACCTTGTCATAGAGTGATCAGAAGTGACGGGCAAACGGGCGAATACAATAGAGGCAGAGAAAATAAAATCAAATTACTTAAACAAGAAGGTGCTATTTTGTAGCAGTTGACAATGAGTTGACAATAAAAACCATTTAGTTGTCGATGAGTTTACAAGAGTGTTTTTTTTTGAAATATAAGTTATTTCTGGTATATTAAGAGAATGTCACTATCAATAGGCCCCAGTACTAAAGCATAGTTTAGTGCGGGGTAAAAATCGTAGGACAATTATTATTTTATATTTACTATTATGAGTTTATCAATTGGAATCGTGGGACTACCTAACGTCGGGAAATCTACTTTATTTAATGCATTGACTAAAAAGTCTGTACCGGCGGAGAATTATCCTTTCTGTACTATAGATCCTTCTGTAGGAATCGTACCTGTGCCTGATGCTCGTCTCTGGGCTCTTTCCGAATTCTCTAAAACTAAAAAGACTGTACCGGCTGTGGTGGAATTCGTAGATATTGCGGGACTCGTCGAAGGTGCGAGTAAGGGTGAAGGTTTGGGTAATAAATTCTTAGCGAACATTCGCGAGACAGACGCTATACTGCACATGGTGCGTCTTTTTCCGCTCACTGGAGGCGATAAAGAGATAGCTCACGTTTACGGCAATATTGATCCTATGAGGGACATCGGAGTTATTAATCTCGAGTTAGTTTTGGCAGATTTTGAGACAGTAATGAAGAGAATAAATAATTTACAAAAAGACGTAAAGCGTGGAGATAAAGAAGCTGTATTTGAAGAGACTCTACTGAAGAGAGTTGAGAAAATTCTTGAAGAAGGTAAACTCGCGAACGTCCTCGAATATACTCCCGAAGAAGCTAAGAAAATCAAACAATTAAACTTGCTAACTATCAAACCAATGATTTACGGTTTGAATAAAAAAGCTGGAGTCAAAAATCTCGACGAGCAGAATCCTGTATTCTTTCAAGAGATGACTGATGAGATATTGAAAAGTGGATCGAATTTTATTCTGATTGATGCAAAGATAGAAGACGAATTAAAAGATTTTGAAGGAGAAGAGAAGGATATTTTTAGAAAAGAACTCGGAGGTGAGCATGACGGTATCAACGACCTTATCGTCGGGTGCTACAAGCTCCTAGGTCTCGAGACTTATTTCACGACTGGAGTCGAAGAGACTAGAGCTTGGACTATATTGAAAGGTTCGACTGCGCCGGTAGCGGGTATGGCTATTCATACGGATTTCAAAGATAAATTCATTAGGGCGGAAGTAGTAGCCTATGACAAGCTTTTAGAAGCGGGGAGTTATGCGAATGCGAGAGAAAAAGGCTATGTACGTACAGAAGGCAAAGAATACATAGTCAAAGATGGGGATGTTATAGAATTTAAGGTTTAGATTTTAAATCTTGCTAAATATTTATATAGTTATAGAATATAAGAGGATATAATTCTTTAACTTTTTAATTTTATTAACATGGGACTCAAAGGTTTGAATATTAATTTGTCAGCAGGGCTTCCTGGTATAGACTATTTTGTAAAGATTTTTAATGAGGAATATCCTCAAACCAAAAATTTTGATAAAATAGTAAATGCTATTTGGTCGAAATTCTCTCCTTTCTCTGTTTTTAGAGATAAATACCCTAGAGTTAGTACTCTATCATGTGCTATTAGTACAGAGAAAGCCAGGTTATCAAAACTAAAAAAAGAGGAAGAGAGAAAAAAATTAGTTAAAACAGTTAAAAACAAAAAGTCGTGCGAAGTGGTACAGTTGAGTTTAAAATTTTAGAAAAAATTTAAAAAGTGATGATCAATATCTTATCATCACTTTTTTTATTTCTATTTTTTTTCTTTTTTGAGTTTGTTGATTTCTTCTAATAGGACTTCGAGAGTACGTTCTATTTTTTCAAATTTCTTTTTTTCTATTTCTTCTTCTTGATCGTCTTCTGTTGTATCTTCTTCCTCTTCGTTTATCTCTTCGACGTCCTTTTGAATCTCGCCAACGTCTTCAGATATTTCGTCGACGTCCTCAGAAATCTCTTCGACGTCTTTCTGAATCTCGTCGACGTCCTCCGAAATCTCGTCGACGTCTTTTTGAATCTCTTCAACATCTTCAGAGATCTCTTCAACGTCTTTCTGGATTTCTTCAATGTCTTCAGATACGTCTTCGAGGTCCTGACTGTGTTGGTTGATAGTTATTTGAATAAATATAGCTAAATATATGGCTTCGAGTGAAACGATAGTAGTCAGTATTAGTAAAATATCAGAAGATTCTACCCCAAAAAAACTAAGAGAAAACATAACCATAAAGAATATAGTATGTACGACGAGAGAGCTAGTAGAGCCAACCCAAGAAGTTATTTTAGTTGAAAAATCTTTTTTTTCTTTTCTCATTTTGTAGTTGTTTTGATAAAAATCTTAAATATTAAATTAGTCTTATTATATGGTATAATACTTTGTATGGAAACACAAACAAATCATGGGTCAAAACTTAATATAGGATTCTTCTTTTTATCATTAGGTGTACTGATTTCTCTTATAACAAGTGTCGTATCTTTTTTAAATCTGGCTTTTTCGACTCTCGACAAGCGTTTCCCAGACGTCCTGAACGCTACTTATGGATACGGGTACAATACGTATGATTATGAAAGTATTCGTACATCACTCGCGACTCTGATTATCTTCTTCCCAGTATTTTTATTGATTTCATATTTTTGGAATAAATTTGCCAAACATAAAATGCATCATGTTGATGAATTGGTAAAGAAATGGATGATATATATTATCCTATTCTTGTCTTCTCTGGTAGTGGTGATAGACTTGGTGACTTTGGTGCGATATTTTGTATCAGGTGAGATAACCAATCGTTTTATTTATAAAGTATTGATCACTTTAGTTATCGCTTTGTTTGTGGGTGTGTACTATGTATTTGAATTAACAAATAGAAAAAAAGTTTATGGCTTACCTGTAGGAATATCTTCAGCTGTAAAGTCTTCTGTACTTGTCTTACTACTAGTTATCTTTAGTTTTTATATTATGGGTAGTCCCGCATCTCAAAGACAATTGAGATTAGACGAAAGAAGAATATCTGATCTACAAAGTATTCAAAGTGCAGTGATTAATTATTGGCAACAAAAAGAGAAATTGCCAATAACTCTCACTGAATTATCAAATCCTCTGTCTGGTTTTACTTTACCGCCTGATCCAGAATTCCAAAAAGGATTTGTGTATGAGTACAAGGTAAAAGAAGGTTTGACTTTTGAGTTATGTGCGACTTTTGCAAAACCGATACCAAAAGGTTGGAGAGAAAATACTAATTATTACGCAGAGCCCTATCTAGGGGAAAAATATATAGCAGTATCATATCCTGGTTATCCTGTATCAGGGACTAATGAATCTTGGGATCACGAAGCTGGACGTACTTGTTTTGAGAGGACTATAGATAAAGATATCTATCCTCCTTATCCAAAAGCAGATATTGTTAGATAATTATTTAATATATTTTAAATTGTAAAATAATGAAAGAATACAATCATTTAAAGATAGAAAAGCGTTGGCAAATAGAATGGGAGAAGAATAAGGTTTATAAGACCAATAATCCTGGAAAACAAAAAAAGATGTATGTTTTGGACATGTTCCCGTATCCGTCTGGAGCGGGGCTTCATGTTGGGCATCCGAGAGGATATATCGGTAGTGACGTGTATGCGCGTATGAAGAGAATGCAGAATTATAATGTCTTGCATCCTATGGGTTATGACGCTTTCGGTTTACCTGCAGAGCAATACGCTATCGAGCACAAGATACATCCTCGTCGTGCAGTAGAAATAAACGTAAAAACTTTTGAGAAGCAATTGTCTTTTATGGGACTTTCTTATGATTGGGAAAGGAGAGTAAATACTACCGACCCTGAGTACTATAAATGGACACAATGGATTTTCCTACAACTTTATAATTCTTGTTATGATACAAAGAAAAACAAAGCTGTACCTATCTCAAGTCTAGTAAAAATATTTGAAAAGTCTGGTAACAAAAACGTATCTATATATAATTCTTTTGATACTATTTTTACAGCTAAAGAATGGAGAGAATTTTCTGAAATAGAAAAACAAAAAATCTTGATGAATTATCGTCTGGCTTATGAAGCTGAAGCCGAGGTGAACTGGTGCCAAGTTTTGGGTACAGTGCTCGCTAATGATGAGATAGTCAATGATAAAGATGGACGCATGGTGTCTGAGCGTGGAGGTTATAAAGTAGAGAAGATAAAGATCAATCAATGGCTTATGCGTATTACGGCTTATGCGGATAGATTACTCTCGGGGCTCGATACTCTAGACTGGGCGAATTCTATTAAAGAAATTCAAAGAAATTGGATAGGGAAGAGCGTAGGTAGCGAGATTGATTTTCCTGTTAAATTAAACTCCCGGGGAGGACTGACCTCCCCAGATGGGGAGGTCAGTCCTCCCCAGATACGTGTTTTCACTACTCGCGCAGATACTATTTTTATGGCGACTTATGTAGTGCTAGCTCCGGAGCATGATCTAATATTTCAATTGAAAGACAAGATAGAGAATTGGGGAGAGGTTTTGAGTTATGTAGAGAAAGCAAAAAGTAAAGAAGATATAGATCGTACTCGTGAAGATAAAGAAAAAACAGGAGTAGAGCTCAAAGGTATAAGAGCTATTAATCCTGCAAACAATGAAGAGCTACCTGTTTGGATAGCGGACTATGTATTGGCTCATTATGGTACTGGAGCTATTATGGCTGTGCCTATGCACGACGAACGTGATCGAGATTTTGCTAATACTTATAAATTGAAAATTACAGATTTACCATTAGTGGATGCAAAAGAAATTACACAAAAAGTAGGAGGACAATTAGTAAGTAAATATAAAATGCGTGATGCGATATTTGCACGTCAGAGATATTGGGGTGAACCTATTCCTCTGTATCGAGATAAAAAAGGAATACTTCATGAAGTCAAAAAACTCCCTCTAGAATTACCAAAAGTAAAATCATACGAACCTACAGGGCTCGCTGAAGGGCCTTTGGCAGGAGTAAAGTCTTGGGTCTCGTCTGGATATGAGACGAATACTATGCCGGGTTGGGCGGGATCATCTTTCTATTTCTTGCGTTATATGGATCCTAAAAATAGTAAGGCCGTAGCGGGTGAGAAAAATATGAAGTATTGGAAAAATGTAGATATGTATGTAGGTGGTGCCGAGCATGCTACAGGGCATCTTTTGTATGCTAGATTTTGGCATAAATTCTTGAAAGATATAGGTGTCGCGGTGACGGAAGAGCCTTTCGCTAAAATGCGCAATCAAGGTATGATCCTAGCTCACGACGGACGCAAGATGAGTAAGAGATGGGGCAACGTAGTGAATCCTGACGACGTGGTCAAGACTTATGGAGCTGATACTCTGAGACTTTATGAGATGTTCATCGGTCCCTTTGATCAATACGCTTCTTGGAGTACAGACGGCATAATAGGACCTAGGAGATTCTTGGAAAGAGTTTGGAAATTGCAAAATAAAATAAATAAAAATACTAAAAGTTCAAAAGAGTTTTTGTATGTTTTACATAATACAATAAATAAAATCAGTCTCGAGCTAGAAGATATGCGTTTTAATACTTGTGTCTCTAGTCTGATGATTCTTGTATCTGAGATGGAAAAATTAGAAAGCTTGAATCAATCTGATTATGAAAAATTCTTGAAAATTCTGGCACCTTTCGCTCCTCATATTACCGAAGAGTTATGGACAGAGTTGGGTAACAAAAAATCTATTCATGTGTCTGAATGGCCAAAAGTAGAAAAGAAATTCTTGAAACAAGATACTGTAAAGATAGTGGTCCAAGTTAACGGTAAAGTAAGAACAGAAATGCTAGTAGATATAGACGAGAGCGAAGAGAGTGTGAAGAATAAAGTCTTGAAAGATCAAGTCATAGAGAAATTCTTGTCTGGTCAAGAGATTAAAAGGGTGATTTACGTCAAAAACAGACTTATTAACATAGTCGTCTAATTGCTAGTAGTCGGGTTTTTGTAGTATCATATAAAGAGATTATTAATATATAGTTGAGATTAACTCATAATAAAACAAACATGTTGTCAAATATTTTAGATAGAATTGCATTTTGGTCGATTTTCGTAGTTATAGTATTATTGCCTTTATTCTTTTTACCTTTTGCAAATATTCCGATAGAGACTAGTAAAGGACTTTTACTAGTCTCAGGTTTGGTAGTATCTATTATCGCTTGGTCAGCGGCTCGTTTTAGTGATGGTAAGATTGTCATCCCTCGATCTAAAATATTATTGGCTATGGGATCTTTTGTTGTAGTAGTTTTGTTATCTGCTATATTTTCTGCTACTCGTAACGTAGCTTTCTTTGGTATTATCTTGGATTTTGGTTCTTTCTGGTTTATGCTGTGTGCGTTCTTCTTAGCTTTGATGTCTGCTTTGGTTGTAAATACTGACAAAAAAGCGAAACTAATAATGAAAGGACTTATCGTGTCTTCATTAGTCTTGATTGTATTCCAAATCGCAAGATTCTTTATTCCAAACACTTTGTCTTTAGGTTTCTTTGAAGCAAACACTGGTAATGTTTTTGGTTCTTGGAATAGTTTGGGATTATTTGCTGGTCTTGTGGCAATACTATCAATATTTAGTTTTGAATTCTTGAGATTAAATAAACAAAAGAAGATAGCTTTTTCTTTGCTTTTGGCTGTATCTTTATTTTTAGTAGCTAGTGTCAATTTTATTTTGGTTTGGCAATTACTCGGACTTTTTGCATTAGTTATATTTGTTTATAAATTAGCTTCGACTACTAGTGAAGACACTTCTCAAAAGAAACGTTTCCCTGGTTTTTCTTTTGGTGCGATCATACTGTCTTTGTTGTTTGTAGTTTCTGGTCAATTTATAGGAGGCTTATTGCCGAATGCTTTAGGTCTATATAGTGTAGAGGTGAATCCTTCTTTTACTGCTACTTATGATGTAGCTAAATCAGTCTTTACTAATAGTCCAGTTTTAGGTATGGGTCCAAATACTTTCAATCAAGCTTGGGATATGTACAAACCTGATGTTATTAATGCTAGTCAATTCTGGAATTCTCCTTTTGTATCAGGTGCTAGTACTATCACTACGTTGATGGTGAATACTGGTATATTGGGGACTCTAGCTATTTTAGCTTTTATTGTTTTATTATTTTGGAATGGTTTCAAAGATCTTTTTGCAATTCTGAAAGACAAGAAGAATCATGAAGTATTATTGTATTTTATAGTGACTTTGTATTTATTTGTATCGGCTATCTTTTATTCTGTTGGAGCTACTTTGTTCTTGTTGGCTTTTGCTTTTGTTGGAGTATTTATCGGTGTGTCTGCTTCTCATTTAGAAAAAAATACTACTTTGTCTTTCTTGGACGATCCTAGAAAAAGTTTCTTTTCTATTTTATTCTTAGTCGTGCTTATGATTGCGACAGCAGGTATATCTTTTAAATATATTGAAAGATTTGCTTCTGTGCCATATTTCAGTAAAACCTTAACAGCTACGAGTTTAGAAAGTGCTGAAAATTCTATCAATAAAGCAGTTTTGTTAAATAGTAATGACTTGTATTTGAGAACTTATACTCAAGTATATTTATCTAAAATCGGAGACATAATCTCTACAAATACAGAATTAACACAAGAGCAAAGAGCTACTCTTCAAGCAAGTATCGATAACGCTGTACGTGGTGCAACGGGAGCTACTCTGTACAATAAAAATAATTATTTAAATTTCGAC
Organism: Minisyncoccota bacterium; assembly: GCA_041675085.1. Classification (GTDB taxonomy): domain Bacteria; phylum Patescibacteriota; class Minisyncoccia; order Phycocordibacterales; family UBA9973; genus UBA9973. The sequence continues at coordinate 95,419 of JBAYUN010000003.1, forward strand.
ATGCTGGGTTTTGTTTACAAAAATTCTGCTTCTCTTGGCTTAGAAGGAGCTAGTACTTTAGCTATTACAGCATACACCGAAGCTTCAAGACTAAATCCAAAAAACCCACTTCCAAAATTAGAACTAGCTAGAGTTTATCTTTTAGATAAAAAGGCATCAGAAGCTAGAGATTTTGCTACCCAAGCTATAACCCTAAAACCAGATTTCGCTCAAGCTTTGATATTCCTTGCTCAATTAGAAAAAGATCAAGGTAACGATACTTTGGCTGTGAGCTATGCAGAGAAAGCTCTGTTGATTTTCCCAAATGATCCTGATCTAGTAAACTATGTTAAATCTTTAAAGACAAATACTAAAACTTCTTCTCCTGTGATCTTAGAAGAAACTCAAACTAATACAGAGGAATAATGGAAAGAATCTGGCGTATCTTTACTAGAGAGTATACAAGTATCAGTCAGGCTGCTATCCTTTTAGGTATCTTAACTCTATTTTCACAAATCTTAGGTTTGTTTCGAGATAGAGCTATCGCTCACTTTATCGGACCTGGCGCTGAGCTAGACGCTTATTATGCTGCTTTTCGTATTCCTGATTTGATATTTATTTCGCTTGCCTCGCTAGCTTCAGTGACTGTATTGGTGCCTTTTATTGTATCTCGGATGAATAATGGTGTAGTTACAGATGAGGCTCGAAAATTCTTGAATGATATTTTTACAGTATTCTTTTTCTCTATCACTATTATCTCTTTTGTGGTATTTTTATTTATTCCTCAATTGGTGCATTTTGTGGCTCCGGGTTTTAGTATCGAAGTCCAAGAGTCGGTGATTAGTCTTTCTCGAATATTGCTCCTGTCACCGATACTTATGGGATTGTCTAATCTCTTTGGTAGTGTGACTCAATTATTTAGAAAGTTTTTTATTTATTCTCTTTCTCCGATTTTCTACAATCTAGGTATTCTTTTTGGAGTTATGATTTTGTATCCTATCTTTGGTATCGAAGGTCTGGCTATTGGAGTTATTTTGGGAGCGTTTATGCATTTCTTAGTGCAACTCTTGAGCTCTATTGGTTCAGGTTTTCCATTATTCTTTTCTTTCAAAATTGATTATAAAGAAATCAAAAAAGTTGTATTGATATCTCTACCTCGCACTATGGGACTGGCTTTTAATAATATCGCCCTAATATCTATTATTGCTCTCGCTTCATTTTTCAAGAGTGGCTCAGTCTCGCTTTTTAATCTTTCTTTCAATCTACAATCCGTGCCTTTAAATATCATAGGTATTTCTTATGCTGTAGCGGCTTTTCCGACTTTGGCCCGTTCGGTCTCTATGGGTAAACTAGATGAATTTAAAGAACATTTAAAGTCCTCCGCTCGGTCTATTGTGTTTTGGTCTTTACCGATAGCTTTTCTTTTTATTGTGCTTCGGGCTCAGATAGTGCGGGTTATTTTAGGTTCGGGATCTTTCTCTTGGGAAAATACTAGACTAGTCGCTGCATCGCTGGCTATCTTTTCAGTATCAGTTTTGGCTCAAGGTATGGTCGCTCTTTTATCGAGAGCGTATTATGCTCACGGCAATACTACCAAGCCTCTTTTAGTAAATTTATTTTCTTCTATTTCAATAATTATTTTTGCTTTTGTTTTTAATAATCTTTTCCAAGACTCGATCATGTTTAGATACTTTATAGAGTCATTATTAAAAGTCGAAGATATCGGAGGTACAGAAATGCTGGTATTACCTATGGCGTATTCTCTCGGCTCGATTATTAATTTTATCGTTCAATGGATTTTAATTAAGAGAGATTTCTTGATGAAAGAAGATTTTATTGGTAAAACTTTTTTGCAAAGTTTAGGAGCCTCTTTTTTCTTGAGCGTAGTCACATATTCTTCTCTAAATATACTTGCACCTATATTCGGTAATACAACTTTTTGGGGAGTATTCTTGAGTGGATTTATTTCAGGAATATTTGGTATTATAACTTTTGTTTTAGTATTATTTTTATTAAAAAATGAAGAATTGATTGATCTAGTGAAGACTTTGAAAACTAAGTTCTGGAAAACTAAAGTCGTCGTCCCTGAAAACGTAGAACTTTAATTTTCTTTAATTTAACTAACAAAACTCCCATTTTTTCAATTTTTCTGGTAATATGTTTGTATGGATTTAAAACACATTAGAAACTTTAGTATTATAGCCCATATTGATCACGGCAAGAGTACTCTGGCTGATAGAATGCTTGAAATTACGCATACTATAGAAACACGCAAAATGCGCGACCAAGTCTTGGACTCTATGGAGCTCGAACGTGAAAGGGGAATAACTATCAAGATGCAACCTGTACGTATGGAGTATAAATACGACAATCAAGATTTCGTATTGAACCTCATAGATACGCCAGGACACATAGATTTCTCTTATGAGGTATCACGTGCTCTTTTTGCTGTAGAAGGCTCTATACTTCTCGTAGACTCAACTCAAGGGGTACAGGCTCAGACTCTGACTACTCTAAATATGGCTCGTCTGGGTGGACTGAAAATCATACCAGTTTTATCTAAGATAGACTCACCTTTGTCTCGTGTGGACGAAGTACGTGAAGAGGTTGTAAAATTATTGGAATGTGATCCTAATGAAGTGCTTTTGGTCTCAGGTAAGACCGGACTCGGTGTCGAAGAATTATTACAAGAGGTTATTAAAAAAGTTCCACCTCCAACAGTTACCTATGAAGGCAAGAATGATTTTCGTGCTTTGGTTTTTGATTTTAAATATTCTAATCACAAAGGAGTGATAGTTTTTATTCGTGTACTCGACGGTCAGATAGAAAAAGGTGAGAGTTTGCTTTTCTCTGAATCTAAAGAAAAATTTATACCACTTGAAGTAGGTACTTTTTCACCAGAAGAAACTCCTCGGGCATTCCTCTCTGCAGGAGAGACTGGATATATAGTAACCGGTATTAAAAGACCAGGTATTGCATCTGTCGGAGATACTATCGTTAAAGCTCAAAATGTATTGCCTCCATTGCCAGGCTATATGAAACCTTTGCCTGTGGTCTGGGCCTCTATTTTCCCTGAAGATGCGGATGATTTTACAGAGTTAAAAATGTCTCTAAGTAAATTGAAACTTTCGGATTCGGCTTTTTCTTATGAAGAAGAATCTAGTGGTTCTTTGGGGAGAGGTTTTCGTTCTGGATTTCTAGGAATGCTACACTTGGAAATCATTACCGAGAGATTGAAAAGAGAATTTAATCTAAATCTAGTAATTACTACTCCTTCTATTACTTATGAAGTTACAAATAAAAAAGGTCAAAAAGAAAAGGTATATTCACCTTATTTCTTCCCAGATGATAACGATATTGTAGAAGTTTATGAACCTTGGGTTGATGTCAAAATCATAACTCCGACTACTTATCTAGGTAACATTATGCAAATATTATTTGATCATGAAGGTGAGATAGGTGATACAGATAATTTTGGAGACAATCGTTCGGCTATAACTATCAAGATGCCATTACGTGAATTGATGCGTAATTTCTTTGATGAATTGAAAAGTGTTTCATCGGGCTTTGGTTCTATTTCTTATGAGATGGGAGAAATGCGTAAAGCAGATGTGACTAGGCTCGATATATTAATAGCGGACGAAGTCGTGCCAGCTTTTTCTCGTGTGGTATCTAGAAGGAGAGTTGAAGAAGAAGCAGACAAGGCTGTAGAGAAATTGCACAATATTTTGCCTCGCCAAATGTTCGTCACAAAAATCCAAGGTAAAGCCCTAAACCGCATTATCGCTTCTCGTACTATTCAAGCTTTTAGAAAAGACGTCACCGGATATCTATACGGAGGAGATATAACTCGTAAAAAGAAACTATTGGAAAAACAAAAGAAAGGAAAGAAGAAAATGAAAGAAAGAGGCAGAGTAAATATCTCTCAAGAAGTATTCTTGAAAATGATGAAAAGTGGGGATTAATTGATTTTTCTAACTATAAAATTAATTAGTAAAAATAGGAGAATAAAGCAAAATCATACTAACGATGACTAGGAGAGATATAATACTCCAGATAATCTGTATTTTCTTTTGGTGTTTTTTATTGAAAAGCATATAGTGTATAATATCATTATCGTGAGAAATTTTCAAGGTAAAAAAAATAATAGACTTTTCTTATATTCTTGGCCAGTTTTATTTATACTCTTTATTGTATTACTCCTATTTGTGTATGGAGTTTTTACTTTGTTTGGCAAAATGAGAGAAACTGCTAAAAATAAAGAGATTGCACAAGTGAGATTGGCCAATCTGGAAAATCGTAAAAAGAAACTAGAGCGAGACATTGAAGAATTAAGTAATGATAAAGGAAAAGAGCGTATCTTCAGGGAAGACTATGGATTAGCTCGTCCAGGCGAAGGAGTGATAGTTATTGTAGACGAGAAGAATAGTGATATCGTGGAAATTGATGCTGAAAAGAAGGGATTTTGGGGTTTAATCAGAGCATTTTTTGGTTTTTAAATATGATATAATGTAATCATGAAAATTACATTTTTTGAGGTGTCTAAAAAGAAAGAAGAAGAATACAGAAAGATTTTTAATAATTTAGATTTAGTTTTCTGCGAAGAGAAATTAACAAAAGATAATATTAGTCTAGCTCTGGACTCTGATATAGTTTATGTTTTTGTGAATTCGATTTTAAATAAAGAGAATATTGATTTGCTTCCTAATTTGAAATTCGTGGTTACGGGTTCGACTGGGTATGATCATATTGATGTCTCTTATTGTCACGAAAAAAATATACCTGTCTCTACGGTGCCTGCTTATGGTTCACAAACTGTAGCTGAATTTACTTTTGCTTTATTATTGAATCTGTCTCGCAAGGTTTATCTAGCAAACAACAAATTGCGTTTGGATGGAAAATTTAGCACTGAGAATTTTGAAGGTTTTGATCTTGAGGGTAAGACTATAGGCGTTGTGGGTACTGGGAAAATCGGCAAGAACGTAATACGTATTGCTAAAGGTTTCAATATGAATGTGGTTGCTTATGATCTTTATCCTGATGCTCAATTTGCGACTGACAATAATTTTACATATCATACTCTAGATGAAGTTTTGGACGTCTCAGATATTTTGACTTTGCATGCTCCTTATACCAAAGAAAATCATCACATGATAAATAAAGAAAATATCTTAAAAATGAAAAGAGGTGTGTATCTATTAAATACTGCTCGTGGTGAATTATTAGATACAGAAGCTTTAATGCTTGCTTTGAAAGAAGGTATTGTTGGAGGTGCGGGGCTTGATGTATTGGAAGGTGAGAGAGAATTAAAAAATCAAAATGATATGTTGGTCTCAGAAAATGATGTCTTGAATTACAAGATGCTATTAGAAGACAGATCTCTGATAGATATGGATAATGTTATCGTGACTCCTCATATCGCTTTTTCTACCAAAGAAGCCGAAGATCGTATCATGGAGACTGTAGTTTCTAATATTAAAGGTTTTACAGAAGGTCAATTAATAAATATTGTAAAATAAAATATGCAAAATAAATGGGTCAAAAATTATAGCCAGATAGCTACTACTAAAAATAGAGAAACAGTACTCGAGATAATATCTTCTGGACTTGATTCTATAAATACCAAAGAAATTATTTTAAATACAGTTAAATTGGAAAACAATATCTTGTCGATACAAGGTACAGATTTTGATTTAAATAATTTTGAAAAAATAAAAGTTATTGGTTTTGGTAAAGCTTCTTGTGATGCAGCTGAAGCTCTAGAGCAGGCTCTCGGAGAGAAGATAAAAGAAGGTGCAGTCATCGGATTAAATACTGCTACTTGTAATTTGATTCAAAGTTTTGCTGGTAGTCATCCTCGTCCATCTCACTTAAATATAATTCCAGGGAAAACTATCTATGATTTAGCTAACAATGCGACTGAAAAAGATTTGGTGATTGTGGTGGTTTCTGGTGGTGGATCGGCTTTGCTTTGCTATCCTGAAAGTGAATGTATTCAAGGTGAAAAACTTTATGATCATTTTTTGAAAAGTGGGCAAACTATAGTCGAGATGAATACAGTCAGGAAACATTTATCTCTTTTAAAGGGTGGTGGTTTAGCAAAAATTATTTATCCAGCTACTGTGATCGGCCTGATTTTCTCAGATGTGCCGGGGGATGATTTTGGTGAAGTGGCTTCTGGTCCAACATTCAAAGATACTACTACTATACAAGATGCAAAAGACATAATCACAAAATATAATTTGGGTGAATTTGATTTGAATGAAACTCCAAAAGAAGATAAGTATTTTGAAAAAGTTCATAATTTTATCTGTGTTTCCAATAAAACTATCGTCGAGAGTATGGCTCAAAAGGTAGAGAGTCTGGGGCTCAAGGCTAAGGTCATCTCTACAGACTTGTATAATGAAGTGAACGTATCTCTAAAGCAAATATTTGATGCGAGAGAAGAAAATACCGTTGTTTTGGCGGCAGGAGAGCCGAAATTGAAAGTTTCTGGAGATAAAGGTAGTGGAGGCAGGAATCTCTATATGGCTTTAAAAGCTATCGAAAATAACGGCTTTACTGATGGGGAAGTTTTTGTATCTCTGGCTTCTGATGGTATGGATAATAGTAATTCGGCGGGGGCTATCGTAGACAAAGAAACTATTTCTAAAATTCATAAATTAAATTTAAATATAGAAAACCATTTAAAAGATTTTAATGCCTACCCAGTTTTTGAAAAATCAGAAGATATGATCATGACTGGACCTACGGGAGCCAATGTTTCTGATGTTATGATTTTATTTAATAAAAATGACTAAGACTATAGAGAAAATTTATGCAGAAGAGATTTTGGATTCTAGAGGTAATCCGACGCTTTTAGTAAATGTTTTTTCTTCAGGTAAACATGCTTCTTTTGCTGTACCTTCAGGAGCTTCGACTGGTATCAATGAAGCTCATGAGTTGCGTGACAAAGACGGCAAAGGAGTCAGAGATGCTATCCATAAAGTTAATAATATCATCGCTCCTATGCTCGTAGGTTTTGATATTTTTAATCAGTCGAAAATTGATTTGAAGATGATTAGTATGGATGGTACTAAAAACAAAAAAGTTTTAGGTGGTAATTCTATTTTGGGAGTTAGTATTGCTGTGGCTAAAGTCGCTGCTCTAGTCAAAGGGGTACCACTTCATGAATACTTAAAGACTTTATCTGATATCTCACCGTCGCATCGAGTGCCTTATCTGTATATGAATTTAATAAATGGAGGCAAGCATGCTGACAACGAACTCGCTTTTCAAGAATATCATATTGTGCCTTTTGTGGACGATGCAAGTCTCAGTATTGAGATAGGCATAAAAATAGACTCTATACTGAGAGATATTATTCAAAAAGAGTTGGGAGACGAATCGGTATTGCTCGGAGACGAAGGAGGTTTTGCTCCAAAATTAAAAAGTATTCGCACTCCTTTAGAATATTTAAAACAAGCTATATCTCTATCTCCGTACCAAGATAAAGTCGGTATTGCGCTCGACGTAGCTGCTAGTTCATTTTATGAAGATGGTTTTTATATGATTGACGGAGAGAAGAAGAATGCAGAAGAGTTGCAAGGATTGTACAGTGAGCTTATCAAAGAATTTAATATTTTCTCTATTGAAGACCCATTTAATGAAGATGATTTTGAGAATTTTAATAAATTGAAAAATGCTCACCCTGATCTCGTAGTAATCGGAGATGACCTCACTGTGACCAATAAAATCCTTCTCCATCAAGCTATCAAGCAAGATGCAGTCAACGGTATTATTATCAAACCAAATCAGATAGGTACATTGTCTGAGACATTAGAAACCATGAAATTAGCTAGTTTTCATAAGGTTAAAATCATAATCAGTCATAGGAGCGGGGAGACAAATGACGACTTTATTGCGGACTTGGCTTTTGCTTTTGGGACTTTTGGTCTCAAGTCTGGAGCTCCGACGAAAACTGAAAGAATGGTAAAATATAATAGATTAATAAATATTTCTAAAAAGTAAAATAAAAATATGAATACAACCAAAGCTCAAATAGTCGCGACTATAGGTCTCGCTTCTAAAGAAAAAAGTACAATTAAAGAAATGGTTCTAAATGGTATGGATATTATGCGTCTCAATTTTTCTTGGGGGACTTATGAAGAACATAAAAACTATATTCAAAATTTTAGAGAGATTGGTCTTGAACTAAATAAAGATGTAAAAATCATCCAAGATCTTTCAGGGCCGAGGATGCAAAACGAAGAAGGCCATCAATACAATAATGATGCAATTACCCTCATCACTGAAAAAGATATTAAGGATTTAGCTTTTGGTATTGAGAATAATGTGGACTATGTAGCTATGTCTTATGTAGGAGATAAAGATGATGTTTTAAAATTGAGAGCTGAGATGGAAAAATTAGGTAAAGTTTTGCCTATTATCGCTAAAATTGAAAGAAAGATAGCCTACATAAATATTGATGAAATTATAGAACATGCTTCAGGGATTATGATAGCTAGGGGAGACTTAGGTAATGAAGTACCACTAGAGCAAATACCTTTTATTGAAAAAGATATTATCAATAGATGCAAGAAAATGAATAAGCCTGTAATAGTAGCTACTCAAATGATGCTATCTATGACTCAAAATCCTCTCCCAACTCGTGCTGAGGTCACCGACGTTGCATATGCTATTGTATGTGGAGCAGATGCTGTGATGTTATCTGAAGAGTCCGCTAAGGGAGAATATCCCGCTGAAGCAGTAAATATGATGCATAAAATCATATTGGAATCTGAGAAAAACGCTCTAAATATTAAAATCAATAATTTTTAGTTTATAAAATAAAGTAAATATCCTAAACTTGTTTTATTCTGTTGACAGGGCTTGTCCCGTCAGTCGTGACTGACGGGATTTACTTTTTTGATGCTTTATGTTTATATAAAAATAGAGGTAATTCTGCCTTTTGTACATTTAAAATTTAATTAAAATGGATTTACAGAATATTATAATCCTTGTCTTTATTCTAGGGTATTTGTGTATTATTTTTGAGCATTCTCTTAAATTAAACAAAACCCCTATTTCTCTGCTTGGCGCAGGTTTAATTTGGGCTCTCTATTCTCTTTTGTCAGGAGACTTGAAAGAAGTCGGGAAAGAGTTAACTCATCATTTGGGGTCTCACTCTGAAATTATCTTCTTCTTAATTGGGGCTATGGCAATCGTAGAGATTGTTGATGCTCATAATGGTTTTAGGATTATTAAGAATCTTATAAAAACTAAAAGTAAGAGAAAGTTACTTTGGATTATTTCCATATTGGCTTTCTTTTTGTCAGCTGCCTTAGATAATTTAACCACAACTATTGTCATGGTTACAATTCTAAGAAAATTAATACCGAATAAATTAGAAAGACTAATTTTTGTTGGGATGGTTGTTATTTGCGCAAATGCTGGAGGAGCTTGGTCTCCTATTGGGGATGTTACCACTACTATGTTGTGGATTGATGGGCAAGTTTCCGCTGCCAATATTATGAAAACTTTAATTTTACCAAGTATTGTCAATGCATTAGTGCCATTAATTTTTCTATCTCTATCACTACATGGAAACATAGAACAATCACACAAAGAGGAGAGCGTGGATTCACTAAAGAATATCATTCATGGAAATATTATGTTTATTTTTGGAATTCTTGGTCTAATCTTCGTTCCTTTCTTTAAGAAGTTTACACACCTACCTCCATATTTAGGTATCATGGTATCTTTAGGTATCGTCTGGATTATTTCCGAGAGACTTGATTCAAAAAAAGATGATGCTGATATTAAAAAAGATTCTATCGGTCATGCACTTGCAAAAGTGGACCTAAAGAGTGCCTTGTTTTTCCTAGGTATTCTTTTGATGGTTTCTGGGTTAGAAAGCATCGCAATATTAAAAGCTGTAGCCGTTTGGTTAAACCAAACTATTGGAAATCAAGATATTATAGTTTCTATTATAGGTGTATTATCTGCGATCATAGACAATGTTCCGCTTGTAGCTGCTTCTCAAGGCATGTATTCACTAGAGGAATTTCCTATGGATCATAAGATATGGGAATTTATAGCTTACGCAGCTGGTACAGGTGGTTCTATGCTTATCATAGGTTCTGCTGCGGGAGTAGCTGCTATGGGTATGGAAAAAATAAGTTTTATGTGATATTTTAAAAAAATATCATGGTTAGCCTTTTTGGGCTATATTGCAGGAATACTTACTTATTTATTGGTATATCCATTTTTTGCTGTTCATTAAGAATAGCTTTATTTTTAAACCCCTGTCTTTTTAAGGCAGGGTTTTTATTTTGTGCACTTTTTTGGCTCTTTTATGCTATAATATAAATCCATTAATAATTTAATTAATCTCGTTTACTCGAGGTGGATTCAAGAAAATATGAAAAATATAACAATTTATTCAACACCAACATGTCATTTCTGTCACATGGCAAAAGATTTTTTTACAGAAAATAACGTTGCTTTTACTGATTATGACGTTTCTGTAGATCAAGCAAAGAGAGCAGAATTGATAGAGAAAAGTGGACAAATGGGCGTACCTGTTATCTTTATCGGAGACGATATGGTTATCGGTTTCAATAAGCCAAAGATAGTAGAATTACTCGGAATGTAATATTTAAAAACCCTTCAAATATGAAGGGTTTTTATTTTATGCTATTGTGTTTATATTTTTTGTATGGTATTGTTGTTTTGATAAAGTTATTTTTTAATTTAATAAAATTTTCAAATCATGAATAATGATATTCCTACTAATCCTTCCTTCGATTTAAATATTATTTTAGAAAAGTTTGATAATCAAACCATAATAATGAAAGCTGGCTGTTCTACAGTTGAACAATCTATAAAAGTAAAAAATGCCACACATTTTAAAGACGACTTTTATCTTTTAGACTTAGATGTTGGTTTTGACGAGAACAATAAAATAATAGTCAATTCTTGTAATACAAAAATAGGGTCTTTCTTTTTTAATTACTATCAAGAGCTTCAAGATAATTATCTGGTTTTAAGCAGGATTGATGGATCAATTCATACGCCTGATAAGGCTATACTCTCTTTAGAGAGTTTAATTTCTACAGAATTTATAAATTCTGTTTACCCTTCTGCTAATTTTCATAAAATTAAAGATGGTTATTATTTAGTTAGTTATCAGGCAACTTTTCCATTATTAAGTATTGGACAAAACAGATTTAAATTTGTTTGTTTAAATAATTTAAAACATTCTATAGAAGTTGATAGCCATAGAAAGTTGACAGATAATTATTATTTACTTTCATTTACTGCTTGTTGTGAAGATTGTGGTACTAATTATTATATTTTTGATTTAGATAAATTTATTAGCGTTAGATTGGAGTGTAATAATAGAAAAACTTTAGAATCTGATTATGGATTTTTATTTGAAAATCAAATTAATCTTGGAAGTATTGAAAAATTATTTATTAAAACTTAATTTTGTATTAAATTAAGTTAAAGCTAAGCATGGTCATGCTTGGCTTTTTTATTTGTGCCCTAACTCCGAATTAAAGATTAATCCCTAGATTCTTTCTAGGTTCTATGTTAATATTTATATATGAAAGGAGTTGAAACAAATATTAAAACTAGAACTCAAATTAAAGAATTAAGACGAAGAGGTTTTTCTATTGTTGAAATTGCTCAAAGAGTTAATAAAAGTAAATCAATAGTACATAAATATATTCAAGGAGTTGATGTACTAGATGAGTATAAAGAAATTTTAAAAGTAAAACAGGGTGGAAGTAAAGTTAGGTCTTTAATAAAATGGACAGATGCTGAAAAACAAGCTTCTATTTTAATTAAAGACATATCAGCAAAAGAGAAGTTATTGATTTTGGCTTCATTGTATTGGGGAGAGGGTACTAAAAGTGAAATGAATATAATAAATAGTGATCCAAAATTATTAAAAGTTTTTTTGAATTGTTTAAAAGAGTTAAATATCGATGATTCTCAGATAAAAGTTACATTAAGGATTTATGATGATATAAATAAAAATAAAGCTGTGTCGTTTTGGTCGAAAGAACTTGGTTTACCTAAAGATTGTTTTAAAAACATAAATGTATTGGATGGTAAGAAAAAAGGTAAGCTTGTTTATGGTATGTGTAGGATTAGGGTTGTAAAAAGTGAAAAATACTTTAAACTAATAATGTCTGTCATTAAACAGATTAAAAATTTGCTCTCGTAGTTCAATGGACAGAATAGCTCACTCCTAACGAGCTGATCCAGGTTCGACTCCCGGCGAGAGCACAAAATAGCAAATTGACTCAGGCTCTTATTTTATGCTAATATTTACCTATGGACTCTGAGGACAAAAAGTTATTAGAAAAGGTTTATGAATTAGCCGAAGAAAATAACGAAATGCTTCATAAAGTAAGAAGTGTTCAAAAAAGAGCATTTCTTTTCCAGATTATCCGTTGGACTGTGATTATAGGTATAAGTATAGGAGCTTTCTACTTTCTTCAACCGTATGTAGATAATTTCCAATACTTTTTAGAAGATACTTCAGATACCATAGATAAAATTAAAAGCTTAAAAAGTTTCGGGTCTTGATTTAAAAATAAAAAGTAAGAGAATTTTTAGATAATACAATATTGCCGAGATAGCTGTTTTGGTAGGTATCGCGAGATTAGAGTTCCATAAGTTTTTTTTAAAATAAAATATATCATGCCGAGATAGCTCAGTTGGTAGAGCGCTCCCCTGAAGAGGGATAGGTCCCCAGTTCAAATCTGGGTCTCGGCACACGAATTAAAAAACCTCCCATATGGGAGGTTTTTATTGCATAATTTTATTTTCATGGTACTATTTAATAGTTAGTAAAATTTAATAAAAAGACCTAACCCCTAAATATTATTTAGGATATGGTCGCAAAACACCCACAGAAGAATACTGAACCATACGTTCAGCTACTCTTCTGTGGGTCATACTGGAAACGGTATGGGTCCGAAAGGATCAAGCTGGCGTGTGGTTCTGTGCGTTTCGCATAAAACTACACCTTGATTTTTTAGCAAATTAATGTATTATTATATTATAAAATTAACATAAATAAATATATGAAAAATATAAAAAGTTTCGTTTTCTTGTTTTTGTTAGCTTTAGTTTTTAGTCCTTTAGGAATAAAAGCTGAAGCTCTGGATTATCAAATAGTTGATCTTAAAACTGGATGGAACGTAGTTTCTACTCCAAAAATATTATCTAGTTATGAATTTTCTGTACCAGAGACTTCTTCTAACTTTGATATTTATTTATTAGATCCTTCTTCGCCATCTGGTTGGCAAACAATGCAAGGGGTTGGGCAAGATAAATTTACTCCTCTTTTTGCTTACTTTATTAATAATAAAACAGGACAAGAACAAACTTTAAGATTTAATTATGACTTTAATTTAACTCCTTCTCAAAGATTATTTCAAAGAACTTTAAATAGTGGTTGGAATGCAATAGGAATCGCAAATCCAGGATATGCTTTAGGACAAAATGCTCCTACTAATTTAGATACAAATAATCCTGCTAATATTTTAAATTCTATTAGTGGCTCTGTTGGGCAAGTTGTGGATTTTACTGATGGAAATATAAATCCTGACTCTGCTTCAATTTCTAATAATTGGCTTTCTAAAAATATAAGTGATGTGAATTCTTTAAAAGATTTTAGAGAATTAAAAGCTTACGGTGTTTTTATAAACAATACGACAGTTAATTTTCTTGGTTCTCAAAATCTCACAATTCCTGATCCAGTTCTTCCTGTTATTACTTTAATTGGTGATGCAAATATAGAAGTTTTTAAAAATGATACTTATATAGATGCTGGAGCTACTGCTTTTGATAATATAGATGGAGATATTACTAACAATATTATCGTTACAAACAATGTAAATACATCTGTAGTTGGAACTTATCAAGTTAAATATAATGTTGTAGACTCTGTTGGAAATAATGCAGTTGAAGTGGTTAGAACTGTTATTGTGAAAAGTCAACCAGGATTCTTAACTCTAACAAAAAATTCTACTTATGCGAATCAGTCTTTTTCTCTCCCAGCTACTGCATTTAAGATAGGTTCTTGGAATTTAATTAATTCACCAGATGAAGATATGTTATTAACAACACTTTCCTTTAATCTTAATGAAGTTTTGGGTAATTCATTTAATCAATCTGACTTAACTAACATGTATGTAGTAGTTAAAAATGGTGCAACAGTAGTCGCTCAACCTTCTCCATTAGCTACAGTTTCAGTAACTGATAATAATTTTTCATTAAATTATACATTAGCTAAGAATGCTTCAGTTTCAATTGAATTATTTGCCAACTTAGGAACATCTGTTGATATTGGTGATTCATTTAATACAGATTTAAGTATCTCAGGAACAGCTATGGTTTCAGGTAATGTTGTAGTAACTTCAGGTATAACTGGACAAACAATAACTTCAAGCTTAGCTACAATTACAGCTACAATAGACTCGTCAACTCCAGTTTCTGCGATTCTTTTTGACAATCAAACAATAACAGCATCAGCATTTAAATTTAGTTCTGAAAATGCTGGTTTTAATATTGAAGACCTTACTTTTAATTTAGCTGATGCTACAACAGCTCAATCAATAGAATTATATGATGGTGCTACTTTGATTGCCTCAAGACCAGGTGCTTCAACAGTTACATTTAATGGGCTATCATGGAACATACCTGCTAATTCTAATAGAATACTTGCTGTTAAATTAGTATTAGGATCAGTTGGTGTGGGTGCAGGAACTTCAGGTGCTTCACAATTAATAACATTAAAAAACTTTACAGCTGTAAACACATCTTCTGGCGTATCAAGTGTAGACACAGAAGCAAATCCATCAGGGAATCCTATGTATGTATACGCTGCTACTCCTACGATCAATAATGCGACACTCCCTACTTCTGTATTAACCATAGGTACAACAAGTATTGCTAAATTCTCAGTTGCTTCAAACGGAGGGACTATTGGATGGAAGAAAATTGTATTTAATGTAAATCGTTCTATCTCGGGTCCAGACACATTGTCTAACACAGTTTTATATGATGCAGACACAAATACACAAATCGCAGGTACTGTAACATATTCAGATGGTATCGAAGCAGATAATGGTACTTCAGGAACAATTATCTTTGTTACTACAAACGAACAACAAGTTTCAGGTACAAAAACATACGAATTAAGAACTAACATCGCAGGAACATTAACAGAAGGAAATTATATTACAACAAACATTCCTCAACCTTCAAACTATATGGCCCCTGCTAATTATTCTCCTGTTGCAAACACAGACACAAGTTTTGTTTGGACTGATATGTCAGCTTCAAGCCACAGCGAATCAACTTCTGATTGGAATAATTCTTTCTTGGTCAGAAATCTTCCAACTTCAACACAGGTTCTAAGTAAGCAATAATTATTAGTATAAACAATAAATAACATGAAAAAAATTAAAAATATATTAATAATAATTACCTTAGTGTTTACATCTAATTCAGTATCGGCAAATACAAGTTTCCCAAGTTTCCCTATGGCTTTTTATGGTACAGCTACAATTAATGGTGAGAATTTAGAAAAAGATTCTAAGGTGCAAGCTTATTGTAATAGTGATTTAATTGGAGAAGTAAAACTTACTGAGAATGGAATTTATGGTTATGAAAATGCTTCAAAATCAAAGCTTTTAGCAAGTGAATGTACTGGAGATATTCTATTTAAATATATTCCTAAAAACTTAAATACTGCTTTAATTGGAGCTGAATTAAATAAATATATTGAAGCTTTTGAGTCAGGTAAAGTTGTAAATAAAAATCTTAATTTTACAACTAAAAGAACTTGTTCTGTTACAAATGGTACAGGTAGTCAAAATTGGGAAAATGATAATAACTGGGGTCAATGTTTAGTGATATCTTGTAATGCTAATTACACAAAAAATGGTAATTCTTGCACAGCTGTTCAATCTTCTGGAGGAGGTGGCGGTGGTGGAGGTGGTTCTGTCTACATCGCACCAGTTATTATAACAACAAATACAGTTAACCCAATAATAGAAAATAAAACTGAAGAAAATAAAATAACCATAACAGAAAAGAAAAGTATTCCAGGTTGTGATACTAGAACCACAGGATTTAGCATTTTGACTGGAGAATCTTGTCTAAATAATAAAGTTGATTTATTAACTCAAGTAGATCAAGGTAAAGTTTTAGGTGTCGAAACTCAAAATACTTCTTTTAAACTTACTCTTTTATTAAAAAGAGGTTCTAGAAATAATGAAGTTAAAGAACTACAAATCAAATTAACTACTCTAGGATATGATGTGGGTAAACCTGATGGAATATTTGGTGCCAAAACCCAAAAAGCTATAGTTGATTTCCAAAAAAAGAACAAATTGAAAGCTGATGGTATTGTCGGTAAAAACACTAGAGATATTTTAAATAAATAATATATTAAAAACCTCCCATATGGGAGGTTTTTATTTATACAGACTTAACCTTAATTGTATTTCTTTTGTCTTTATCTACTTTTTGAATCTTTATTGTTAAGAGTCCGTGTTTTTCTACAGCTTCTACAAATTCAGGTTCAACTTCTTGTGGAAGGGAAATCGTACGAGAGAATTTACCCCAATATAATTCTTTTGTAAAATAATTCTCGTCATCTATATTTTGATCGTATTCTCTTTTGCCTTTTATAACTATTACGTCGCGAGCTATAGTGATTTCGATATGTTCAGGTTTTACTCCAGCTACCATAGTTTGGATTATCATATCACGAGGAGTTTGATATACGTCTACAGCGAGTTCTGCTTCATCATTTTCTTCTTCTATCCAACTATGAGGTGAGATTTTGACTACTTCTTCGTCTTCGTCAGTATCTACTTCTTCTTCAAAATCTTCCATTTTAATACTGCCTGTAAGTCTTTCAAAAAAACTTCTTTTTGTTTTTGGTGCCATATATTTTTTAGTCTCGTTTTACGAGAGAGTTAATTTTCGCCACTCATTCTTCTCAGTTTTTCGAAAAGTAGCATGATAATAATTGTCACAACCCACAAGAAAGCAAAAACAGAAATGAAATCACTTCCTTTGTTGTTAATTATAAAAAAATTAAAGACAGTATGCAAGGCTGTCGCTAAAATAATTCCTATTATTAAATAAATTTTTCGGAAAAATGAATTTAGATGAAAAGAAAGTCCGAGTAGAATACCAATAATAGCGCTCGCAATACTGTGCAATAGAGTCGAACCTAAAAATCTCAAACTTCCAGTTAAAAGTCCCACTGTAGTTTCACCTACGGAAAAAGGTTTTAATAAAAACATAGTATTTTCTAGTGCTGCGAATCCAAGAGCTGAAGTGATGAGGTATATCGGCCAGTCTATAGGTCTATCTATAAATCTGGTATTCCATAGAATTATTACTACAACTAAATATTTAATAATTTCTTCCACTCCTGCCCATAAAGCGAGTTCGGTATTTGCATCTAATACATTTGCTTGAATAAATTTTTGTAAAGGTATAACAAAAATAACAGAAATCATTCCTAAAATAAAAACGGCGGTAATTATTTTCTTAGGTTCTTTCTCAGTCCTTTCTTCTTTTAGCCAAAACCAAAGCCATAAAAGGGAAGGGACTATTCCACCTAAGAGTGCGAATAATAAAGTTTTAGGATCATTAAGCATCATATTTATTCAAGACATCATTAGAAGGCTTGCCCGCCGAAGCTTTAGCGTAGGTGGGCCATTCTTCAACTAATAGCAGTCGGTCTTTGTTTGGTAGCATTGACCATATTTCCTCTGTAACGAAAGGTATAAAGGGGTGTAGAGCTTTAAGGAGGGTGTCTAGATGAGTATAGAGTAGAGCTTTAGCTGAGTCAGAATTCTTGTTTTCAAGTATTTTGACTTTGGAGCGTTCTATTAACACATCTGCGAAAGTATGCCAGAAATAGTGATACAATTTTTCCGCAACAATAGAGAAACGGTATTCATTCATTTCTTTAGTTATTTCTAAAATTAAAGATTGTAATTCTTCGTGACTTTTTTGGTCTTCTGCGTCAAATGCAGGTAAGTTTTTTAAATCTAAATCATTGGTTTGTTCTAATACAAAACGAGTAGCGTTCCAGATTTTGTTTGCGAATTTACCATATCCACGAATATCGTTCTCGTTTAGTTTAAGGTCATTCCCTGGAGTATTACCGACAATCATAGCCATACGTAGTGCATCATTACCGTATTTCTCTATTATTGTGAGAGGGTCGATAGCTTTTTCTCCTAGAGACTTACTCATCTTCTTGCCGTCAGCAGTACGAACCATACCGTGTAGATATATAGTCTTGAAAGGATTAACTCCCAATAAGTATTTAGACATTAGTATCATTCTCGCAATCCAGAAGAATAAAATATCGTGACCTGTCTCTATAACATTGGTCGGATGATAAGTTTTTAAGTCTTCTGTATTGTTAGGCCAGCCCAGAGTCGAGAAAGTCCAAAGCCCAGATGAGAACCAAGTGTCCAGTGTATCAGGATCCTGCTCCCAATTTTCTATATCTTTGGGCGGATTGATATCACAATAAATTTCTTTAGTATTTTTGTTGTACCAAACAGGGATCCTGTGACCGTACCAAATTTGGCGAGAGATACACCAATCACGAAGATTTTCTATCCAATTAAAATAAACCTTCTCAAATCTTTCAGGTAAGATTTCGATTTCTTCATTTTTCAAAGGTTCTAGCATTAATTCTTTGAGACTTTTGCCTGCCTGTCCGGTAGGCAGGTTTTCTCTTTCAGGGATTTTCTTATTTACGTCTATGAACCATTGCTCCATTATTTGAGGCTCGATAGTACCTCCTGTTCTTTCTGCTGTGGCGATACGATTTACATAATTTTCATCTACAGAAACTAATAATCCTTTTTCTTTTAATTTATCAACAATATTTTGTCTTGCTATGTCTATTTTTATTCCAGCAAATTCTTGTGCAATAGGTAAAAGTTTGCCGTATTTATCTATGATTTGTTCTTTTTCTAAATTATATTTTTGAGCCAAATTAAAATCCTCATGAGAGTGCCAAGGGGTTATTGTCATGACTCCTGTTCCAAATTCCATATCTATCATTTCATCTTTGATGATAGTTGCTTCAATAGGGCCGTTGATCCATTCAACTGTTATTTTTTGCATATGCTCAAAATCTTTGTATCTGGTATCCAGAGGGTGCATTACGACATATTTATCTCCAAATTTTGTTTCAGGTCTAGCTGTGCCAATTTCAAAAGGACCGTATTTAAAAGTATAAAATTTAGATTTTCTTTCTTCATAAACTATCTCATCATCTGATATAGTAGTTTGACCTTTTGGATCCCAGTTCACAATACGGTATCCACGATATATTAATCCGTCGTCGTACATTTTTTTAAAAGCAGTTCGTACAGCAAAAGTTCTTTTATCATCTAGAGTAAAAGCTTCACGAGACCAGTCGAGGCTGGCTCCCATTTTTTTAGTTTGTCTGACTATCTCATCATGAGAGTTAAGTGCATATTCTTCTACGCGTTTTAGAAAAGCCTCACGACCAAGGTCAGATTTGCGAGTACCTTCTTTTTCGACTATTTTTTCAACTTTGGATTGAGTAGCTATAGCGGCGTGATCCGTTCCTGGGAGCCAAAGAGTTTTGTATCCATTCATTCTTTTATAACGAACCATTATGTCTTCGATAACGAGCATTAAAGCGTGCCCTGTGTGAAGGCTACCAGTTACGTTTGGCGGAGGGAGTATTATCGAGAAAGTCTCGGCATTATGATCGGTATAACCTTTTTGGATAGATACATCAGGATTAAATAACCCTGAATCTTCCCAAATTTTATAGATATTATCCTCGGTATCTTTTGGGCTATAAGGTTTTAAGAATTTTTCATTGATTTCCATATA
>JBAYUN010000004.1:0-106830 GCA_041675085.1 Minisyncoccota bacterium
ATTGTATTTTCACCGAGCTGGTCCCCGAGACAGTTTCCCACTCATTACACCATTCGTGCGCGTCGGAACTTACCCGACAAGGTATTTCGCTACCTTAGGACCGTTATAGTTACGGCCGACATTCACCAGGGCTTATATCAGTCACCAATAATATTGCTACTAAGAACGCCGATATTTAACCTTCTGGCATTGGTCAGGTGTCACCCCCTATACATCCTCTTGCGAGTTCGCAGGGAGCTGTGTTTTTGGTAAACAGTTGGCAGGAATACTTTCGCTGCGGCCCTCCACTACTTTAGATACTTCATATTAAAAATATTTAGCACCTTCTTTTGTAGTGAAGAGTGTTTTGTCTTATCTCGTTTGTATTTCTTAAATACATTCTTACTCTTCCATCTATTTTGGAAATATCCAAAGTAGTGGAGGGCAAGCCTTATCCCGAAGTTACGGCTGCTTTTTTGCCGAGTTCCTTGGGGACCTCTCACTCGTTCGTCTTGGTCTACTCGACCTGATCACCTGTGTCGGTTTGCGGTACGGATTCTATATTTCTAAGTTTAGAGACTTTTCTTGGAAGCGTGCTTTACATTATCATCTACCCGCGAACGGATAAACTTTTTACTCCTCTTTCATTTACCATTTAAGGTATTACACGGATTTTCCTATGTAAAACAATCGAGGCATAAACTCAAATCCAATAATGAGCAACATATACAACACTCCGTCATCCCATCACAAAATACAGAAGTCAGGGAATATTAACCCTGTGTCCATCGAGTACGGCTTTCGCCATCCCCTTAGGACCGACTAACCCTTGGATGATTATCATTACCAAGGAAACCTTGATCTTTCGACGTGGGGTGTTCTCAACCCCATTGCGGTTACTTGTGCCAACATTCTTACTTCCAAACGCTCCAGAAGCCCTCACGGGTCCTCCTTCACTGCAGATTGGAACACTCTCCTACCACTCATAATTCTCGAAAGAATTACGAATCCTCAAATTCGGTAATATACTTAGCCCCAATTATTTTCGACGCAAAATCTCTAGATGAGTGAGCTGTTACGCTATCTTTAAAGGATGGCTGCTTCTAAGCCAACCTCCTCATTGTCTGAGAAATCTCACCTTCTTGTCTTACACTTAGTATATATTTAGGGACCTTATTTTGAGATCTGGGCTGTTTCCCTTTTCACCAGTGGAGCTTCGCCCCCACGGTGTAACTGCCATACTATGGCTTTTGGTATTCGGAGTTTGATAGGTTACGCGAGATTGCTCCCTGTCGGAACCTTCCAGTGCTCTACCCCCAAAAGAAACATATGACGCTAGCCCTAAAGCTATTTCGGAGAGAACCAGCTATTACCAGGTTCGATTAGCTTTTCACTCCTTACCACAAGTCATCCGAAGACGTTGTACGATCTACCGGTTCGGGCCTCCATTTGTCTTTCGACAAACTTCACCCTGCTCATGGCAAGCTCACCTGGCTTCGGGTCTTATTCATACTACCAATTACGCGCTATTAACACTTGGTTTCCCTATGGCTTCGTTGTTTCATCAACTTAGCCGAGCAGCATGCATAAACTCGTTGGCTCATTCTTCAATAGGCACGCCGTAGCTCACATAAATGCGAGCGTCGACTCCTTGTAGACACACGGTTTCAGGTCTATTTCATCGTCCTAATCGGACTGCTTTTCACCTTTCCCTCACGGTACTTGTTCACTATCGATCTAAAAGTATATTTAGCCTTAGCAGTTAGTCCTGCTGGATTCCCCCCGGCTATTGATGTCCTGGGGTACTCAAGAATAACAATAAAAGAGATAAATTATTTTCACTTACGGGACTATCACCCTCTACGGTATTGCTTTCCAGCAATTTCAATTAATAACTTATTTTTTGACTCTTCTAGAAATCTACATTGTTATCTTACAACCCCGATGTATTGCTACATCGGTTTGGGCTCTTCCCTTTTCGCTCGCCGCTACTTAGGGAATACATATTTGTTTCTTCTCCTCCTGGTACTGAGATGTTTCACTTCCCAGGGTACGCTCTCTAACGAAATGTTAGAATTATCTCGGTTTACGAGATAGGGTTTCCCCATTCGGAAATCTCCGGATCAAAGGTTGCTTTGCACCTCCCCGAAGCTTATCGCAACAACGCTACGTCCTTCATCGCTACTTTTAGTCTAGGCATCCACCGTGTGCCCTTAAATTTCCTGTTAAGAAATTTATAAACCACAAATTTTATTTACTACAATCATAAATAAAATATCAAACACTTTCTTTTTATATATTTTATAAAATTAAAAATTAAATAAATATAAACAACTTGACCGCTCAAGTCTCAGAAAGTTTGCTCCTGTTTATAGAAAGACCCTAATATACTTTGTAGTATATCAGACGACTATAACAGGAATTAAGTTTTCAAATTTCAATCGTTCGGAAGGCCTCTAAGCCAAATAAAAAACCGCTTTGTGCGGTTTACAGACAAAATAAAGTGTCTATAACTACCGCCACCTTTTTAAACTGTTTTTTATAATTTTCATACTGATAAAAGGAGTATATACCAAACGAAAAAGGATGTCAACTAGTGACATCCTTTTATCTAAATAACCTATAAATAACTTACTTTTGATTTACTTCTTCACTGATTTTTGAAATCAATTTTGAAGCATGATCTTTACCTCCAAGACCGAAAGCTATAGCTCCTGCAATAGCCAACATTGCGATGATTCCTGTGAAAAGAATTTGCATATATGCTGAGTTTACTCCCAATTGTTCTAGTGCTACGATAAAAGCAAAAGTCCAGACTGCATATTTTGCTACAGTCGCAAGCATATGAGATGAAGACAAACTTAAAGTTTTTGCACCAGCTAAAACAGCTCTTGATATAGCATCAGAAACAATAGTAGCGATGATCAAAACAAAAGCTGCTACGATAACTCTAGGTAAGAAAGTTAATACATCATATCTTAAGAAATCTCCGATTGATTCTAAACCAACCAAAGCCAAAGAAGGTAAGATAAAAATAATCAACACAAACCATCTCATGATTTGTCCGATAAAATATCCTGTGTCCAAAGACAAACCAGCTTTATTTAAAACTTCAGACGCACCTGCTTTATTGAAAAGCTTGTCTACATTTAATGCTTTGAAAACTTGTTCGAAAGCTTTTGCAATAATCGAACTAATAACCCAACCTAAAATAAAAAGAATAATTGCAAGGATAAGCTTTGGAGCAAATTGAATAAATCCCCACCATAATTCTTGTAGTGAAGAATTAAAAACCTCACCCCATGTATACCAAATGTTATTCATAAAAAATAATTTTTAAACTAATAATAATTTCCGCCAAGGGCGGATCAGCCTATGGCTGAAATAATAAAACTTTAAAAGTTCGACCTTAGAAAGCTTATTAGTATTATAACAACTTTTAACCCTTTTTTTAAGACTTATGTGGATAACTTTGAGTATTATTTATTCAAAATAACACGTGATTGAGGTCCTAGTATACCGTCAGCTTTTAGTCCGTTGTCCGCTTGGAATTTCTTTAATGCTACTAGAGTATTGTAGCCAAATTGATTCACCTCTCTGCCCCCTTCTGTGCCAGATACGTTGTAACCTTTTTGATTAAGTTTTTGTTGCAAACATTTTACTTCATTTGAGTTCTTGCCTTTTAGTAAAGTCCTACTGATTGTACAAATATTTGAATTCTTAGAAATACTAGCTCCCAAGACTTGCCCTCCTACACATTCTGTACTCATTGAAGTTCTCGGGTAAGAACCAGTATTACCTGCTGCCTTCCAAGAGCTAATAGTTTCGGTCTTGTAGTCTCTAGTACTCGTAGCACTCGGATACCATTTTTGACAATAAGTTAATGGGTCGATATTGGCACCACTACTACCGTCTGGATCTGTTTGCCAAGTGCCAGATGAATCTGTATGTTGATTTACTTTACCATACCAAAATGAAATGCGTGGAGTTGTATCGACTGATGGAGTTGTAGGTTCTGCTGGGACCACAGGGTCAGGTGTGACAGGATCTGGAGTGACTGGGTCGGGAGTAGTCGGAGTTGTCGGTTCTGTTGGAGTGGTAGGTGTAGTTGGAGTCTCTACTGGTGTAGTAGGGGTGACTGGATTTACTGGTGTAACAGGATTTGTGCCTGGGTCTATGACCGGAGTCTCAGGATTTTCTCCTTTTTTATTGATAGTGAAAAAATCTTTTGAAAAATCTTCAGCTTTTTTATCATAAGACTCTGGGCCTAGATGGATTTTAAAATTTTTACCAAATACTATGTCTGGGAAGGAGCCCACAGCTAGAGAAATTTTCTCTTCTCCATCATTCGGGGTACCCTTCACCAAAATAACAATATATTCTTTTTGATTATTT
Organism: Minisyncoccota bacterium; assembly: GCA_041675085.1. Classification (GTDB taxonomy): domain Bacteria; phylum Patescibacteriota; class Minisyncoccia; order Phycocordibacterales; family UBA9973; genus UBA9973. Next base: position 4,375 of record JBAYUN010000004.1, read on the forward strand.
TTATATATTAAAGATATATTTATTTTTTTATCAGCTGAAGCTTTATTATTTTTCCAAGTTACTAAAATACTTTCATCTAGATTATAAACTTCTCCACCATTAGGTGAAGTAATTTTAAAGAAGTAAGAATTATTTTCATCTTCATCTATACCAGCTTGAATACATAAATAAGACAACTTTGTAGAAGTGTGATTATTAAAATTGTATCTCTCATGCCAAGTACTAATAGTCTCTAATTTGTATTCTTTGATGCCAATAGTTTTTGGATACCATTTTTTACAATAAGTTAGATAATCTAAATTCGCACCAGAGATACCGTCGGGATCTGTTTCCCATTTACCATTGGTTGTATTAATATGTTGATTTACTTTCCCCCACCAAAACATAACTCTAGGTAATAAATCATCACTACCTGGTTTGTCTTCTCCTTTCTTTTCTTCCACGATAGCATCATCTGATTTTTTGTCTTCTGTTTTTACCTCTGTGGTTTTTGCCTCTTCTTTGACCTCGGTTTTCACTTCACTTACTACTTCTTTTTGAACTTCTTCTTTAGCTTCATCTTTCTTCGATTCTGTTGCATTTTCTGAATTTTCTATTTTTTTATCTTCTTCTTTAATTTCTGTTTTTTCTACATCTTTGACTTCGTTGGACTGAGTCTCAGAAACAACACTTTCTTCTTTTTGGACTTCTTCTGTACAAGTTAATTTATTGATAGTCTCGCGAGTAAGTGGACCCACGAAGCCAGCAGAGACTAGATTGTTGTCTCTTTGAAAAGTCCTAACAGCTCCTAAAGTCTGCTCTCCAAAGTATCCATTTGGTTCTGCTTTTAGATAACCTTTTTCTTTTAAGAAATTCTGCAACAACAAAACATCTCTTGTATTAGACGCTCTGTCAGAAGCACGATATCTCAAACTCTTATTAATAGAAACACAAACAGCAGAATTCTCTGTGTTTTGAATTTGCTCTATTTCAGCATTTTGAGCAAAAGAAAAAATAGGGCTAATTATAAAAGTTAAAACCAATACAAGCTTTATGATTTTTTGCATAAAGATATTATATCAGTTATTTATATCTTTTTTAGTGTTTGTGTGGATAAGTCTTTTGCTTGGATTATGATTTTATGAGGAAAATCCAATATATCTCGGACTAGCTTGTCATACATACTCAATCTGTATATAAATTCTTTGTATTCAAAGATAGCATAAGTGATCTCTATACCTATCTCAGCTTCGAGCTTCTTTACACCTTCTTCTATTTTAGATCTGCGCATCTTGTCCCCTACTATTAATAAGTCTATCCTAGAATCTTTATTTTTAATAAAAACACCAGAGACTAAAAGTAATTTTATCTTGCCAACTTTTTTAAATAATAAAGGTATAGTATCAGTATTCAAACTATCAGAACTCACCAATAGAGATTCAAATTCTTTTTCATATTTAAAAGTAGAATTGAAATAATATCCGGATTGACGCTTTTTAATAAAATCTACACTAGATAATAATTTTAATTCTTTACGAATTGCTGGTGCCTTAACTAGACTTCTTTTTTCGATTTCTTTGATATCAAATATCTTGCCTTTATTCAACAAGAAGAGTCTCATTATTTTTATACGAGCTGGGCTACCCAATAATTTACCAAGAATTTCCATGACGGGATTATACTCTTTTTTGAAGCAAAAGACAAACAAAAAGCCCGGCAAGACTAGTCTTGCCGGGCTTTTCCAAATAAGCTTTTTATAGATTATTTTAATTCAACTTTAGCACCTGCGTCTTCAAGTTGTTTCTTAAGAGCTTCTGCTTCAGCTTTCTTCATACCTTCTTTTAGGTTTGCTGGAGCACCGTCTACTAAGTCCTTAGCTTCTTTAAGACCAAGTCCTAAAGCTTCTTTAACAACTTTCATAACAGCGATTTTTTGTTCACCTGCACCTGCTAATACTACAGTGAAAGAATCTTTTTCTTCACCTGCGTCTGCAGCGCCTGCAGCTGGACCAGCACTTGCTACAGCAGCTGCTGAAACTCCAAATTTTTCTTCTATTGCCTTAACGAGTTCGTTCAATTCAAGAACTGTTGCTCCATCAAGGTCTTTTAAAAATGCATCAAATTTTGACATATGTTTTTTCTGTGTGAAATAAAATAAATTTTACTAGAGCCTTACCTTTATGACTTAACGAAGTAAAATTTGATTTTATTTCACGTTATATTTTTTTATAAATAAATTTTTCTAGAGCATTAACTTTTTAACTTAACGCAGAAAGATTTTATTTATAAAAAACATTAATTAAAACTAATAATTTATTTTGTTTTAGCTACTTCATTAACTGCAATAGCCAAACGTTGCATCGGAGATTGCAATAAGAATGCAACCTTTGAAAGCAACACTTCGCGACTAGGAATAGTAGCGATTTCTTTCATATATACTCCGTCCACAAATTTACCACCAAAGATACCACCTAAAATATTTAGAGGAACTTTGTAAGTTTTTTGGAAATTGTATATTTCACGAGCTGGAGCTAATTCATCATCTGCATAAGCCATAGCGACTTCACCATTTAATTCTGGTAATTCACCAGTAGCCTTGCCGTCCAATGCACGCTTCAATAAAGTCTTGCGACTTATTTTGTAGCTCACTCCACTCTTTCTCAAGTCTTGACGCAAGAGAGTTTCGTCTCCTACTTTCAATCCATGGAAGTTTACGAAAACTACAGATTTACTATTAATAACTGCAGTCTCTAAACCTTTTATCATTTCTTCTTTTGTTGATTTTTTTAACATATTTTTTTACCAATTAATATTGGAAATTAAAAAACGGCTTTATTAAGCCGCAAGATTTTCTCCTTTATATATCTAAAATACATAAAGAATATCGACCCACTCAATAGGACTTATGGACGCCTATCGTCTTTGCGGTAACAGATATAATATAACATATTTTCTTTAATTTGCAAATGAAGGATTATTATCACTCAATTCTGTACTTGCTGTCTGTTGTTCATCCAAATAACTCACAAGGAAAATGACTCCCAGTCCGAGCACTATCATACCCGTAAATAAAACCAAAGTTTTCATAAAATGTTTATTAATCATAAAGTGATTATACCAAGAATTCTACAATAAATACAAAAACCTCTCCTGTTTAACAAGAGAGGTTTTTGAGTAAAATTTTATCCAATTAGCTTTGTAATAAGATAGTAGATACGTTTTGAGATTTATCACAATCCACTAAATAAGTTACAGGTAACTTGCTAGCAGAAAGTTTGATAATTTTGAAACCATAAGCTTTGATCGTATAAGTAGAACCGACTTTAACTGTACGTGATACAGGAGCACGGTTGTCTAGCATTATACTTGTGCCATTTTTGAAAGTCATCTTATCAGGACTTGCTTGGCAAGTTTTATCTAATTGAAGACGAGCATCTTTGTATTTTATTAAAGCTTGCTCATAACTCAAACTAACTGCAGGTGAAGTAGCTACGTCTTTGTCAGGAGTTGTATCTAATTCCCCTGCTACGTTTTCTTCTACTACAACTTCTTCTTGTACTATATTGTTTTCATTTTCCAATACATCATCAGCATCATTTTTTTGTGTCGACATAAAAACAATAACTGCGATAACTACCAACACAATTCCACCTATCATCCAAATATTCTTATTTTTTTCTTCCATATAATTTATTTTTCTAAAAAACTTGATAATATTAATTATAACATTTACAAAATAAATTAGATAGTTTGTCCAGAGCTTTTGTCTTTATTTTTTAAGGGAATGGTAGAGTATCAGAATTACAGAAAAAACAAAATATAGCACAGAGAAATATAAAGCAAATATATCTTTTTCGATTCTAAAGTAAACGTCCCCTCCGTTCCATGGAGTAATCCATATAATTAAAAAATAAATTATTAAATAAAAAAACAAAGTTTTTATCCAGTATTTAAAAATCTTATTATTTAAAAAAATCAAAATAAAATTAGGAATTAAAATTGTAACAAATATAAGCAAAAACATTAGCACATAATTCATTGATTGCAAACAAGAACTTTTTTGAATACTACAAATATCCAACAGGATTGTTTTATTTAAAAATATAAAAAACAAAACAGTCAAAAAAGAGCTAAGCAAAAATAATTTCTTCGCGCTAAACCAATTCAAAATTTTATCCATAAATTTAAATTTTAATAAATCTTTTAATTAAGAAACTGCTCAATAATACTATAAATATAATAACATAAAAAGAAGTATTTTTATTTGTATTTTTTTCTTTTAAGACATCTACTGATTCCTTCGGGCTATCATCTGCAATCTCTTCTGCTTCTATCTGCACAGCACCTTCACTCTTATTTTCGATCAATACTTTTTCTTCTTTTTGTATTTTTATATCTTCACTCTGACTAGGTATTTCTGACTCGACTCCTAGAACTATACCGATACTTGGAGTAATATTTTCTGTTTTTGATACTAGCTCTTTTTTAGCTTCATTATCTTTATTTATCAATATCACTACTCCATGAGAAGACGGAGGAGTAATAGGCTCCGGCGTCGCCACCTTGGGATAAATTGTATCTATCGTCCCATCACCGTCTGAATCCACCTTGAGTTCGGCTTTACTAACTTCAAAATCTTCTCCAATATAAAGATACGCCAAAGTCTTATCCGAGCTAGGTATCATTTCAAAATAATTCTCTTGTATTATATTGTTGCCCTCTTGCCTCTCGACGTCTAAAGTAAAACTACCTTCTTCATAGCCGTCTAATTGCAAAGTGTACGGAATACCTGCAGGCGCTGAGATGAATTGAACTGTGCCAATCATATCATAATTCACATTAGGTATTTCTTGCTTTATCTCTTTTGTGACGGGATCGAGTCCTGTATATCTACCCTCTTTATCAAAGATACCCAAGGTTAAAGGTGAGTGTAAGGTGAAATGAAGACGAGCATTACTTGCAACAAAATTCAAATTATCATTTTTTAAAACAATCCCTTCGTTGTCAGTGAAAACTTTATCAGTAATTTGCGCCTGAATAAATTGTATTAAATTCTGAATTTCTAAAATATTTTTATGGTCTCTTCTGGGTCCAGGTAAACTGTTAAAAAGAGGCAAATTAATAACCCACTCCTCCACATTCTCACGATTTTCCATCCACAAAGCACTTGGAAAAGCTACTGTCGAATCTCCATCGACCGATACTATCGGTTTATGCGAAACGTATTCTCTACCTAGTCCGAGGAGTTTGCGTTTGATTACATATTTTAATCCTACTTTTGTTTCTTCGCCCCAACCTGCAACTTCTATGATTTTAGTGTTTGGACTCGGTTGCCAATTGTCTATGACTCCATGAGTTAGTTCTGCTTGAGAATATAAATACTCATTTACTATGTTTGGCTTGTCGGTATCACTGACGCTAGGTTTAGCACGCCCGTCACCACCCAAAACAAAATCTTTTAATTCTTCTTTTGTGTTGATAGAGCTACCGTATTTAGATATTAAATTTTCTAATAAAGGATGATCTTGGAATGATAGAATTGGATTTTGATCTGTATCTACAGTATTAAAATATCCACTAGATGGAGCTAGGTTGTATATCGTCGGCATATTCTCTCCGAATTCCCGAGACCGCTCAGAAGGCATCAGTATACCAAAAGGCCCTAAAGGTACGCCATGGAGCATAGCGATAGTCGCCTCTGGTGTGCCGACTTGAGGCACAGCTATAAAAATTATTTTTTCTATTTGGTTGTAGAGTGGATCATTTGTATCTTTTAATTTCTGAACCAAGGCTTTGATAACGAGTCCTCCGGTACTGTGGGCTATAAGAGTGACTTTGCCTGTCCTAGAAGTTCTCTGTAATTCACGCAACTCACTCACAATAAATGATTCAGAAAAATCGCCACTATTTAAATATGACAAATTCTCTCCGATAACTTTCCCGTTTATAATAATATCTTCTAAAGAAAGTCTCCAATCATAAGGAATCAGAGCATAGTCTTCAATCAAACTCAATTCAGTATTTTTCAAATTTCTTAAATCCGCAATAAATGATTTATAAATATTCACAGTCAAAGCTTCGTCAATAACTCCGAGCTCTCCGCCGTCCCCTTCTACACTCTCAGTATCATTTTTTGTATAAACATTATTTTTACTTTTCCCAAATTCATCTAAGAACATAAACTCTTGCAAAACTTTATGTGGTGAAACCCAAAGTTGTTGCTCTCCACAGAACATAGGATCCCTAGGCGTAACCGAACTACAATCAAAAACTTCACCATACATTCTAGAACCTTGCACTCCCGGGAAAAACATAACATTAGAATTACAATTTTTTACACACTCTTCTACTGGTGGCCAGCTAGGTAGCCAAGGTTCAAAAAGGATATGTTCACTCACAGAGTCGCCAAGCCCATTAGGATTTAAATCCACATGATACGGCCCAGTAGCGTCACCCCAATAATTATTGTTAAAATCTAAATCTACGTCTCTAAATGTAAAAGCTCCCGATAGAATATTGTTATGTATATTACTTTTATTTGCTGAGAATACTGAGTCGTAAACAACAAAACCATATAAGTTATCAGTGATCTCGCTATCAGTTATTTTTACAAAACTATCTCCAAAATTATTAAAAACAATAAACCCAGAATCCATAGCCCCAAAGACTTTTACTTTTTTAAAATTAGCCTGTACGTTGTTGAATAAAGACATACCATAAACACCACAATTCACAGACCCAGTATTAAAATCCACCGCAGAATTATTGTAAACAGAAATCCCAGTATTATCACAAGATATCTCAGAATTCAACATATTAAGATGAGAATCATTATAAACTAAAAATCCACCACGACTACCACTTAGGCTCCCGTCTTTGAAATTCAAATTACTATTACCAAATACAGATATGCCAGAATTAGATTGATCAAGACTCAGGATATCTACATTAGTGAATGATGCTGAAGCATTATTATAAATATTTACAATAGAATCTTGATTAAGACTCTCAACTTTAGAATTTTTTAATATTAAATTGCTGTAATCCTGGACTTCTATTTTTGCCTCGCCCGAGAAAAGAGAGTCATTTATCTCAACCATACTAGAGTCGTACAAATACAAACTCGTCGCTTTTAAATCTGCAAATTCTGAATTAGTTTCAAAAAATAAAATATCATTATTGGTATCTAGTCCAGTCGACTGCGCCCGACCACCCTCATAAAATACAAACAAATTTGACCTATTTATAATATAGTTCAAAACTGAATTTCCCGAATTGTCCCTAATCACAAGATCCACATAACCATCAAAATATACAGGGTCCTCCTCTGCACCCAAAACTTTCAAAACTCCTTCCACAAAGAAAATACTAGAATTAAATTCTACCACTACTCCAGGCTCGATAACCAAAGTCGCTCCCGAGGCAAGAGTGATATCTTCGTTGACTACATACGGACTACCCTCTTTTGTCCAAGTTGTATCTGTAGTAATATCGTCTAAGATTACTGTCCCAGTACCACTATCAGGAGAATCATCTTCACTATCTGATAAAATATAATTCACCGAAAGAGAAATAAAATCATGCCCCGTAGTTGTACCGCTTGCCGTCGGAGTCGCGCGATATGCTGAAAATCTAACTTTAGTATTATTTATAAGACTCGCAGTATTCAAGACAGAACTAGCATCCAAGACATCAACATGATCAACGCTAGAAATACCCACAGTAGATCCAGATATCTCGACAAAACCAACTCCATCCCAAACTTCTATCTTCGATCCTGCCAAAGCACTCGAACGCTGAAATTCATGATTTATTTTTACTTCATTTATCACCGCATTTGCTGGAACATTTGGCGAAAAAATAAATTCGATGTACCTGTCGGCAACATACGTATTTTCATCTGGCCATTTATCGCTACGCATTCTATCTACTCCATTACCCGGCTCAGAATCAGAAAAACTTAATTTTTCAATATCACCTTCTGAAAAAATCTCGGCAACACCAGAACTTTGATCCACACCAGAAGTCACATAATAGACCCCCATATTTTCTGCAATAACTACAGAAATAAAAAAACTGTTCAACAGAACAGCCATAAGAACAAAAACAAAAAAGTTTTTAAAAATAGAAACCCTGGTTTTTCCTACCAGCGACATACTAAAATTATAATTTTTATAAAATCAAAACAAAAGACAAAATCTGTGGATAACTATCCAAGGGCATCCCTTGGATGATTTAACCATTCGTCTATTTCTTTTAGAAAATCTTGCTTTGAAGTAAAATATTCTGGAAAAGCTTTTATGTTTAGAATCAACACTTCCCTTCTAGGTACTTCTAAAAAATCTAAATAGCTCGAGTTGCTGTAACTGTACAAATAATCTTTAGTTTTAGATAAATCATTTATACCTTGCTCCTTCCAAGTTGGGTCAAAAATCTTTACAGGATTGAGGTGAATATACATAAAAATATATTTTAAATATTCATCAGAATCTAAATGCTCGGCTCGGAACCTACCTTCAAACAATTTACCCGTCCTGTCGTACTTCTTGTTGAAATACATAGAATACGCAGTCGATAATTTCTCCATAAAAATACTAATACCGTTTTCTTGTTTTTCTTTTAGCAATAAATGAAAATGATTTGGCATCAAACAATAACTGCCAATATCGACAAGAGTTTCGCCTCGTTCTATCTTGTCCAAGGGCACCCCTTGGATAGTTTTAAAGACAACTGGTTTCGAGCCATTGCATACAAATAAAAGCTTTATAAACCTCTTGTAGTCAAAATCATCCAAAAATATCAAGGATTTATTGTTTCCCCTATTGTAAACATGATAGTATTCGTTAATTGAAAAATTTATCTTTCTTTCCATATTATCTAAATATCACCACTAACAAATAAAATCCAAGGATTGACCTTGGATTTTATGATTTTACAACTTATTTAATCTATCGATTTCTGTTTGGTAAACTGTTTTATTTTGAGGATATACTTCTATCGCTTTATTCCAGACTGCTATCGCTTCGTTTTTCTGTCCATTATTTTCAGCTATGCGAGCAAAGTTGGTCATCAGGTTTATCTTTGTTTTTGGATCAACTTTATTCATACCTTGATCGTACACTGCCTTTAAAACAGTAAAGCTCGCAGTAGTCTTTTCGTCCATAGCTACCAACTTGTAAATCCAATAATCTGTGTAAGTCGGGTTGAGCTCTATCGCTTGGTCTATCATCTCGAGTGCTTTATTCCAATCCCCTTTGGCGCTATATGCAGAGAAAAGTCTCACATAAACTACATCGGATTTGCTATAAGTCAGAGCTTCATCAAAATAACTTATTGCTTTAGTGTAATCTTTATCATTAAAAGCAGTCGAACCATTAGCTAAAGCTGTATTGAATTTTGTTTTATTGGTATTTACTACTGGTTTTACTGTTGGGTCTGTCGCACTCGTATTAGTATTTTCTTCTACTTTTTCTGTTTCTGTAGTAGTGTTCTCATCTATTACCGTACTAGTATTATCTAAATCAATATTTTCTATATCTTCATCAATACCTTTCTTGTAATCCATGAGTCCAGCAATAACCAATATGGCTATCATTGCTCCTATTATTATATAATTGATGTATTTTTTATTCATAGTATTAATTATATAGAAAAACAACAAAGAATCAATATTTACCATTTATCCAAGGGATGCCCTTGGATAGTTATCCACAGGTGGGCTTGGGTTGGTTTTTGGCTTAGTTTTTAGTTTAGTTTACTGAACTTAGCATCTTTTCTTTGGTTTTTGGACCTATTAGTCCGTCAGCAGTCAATCCATTATCCTTTTGCCATTGCTTGATAACTGCTATCGTCTTTGGTCCTAATTTACCGTCAACTACTAGACCTAGGTTTAAAACTTGATTCAAGAATCTTTGCAATTCTTTTACAGCTTCACCCTTGCTGCCATTTTTCAAGATAGTGTTTCCAAAATTGTATTTAATTATCGGAGTTGCAGATAGAGTGCCAGTATTCACTACGCAAGACTTACCCGTAGTAGTACTAAAGCCAGTTGTTCTATTATCGCAACCTGGTATAACATTGTCGGCTACTGTAATACTGATACTAATAGGTACGATAATTTCAGAACCATTAGTAGAAATAGGAGTTACAGTCAAAGTCGGAGTCGCAGACACAACTAGAGGAGCAGGAGCAGGACTTCCACTTCCTCCACTATGCACCACAGCCACATAATCAAAAGTCGCTACTGGAGAAGTGTTATCAAAAAGATCACAACCTACGGCTTTGACTGTAGTCGAAGCTGTAACATTGAAAGGATTTGCTGTGAGGCCTGTAGTACAAGTCGGAGTCGAGCCATCTACAGTATAATGAATATCAGTAGAACCAGTTGAAGATAAAGTCAGAGCTTGAGATGTGAGGTTTACTAAAATCATATTTGTAACGCTCGAAGTCGGAGTGCTTGGGATCTGACGATCAGATACGTCTTGGTTTTGAGTTGAAGCATTTGAATTTGCAAAAGGTGAAATATCGCGAACTGCATCAAGAGCTATATCTAAACCTGCTCCAGACCAAAAGTCAGGATTAAGCAAAGGTTGAGTTGTAAGATTCACAATAGAAGCATCAGTACCATCGACAGCTGCGGCTGTTATCACTACACCATTAGCGGTCAAATCGAAATCAGACCCATTAGCTTCTTGAACCGCTACATCTTCAGAAAAAGTAACTGCTATGTTTGTATTACTTGTGGCACTAGCAGAAACAAAAACAGGATTCTGATCATCGTTCACAGCCAGAGAAGCTCCATGAGCCACAACTTCATTCGTATCTCCGTTGGTGTCAGTTACAGCCAAAGCATCTACATACAATCCATGACTAGCGTCGTAAGCAGTAGCTGTATCAGAGAAAGGAGTACCTGCGAAAGTTAGAGTCGCTACCCAAGGGTTACCTGGAGTAGTAATAACAGCTGAGACAGGAGTCAGAGGGCTCACTCCCCCAGTATTCACGTCTATGTGGAATTTAGAGAAATCGATAGAAGCCAAGTTGTGTCCTGGATTATTAAAATAAACCTGAATAGTATTAGAGGAAACAATATTTCCTCCAGCTGTACCGATATCGGCAGCGGCATTCGCTTTTAGACTAAAAGAGTAAACAAAGACAAAAACCAAACTCGTCACCAATAAAGACAAACTCAACTTTTTTATGATTTGCATATTAATTTATTTAGAAAACAATTTTAAATTTAATAATAGAAACAAATAACTAAATTAATTATAACACAAACAAAAAGCTAAATCATAAATTTATGATTTAGCTTTTTGTTCTACCCTGTGGATAATTATCCAAGGGCATCCCTTGGATTTTGGGAAGGTCAGACCTTCCCTTTTTTAAGATTAAATTATTCAGTGTAAAAAATATTGTTTATCTCTTCAAGAGTTAGGAATGGTTTCAAAGCTCTGATTATAGCTTTCTGTGTTCCCCTATCTAATTCGTCATGATTTGGTATTGAGATATTTTGAGTTTCGTTTATATTAACACGACTTAATCTTATATGACTTCCTTTTTGCCTAACAACAACAAAACCAAGCGCTTCTAATTCTTTAATAATTTCTTTACCTGAAAGTCTTTTAAGATTAGGCATATATCATATCTGCTAAATCAAAATTAATCATAACAGGATGAGAAATATTATCCTTTTGATCAACTTCTTCGAAATACAAATCTGTAGCTTCTTTTATATTACTTACAAGCTCCTCAAAGGTTTTACCTTGAGTTACTATCGCATAGTCATTTGCAGAGCCGACATAATAGCCGTCTTCTCCTTTTTCTATTTTAAATAATACTATTTTTGACATATTTATATTATATCACAAAATGTTAGAAAAGATAGGTTTTATTTTATAAAGGGTCTAAAAAAGGAGCTGTGGATAACTATCCAAGGGCATCCCTTGGATGTGGCAAATACTTATTTTTGTTTTTTCTTTTCTAATAAGTACACACGAGAAGCTAGTTCGTCAAACATACGATGAGTAACAAATTTATCACCTAGATCCAACATATCTCTACGAGTTGCTTTAACATTTTCGTCTATTTGTTTTACTTTTTCATCTAAAGCATCAAACTTAGAATCTATGCCATCGAATTTAGCATCTATAGCATCAAATTTAGAATCTATACGTTCAAATCCCTTAGCAGTCATAATAGCTAAGTTGTTTACAGTTTCTGAAAGATTGTTAACAGTACCTGCTAAATCTTCGATAGTCATTTTCTTTTTTACGACTTTCTTCATTCTTTAATTATATCACACAAGAATTTTGTGATGCAATCTGTATTTATAAAGGGTCTAAAAAAGGAGCTGTGGATAACTATCCAAGGGCATCCCTTGGATTGGGAGTTTTGGATTTTGGGAAGGTCGGACCTTCCCAGATTTTGGTTTCTTGGTCTTGGGTAGGTCTGACCTCCCCTTTTTAAAATACAAATTGGAACGCAAAAAGCCCTCGCTTTCGCGAGGGCTTTTTGCTGCTTTTTACGGCATCCCCTAAAAGTTTTCTTCTTTATTATTTCTTATTTATAAGATTGCATTATTCTTTTAGTTGAGTCAAACTTACAAATTATTTTAAAGTTATCCACAATTATTTGCTTTTATTTTTAAAAAAATATATAATATAAGTGTTATTCAAAAAAGCCACCTGCAAAGGGGGCTTTTTTATTTATATGGATACTACTGGTATTTCTTTCTTTATATTTTCTTTAATATCCAAAAGAGACATATAAAATACTTTATCTTTCTTTTCACTAACCAAAGCTCGTAGTTTAGTTGAATACACAGCAACAGTAAGCCCAGACTTGATGTCTCGACCAGCATAAGAAACTATTGTAACTTTTGTAACTCCTTTTTCAAGAGCCTTTCTTATAACATATTCAAAATCTCCATCCCCTGTAAAAATCAACAACTCAACGTCAGGAGCAGATTTATCAATAACATCAACCGCCAGTTCCACATCACAATTAGCTTTCTTGCGATATCCCATATTTATAATTTGAATATTATCTTTCAAGCACCCAGAACATTTAAAAGCTATAATTTTATCTTTATTTTTGTAAGAAAAAATTGATTTACTTTTAACGATACAACAAGGAGTTTTATTTAATAGATCAAATTCTTTTGCTGTTTCTATATCACCATTATCGATACCTGTATAAAAAAGAACCTCAGAACAAGATTTTTTATTTTTTAAAAAGTCAGCTACTTTCATCCAGTCAACAACAAAGTCTAACATTTTTTCAGTTGTACTTGCTGTATTTTGAACATCCACAAAAGCATATCTTTTCATAAATAAAATTATACTATATTTTTTTCCTTCATTCAATACGATAAACATAAGCTGGATTTATGAAAGTTAATACATACAATCTGTTTTAAAACTAGGCTGTGGATAACTATCCAAGGGCATCCCTTGGATACGGGGTTTTGGTGAGTAGTGGGTAGTGGATATTGAGATTGGAACCCCAGTCAGTCGCGACTGACTGGGCAAGAACGCAAAAAGCCCTCGCTTTCGCGAGGGCTTTTTACTGCTTTTTGCGGCATCCCCTAAAAGTTTTCTTCTTTCTTATTTCTAAGATTGAATTATTCTTTTAGTTCGAGATTTTAACTTAGAACTTTTTCTTCTAGGATTTCTATTCTTCTATCGTGATTATTTACAGTATCAGACATATCATCAAATTTTTCATTTAACTCTTTGAAGTTTTCTCTAGTTTCTATTTTAAATGATTTTAAATCTGTTTCAAGATTATTAAAATGAGTATTAGTTTCAAGTTTAAAAAGATTCAGATTAGTTTCTAAGCCATCAACTTTATCAGTTAGCTTAGAGACACTAATTGCAACAGTTTCAACTAATTGAGTAAGGCTTCCTAGATCACTTTTTATATCAACTATGTCATTCTTAACACCAGCCATATCTCCTTTAAGACCACCTATGTCATTTTTAATGTCGAGCAAGTCTTCCTTGGTGGCGAAAGACTTTAGGTCTTCTTTGGTAGCGAAAGACTTTAGATCTTCTTTAGTGGCAAGATTTTCAAGATCTTTTTTGGTTAAGAATATTGAAGCTAATTTTTGTATGTCTTGATCTGTTAACATTCTTTAATTATATCACACAAGAATTTTGTGATGCAATCTGTATTTATAAAGGGTCTAAAAATGAACCTGTGGATAACTATCCAAGGGCATCCCTTGGATTTATGGTTTTGGGTTTTGGGGAGATCAGACCTTCCCTTTTCTTTTTTTTCCTTTTTTAAAATACAAATTGGAACGCAAAAAGCCCTCGCTTTCGCGGGGGCTTTTTGCTGCTTTTTACGGCATCCCTTAAAAGTTTTCTTCTTTCTTATTTCTAAGATTGAATTATTCTTTTAGTTCAAAACTATGATTGTACAGTTTGAGAAATTGGAAGATTTTTAACTCCGTATTCTCCTGTCCAGTCATTAGTTGTTGTTGAGTGTCCTGAAGCTGAAACGTCAGACCAAATGATTGTTACATCAGAGTCAGCAGTTTCTACATCAGCTGCACTATCTGAAGCTGCGTAAGCAGCATCACCAGCAAGCTTTGTAACTACGTAGTCAACATCAATGTCAACAGAAGCAGCAGTCATACGTAATTCGTATGTCTTTGTTCCTGAAACTTGTTGTACAGCTGTAGCATCGAACTCTATAGTTCCTGAAGTGTTTGTAGCACCTACAGTTGTAAGAGTATCAGTACCAGCAACTTCTGCGTTAGCAGTAACATCCCATAGTACAGCGTTAGTTAATACTGGGTCAGCAGTCTTTGAAACTTCAAAGAACAATCTTGACCATTCAATAGTACCACCGTTTGAAGTGATAGTGAATCTTGAAAGCACGTTTTCACCTGCTTTTAATTTATCACCACTCAAAGCAACAGCTGTAATAGTTGGAGTTGCAGCGTAAGCATACATTGCATTTCCAGCTGGACCATTTTCTAATGCTTCACAAGTTGAGTTTCCACAACCTGCATCGTTAGCTGAAGCATCTGAAGTACCAGTTGAAGTATTTGTAGCTGTGAAAGTTGATAGAGTTACAAGTTGTGAAGAACCTGTATCACCTGCACCAATTCCAACAGAACCTAATACTAATTTAACAGTCAACACTTTGTTTTGGTTAGCTGGAACATTCCAGTTAAGACCATTGAAAGTAACTGGACTAGCACCTGGTTTTGAAGCAATCAAAGTAGCACCGTCGTAAAGTTCTACACTTTGTGCCACAGTAGTATTACCTAATGTGAAAGTAAGATCTGTTACGTTGTATCCAGCAGTAATTGCAGCGAATTTGAATGCAGCAGCAGTAACTGTTTGATTGTCATGGACAATCGCAGCAACTGGAGTTGAAGCATCTGTAGTAGCTGTAATTGAAGCTGTACCTGCTGTAATTGTTTGACCAGTTGTAACAGCTGGGGCAACCGCAGTTCCTGAAACACTAGCTGTACCTGTCAAAGTTAAGTCTATGTCAAAGTCAGTACCTACTGTTGCAGCAGAACCAAGATTTGCATAAAGCTCAATTGACATATTTGTATTCTTAACCAATGTGTGATTGATTGAGAAAGCATTTCCTGTAGCACTAACTGTAGCTAAAGGAGAAGGTTGTGAAACAATGTTTCCTGCTGCATCTTTAACAACAATATACATGTTTGTTAAATCATCAGCAATATCAAAGTCGTCAGCAGAACCTCCTTCATCAAATGAAACTGTTGTTAAAAGAACATCTTCTACTGAAGAACCTGCAACGTTCCAAGAACCGATTTTGAAACCAGTAGCTGGAAGAGAAACAGATTGGTTAGCATAAGTTGCGTTCTTTGTAAGACTAACAGTTGCTGAAGCAACAGTTAATGTATTACCATTAACAGCTGTACCAGGAGCATTGAATGATCCTAGAGAATCAACTTTTTGAGCGTTTGATGAACCAATAGCGATAACACCAATTATAGTATCACCAGCTGTAAGGTCGTTTGTACCGTCATTGTCAAACATATCTGCATGTAAGTCCATAAGTACTGGTGTACCTGGGTTTACAGTGTAATTCAATGTGTATTGTGTATAAGCAGGTGTTGAAGAGTCTTCCATCAAAGTTGATGTAGAACCGTATTGAACACCACCTATAACGATACGTCCATTTCTTAATGAATCTACAGCGTTATCAGAAGTTGTGAATGAAGCACGGATATTTTCGATCTTGATAGGTTCACCGTAAGCTGTAACTTTGTAAGTAGCGATTTTAACATCGTTACCAGCTAAAGTTGCGTTTGTTGAAGAAGATGAAACATCTTTTTCAATGATTAATGAACCTCCACCTTGACCTGAAATTGTACTTTCAGTAGCAGGAGCCCATGGTAATGGATCAGTTGTTACACCACCTACAACACCAGGAACAATGTTAACTCCGAAAGATGAATCTACGAAATCAACATCAGCTGCACTTCTCAAAGAGAAATGAACTGTTCTTGAAGCACCAGATACGATATCAGCATCAACACGTACTACACGTGTTCCTGATTGTAGCATTACTGGAGTTGAAGTCATGTCAAAAGTAACATAACCGTTAACATCTACACCAGCAGCTGTCGCAACTTGAACTCCATTTACATAAAGTTTAAAGCCACCGAAAGCATTAGCTGGAGCTGATCCAACATTTCTGAAAGCTACTCTTTTCATCCAAACATCTCTTTGTGAGATATTTAAACTTGATTGCCACACTGTTACGTTTGCACCTGGGTTAAGAGTTGCATTTGTAGGTGTTTCTATTCCAGAAGTAACGCCAGCTAATGTAGCATTAGCTATTGAATGAATGTTACCTGAAAGGTTAACAGTTGAAGTTGTGCCTCCAGCTGTAACTGTTGCAAGCATCATACCTACAGTTTGACCTGAAGTATTAGCAGCAATGTCAGACTTTACAGAAATAGTTTTTGTACCGTTAACTGTGAAGATTCCTGAAGGAACGTTGAATGTAACTGTACCGTTGTTTGAAACTGAAGCTGCATCTGTCAAACGTGTAGCACCGTCAAATAGGTAAACGTTTGAAGGAGTAGCGTCAGCTGAAACTCCGATTCTTTGTAAAGTAACAGCAGTAACTGTGCCTGATCCACTGAAAGTGAAGTTAGCTAAGTTAGCTGTAGCTTGTCCTGCAACAAGAGTAGATGAAGCTGGATTGTTTGAAGACAATGCAACTGTAACTGGTCCTGTTTGTGAAGTTGAACCTGAACATGGTTGTCCAGTTGTAGAACTGAATCCTGATGTTGATGAACAACCTGCTGGAAGAGTTGTACTAACTCCTGTAGAACAAGATACTCCTGTGATAGGAGAGAATCCTGCTGATGATGTACATCCTGCTGGATAGTTACCTCCTGTTGAAGTTGTACCTGTCCATGAAGCTCTTGAAGCTGGTCCAAAGATACCGTCTGCTGTTAATCCCTTACTAGCTTGGTAAGCTTGTACGGCTGTTTTGGTTTTAGAACCGAAGTAGTTTGTTTCACTACCTACTGATCCTGCACCTGAAGTTGAAACAACGAATCCTTTTGAGTTAAGACCTTGTTGAAGTTCTTTAACTTGACTGTTGTTTGAACCTAGTTTTAGTGTTGAAGTGATAGCAGCTGAAGCTGTTCCTGTTGAAAGGATAACTGCAGCAGCAACCATCAAACCTAAAACGAATTTTGATTTGAATAAATTACTCATATTTTTTTTAATTACGCCATTAATAAGTTTCGACAAAACTAAAAGCGTATTTTCTATCGTCCTCATCCCTACTTAATTAATAAATAATAATAATGCGTAGTGACTTGCGAGGACAAAAAGATTTGAACTAAACTTGAAAACATAACTAAAGACATTTGCAATTGTGATGCAAACATTTTTATTGTATTAAGTTTTCAATGACCTTTCTTTTACCGAATCTTTGCAATAAATTTATTTTACTAAACTTAAAACAAAGACAGGCTTTGATCCTTTGTGTACTAAATCTTTTCGACGAAATTTAGCAACAAGATCTTATACTATATATAAGTATGAGAATAAGACTTTCGTAAAATTCTTCACACTAATAATATATACGTATACATTATAATATAGACTCTCGAATAAGAGCAATATTACAACGTGTGGATAACCGATAATTTCGCATAAGAAAAATAAATTCTTCGCTAGTTACTCCACCTATCTATATTGGCATATTTTTGACATAAAAGCAAACACAAATTAGGTTCTAGTCGCTAGGTTCTAGGTTCTAGGAAAATGCAAAAATGCAAAAAACAAAGAAAGGTTATTAGAGATTATTTTTTGAAAAAATATCTGGACCATCTCTTCTCCCCTGTCTTATACAATAGGTTGTCCTTTACCAGGGAGACGAGTTCTCTCTGGAGAGTCTTCTCACTCATGGTGGTGAATTGACCTTTTGAGAGGGAGCGAACTTCGGTTATCGTGAGTCCGTTAGGGTTGTCCTTTATCACGGATACTATCTCTGTACGGCGTTCTTGCTTGCTCGTGTTATCTTTGATATTCTCTTTATTTTTATCGTAAACTTTTGGAATATTTTTGTTCGTATCTCCTGCCTTGGTCTTCGTCTTTGCTTCGATTTCTTTCAAAGCTTTGAGTAGGGTGCTACCCTTTTGGAGTCCGATATTGGTCGGAGCTTGTCTGATAGATTTCTTTAATCTCTCCATGTGTGACCTCTGATCTGCGTGAGAGAATTCTTGCTTTACTTCGAACATTTTAGGGCGAGATTCTAGTCTGTCTTTTATCTCGCGATTTGGATTTTGGAGAGCGTTTTGATTTTGAGTATTTTCTTCATCTTTGAATAAGTCAGATAGTACTTGGTCGCTGTAGGGATTCCTATTACCGAGAGAATCTTCGACTGACTTTTTGAAAAGATAGAATTCTTTTTTTAAGATATCGGCATTCATCTGAGACATGAGTTTTACATTACTTGAGATGTCTAATAGAACTAGAGTTTGAGATATTTTATTTAGTAGTCCGATAGATATGTAGTCTGTCCTTGATGAGAAGGTAGATATGTCCGATATGATTTCTAGCCCTATATTTCTGAGTTTATTCCTTATGCCTTCTTGTTTGTCCATTATGTCCGTGACCATAAAGAGAGCTGTGATGAGTTTGTGAGACTTGGTGTAAGAGAAAGACAAAGTTGTGTCTTTTATATGAAAACCGATGTCTCTTGTATTGTTTTCATTATTTTCCATGTGTCCATTATATATTTCTCTCGGACTTTTGCAAGCCCGAGATTAGGTTCTAGTTTCTAGTTACTAGGGGCTAGGTTCTAAAATTAGTTTCTAGTTTCTAGTTGATAGGTTCTAGAAAGCAAACAACTAAACACTAGCACCTAGAAACTAATACCTAATCTATGCTAAAATATATCAATGGCGAAAAAGAAATTAAAGAGGGTTAAACGAAATGAAACACAGAAGGCGGAGGTAGAAAAAAATAATTCTTTAAGTTTAAAAACAGAAACAAAACACGGAATATTGGCTGTTGTTTTTTTTGTTATAGCATTATTTTTATTTATGTCAGCTTTTGAAATGGGAGGAGTAGCGGGAGAATTTTTTTATAAAATTCTTTCTTATGTATTCGGAGTTGGGTATGTATTGTTGCCGATACTTTTCTTGTTGTTAGGATCATCTTATATCAAATCTGAGAGTCCAAATCTTGGAGGTGTGCGTATTGCGAGTTCTATTTTATTCTTGCTCTCAGGTCTCGGTATTATCGATATCGCGACTAGTAGCAATCCAGGAGAATTTAGTGGAGATCATGCGGGAGGATTTTTAGGAAAAATTCTCGCGACTCCACTCGTAAATCTTTTTGATGTGTATGCGAGTATCGTATTCCTCGGAGCGTTGCTCATCATCTCGATACTAATCATGTTTGATACAAAACCAAACTTGATAAAATTCTTTAACAGCATTTACAATTTCTTTACTGGTAAAAAAGACGAGAGTCTCGAAGGTGAAGAAGAGGACGAAACAGACGAGGAAGAAGAAACAGAAGACGAGGAAGAAGTAGTCGA
This sequence comes from Minisyncoccota bacterium, assembly GCA_041675085.1. Classification (GTDB taxonomy): domain Bacteria; phylum Patescibacteriota; class Minisyncoccia; order Phycocordibacterales; family UBA9973; genus UBA9973. The sequence goes on from JBAYUN010000004.1 coordinate 24,417, forward strand.
GAAAATAAAAAAAGTTCCAGCAGTCGCAAGTACACGCGAACCTGAAATGAAAATCGCAGAGAAAGAAGAAGAGATGCCTATCAAGAAATTGAAACCTAGCACCATGTCTAACTACGTCCCTCCTCCTCTGTCTCTACTAGAAGAAGATAAAGGTAAAGCCAATACCGGAGACATAAAAGCAAATTCAAATATCATAAAAAGAACTCTTATGAACTTTGGTATCGAAGTCGAAATGGACGAGATAACTATCGGGCCGACAGTGACCCGTTATGCATTGAAGCCTGCCGAAGGAGTGAAACTCTCTCGTATACTCGGACTGCAAAATGACCTATCACTCGCACTCGCTGCTCACCCTCTCCGTATCGAAGCTCCTATCCCAGGCAAGTCTCTCGTCGGTATCGAAGTCCCAAACAAAACTAAATCTACAGTCGGACTCGCTACCCTACTCGCTGATGATAAATTCCAACATTCACCAAAACCACTAACTCTAGCACTCGGTCGTTCTATCTCGGGCAAAGCGAGTTTTGGAAACTTGGCAAAAATGCCTCACTGTCTAGTCGCGGGTACTACTGGATCTGGAAAATCTGTGACCATACACTCGATGATAACTTCTCTACTATATAGAAACGGACCTGAGGACTTGAAATTCATCATGGTAGACCCAAAACGTGTCGAGCTCACTCTATACAAAAACATCCCTCACCTATTGACCCCAGTCATCACCGAAGCCAAGAAAGCCATCCTCGCTCTAAAATGGGCGGCGAAAGAGATGGATAGAAGATACGACATATTGGAGCAAGAGTCTGTGCGTGATATCGAATCTTATCACAACAACGTATTAGGAAAGAATAAGTCTCGAGCGGAAGGTGAAAAAGAATTAGAGCGCATGCCTTATATCGTGATATTTATCGACGAGTTGGCGGACATCATGACCACTTATCCTCGTGAACTCGAGTCTGGTATCGTGAGACTTGCTCAAATGTCTCGTGCGGTTGGTATTCACCTAGTACTATCTACTCAAAGACCAGAGGTAAACGTCATCACAGGACTTATCAAGGCCAACGTCCCTGCTCGTATAGCTCTAAAAGTATCTTCACAAATAGACTCTCGTACAATACTCGACACAGGAGGAGCCGAGAAATTGCTCGGAGCGGGAGACATGCTCTACTCTTCAGGTGAGGCACAACCAGAACGTCTACAAAGTGCCTTTATATCTGAGACTGAAGTTAAGAAAGTCGTGAGTTATCTATCTGATGCTTATAAAGATGAAATCAATGCAGAAATAAATCTAACTCCTGCTAGCGTGGGAAACGACAAAGGGATATTCGAAAGTACTCTCGACGGCGAGGATGAAGTCGACGATGAGATGTATGAAGAAGCTCGTGCGACAGTTATCGAAGCTGGTAAAGCTAGTACTTCATACCTACAAAGGAAACTCAAGCTCGGATATGCTCGTGCAGCGCGCCTAATAGACGTACTCGAAGCGAGAGGAGTTATCGGTCCTGGAGACGGAGCAAAGCCGAGAGAAGTATTGGAGAAAATCAACAGAGATGAGAACGGCGATAACGTCATGGAATAATAGATATGGAAAAAGACTTTAAAACCAAATTAATAATAGGAGCGACTGCGTTTTTCTCATTATTTATATTAGTTTATGCGGTTTTCCAGTTTAAAGATGTGATATTTGGAATACAAATACAAGAAGTAAATATCGTCGACGGTAGTACTATAGATCAGAATCCCTTACGCATTACTGGAATAGCAAGACATGCAGTATATCTATCTCTCAATGGTAGAGAGATATCGATAGACAAGGACGGAAATTGGGACGAGACTATTGCCCTACTCTCGGGATATAATATAATAGAAATAGAAGCCAGAGATAAATTTGGCAACACTGACGCAAAGAATTACAAACTAATGTATCCATTATAAAAGTTATAAATTATTAATATTAAATTAAATATATGAAGAAAAAAGAAAAAAAGGCAGATAAAGTAGTCGGAGGTGATAGTAGTATCTTAGAGAATACTCTAAAGGCTATCCAAACCAAGTTTGGTGAAGGCTCTATTATGAAGCTCGGTGATACACCGAAGGTGAATATAAATTCTATATCTACAGGCTCACTAGGCCTTGATATGGCGCTAGGAATAGGAGGAATACCAAGAGGTAGAATCATAGAGATATTTGGACCAGAGTCTTCAGGTAAGACTACCCTATCTCTCCACGTAGTCGCAGAGGCGCAAAAGCTCGGTGGAGTTTGTGCTTATATCGACGCGGAGCATGCTATGGATCCAGAATATACAAAGAAATTAGGCGTAAATATCAACGACCTGCTAATCTCTCAACCTGATAACGGTGAACAAGCGCTCGAAATAGTAGAGAGTCTAGTACGTACAGGTAAAATAGACGTCGTAGTTATCGACTCTGTAGCGGCTTTGACTCCAAAAGATGAAATCGAAGGAGATATGGGAGCGTATCATGTCGGTAAACAAGCTCGCCTTATGTCTCAAGCATTACGTAAACTCACAGCTATCGTCGCAAAATCTAAAACTGCGGTGATATTTATCAACCAAATCCGTATGCAGATAGGAGTTATGTTCGGTAATCCTGAGACAACACCAGGAGGTAAAGCTTTGAAATTCTACACTTCAGTCCGTCTAGATATCCGTCGTATTGCTCAAATCAAAAAAGGTGAAGAAGTAGTCGGAGGAAGAACACGCGTCAAAGTCGTAAAGAATAAAGTCGCAGCTCCTTTCAAACAAACTGAATTTGATATAATTTACAATGAAGGTATATCACGTGAAGGAGAAATCATGGCTCTCGGCGAGAAGCTCGGTATTATAGAGAAGTCTGGGGCTTCATATTCATACAAAGGTAAAGACGGAGAAAAGATTTCTATGGGACGTGGATATGATGCTACTCGTACATGGCTAAAGGAAAATCCTAAAGTAATGAAAGATTTTGAAAAAGAAGTCCGCACACGCTTTGGAGAAATACAAGTAGCTAGTTCTGGGGAATAACTTGAAAATTATCAGATAAAAGTATAATATACCAATATGGCAACTTTAGAATACAGTGAAATAAGAGAAAAGAAGATTATTATTCATGATGATGAACCTTGTGAAGTTATCGAGTCTCATGTAGCTCGGACTCAACAACGTAAACCTCAAAACCAAGTAAAACTAAAAAGTCTTGTCTCAGGAAAGACTTTTGCAGCTACTTTCCACGTATCTGATAAGGCAGACGAAGCTGATATCGAGAAAAGAGATGTAAAGTTCTTGTATGCAAACAAAGGTGAATACTGGTTCGCGGATCCAGAAGACCCAAAGAGTAGATTTAAATTAGATGCGGCTTTGGTATCAGATTCAGCTAAATTCTTTAAAGAAAACGGACTAGTCCAAGCTATGGTCTGGGACGACGACGGTGAAGAGAAGACTATTAAAATCACTCTACCTATCAAGATAGACTTTAAGGTCAAAGAAGCTCCCCCTGCAGTCAAAGGTAATACCGCTCAAGGAGGCAACAAGATAATTACTCTAGAGAACGGCACTACTGTGAACGCTCCTATGTTTATCGAAGAAGGCGACGTTGTATCTGTAAATACTGAAACTGGGACTTATGTAGAGCGTGTGACTAAGATATAAGAATTTGGTACTAGTTTCTAGTGACTAGGTTATAGGTTTAAATACAACAATAAAAAAGCCCTCAGCCTAAGGCTGAGGGCTTTTTTATTTAATATTTATAGAATATTATTTAGCTACGAAAGGCAATAATCCCATAAATCTAGCGTGCTTGATAGCATTTGCTAAAGATCTTTGATTCTTTGCTGTTACACCTGTACGCTTATGGTTTAAAATCTTACCATTAGGGTTGATGAACTTTCTAAGGATATCAGTATCCTTGTAGTCTATATATTTTATATTATTTGCTGAAAAGTAATCTTGTTTCATATATTTATCTCTACCCTGTCAGTCGCGACTGACGGGGTTAACTTATAATTTAATTTCTAAAATGGAATGTCTTCTGGGTTTATATCTTCTTCTGGATATTCTATAGAGTCCATTTCCCCTCCGTCTTGAGGCTTTGAAGCTTGAGCATTGTTCTCAGTTGGAGTATAACCACCGGTTGCGCCAGTCGGCTTTGGTCCAAATTGAGTCTTGTCAGCTACTATTTCGGTGCGGTATTTCTTCTCTCCACTATTCTTGTCATCCCAACTACGAGTCTGCATTCTTCCTTCGACTAGCATTGAGTTGCCCTTTTTCATGTATTGAGCAACAGTTTCTGCTTGGCGACCGAAAACCACAACGTTGTGATAATCAGTAGATTCTTGGCGAGCTCCGTTTGCATCTTTCCAAACGCGATTCGTTGCTAAAGAAAAACTACAAACCTTGATTCCTGATGGCAGGGCTTTGAGCTCTGGATCACGAGTAAGGTTACCTATTACTATTGCTTTATTTAAATACATAATTTAATTAGTTAAATAATAAGGTTTACGCAGACACCATCTTCTCTATCTCTTCATCGATTTCTTTTTCATCGATTGGAGCGACTTCTTCTTCACCTTCTTTTTTAGCGGTGAAAGTTTTTCTCTTGATACCACCTTCTTTAGTAGGAAATCTCTTTTGAGCAAGAGTATTTTCACGAACGGTCTTAAGTATCAAAAATCTAATAATGTTTGGATCTAGGTCTAGTTTCTTCTTTAATTCTAAGATACCGACTGAATCCATCTCAAACTTAACCCAACCGAAGTAAGCATCATCAAACTTACTACGCACGTTTTGCACCACCTTTAGCATTGTGTAGGCTAATGGTATCATCTTTGGCATCTCTTCAGAGATGAATTCACCTTTCAAACTTGAAACAAGCTCTTTAAGGTTACCAACGATGGTAGGCACTTCTTCTTCAGACAAAGTTGGCGCCAAAAGGTAGCCCACTTCGTAGATTTTTGTGTTTAATTCGACTTCTTCTAAATTTTTTTCCTTTTCCTTCATATCGCTATATATTAGCAGAAAGAGTCGGATATGTAAAGAGAGCTAAATATGAGGTAAAAATGATGTAAACAATAAAAATCTAAGATTTATATTTAAATAATAACAGTTGGTTTTTTGATATTAACCATAAAAATGATAATATCATTAATATAATGCATAAAAAAATAATTTTATTTGATTTTTTTGGAGTATTGTCTGGGTCAATTTATACGAACATTATTGAAAAATTCTTACCAACAGAAGATTATAATCTTTGGCTAGAAAAGCTAAATGAGCACGACAAGGGATATTTTTCTGAAATTGATTTTGTGAAGATGATTTCTAGAGATTCTGGAATTACAGAGAAAGAAATTTGGGTAGAAGTTACTAAACAATTTAATTTAAATATTGAATTGTTATTATTCATCAAAAACATTAAAAATAAACACGGAATAGGATTACTTACCAATGCTACAAAAAGTTTAATTGAAAGAGTTTTAGGATCTTATATTGATATCTTTGATAGAAAATTTATTTCCTCGGAAATTGGACTATTAAAACCAGATCCAAACATTTTCAAATATGTTTTATCAAAAATTGACACGAATCATTATGAAATAATTTTTATTGATGACAATCCCATAAATATAGAAGTAGCTAAGAGTTTTGGAATTAAAGGAATACTATACAAAAATAATAAATCTTTATTTTCAAAGATAAATAAATTTTAAAATCATCTTTGTGTTTTATACTTTCTGGGGCGTTCTTGGGTAATCAAATATCTTATTATAGCTATCCATGGACCAAAGGAATCAGTAAAAACTAAGAATATTGTTGAGTAAGAAACTTTAAACATGGATAGACTTTTTAATTTATTAGCATAAACTCCAAGTTTCTGTTTTTCCAAAATGCTTGGTAAATTTTTTAGCAAATAAAGTACTGGTAAAACCTGAAAAATAAAAAGCCCCACAACCCCAAGCACTATAACTATTATATTTTGATAAAAAAACCCAAAAATTATCGGGAAAAGATATAAAAATGAAGACACGAGCCAATACGAACCTCTTCCAATGCCTACAATCAAAAGTTTTAATTTTCGAGTCATTGATACATCTTGAACTTTTTTATCAAAAAAACACGAAAAATATTCAAGATAATTCCAAAACCAAACATTTCTTTGTTTGATATAGGAAGTAAAATCAAAAGGCACGTCTGCTACTTCTAAAACATCCAAATTTATAATTGGAACTTTTTTAGCTGACAAAAAATATCCCAAAGTAAGGTCTTCTGTTAGTAAATTTTCTGGATAACCACCATTATTCAATAAAGTAGAGAATTTCATTGAGGAACCATGACCAACAGAATAACCGAGCTGACTATTAAACAGTTCTTTCATGAACGGGATTTTTTGCTCTGCAATACTAGAAGTACTTATTTCATAATTTTTAAGAATACGATTTTCGTGACCCAAGCAAAACCAGGTTTGATACAAAGAAAGTGCATTTACAAAATTATTCTTACCTATATCTTTAATAAATACACAGGGTTGTTGTATTGCAAAATTATCCTCAGCAGAATGCTTTTTTAAATATTCTGTAAAATAATTTAAGGTTAAACTAGAAGGACGCGAATCAGCATTATACAAAATATACGCCTCTTCTTTGTTTTTTATATCTAAACCCACTATTTCGTTAACAGCAAAATTTAACTGGGTTGCCATGTTTGAATTTTTATTCTCTTCATTGAGTAATTTAATTCGGTCAGTATTATTATCCCACAAACGATTTTCTATGTCTTTTTTTATAAAATTAAACGTAGAATGCTCACCAATTTCTCTACTAGATGTAATAATCACAATAAAAACATAAGGAGTGTTGAAATTTTCTAAAAAATAAGAAATAGTTTCTCTGTAAATTTTCTGTTCATTTAAAAGTGGAAGTAAAATAAAGATTTTTCTGGAACCATTTTCTTTAGCAGAAAAGAAATTATCATCTTTATTTTTTAATTTCTTTAAAAAAGTAATTAAATGTATGAAGTCTGGAATACCTCTAATAGCTTGTAAAAATAAACAAATAAATGCTAATATAAATATATTCATATGAAATACAATAATCATATCATTTTAGAAGGACTTTGGGGAGTAGGAAAAACTAGAGTACTAAAAGAATTAGCAAAAAGTGGTTTTACTATTATTAAAGAACCAATCTATTATAATAAATACAAAAATAATGATAAAGATCGTTCTTTATGGTATGCAAAAAAGCACAAAGACAGAGAAAAATTAATTTTAAGTGAACTAAACCCTATCGCACTAGAAAGATCAGAGCTTTCCAATTTTGCTTATCAATACGCAACAAAAAATAAACTACCAAGCAAGAAAGATTTATCTTTCTTGTCAAAAGTTGTAAGTTTAAAAAAAGTTTTATTAGTATATCTTTCTATTAATAAAAACAACTCAATCATTAAAACAAATGACTTAATGCATGGAAAAGAAATAAAAAAAATAACTGAAAACAAAAAACGAATTAACTTATACGAACATTGGTATAAATCAATATTACCTGAAAAATTTAATTTAACGTTATTGGAAATAGACCTAATTAACAGTGCGAGGAAAACACCCAATACCATATCAAACGAAATACTGAAATGTTTAAAAAGCAATAGAGTTGCTCAAGTAAACATAGTAGTTTGTAGATATAATAATTCAAATGAATTAGAAGTTTTAGTATTGAAAAGAGCAAAAGACAGAGGTGATTTTTGGCAAACTATCACAGGAGGAATCCACATCGGAGAAAGTTTTTTACATGCTGGGAAAAGAGAACTTAAAGAAGAACTTTCTATTGAAGTTAACAAAGTTTCATATGCAGATTTTTCATACTCCTTTACAGGCAATGAAGGCTATAAATTGAATGAATACGCTTGTTTTGTTTTATTAAATTATAAAAAATCATTAAATATAAAAATAAGTGATGAGCACGTAGAATACAAATGGCTAGATCCAAAAAGTGCTATGAGTCTTTTAAAATTTAAAGAGAACAAAAGTGCCATAAAACATTCAATCAAAAAAATAGCACCCCGTTAATAACAGGGTGCTTGTATTATAGCCTCAACTTCTTTTTTGATAAGATCATGTATCTCATCAACAGAACAAGTGGCATCTAAAATATGCCACCCTCTATCATTAGCAATTTGCAAATAAGTAGATTGAATTAATTCAAAATAATCATCAGACCTGTTTTCAAATCTCTCAAAATGCCCTCGCAGCCTCCTTCTTTCACGTGCTATTCCAGGAGAAAGTTTTAAAACAAATCCTAAATCTGGAATCAATTGATTGAAAGCTAACTGATTGAGCTTAATGCGCAAATTTTCATCATTAGATAATTCACCGAAATTTGAGTGATAAGCTAGATAACTTTCATCCCATCGATCAGCCAAAACTATCTTGCCATTTTTTAAAGCGTGAATTGTATCTGAATGTTGCTGTGCATGTAAAGCTTGAAAAAGAAACATGATAGCCATATCATTCGTCCAATTATTCATGTAACCACGCAAAATAATTTTTGCTTCGTGGTCATAAGCTTTAGTTATTTTAACTAAATGTTTGTTTCTGGTAAGCCAACCCGACAACATGTCAATCTGTGTCGATTTGCCACACCCATCAATTCCTGTAATTACAATAAGTTTCATTTTAACCTCCTTTTTTTAGATTTAGAAATTGGTTTGGTACGCACAATAATTTTTCTAAGTCATCCCATAATTGTTTTTTCAATCTTTCTGGGAAAAGTTCAAGAGACGATAATTCTGTTTTAAAGAACCATCGACTTTCTGCAACTATTCCTCCATTATCTAAATGAACTTTAGGTAAGACTGAACCATTTTTTGGATAAGCCAGCCAAAACATCTCAAGGTAAACCTCAGTCGAATTTGGTGAAAACTCCTGTAAATAGAGGAATCTATCCAAAGTTGCTTCTAAACCAGTTTCCTCTAAAATTTCTCTTGTGATACAATCAGATAGACTTTCTCCTGATTCTAATCCTCCTCCAGGAGGATACCAGAAATTTGCATTTTTATTTCTGACCAACAAAATACTTTCTTGTTGCTTGTCTAAAACAACTGCTCTACAAATAACACGCCTTTTTTTCATGACTTAATCTACTTTTTTGATTTATTAATGTACATTTTTAGAAATCCATAATGGAAATCTTTTCCATACACACTATATCATGAATTTTTGTTTTTGCAATACTCGCGTAATGGTTCAATAGCTTGGCACCACTCAAAGGAATACCATTGAGATATGCCATATACAACAAACAAAAATATGCCAAGAATTAGAAGAGAAGCTGCGGACTTAGTTCGTAGAGGTTGGAGTGCAAGAAAAGTAGGTAGAAGATTGGGGTTCCACCATACTGCAATCATGGAATGGGTAAGAAAATCTAAAATTATGGGATATGGGAATATACCAACAAAAAGTTCTCGTCCGTATTCACATCCTAAACAATTAAAGGAAGAAGTAATCATTAAAATCGTAAAGAAAAGATTAGAGCATGGAAGGTGTGCTGAAGCTGTACATAAACAACTTCAAAACGATGGACTAAAAGTTTCTTTGTCTTCTGTAAAGAGAACTTTGGAAAGAAAATATTTAATCAAGAAACGAAGTCCATGGAAACGATATCATCCACCTGTAGAACGTCCATATCCCCTTAAAAGTGGTGATTTAGTAGAGATTGATACTATTCACAGAATGATAGACAAGAAGAAACGTTTGTATGTATTTGTATTGATAGATGTGTATTCTAGATGGATATATGCTAAAGCATATGAAAGAATGGGTGCAAAGGTTGGAGTGCGTTTTGTCAAAGAAGCACAGAGACATGCACAGTTTAATTTTAATATGTTACAAAGTGATCATGGACCAGAGTTTTCTAATTGGTTCGTATCACGTATTGAAAAGAAACATAGATATACAAGAATTGGTAAACCTAATGACAATGCTCATATTGAAAGAGTTAACAGAACTATTCAAGAAGAATGTTTAGGTAAATTACCTAATGATGTTAAACAAATTAATTGCGAACTTAAAAAATATTTGCAATACTACAATTACAAAAGAGTACATGCAGGAATTAATTATTTAACTCCTATGCAAGTGGTGTGAAGCTATTGGTTAGAATACGTACTCGAATTATTTATTTGTTAAATCCAACTCTACAGAGAAAGTAGAACCAGCGCCTTCGCCTCCCGACTCCGCCCAGACACGGCCTCCATGAGCCTCTACTACGAGCTTTACAGAGAACAAACCATATCCAGTACTATCTACGTTTACCTTTACGGAATTCTTGCCTCTACCACCTTCGGTAAATAAATTCTTTTTATCTTCATCATTAATACCTACGCCGGTATCTTTAACAGTGAACAATAATTTATCATTATTTTTAGCTAGACCGACAGTAATGCTACCCTCTTTGGTATAACGGACTGCGTTTTCTATCAAATTATTTGTAACTTCTTTTAACCAAAAAGCGTCTCCTGAAATAGTAAAATCAACATCTTGAATTTCTAAATTCATCTTTAATCCTTTGGCCTCGGCTGGAGCACGACGAGATTCGGCACTATCTAGCACCATAGCTTTGAAGTCGAGTGGAGCCATCTCGTATTTCACTATTCCCTTTTCTAAGTTGAATGCATTTAATACAAGGTCTACAGTCTTAATACCTTCATTATCAGAGTCGAGTCCTTTTTTAGACATGTCTTTTAATTCGGCACTTAATTCACCAAATCCTCCACCCACCATCTCAGCAAAAATATATTTAGAGCGAGTAAAAGAAGCTTTGACTTTGTGAGTGATAAGGTGAACTAGAGATTCTCTCTGAGTGAGCAGTCCTTTTAATTCTTCATTTAGAATCTGGAGTTTTTCCCTTTGTTCTATTTCACGACGCACCGAACTCACTAAAGCGCGACCTAGGAATAAAGTAAAGGTCAGCGTGAAAGCAACAACCAGCCTCACGTTTTCGATATTTCTAATAAAAGCGATAGATAGTACAAGAAAACCTAGAGAAAAAACTAGAGCTTGAGTACCGAGTAATTTGATATTGAAAGTCTTAAAACGCACTATCATGTACGCCAAGAAAGCTGCAAAAATAGGCATACCAATAAGCCCAGCTTGAGCTAAAACCCAATCCTCAGTAAAACTACCGATAAGATTACCCCAAGAAAAAGCCAAAAGAAACAAAACCATACCAATACTAAATATACGTATTTCTTTTTTGCGAGCTATTTCTTTAGATTTAATAAATTCTAAAACTGAAAAAATAAATAAGCTCAAAATAATAACCAACTCCACAAAATAAGTATAGTATTGAGCTAGAGGACCTTCTATTGCTGTACAGTCATCCAGATTCACTCCTTGTAGATTTAATGAGGTGGTAAGAAATATAATAATAGGAGCATATAAAGTAAGTAATAAAATTTTAAACTTAAAAGGTAAATCCCTTTCTTTAATAAATACATAAGACAAATAGAAAGCAAAAAGATAAACCAGAGGCTCTACCAGAACTTGGACAGACCAAGCAAACATAACGATGCGTGGATCGTTGGTAGCCCAGAGCACAAGGTCGATGAGAGACCAAATAGAAAACATAATAGTCGTGATAAGTAGAGTGACGCCGACTTTGGATTTCTGAGTCTTGTAGTACACAATGAACCCTGCTAGTAATGCTACTATTAGTGCCGGAAAATGAGAGTAAAAGAATAACGTCGGTATGTTGCTAGAATAAATATAATAACTTGCTGATTCCCAAGGGCAAAATAATTGTTCCATGTTTATATTTTACACTTTAATTTTAATAAGTGGAAGTAGTATAAAGTAAATAACTGCCAATTAAAATAATAATAATAGAAATTAAACGATGTATTATATGACCTTTTGAAATCCTTTCCATAACGTATTTAGGTAAAAATATAGTCATTAAGATAGCAAAAAGAAAAACAAAAAGAGGTTGATATGTACCAACAACCAGAACTAGCACAACAGGTGCAAGCAAGAAAGCATAACTTGTAGCCAACCCACCCAACATAAATAATATTTCACTAAAAATATTAATCGAAGCAAATTTAAAATTTAAACCCATAATCATATCTTTGAAAGCAATTTTAAATTTTTTAGAAAAAATAATTAACCCAAAACCAAACAAAAACAAACCTAAATATTGCCAAAAAACAACAACCCAAAATTCTTCAACCAATGCAATCTTCTTAAAGATAACATCATTTAAAGCGTAGAAAAAGGAAGAACCTATGACTAAAAATAAAACTTTTTTCTTAAAAATAAAAGATTTATCTATATCTATTTCTACAGACAAAATAAAAGCTCCTACAACTATTATAAAAGAATACAGAAGCTGATTAATTGTTAAAGATTCTCCTAAAACAAAATAACTTAACACATAAGTAATAATAGGTAGTAGTTGAAATAAAGGAATGACTATTGAGACTTCTTCTGTATCAACAGCCTTCAAATAAAAATAAAAAGCTATAGAACTAAAAATTCCCAGTAAAATTAAAATAAAATAATATTGTATGGGTATGCTAAATATTTCATTACTATAAAAAAATAATATAAAAGGCAGAACAATTATTGAAGATAAACAAGAAAAAGCAAGTAAAGCTTCTACTCCCTTTTCTTTGAAATATCTAAACAACATATATTTATCTATATGATTCACGATAGCCCACAAAATAGGTGCAACCAAAGACAATAAAAACCAGTTATTCATAAAATTATTCTTGAAGAATTATAAAATCTTGATCAATAAAAGACCTTTGGTATGTAAAAAAAACTGAGATTAAAATAGACAGAATAAGTAATACAACTAAAATCCACGACTTTTTATCCATATACATATTCTAACATACCAATACAAACTCGCAAATACAAAACACAACAAGGAATTTTTATTTAGCGCATGTTAGCTTTTAGCAAATTCTATGAACATTAATGATTTAAAGAAAAATTGCAACATGTTTAATTAAAATACTGTAATCTAAAGTAATATTTTTAAAAATATGGAAATCAAGCAATAAATTTTACAATACTCACTAGTCCATTCTAGGTATTAAAAAAGATTCTTCTTCACTATCTTGAACAACATATCCTTTTGTAAAAATTTCTTTTTTTAATTTATCAGCTTCTTCCCAATTTTTTACATTTTTTGCTAAAGACCTTCTATGTAAAATATCTTTCATTGCAGGGTCTTTATTAATTTCTTCGCTTTTTTCACAAAACTCTTTTATATTAAAACCAAAAATTTCGTCAGATTCCATCAAAGCATCGAGTCTGTCTTGCTCAGAAATTGATTCATCCTTAATAATTTTCCATAATTCGCCGAGTGCTGTAGGTATATCAAAATCATTTAAAATAAATGGGAAAATTCTTTCTTCAAAAATTCTCACACTACCCACCTGGTTATTTTTTTTTGCTTTTCTGCTCAAATCTACTGCCTTATTATATAAATTCAGTAATGAGTTCTGGGCTGACTCTAAAGATTTCCAAGTAAAATTTAATTGTTTTTTATAAGAAGTCTGACTAAAAAGATACCTAATGGACAGAACATAAATATTTCTTTTTTTAAGATCATCCAAGCAATAAGCATTACCTAAACTTTTACTCATTTTACCACCATCCACAAGAAGAAAAGCTCCATGCAACCAATATTTTACAAAATTTTTTTTCAGAGATGCTGCTTGGGCTTGAGCAATCTCATTTTGATGATGAACATCTTTCAAGTCCTCTCCGCCTATATGAAAATCAAATGTTTGACCCAAATACTTAATACTCATAGCAGAACATTCTATATGCCAACCAGGGAAACCTCTCCCCCAAGGACTATCCCATTCCATATGTCTACGATCTTCTGGTTTACTGAATTTCCACAAAGCGAAGTCTCTTAAATCTTTTTTATTTTTATTTACATCAATTCGACTTTGCGCAATATTTTGAGCAATTTTTTCTTTTTCAGTTAAAACATAGTACTCGAAACCACTTTTTTCATACTTTTGTACATCAAAATACAGTCCATCGTTAGGAATAGAATACACAAAACCATTTTTGTCTATTTTTTCAATTAGATTTATTTGTTCTTTAATGTATTCTGTGGCTTTTGTAAATTTTTGTGGATTTTTTAAATTCAATAATCTACGTTCTTTTATAAACTTATCTGAATAATGCGTAGAAATATCCCAAGCTGACTTGGATAGTTTTTTTGCTTCTTTTTCTAGCCTATCTTCACCTTGATCTGCGTCACCTAAATTATCACCAGTAAGATGACCTACATCGGTTATATTAGTGATAAATTTTACTTCATTTTGAGGGTACCCCACAGTCAAAGTTCTGTAAACTATATCTGTCAAATAATAAGTCCTCCAATTACCGATAGTAATATCATTATAAACAGTAGGGCCACACGAGTATAGACCTATTTCTTTTCTGCTTGGTGAATACAATTCATATTCTTTTTTAATATTTAAAATTTTTAACATACAAATATATTTTAAAAATCGCTACTAGTACTAATCTAGCACCAGCAGCGATAATTTTACAAACACAATTTTACTTTAACATCCACAACAAGCACCATTTTTGGCATCAATCGGCCAAAAATCCAAGGACGGATTACCAAAATGCTTGGCATGTAAAAGAATAGTGTTGTCTAAATAATCAGGCATTAAAGCATAATTTTCATCTTCTGAAATTGTTGGTACATGATGAAGAAAAACACCACCAGCAACTTTGTTACAAAAATCATGATAATTCCTTGTTGAAAGCACGTGGGCATGCCACATGTCATCTACTTTTTTCGACATTGGACACCTGAGGCTTGGGTACTTAATTTTAAGGAAAAGAAATTTTCTGTACTCCTCTTCCATCTTGTCAGCAATTTCTTTACTGTACCCAGCCCTTTCAATAAGCCAAGTGTTCTGTCTTGACAAATCCCAATCTAAAATTTTTTTGTAAAGATTAACATCTTCTTTACTATTAACACCATGATGAGAAAAAGCATTAAGCGATTTTTCTATCTTCCCTAAGGAGGTAGGGTTCGTTGAAACTAACGATGCGTATTCCATAAGCCAAAAATGGATTTTGTTTGATTCCACGAGACATTTCGAAGAACTTTTAAATCCATATCAAATAATAACTCTTATTAAGAGTATTTGTCAAATTTTTATTTTATTATCTTTTTTACATCTCGATACAAAAAATAATCCTTAGCAAGTGGAATAAAATGTTTTAAATATATTTTCAAATTATCACTTTCTATTTCTGGCAAGTTATCTAAGGAAAAAATATTGCAATCAAGTGCCTCGTCTACACAAAACTGTTCTAGAGGTTCTTCTGTCTTTACAGCATAAAAAAGAATATAAGCTGGATTTGGATAATCCTCTCCAGTAGCTTTATTTATTTTAGGAATATCATTCATTATTTCAAGATAACCAACAGGCTCTCTAGAAGATTCAAAATGCCTAATACCAGCTTCTTCAAGTATTTCTCTAGCAAGGGTTTCTTTTAAAGATTCACCTATCTCTCTATGACCGCCTGGTAATTCCCAGCCTCTATTGTGATTTTTAATCATCACAAGACCGTCTGTGTGAAAAGGTATTCCAAAAACAGCCGTGACGTTATCTTCATTTGGTATAGTTCCAGAGGTAAACAATCTCCATTCAGCATTTGCCCATCTACCTTTTTCTTTAAAGTTTTCCATAATTTTTAAAATTTAAGATTATTCATCTTGCTAGACAATTTCTCTAATTTTTTAAAATCAGCTTTTGGTCCATCATTAGAAGATATATAGCCTTCATATTTTTTAAAATAATCAGAATTATCACTTAAATACTGCTTCCAAATACCCTTTTTCATATGTGCGGTACCATGCATCGGTGTTAGTTTTATGTGGGCATGATCAATACCTGTCCCTTCCATAATTAAACCAACTCTACCAACATCTTTAAATACTTCAATAAGTTTCTTTGAAATTTTTTTAGAAATTAACAAAAACTGACTTAATTCTTTATCAGGCATTTGCAGAACATCTGAACCATAATGCTTTTTCGGTATCACTACAGTAAACCCTTCGGTATTAGGAAAAGGAGACAACCAAGCCATGTATTTCTTATCTTCATAAATTTTACTATTACCCAAAGGTAACATTTTCCCAGATGCTATTTCACAAAAGATACACTTTCCTTCTTTGGTTTTTGAATCATATTTTGGCATTATTTAATTTTAACACTTTTAAGATTATTTTAATATACTGAACTTTATACTAAATAATTTTATTAATAAATAAAAATACAAAAACCATTCCTCTGTTTGAGGAGTGGTTTTTGGAGAAATATTTATTTAGGAATATTATATTTTTGAAATTAAATTAAATGACGATTATAAACCACCGATGCCCATACCCATCATGTGACCTATCTTTTTGCCTTTACCCTTTCCTGCTTTGTCACCCATTTTTTCTAAACGAGCTTGCATGAAAGTCATACGTGCATCTGCTTGAGCTTGCGTTATCACTCCTTTTGATACGAGAGTAGATAATTCGACTTTCATCTTTTCTTGTGCTGTGGCTTTCATCTTGGCTTTTAGTACTTCTTCGGTAATGCCTTTAGATTTAGCGAGTTCCATAAAACTAGTACCTTTAGACCAAGCTTCTTTGACTTCAGATACACTTAGGCCCAAGAGCTTAGCTTGTTCTTCGAACATGGTTTGATGCATGTTCGCTTTTTCTTCTACTGTAAATTTAGAAAACTGCCCCATACCGCTATTGCCTAAAAAGGCTGAAGCTGGAGAAGTAAAACCAAAATAAAAAGCTAAAGCGAACGCACCGAGACCGACATAAGATAATACTTTTTTATTTTTCATATTTTTTGAATTTATCCTGATGTTAAGCAGGACAGAATTAGTTAATAATATTTAGCAGTGATATCTCCTGCTATATATTATTACAAGCGAGTTACTGAAATATTTCAATACGATATGTTCTCTGTATCTGAATATTCCCTTCGGGACGCATCATAGGTCTATTCTTAAAATCTATTTTTTGAATATCACCACGATAATATCTATGCATCGGACCAAAGACTGGCACACGAGGATCTTCGCCCCATCTAGGGATACGATTTTGTCTATCTATTTTTGCCATAACAAAACTAAATAAAACCACAAAGAAAACAAGTACAAATAAAGTATAAGCAATAGGCTTCTTGTAAACAAAAGAATATTTACGGACCAATATCTCTAAAACTAAAAGCATACCCAGAGAGAATAAAAATATTAGCCAAGGTAAAGAAAAAATAAATCTACTCCAAGCCAAGAATGATCCCGGATAACCACCAAAAGCTACTTTTTCTTTAAAAACTAAAACTAGAAAACTAGAAAAATACAACACTATCAGAAAACCAACTATAAAAAACAAAATCTTTAAAAGAGATTTTAACACAAAATACCAACGAGGCTTCATCTTGATTTTGCCTTGTTCTATCAAGTCTGTTATCTTTTCTTCTATTTTTTTTATTTGCTCAGTCATAAACTTTTATCTTTAATTAATACTTTTAATTTTTCTTTAGCACGAATTATACGTACACCCACAGTAGATACAGGAATAGCCAAAACTTCTCCAATCTGTTTGTAGTCCATCTCTTCATAAAAATAAAGAACTAATACTTCGCGATATTTTGGGTCCAATTTATTTAGATATTCTTCTAGTATCTTCTCGGTAAAAAAAGCTTCGGTATCAGTATCTGCTTTCTCAAAAGCTTCGGGATGCGGGAAAAAAGTATCAAAATCTATTGGCAAAATCTTTTGGGTTATTTTCTTTCTTATCTGATTTACGAATTCATTGTGAGCTATGCGGTATATCCAAGGCGAGAATTTCCTCGACTCATCAAAGCTTTGAATATTCTGAAAAGATTTGATAAAAACATCTTGGACCAAGTCTTCGATATCTACCCTATCTTGCATAAACTTTCTCGCATAACGCTTTAATTTCTCTACATAACGACTTATCAATATCCCAAATTTTTCTGTATCTCCGTTCTTTATTTCTATGACTATTTCTTCATCTGTTTTGTCATTTAAAATGGCTTTTGGCTCCATTACTATATAATACAACTATTATTGGATTTTATTACAAAAGGCCTGGAATATAAATTCCAAGCCTTTTTGAGTTTTTCCAAAAATTTAGTTGTTTTGGAACATGGTCTTTTTGAAATTGTCTATTGCTAGATCAATCTCTTCTTTGTGGAGGTTTATATCATAGTCAGGTATCTCTATAATTACACCAGAGAACACCCTAACAATAATATTTTTTTCTGCAAAAAAATTAATAAGGTTGTCGGCTAACTTAAGATATGAACCTTTGTGGGGTACGATTATCTCAATTTCAGCAAGGATCAAACCCTTCTCTTTCAACCAAGTCTCGCAAAACCCTATCGTATAGCACATAGAGTCTGCCATTCCGTCTTGAACTTCAGTACTAGCTAAAACCCCAATAGGAACTTCAGCAGAAATTTTTAAAGCAAAACTAAGTTTGCATTTCCAATTTCCCAAATCAACAAGAGTAACTTGATCGACTGGGAACATTTCTAAACTATCACTGTCCATATATTTAATTGTTTTATTATGAAATTAAAAAACTTGTCTAATTTAATAGAAACATAATTTTTATAAAATGTCAATAATAAAAGATTCAGTTAACGATTGTCCGTCCTCATGGATTCGAACCATGGACCCCAGAGGTATAAGCTCTGTGCTCTAACCAACTGAGCTAAGGACGGATACACCCCTTTCGGGGCTTTGGTTACTATATATTTTTAACTTAAAAAACAAATTTAAGCAACTTCTAATTCTTTCTTCTTTGGCATGATACCAAACACAGCGATAACTTTCTCATATTCTTCTTGCTCTAAAGTCTCTACTTCTATCAATTTATCTGCTATAGCTTTTAGAGCTTTTTGATTTTCTCTCAAAACTTCTTCTGCTTTTGCTAAAGCTCCGTGAATAATCTTTGAGACTTCGCTATCTATGACAGTTGAGACAGTTTCGGAATAAGGAGAATTATCTTTACCTTCACGTCCTCCAGCATACGCCACAGGTCCCAATGCATCTGACATACCCCAGCGTGTAACCATAGCTTCGGCCATAGATTTAGCTCCTTGTAAGTCTGAAGAAGGACCAGTAGTCAAATCTCCGAAGATCATTTTCTCAGCGACGTATCCGCCGAGAGACATAGCAATATCGTCTAAGAATTCTTTGCGGGATTGGAGTTTGCGGTCTTCGAGAGGAAGCTTTAAAGTATAACCTCCTGCAGAACCACGAGCAATAATAGAGACTTTGTGCACAGGGTCAGCATTCGGTAATACAGAAGCGACTAGGGCATGACCTGCTTCATGATAAGCAGTAATTTCTTTTTCTTTCTTAGAAAGTAAATGACTCTTTCTCTCAGGTCCAAGCATGACTTTTTCTATCGCACGGATAAGGTCGAATTGAGAAACTTTTTTCCTATTTTCACGTGCTGCTAGTATCGCGCCTTCGTTCATAACAGAATGCAAATCCGCTCCTGAGAATCCAGGAGTACGTTCGGCAATAGTTTTAAAATTAATATCTTCAGCTAAAGGTTTCTTCAATGAGTGAATTTTCAATATTTCTTCGCGGTCATTGCGGTCTGGTAGATCTAGCATAACTTTACGATCAAAACGGCCTGGGCGGACTAGAGCTGGGTCCAAGACGTCGGGTCTATTAGTAGCAGCCATAACTATGACTTTATCTGTAGGTTCGAATCCGTCCATCTCAACAAGGATTTGGTTCAAAGTTTGCTCACGCTCATCGTTACCTCCTCCGTATCCCCCTCCACGCACGCGACCGATAGCATCTATCTCATCTACGAAAATAATAGCCGGTGCTGCACGTTTTGCCATCTTGAAAAGATCACGTACACGAGAAGCTCCAACTCCGACGAACATTTCTACGAATTCAGACCCAGAAAGGTGAAAAAAAGGTACTCCCGCCTCTCCGGCGACTGCACGAGCGAGCATGGTCTTACCTGTACCTGGAGCTCCATTTAGCATAACTCCTTTGGGAATACGAGCTCCAATATCTAAGAATTTCTTTGGGCTTTTTAGGAAATCTACGATTTCTTTCAATTCTTCTTTCGCTTCTTTGGCTCCAGCTACGTCTTTGAAAGTCACTCTGTTGTTCTTGTCATTTGGATCAGTGATGCGGGCTTTGGATTGACCGAAAGTAAAAGCTTGCATACCTTGACCTTTGACCTGACGAGATAGGTACCAGAAGAAAAATACAATAAATAGTATCGGCAATAAGAAAGGTAAAATATTGAGAAGTACGACTAAAGCTCCGCTAGGATTTTTAATCGCTATTTCTACAATAGATAGAGACTCTTTGTCTACGCCATAGTTATATAAAGTTTGAGACAAACTGGACTCAACTTCTTTTTTAGATTCTTTGGTAGTCTCGTCGTTATAAACTATTTGAAGCTTCTCGCCTTCTACTGTTATCTTCTTTACCTCACCTAGAGAGACATCACTCGCAAGTTGTGAGATCGGTATCTCGACTACTGGAGTACCTGATTTATCAAGTATCAAATACAATGCTGTCAGAAGCATAAATATTAAAATAGTAGTGACGATACTACCTGAGAGACTGCTCCCCTCTTTTTTGTCTTTGTTGTTATTATTGTCGTCTTTTTTATTTAAAAATTTAAAATCCATAGACTATATAATAACATAAAATTTGAGAAAATTAAAGGATAAAAAACCGACTTTTAAATGTTGGGTTTTGGGTAGAGTTTTGTGATACTCCGCTCGTTTGTACTCGCGGAGTCCTACAAAAATATAATTCTTTTTTGGTTTTGTGGCGCCGTATGATTACATACGGCATCCTACAAAAATATAGTCGCTATGCTCCTTATTTTTGTGGAGATGACGGGAATTGAACCCGTGTGCAAAAGATGACTATATTAAAATCTACATGTGTAGCTTGTTTATATTTTTAAATTAAAAAATTCTTAAAGAAGCAAAATATTTTTTAATCGAGCTTGAATTTTCATAAATACGTTCAGCACGTGTATCTCTTATCCCGATAATATTTTGCCAGTTTTCATATATCGGAAGTCTATGAAACTGACACCAACCTGCGCGCTTAGGCGAAAGCTGGAGCGAAAGCAAAGTCCTTCATACCGAAGTATGGAGAAACTCCTGCCTTAACCTTAGAAGCTAATTTTGCAATTAGACATTTGAACTTTGATTTACGAGAAAACTTCCCTACTCGACATGCATTAATATAGCGAGACCTCTTGTCTATGCCTTGCATCCCCCTAAAACACTTGCTAAGCAAGTGTTCGGGCGATCCGCCAAGGGCGGATTTAGCCATAAAACCTGTTTAGCACAGTGCGTGACAAATATTTTATTTCAAATTGTCAAAATACTTCTGGCGCAATTTTTTCTTAAACCGCGCAGACCATAAGCTCTTTAAATATCTTTCTCTTTGAAAAGCTTCTGTTTTGTCAGAAATCTCTTCATGGTATAAAAGTTCTAATGGTCTACGTACTTTTGTTGCTTCCACAAAACCAGAATTATGTCTATGTAATCTGTTTTTTATATCTTGAGTACAGCCAACATATAATTTTCCATCTTTTTTACTTATAAGGATATAAACATAATACATAAAATTATTTATCTCTTGTATTCTCGACGCAACTCTCTATCTGTCTCGCGTTTCTTGGTAGTCTCGCGTTTGTCGTGTTGCTTTTTACCCTTTACTAGGGCTATCTCTATCTTGATTTTACGTCCTTTATTATACAGTGAAATAGGTATTATTGTCAAACTCTTATTCTTCTCACTTTCAGCGAGTTCGGCTATCTCTTTTTTAGTTAAAAGGATTTTACGATTGCGTAAGGGATTATAATCCTTGGGAGCGTTTTTAGGCTGATAAGGGTCGATATTTGCATTGATCAAGAAAACTTCACCTCCACGCACGATAACAAAGGCCCCTTCTAAAGACATACGTCCGCCTCGTACGGATTTCACTTCATTGCCCTCGAGCTCTATTCCGCCTTCGTATTTCTCAAGGACTTCATAGTTAAAGTGAGCTTTTCTATTTTGGATATATGCGACCATATTGTTATCTTAACATAAACAAAAGTTGTCCACACATAAAATTGTCAGAAAATTGTATTGGTGATACTATTTTAAATATACATTGTTCTTTTTCTTCACCTAAAATTTAATAAAGCATGAATACAACAAATTAACGTTTTTTTATCACGTAGTGCCTTTCAATGATAGCTCACAACATCTTGTATGAAGTGAGCTATTTTTATTGATCTTAAAATGAAAAAAAGTTATCCACAGTTAGTATTGAGTTTTTAAAATAAAAGTATACACTCTTATTTATATAAGGTTCTTTGTAAACAGACTTGGAGATAAGTGAAAATAAGATATAAAAAGTTAGCTCGCCTTGTGCTTAAAAATTTTGAGCTTAAAGCGAGTTAACTCTTTTATTTAATTTTATTTAATCACCTTTAAATCTTTAGTTATGAAGCATTTAATTATGTTCCTCTTTCTTATTGGCTTTGGTACAACCTTTGCCATACCGCCAACAATTTCAACATCAGACAATAATGATGTGGCAAAAATTAGCTGTGTAAGTCAAGCATTAACAGCTGGGGTTTCGAATTTTCAGATGACAGACGCGACGTTTACAGTCGATGCTGTCCCAATTTCTTTTTCTGGTTGTTTATTAAACCAAGCACAAGATTGCAATGTTGAAGATTTGCAATCAAATAATGCTGTTATGGTTGAAAAAACGAAGGCTGTGGTTACGAAGTATCAGGTAGGGGCTCTCTCCTTTAAAACTGAAGCTGATATTAATGCTTCACAAAATTTGAAAGGTAAAATAATTGCAATCTCCCTGCCTGCCCAGAAAATTTTTTCGTCTTGAGCCTCCAGGAAATTTAGGAGGCAAAAATTCGAAATTTTTTTTACTCTATAAAGAGTTCACTTCGGCAAGCCTGCAATTCGCAGGCACAACAGCAACCAACCAAGTCGGGTACTGATTAGCGAAAGCAGATCAACAAAAAAAATTTAGTCTTTTAATAAGACAAAAGAGTTTAAGTAGTTTATTTAAACCAAAATTTATTTTTATTTAAATATAATGAAAAAACAAATTAGCTAAACGCTAAACCTTAGAGCCTTACGTAAGTAAGGCTCTTTTTTTATTTCCTATTTTTATATGTTAAAATTAAGGCATGCCAATAAAACCAACTTTTACAGTTTCTGGATACAGAGGTGTCTGGGGAGATACCATGAATACAGAGATAGCGAGCCTTTATGCTCGTGCTTTTATTAAATTTTTAAAACATGATCAAGAAAATATTCGTCCAAAGATATTAATAGGACGAGACGGACGCGAGAGTGGACCGGAGATAAAAGAAGCAATAATAAAAGAACTTATCAAATACGGAGTGGATTTCGTAGATGGAGAGATACTCCCTACCCCGACTGTTATGTTCTCAGTCAGAAAGCACGGCTATGACGGAGCGATAATAATCACCGCAAGTCATAATCCAATAGAATACAACGGCTTAAAATTTGTAAACAACAAAGCATTCTTTTTAGAAGAACATGAAGCAACAAAAATAAATAGTTATATGCAGGCGGACGAAGATATGTTAGCAGACAAGACTCCAGGTACATGCATCAACGATGTTATGGAAATTCCCAACTTTACAAAAGAGCATGGCGACAAGATAGTAGAGAGCGTAGACAAATTCCTAATCCGAGACAAAGCTTTTAGGGTTGCTGTCGATATGATAAATGCTTCGGCTTGCGAAGTCGACCCTTATCTCTTTGGAGAGCTTGGCGTTGAATTAGTACCGATAAACAATATTCCAAATGGTAAATTTGCTCACAAACCTGAACCAAATACCGAAAACTTAAAAGACGTATCAGAGTTTGTTAAAAATTCTAATGTGGACTTAGGTTTTGTTCACGACCCTGACGCCGACAGATTGGTAGTCATAGACGAACATGGAGAAGTAGTCTTTGAAGAATACACTCTAGCTCTTTGTGTGGAAAATATATTATCCAAGAATCCAAATCAAAAAATTGCTATCAATCTCTCTACTTCTAGGATGAGTCTCGATATAGCAGAAAAATACGACAGCACTTGCTATATGGCAAAAGTCGGCGAACCTAATGTAGTCAGAGAAATGATAAAAAATAATACAATTATCGGAGGTGAAGGTAACGGCGGAGTTATCTACCCTACTGTCAATCTCGCTCGTGATAGTTTTGTAGGTATAGCTTTGATATTAGAGCTCTTGGCTATGAGAGATCAAAAAGTGAGTGAAGTTATCGCAACCTTACCAAAACATTTTATGAAAAAAGGAAAATATCCTATGACCGAAGCACTCGATAATAAGATAAATAAACTCAAAGAGCGTTTCAGTGAAGCAAAAAGTATCGAGATAGATGGGGTAAGGCTCGACTTTCCTGATAAAGCTTGGCTACACTTGCACCCTTCAAATACGGAGCCAATATTCCGACTATATGGAGAAGCTAGCACGAGCGAGCGAATCGAGGAGCTTTTTGCCCAAGCCGAGTTGACTTTTGAGTCTAATTAGGCTAAAATCTTCAAGAACCAAAAAAATAAATTGCGAGAAAGAATAAACAACCAAATACGAGCAAAAGAACTACGAGTTATAGATAGTAACAATGATAATCTCGGTGTCTTAAGCCTAAAAGATGCTTTGGAGCTGGCAATGAAGCAAGGTCTTGATTTGATAGAAATATCTGCAACCTCAAATCCCCCAGTCGCAAGAATAACAGATTTTGGAAAGTATCAGTACGAAGCCAACAAGAAATTAAAGAAAGCTCGTGCAAATGCAAGTTCTACTGAAACCAAATCTATCCAAATCAAAATAGGTACAGGAGATCATGACTTGGAATTAAAAGCAAAAACTGCTTCTAAATGGTTGAAAGAAGGTCACAGAATTAAAATCGAACTTTTCTTGGCTGGACGTGCAAAATATATGGACGAAAGGTTCTTGAGAGAAAGATTAGAAAGGGTTTTACATTTTATAACAGAGGAATACAAAATATCTGATGGAATAAAAAAAGGACCGAAAGGATTATTGATCACAATAGAGAAAGCTAAATAGTTATAAAGTAATAAAAACACAAAACAATTTTATGATGAAAACAAATAAAAGTTTCGCAAAAAGATTAAAGCTGACAAAGACTGGGAAAGTTATTGCTAGAAAAGCGGGCTTCAACCACTTTAATGCTAAGCAATCAAGAACAACCCAGCTTGCTGGACGTAAAGGTCAAAATTTCGTAATTAAAAACAAACCTAAGAGTCATTTATTGCCTTTTAGTTAGAAAATATTTAATAACAGTTAATATAATTAGTGATTTTCGTAGAAAACGAATAATATAAAACAATGACAAGAGTAAAAAAGGGAGTACATGCATTAAAAAGAAGAAGAAGCGTATTGAAGCAAACAAAAGGTTTCCGCCATGGTAGAAGTACAAAAGAACGTCAAGCAAAAGACGCTCTACTTCACTCAGGTAACTACGCTTTCGCTCACAGAAAAGACAAGAAAGCAGATTTTAGAACTCTATGGAATATCAAGATTAACGCAGGTTCTAGAGAAGTAGGTATGACTTATTCTAAACTTATAGCTTCTCTGAAGACTAACAAAGTTGTATTGGATAGAAAAATACTTGCAGACTTGGCTGAAAACAACGTTGATACATTCAAAAGAGTATTAGCTTCACTTAAATAAAAATTAAAAAACCTCTCAACACTGAGAGGTTTTTTAATTTGAGATTGTGTTAATTTACTATAACTTGTATTCCCCTACTTTGTCAGCATTAATCAAAGTTATCAAATCTTTCACCATTTTCTTTGGGTCATCTGTCGCTACTATCGTCGGGTTGCCTTTATGACTTTTAGCTACTATATCTTTCAATTGATCGCCCATCTCCCAAGGACCTTCAAATATTCCTATCGGCTTATTTTCTTGCAAGGCTGTAGTAAAGTTGTGAATAGTACCTACACGCCCACAACCACAAATCAGCGCGTCTGTAGAGCGGACTAGAAGTATATCTCTACCTCCATAACCAAAACCTGTGTAGATAACTAAGTCCATGTAATCTATCGGTAGTTTGTATACTTCTATATGCTCGCGTTCGTTGGCTGCTGGAGAAAATCCTATAACCATACCTCCCTCTTCTTTTGCTCCCATAGCTACCCAAAGAGAGAATCCAGTCGCAGCTCCCATGACAAGCACTGCACCATTACGAGCTATTTCGCGACCGAGTTCTTTAGCTTTATCAAGAGCATCGATACCACAATGCCCCGTCTCAGCAGCACCTGATACACATATCTTCAATACTTTATGACCATGCTTATTTAAATTTAAGTTATTTGGATTCATCCCGTTAAATGTTTTTGATTAATTTATAATTTAATTATACTTTATTTTTTAATAATTATATTTATTTATCTCTACCCGTTTTTTAAAACATTTAACGGGATTCATATTTTAATTATATAATTAACAAACAAGCGTAATAACATCCCCTTGATCTGGAGCGTAAGCTTCTAGTCCTAGATTGTCTCTCAACTTTTGAACTAAGAATAAAGCGGATTTTGGCTCACCCATGACTACGAAAACTTTCTTTAAAGTCTCAGATGTGTCTTCTACGAAGTTTATAAGATTATCACTGTCTTTGTGTCCTGAATATCCTGAGATAGTAGTGATGTGGGCACGGACTTCGACGTATTCACCCGAGATACGTACAGTCTTCACCCCTTCTTGAATCATACGTCCTGGAGTGCCAGCAGATTGATATCCAGTGAGCAAGAGAGTGTTATTAGGATCAGGCAAGAAATGACGCTCATGATGCACTACACGTCCTCCAGAGGACATACCCGAGCCCGCAATGATGACTTTTGGATTTGGGAAATGATTGATAGTTTTTGATTCTTCAGATTTGAGAGTGGTGTGAAGTCCAGGGAAATCAAATATGTATTTATCGTGCACCATGACGGCTTTAGCTTCGTCATTAAAATAATCTTTGTATTTTTTGAAAACTTCAGTGAGCTTAATAGCTAGCGGTGAATCAAAGAAAATAGGCATGACAGGGATTCTTTTATTTTCTACTAGTTCGTTCAACTCAAATAGTAATTCTTGGGAACGTTCGAGAGAGAAAGTCGGGATTATCAAAGTCCCCTTTCGGTTATAATTATCTTCTATAGCTTTCTCCAAGAACTTCCTACGGTCATCACGTGATTCGTGATTTCTGTCTCCATAGACTGATTCCATAATCATATAATCAATATCAGTGACTTTATCTGTATCGGGTAATATTGGGGAGGGACTGTTGCCAAGGTCTCCTGTGAACAATATCTTTTTGCCATTGTAGACAAATTTAAACATAGATGAGCCTAGGATATGACCTGCATTTAGCATGGTGACTTCAAGATCAGGTGTGATTTGTATTTTTTCATAATATTTAAAACCAGTCCAAAGATTCATAGCTGTCTTGATATTCTCTGGAGTATAGATAACATCTAAACCAAATTCAGTATTTTTAGAAAGTATCATTGCCGTATCTTCCATCATAGGCAAAGCGAGCGCCTTGGTCGGTTCGGTAGAATAGATAGCTCCCTTGAAACCTTCAGAGATTAATTTCGGAATACGTCCAACGTGATCGATATGAGCATGAGTTACAAATAAAATATCTATTTCTTTTGGATCATAGGGAAATTTATCCCAGTTCAAATCATCAGCGAGTTTTACACCTTGAGTCAAACCACAATCTATTAATATTTTCTTTCCATCAACTTCAAAAAGAAAATTTGCACCAGTTACGGTACCTGTTCCCCCTGCGAATGTTATCTTGGCTACTTTTTGCATTTACTAATTATAACTTATTTAATCTCTTTTAGAAATATTTTTAAAAATTAAATACGCAGATACACCACCAGTAAGATCAGCAATCATATCAGTAGAAGTATCAAACAAATCAAAAGTATTTTTGGCTAATAAATCGTTCACAACGATTTCATAAATCTCCCAACCAAAGCCCACAAACAAAACTCCAAGTACGATTTTAATAAAATTATCTTTTGCGAGGTTTTTCTTATCTAAATCTTTATAAAAAAGCCACAAGAATACTAAACCCAGCCAAAATCCTCCCAAAAAATGCATTAAAACATCAAACCACCAAATAGAAGAATACCAATACAATTTGCTAGCAGCAAAATTTAAAGAAAATATAAAAAATACACAAAGAGACAATAATAGAAATAAACTTTTTCTTTTCATGATATAAATATTATATATTAAAACTACAAAATAAAAAACCCTGTCTACTTTACAGTAAACAGAGTTGTCTATTAGGGCTATCTTTTTTTTATTACCGTAGCTTTTTAGGCTAAGTGGGTGATAGACAATTAAGACCAAAGTCATAACCGATCGAACCTCCCAAAAAATAATGTTCTAGGTAATAATAAAAAATAACCCTACTTAAATCTTACCTTACTCTAAGAATTTTGCAAGAATTTTTTTCAAAAAACCACAGAAATTTTTAAAAAACAACTTTGACCATACAAAAAAATTGTGTACCAATTTTTATTTTGTTTGACAAATTAATCTTTGTGCTCAGCGTAGATAAAATCAGTGTCGATTTTTTTGTATGAGAAGATTTCTTCCTCTCCAAAAAATCTTTTTACTTCTATTTCTCCAGTCTCCACAGAATCAGATGCGTGTACGATATTTGATTGAGTAGAAAGTGAATAATCTCCTCTGATTGTACCTGCATTCGCTTCCCAAGCTTTTGTTGGTCCGACGATAAGTCTGATAGCTGAGACAGCATTGATACCAGATAAAGCCATAACAACAACAGGACAAACTGTCATAAAGTCACGAGTACCTGGGAAAAAAGGCTTGTCTTTGATGTGAGCATAGTGCTCTTCTATTAAAGCGTCTTTGATAGACATCATCTTTAAACCTACTATTTTTAATCCTTTTTTCTCGAAACGAGCTATGATTTCCCCTACTAGATTGCGTTGCAATGCGTCTGGCTTGATAATAATTAAAGATTTCTCTTCATTTGGTCTTGTCATATATTTTTACAAATTAAATACTAATATCAAAACAATACCATATTTAAAGAGTTTATTCAAATAAAGAAAATTATTGCATTCCACTATAACGAGCCATGATCTCAGACTCTACTTCTTCGCGGTCGCGTCCGTATTTTAGATATGAAAGTTGTTTCAAACTATCTACTATCTTCATACTACCCTCTTCTGGAGCGAGAGTTTGGATATTGAAAGGTTTGGTCGGTTGACCACGGACTAGCATCGATACATACGCATTGTAGTTATCTATCTTAGTAATATCTCTTGCTGTGAAAACTGGTTTGAATTTTGCTTCCAAGAAATTCGCATCCTCAGGTGAAACACGAAACACAGCCATAGAACCTACGTTACCAAAAACCGCATTCTTGATACCTTCGTCAAGTTGAGAGATGTATTGGTGAGCAACATTTAAGGACAATCTATATTTACGAGCTTCAGACAAAATAGAAGAAATAGAATCTGTGGTCACGTTTTGGAACTCGTCTATGTATAGATAAAAATCATTCATTTGTTTTCCAAACATATCGACGCGAGATAGAGCCGCCATCTGAATTTTACCAACAAGCACAAGACCGATAAGGTTCGCGTTAATATCACCCAGACGTCCTTTGGATAAATTCACTAAAAGAATC
Organism: Minisyncoccota bacterium; assembly: GCA_041675085.1. Taxonomy (GTDB): domain Bacteria; phylum Patescibacteriota; class Minisyncoccia; order Phycocordibacterales; family UBA9973; genus UBA9973. Next base: position 54,251 of record JBAYUN010000004.1, read on the forward strand.
TTTTTCTCGTCCATGATTTTCCTAAAGTTAAATACAGATTCTTGTTGCAAGACTACAGGACGCATAATATCGTTACTGATAAAGTTGTCGAACTTGGATGAGATATAAGGTACAAAGTTAGCGAGAGATTGATCTCCACTCGTCTCTTCGGCAGATTTCCAGAATTGTTTAATGATAGGGTTCTTGCATTTCGCCAATTTCATATCACGGAAATTCTTGTCGGCTAGGACGCGAGTAATCTCGAGCATAGTCGAACCAGACTCAGGATCTTCCATCACAAGAAAAGCACTATTTCTAAAGTATTGCTCAAACATAGCTCCTCCTCCGACTTTCATGTCGAAAAGTTTATTGAAAATACCCATGAGTTCATTGACCACGAAAGTCTTTTGTTCCGGATAACGTGGATCGAATTCCAACATATTTAGACCCATAGGTCTCTCAGTATAAGCAGGATCGAAGTATATCACATCATCCATACGTTCACGTGGAATACGAGAAAGTATAGTCTGAATATCTGTACCGTGAGGATCGATATAACAAACTCCATCTCCATTCCTAATATCCTGAGTTATCATATTTAACAAGATATTCGTCTTACCTGTTCCTGTCTGACCGATGACGTAAAAGTGACGCATTCTATCTTCGCGAGTCATACGAATAGGAGTCTCACGACCTCGATAACTATTCATACCGAGAATAATGCCTTCAGAACCCATATCCATAGGTGCCGGAGCAATACCAGACTTTGCTTCTTTGAGTTGAGACATATTGCCGATACCTACAGGGAAATGAAAAATAGAAGCTAGTTCTTTTAGATTTAAAGGCAGAACTTTGTCATGAGAAAAGATACGGAAAGAGAAATCGTGAAAAAGTTTCTTCAAACTACTACCGTTCATGCGTTCGAAAACTATAGAGTTACTTGCAACTTCAGTAAATTGGTTGAAAGAGGATTCTATTTCAGTTAGAATAGCGTCGGCTCTTTCTTTAGTCTCAGCGGAAGTTATAATTCTGATGTTAGCTTTCATGATAGAGCTTTTCAATTTATTATTGATTTTCTCAGGTGCGCCTTCGTCTACTGCTCTCCTACCCTTCATGAATTTTGGGTCATCCTTTTTTTTAGTAGGACCAAAAAATAAATCTTTAGAAGCATTCAAAAAAGCAACGTGGAATTTATAAAATTTATCTGATGCATTTTTAACAGAAGTCCCACTCTTTACATCATCTAAAATTTTGTGAAAATCTACGATAAATTGGTTGCCAGCGGGAGCTATCAAGAGTTGAATAGAGGCACCTTCACCTTCGGTTTTGAGTTTAGAAAATACTCCCAAGATATTCTTCATCGGATCATGATCGATATTTTCATAGGTACGTATAGGTAATACTGGTTTTTCTGACAAATAAGCATAAGCACCCGAAGAATGACCTTCATTATTAAAAATATTAAAATCGTCTTTTACTTCTTTGACTTTAGCATCATGATAAAAAGCCAAGATTTGTTTCTCAAAAAGATTTAGATGTTTATTTGGAACACTTGCATATATCACTACTTGATCCGTCTGACTATCTAAAGCTACCTCAAGAGTAAAATATTCTTCTTTGGGATTATTTTTATCGAGCGAAATAGAAGCCATACCAGCATAAAACTGCTCCATAGCTCCGATAAATTCTTTGAAACTTTTGACCTTATCGGCTTCATCCTCTGGAGGAGGTAGAGTAATTTCAAAAAGAGTCATTTTTAAAGCTCGGTCTAAATACCCACCTTCAGTGAGGTCTTTCACTATTTCACCTGTTTTTAAATATTGGATTAAAAGCCTGTGAAAATCATCATCGATATGAGGATTGTTCATCGCTTCTACGATAGATAGAGTATTGCGTATACCTTTTGTTAAAACGAGTCCCAAGAGCTCTTCCATAACAGTATCGTGAAGCTCGGGTTTTAATTTGAGCACAATGCCGTCTTGTTCTTTTTGAGTTAGATTGTGATTTGTGGCGAGGACTTCTTCTTTTGGCGCTTCTTTATAATCGAGAATAGTTTCAGTCACAACCGCATTTTCTGCACTTTCAAAATGACCCAAGCTTACTAGCTCTTGTTCTTTTTTTGCAATATGCGCCCGTAAATAAGAAAGTTCTTCTTCAGGGTTTTTAAATTTCGGCATTTCATTTAGAAATGATTTTTCCATTTCTAAATTATAGCAAGAAAAAAACATATTAAAAAGCAAAATGTTAAAATTTTCATGGTCTGGTTGAGCAAAGCGACCCGAGGACCTGAAAATTTTAATATTTTGCTTTTTAATTAAAAAAATAAATAGTATTTAAAAAACGCACATAAAAATCTGCTGATTTTTTGCTATGCTCGGACCGTCGTCCTGTGCAATGTTTTTTAAATACTATTTCTTTTTTATTTTTTAGTTAAAATTTCTCCTCCACTTTTACCTACAGCAATAGTTAATTCAAAGTGCGCGCTGTATTTACCGTCATTGGTTTTGAAAGTCCAATCATCACTATCAACAAAAACATTTTTAGTTCCCATATTTAGCATCGGCTCGAGAGCGAGGACCATACCTTCTACAAGCTTCTCGCCTGTACCCTTTTTACCAAAATTCGGCACATAAGGATCTTCGTGAATATATTTCCCAACTCCATGCCCAGAGAGAATATCGACAATCCCGTATTTATGTTTTTGTTTTCTTACAAAAGTCTCAATAGCATAACCTATATCCCCAACTCTTTTACCAATTTTCGCAGCCTTGATACCTATCATTAGAGCTTCTTCAGTGATTTGCAAAAGTTTCTTGTATTCATCCTTAATCTCGCCGACAGGTACAGTGATAGCCATATCGGTGAAATAACCCTTGTGCTTTACTCCACAATCAATAGCTACGATATCCCCGTCATTCAGAATACGATCAGGACGAGGAATACCATGCACAACTTCGTCGTTAATAGATACGCACAAAGTCGCCGGGAAAGGAGTCTTGGCCCCGTAAGGTTTATAATTCTTGAAAGCTGGTTCGTCGCCGTATTCACGGATAAGTTTTTCCGCATATTCATCGAGCTCTTTTACCGAAACGCCAGGCGCCACCATATCACGCACTTTATAAAGCACGGTAGCTAAATGTTTGCCCCCTTCTCGAATTATCTCTATTTCTTCTTTTGTTTTAATTATTATTGCCATATTTTACGAAATCGTAGTACCTTTGAATTCTTCCCCATCTAAGCATTTAGCTAGATTCTCTATCGGGTTACCATTTAGTATAAAAACAGAGATACCCTCAGCTTCAGCCATTTTTGAAGCCACAGGATCAAACGGACTAGACAGTCCAGGATTCCATTCAGCTGGTATCAGACTTCTATATTCGCTCCAAGAAATTTTCTCAAATTTTTTAGCGTCAGGATTCATGCGAGGATCCGAATCATAAACATAATCAATATTGGAAAGATTGATAACTTTTGTAGCGCCGATATTCTTGGCACCCAATACTGCACCATAGTCTGTGCTCTGTCCTGGTTTATATGCTGAAGCTACTAAGACTGGTTTCTCAAAATGAAAGTCTAGTGACAAATCTGGGATAACATTATGATTTGCATAATCTCCAAACATAACTCTGACTAATTCTGCGTTCAAACGTAGCGCAGCGATACCAATCCAATCCAAATCATCATTCACAGGAGTAGATAAAGCTTTAGCGCCGTCTTGATATTTGCGACAGATCTTCCCTCCTCCAGTAATTATAAGAAACTTTCTACCTTTATTTACGTGAGATATTATTAATTCTTTAAAGCTTTTCAGAAATTCAATATCTAGCTCATTCGGAACTATGAGCGATCCACCCAATGAAATTACAAAAGTTTCTTTTTCCATATTAATTATTTAAATTTAATGAACTGATAATATCTTGATGAACTTTTTCTATTTCTTGTTGCCCATCAATCTCAATAACTTCTATTCCTTTATTTTTCAAAAATTCCATAGACGGAACGACATTGTTCTTGTATTCATCAAATCTCCTCTTTAGACCTTCTTCGGTATCATCTGAACGTCCACGCAACAAATTTCTTCTCATAGCTTCTTCTTCAGAAAGCTTAATATAAATAATCTTGATATCTGTTCTCTTAAAGAAATTCATTTGTTTCAAAAATTCTTCAGATTGCGATATTGTACGAGGATAACCGTCGGCTATCAGGTTCAAGTCTTGATTTAATTCATTGATTAGAATATTTACAAAAATAGAGTTGGTCAAAAAATCAGGTTGGAGACTGCCACGCTCTAAAGTCTCTTTGATTAGAGATGAGATTTGATTCTTGGAACTTATTATTTTCCTATATTCGTTACCAGGATAAGCATGAATAGAGTCTTGATTGTTATTTTTCTTTAAAAAATCAATCAAGAGATTGATTTGGGTTCCTTTTCCAGAACCAACTATTCCAAAAAAAACAAAAGTTTTAGATTGCATATGATATAGATAATACAAGATTTAGCTTGAAAAATCAACATTTTTAGAATAGAATGGATTTATATGAAAAAAGAGATAATTACTATTAGTGGACTACCTGGAAGCGGCAAAAGTAGCACAGCAGACAATGTTGCCAAAAAGTTAGGATTCAGTCGCTTTTCTTCTGGAGATTTTATGAGACGCATAGCTCTCGAAAAAGGAATCAGTCTAAACGAATTATCCAAAATAGCAGAACAAGATCAAGGTCAAATAGATAAAGAGATAGATGATAGTGTTACTGAAATGTCAAAAGAAAACAAAGTAGTTTTAGATTCTAGACTCGCTTTTCATTTTATCCCCAATAGTTTCAAAATCTTTTTAGACCTTCCTCCAGAAATAGCAAAAGAAAGAATCTTGAATAATTTAAAAACAAATACCCTCAGGGCTCAAAGCGAAAATGCAACTACAACAGATGAGGTGTTCCAAAAAATAACTGAAAGACTAGAGAGTGAAAAAAAGAGGTACCGCGAACTTTATAATCTTGACTATACCAATAAAGAAAATTTTGACCTAGTGATAGATACAAATAAAAATAATTTAGAAGAAGTCGTAGAAATAATTCTCAAGGAATATCAGGCTTGGCTACAATCTTAAATTAAAAATCCTCCCAAATGGGAGGATTTTTAATTTACTATCTAAAGTTGATAACGTTACCGTTCTCAAGAATGATAGCCCCTTCAGGACAGCCTAATAAGAAATTGGCATAAGCACGAGTAGTTTTGTATGTATAACCCGTAGCTTCGGAAATTACCCAAGGAATTAGCACGTATTGTCTGTATTTAGTTTGGAATGCACGAATTGCTATTTCAGTATTGCCTCCATACAGGCCGTCTAAAACTAAATTAAAGCCTTCGTATTTGTTCAAAAATGCTTGCCACAATCTAACTTCTTGAGGATCATTGTTGATATCACCTTTTTTCAAATATTTAGTAAAGACAGGACAAGCTCTTTGGGTATTATCAATAGGAGAATTTACAAAAACTGTATTGTTGTTATTTATTGGCGGATTCTGAACTTGGATTTGTTGTTGGACTGGTACATACACAGAATTAGATGAAGTACCATTCGGTCCAGTACAAGTCAGGATAAAGGTTGTAGAAGCAGTCATGTTGCCAATAGTTTGATTGCCGCTATTTGCACTCTTCTCTCCTGTCCAACCATTACTTGCAACACAGCTTGTAGCATCAGTCACATTCCAATTTAGAGTGACGATACCTCCGTATGGTGTAGGTATAGGAGAAGCATTTAAGAAGACTGCAGGTGGATTTGATATTGGTTGAGACACAGGCACATATACAGAAGCATTAGAGCTACCTCCAGGACCCGTACAAGTCAAAACGAAAGTAGTACTAGCACTCATATTACCAATAGATTGATAACCACCATTTGCGTTTTTGGTACCAGTCCAACCATTACTTGCAATACAGTTTGTAGCATTACTGATATTCCAACTTAGGTTAGTAACTCCATTATAGGGAGAAGGATTTGGAGATGCTGATAGAGATATTTGAGGTGGATTTTGAGGCTGAGCAACATCAGTAGGAGGATTTATCGGAGGGTATGAAACTGGTGGTGTTCCAGATTGAATACACTCTAGAGAAGTAGTAACTCTAATATAGTCCCCTTGCTCGTAGTATTTAGATCTTTTCCAATTTGTAATAGTTTCTACTTTATAATCCCTAATACCTATTGTTTGTGGATACCATTTTTGACAATAAGTAAGCTTATCTAAATCAGCTCCACTAACGCCATCCGGATCTGGTCTCCAGAATCCAGCAGGATCTACGTGCTGATTCACTTTACCCCACCAGTACGCAATACGAGGAGTTGTATCATTACTAGATACTAAAGGCAGAGAAACTTGAGAAGCAGGATTTACCAGATTGCTAAATTTATCGGCCACGTTATTAAATACACTTGCTAGACTTAATTCTCCAGGACTTTTCAAGACAACAAAACCTACTAATAAAACTCCGAAAATCAAAGAGAAGAGTGCTACATTTTTTTTAATCAACATTTAGATATTATAACAAAAAAACATCCAAAGGTGTACTTTGGATGTTTTTTGAATTTATTATATTTAGTATTCTCTCATTGAGAGTTGAGCGTCTATTTTCTTGATCAAATCTAGAACCACAGACACAACGATAAGCAAAGCTGTACCTCCTAAAGCTAGAGCTGCGATACCAGAAGCAGCTTGCATAATCAAAGGCAATACGGCAATAACACCCAAGAATAAAGCTCCAAATAAAGTAATACGAGTTAGAACTTTAGAGATATAATCTGAAGTCGATGCACCTGGACGGATACCTGGAACGAAAGCTCCATTCTTTTGTAGATTGGTAGACAAAGCATCTGGATCAAAAGTAACAGCAGTATAGAAGTAAGTAAACAAGAATACAAAGATAAAATACAATATACCATACAATAATGATGTTTGAGAGAAAGTACTTAGTGATTGTGCTATTTTTGCAATAGTTGGGTTTGAAGCTCCTGATAGTACATTACCGATGATTTGTGGGAAAAGAAGGATAGACAAAGCAAAGATAATAGGCATAACTCCAGATTGATTTACACGAAGAGGAATATAAGTTGAACCTCCACCGTAAACCTTAGTACCACGTACTTGTTTTGCATAAGTTACAGGTATAGGTCTCTCAGCTTCAGTAACATACACAACTCCAGCAATAACAAGCAAACTCAAAACTACGAATAATATATAAAGTGGAATTTGAGAAGGATCGAAAGTAAATATAAGTTGACTGACTTGTGTAGGTAGACTAGCTACGATACCAGCAAAGATTATGATAGAGACACCATTACCAATACCGAATTCACTCATAAGCTCACCCAACCACATAATAAGCATTGCACCAGCAACAACTATGATAAGATTAGTCATTCTCTCAAAAGTAGTTAGTTCTCCTAAGATACTTTGATTTTCTAATATAGCTAAAAGACTAAAACCTTGGATAGCTGCTAGGGGTACGGTCAATATTCTTGAGTATTGAGTAAATTTCTTACGTCCAATATCCCCTTCTTCTTGGTACATTCTCTTTAGAGCAGGCACCATAACAGTTAGAAGTTGCATGATAATAGAACCTGTAATATAAGGTCCTACTCCAAGCATGATTATAGAAAGATTAGAAAGTCCTCCTCCAGAGAAAATATTTAAAATACCGAAAAATTGATTGTTTGATAGGAAACGATTTAATTGCAGAGTATCCACTCCCGGAATTGGAATGGAAGAAAGTAATCTAAATATGATAAGTGAACCTAAAACAAACAGAATTTTATTTCTGATTTGTTTATCAAACATCATCATTTTCATTTTACTTAGAAATTTTTGCATAAAAATATTTATTATTCTGATACGGTACCACCTGCCTTCTCGATCTTAGCTTTAGCAACAGAAGAAACAATAACTTTTGAGAAATCAGCCTTTACAGCAAAATCATTCTTACCAGCTAAAACTTTTACAGCTGGAGTAAATCCTTTTCTAGTTTTGATAGCTTTAGCTTCAACTAGGATAGTAGGATTAATAGAACCACCTTTTGGGAAGAATTTAGCGATAGTATCAAGAGAGATAGCAGTAGGTTCTTTTGCGAAAGAATTAAATCTATAACCACGAAGTTTTGGCAATTTCTTGATTATAACTCTTAATTCTGGGCGGCGCTTGTTACCAGCACGAGCTGTTTGCCCCTTGCCTCCTCTTCCCGCAGTTTTGGCGTGCTTACCTCCACGTCCAACGATACGGTCTTTCTTGTTTTTATTTTTTCTTTTTAAATCGTGTATTTGCATAAAATTTAATTTTATTTTTCTTCTCTAACTACTTCTTTTCCTGCTACGACTGTTACTTCTGGTGTAGCTTTAACGTATTTTGAAGAGATTTGAGAAAGTGCAGATATAACTGCTTTTGAGTTGTTTAATTTATTCTTTGTACCACCTAGAACTTTAGCTGTTACGTCTTTAACTCCAGCTAATTTTAGTATATCACGAACTACTGTTCCTGCTACAAGTCCGCGTCCTTTGTTTGGCATGATTTTTAGAGCAGAACTAGAGAACTTTGCAGAGATTTCATGAGGAATAGACATAGACTTAGTTAGATTTAACTTAATCATGTTTTTCTTTGCATTTCTTAATGCTTTATTGATAGCAAGAGCTGTATCTCCAGCTTTACCAAGACCGAATCCTACGTTGCCTTTTCTGTCTCCAGCGATTAGAGCGACACTAAAAGAGAATCTTCTTCCTCCTGCTACAACACGTGTAACACGACGAATACTAACCATCTTTTGATCAAACTCAGGCTTTGGTCTTCCAAAAGAAGAAGTTCTTCTACCGTTATTCTTTTTTTGATTATCTTTATCCATATCGAATTTAATTAAAATTTAAGCCCACCCTCGCGTGCTTGATCTGCTACTAATTTAATACGTCCTGTATATTTAAAACCGTTTCTATCAAAAACAATTTGTGTGATCTTTTTTGCTATAGCTTTTTTAGCGATTTCAGTACCTACGATTTTAGCGCGTTCAGTCTTTGTGCCTTTGTCCATTTTGATATCACTTGCTTCCACTAAAGTTACTCCTTTTGTGTCGTCAATGATTTGAGCATAGATGAATTTATTAGAACGGAAAACTGAAAGTCTTGGGCGTGTTTCAACACCATTAACCTTTGCTCTAATTTTCTTCTTTAATCTTATTCTTTTGTCTGTTTTTGTATTCATATTTTTATAAATGAGTTATTATGCAGTTTTCTTACCTTGCTTACGTCTAATAACTTCGTCATGGTAACGCATACCCTTTCCTTTATATGGTTCTGGTTTCTTTAAAGCACGTACAGAAGCTGTAAAGCTACCTACTAGTTCTTTGTCGATACCTGTGATTGTGATGTTGTTCTTTTCAACTACAGCAGTCAAACCTTCTGGTACAGTGACTACTACAGGGTGAGAGAAACCTAAAGCAAAATGAATTTCTTTACCTTTAAGTTCTGATTTGAAACCGACTCCTTCTAAGATCAATTTCTTTTCGTATGGAGTCTCTACTCCTTTTACCATGTTGATTATATGTGAAGCATAAGTACCCCAAAGAGAACGAGAGAATTTATCATTTCTTTTGATGTTTAGAGTTACTTTATCGCCTTCGATATTTACTACGATATCATCACGAAATTCTTTAGTTAAAGTTCCTTTTGGTCCAACCACTTTCAAAATCATACCATCTTTGGTAACGGTAACTCCTTTCGGTATTATTATTTCTTTTTTTCCAATTCTACTCATAATATTTTATAAATTACCAAACTTTGAATAATGCTTCCCCACCGACTTGTTCTTTTCTAGCTTCTTTACCTGATAGGATTCCTTTTGGTGTTGAAAAAACAAAAATACCAGAACCGTTTCTAACTGTGTGAATATCTGCTACACCGTAATAAACACGTCTTGATGGTTTTGAAATTCTTTGAACTTCTGTGATCTTTGGTTTGTTGTTGTTGTAAATAAGACCTATTTCTATAACAGGCATACCTTTCTTAGTTTTCTTTGAAACACCAGTAACAAAGCCTTCTTTTTGTAAACACAAAGCTATTGCGTACTTTAATTTTGAATAAGGAATAGCAACAGACTCGTGTCCTACGAGACTTGCATTCTTTATTGTTATTATCATTTGTGAAATTATATCCATAAAATTTGATCTATTTAATTACCAAGAAGATTTACGTACGCCTGGTAAATTACCTTCGTTTGCTTGCTCTCTAAAACAGATACGACATAAGTCGAAATCTCTCATATAACCCTTTCCGCGACCACAACGAAAACATCGATTCTTTTGACGAGTCGAAAATTTTGGGGTCTTTAGTGATCTTGCTATTACTGATGTTTTTGCCATATATAAATATCGTCTTTTATCTAAGTGATATCTTGTGTAATTTCTTAAAGCTTCTTAAAAACCTTAAGGAGAAACACAGATCAGTCTTAAATAATGAAGACTTCTATATCCTAGCAAATCTATAAAAATAAGTCAACCCTGTCAGCCGCGACTGACGGGGTCAAATAAAAAAGAGGTTATGTATTAACCTCTTTGTAATTTAAATTTCTAATTTTTAGGCAAAATTTTTAATCCTAGATGCGCAACCAGATATCCGATTAATAAAAAACCAAAAAACAAGGGCAAGAATCCTGATTCTACATAAAGATTATTTAAAAATTCGGCATAACTCCTTATGCATAAAAGTGGATTCATGTCGCTCGCCTGCAAGCACAGAGTAAACCCCAATAAAAAAACAATTAAACCTAGAAAATTCCGAGCCATGGTTTTAAATTTTAAAAATGAAAAGAAATATTATTCCAACTCTTTATACCACAAAGTAATTAAAAAAACAAAATCCCTTTTCGGGGATTTTTATTTTTATTAGTTTATTTACCCAAGAGTATTTCGTGACGAACTTCTTCTTTAAATGATTTCACATCTTGAGAAATACCAGTTATTTGGTCTTGTAGTCTTGCTTCGGTTTCTAGTAGGTCTGTTTTAGTAGCAAAAGCTTTTAAATCTTCTTTATTAGTCATATTTTCTAAAATATAAGCAGTAGTTTTTGCAATTAAATCTACCTTTGTATCTGTTTCTAGCAAATCGGTTTTAGTGGCAAGAGCTTTTAAATCTTCTTTAGTAGCCATATTTTGCTCCAAAGTACTTAAATCTTCTTTAGTAGCCATATTTTGCTCCAAAGTACTTAAATCTTCTTTGGTGGCCATTTTTTGTTCCAAAGTACTTAAATCTTCTTTGGTCGCCATTTTTTGTTCCAAAGTACTTAAATCTTCTTTGGTCGCCATTTTTTGTTCCAAAGTAATAAACCTCCTATTTATAGATTCTAGTAATTCTTTATTGGAGATATCTTTTTCCATGCAACTATTATAATATAAAAACTAAATTTGGGTCAACTCTACCAGTCGCGACTGGAGGATAAAATAAAAAAGGCTCTAATTAAAGAGCCTTTTAAAAAAAATAACTAAAAGTTAGACACCTAGTTCTGCTTTAGATTGCAGGATTTTATCTTTAATTGAGATATAATCTTTTTGATTTTCAAATTTAGGATCTAGGCAAAGACCCATTGAATTATTAACCATCTTAAATTCTTCATCATCAAAAAACAATTTTTCCAAACTAAATGCAGACCAATAATTATCACAAGCTTTATTTTCAAAAACAAAGTTGAGATCAAAAGCTGAAAAATAACCTTCATCAAGAGCAAAATACTCACTATATAAAATTTGTACTTCTGACAATTTTAATTTTTCATCTGGTGCACCAAAATCAGGGTCCTTCCCTAAAAGTTTAAAGAAAGTTTCAGCAATACTGGCCTTAATAAACACAAAACATTCTTTTAAAGGGATTGAGAGGAGAATCTTTTGGGAATTCTCCGAAACATGTTTTTTCATCTTTGAATTAAAATCCTCAAAATCTTTTTGATGTTGTGATTTTTCCAATTCCCTTAATTTAAGGTACTCTAGAATTTCTGATGAGATAACTTTATTTTTTGCGTGATTAACCATAACTATATGATTTACTGGTAAAGAAATATTTATTCAAATTATTTATAACACAATATGCTTTAAAAAGCAAAAAAACCCATTTATTAATCATAAACGGGGTTTTATCTTTTTTCATGCAATTCTTCTTTTTCTTTTCGAGTTTCTATTAAAGAAAAGTTTTTTTGGTGGTTGTTTTTTGTCTATTATGACAACTTTGGGGTTTTTATCTAGAGTTAATAGATAGACAAAACAACTTCCAAAAATTGTCAGTATTGCAAGACCTATCAAGGCCTTGCCAAACATGGTCGAGTCTATTGTCTGACTAGACAAATATTGCCGACTAAAAATTACCATAAAATATAACATTTTATATATTTTTTAAATATTAAAGAATATGTTCATCAAACACTTTATATTAAATTGACCTCTCTGTCAAACAAAAATCCCCTATCGTATTGATAGAGGATTTTTATTTTTTAGATTATTTCTTTTTCTTTTCGTCTTCTTTTTTGAACGGTACTCCTAGGTATTCGTAGAATGCAAAACCTTCTTCTCTACTCTTTGCTGTTGATACGATAGTGATAGCTAGTCCGAATACGTCTCTGATATCTTCGTCTGCTGTTTCTGGGAAGATAGTATGTTCCTTGATACCGATAGTTATGTTACCGATATTATCTACAGTACTTCTGTTGATACCACGGAAGTCTTTAGTACGAGGTAAAGCGACATTGAAAAGCTTTTCTAAGAAAGCATACATGCGAGATGCACGTAATGTTACTACTACTCCTACAGGATCGCCTTGGCGAACTTTGAAAGAAGCAATAGATTTCTTTGATCCTCTCTTTGCTGGCTTTTGACCAGTGATCTTTGCTAAACGATCCATGATTTGATCATTTTTGTTCTTGTCTTTCTTCATGCTAGTACCTGTACCAACATTGATTATGACTTTTTGCAAATGAGGAGCAGCCATAATATTCTTGTATTGAAATTTGTCTTTCAATACTTTAAATGCTTCTGTGTTTTTTTCTTTTACAGTTAAATGTTTCATAATTATATTTCTTGATTACTTTTTCTTGCAACTCTCACGAATTTGCCTCCAACTTCTTTTTTACCAATTCTACTACCTTTGCCAGTTTTTGGATCTACTATCATTACGTTTGAAGCATTCATAGGAAGAGAGATAGATATAATACTACCCTTTTCGCCTTGCTTACGAGCACGTTGGTTCTTCTTAACCATATTCAAACCATCAACAATAATTTTGTTGTCTTTTACTAACACTTTGGTAATCTTGCCTTTCTTGCCTTTGTCTTTACCTGTGATGATTATTACATTGTCTCCTTTTTTTAATTTCATAAAATTTATTTATTATTGATTTTGGTCCCGTAATGGCGGGATGTATTTATATAACTTCTGGTGCAAGAGAAATAATCTTTTGGAAACCTTTCTCTGCAAGCTCTCTCGGTATTGGTCCGAAAACACGTCCTGCTTTTGGATCTTTCTTGCCTTTTTCTAAGATAACTACAGCATTGTCGTCAAAACGAATATAAGAACCGTCTTTTCTTCTGTATGCATTGCGAGTTCTCACAACGACAGCATGATGAACGTCTTTCTTCTTGACTGCCTTTCTTGGTGTAGCAACTTTTACAGAAATAACTACAAGCTCACCAATACCAGCGTATCTCTTTTTTGAAGAGCCCAAAACCTTGAATACCTTGGCTATGGTACCTCCTGCATTATCTGTTATTTTAACTAAACTTCCGTCTTGAATCATAAAATTTTTTTATTAACTTACTACTATAAATTTCTTATCTTTTGAAATTGGCTTTACTTCTTTTAGACTTACATTGTCCCCGATTTGGTATTTGTTCTCTTCGTCATGTGCCTTGTATTTCTTACTAACCTTATAGAACTTACCGTACTTTGGATGCTTGATAAATCTTGAAACAGAAACAACAACAGTCTTGTCCATTTTATTAGACACCACTACACCCGCTAGCATGCTCGCAGATTTTTTTGTACTTGCTTCCTTCGCGTCTTTAGTTGTTATTGTTTTCTTTGCCATATATATTATTTATTTTTATTACTTTTATTCATTTCTGTCAAGATACGTGCGATTTCTTTCTTTTTATTTCCTAAATCTTTAACGTTCTTTGACTTTGTACCGCTTTTATCAAATCTGATAGCTCTAACACTTTCACGCAATACTGCGAGCTTTTCAGTTAGGTTACCTTCTTTTAAATTGTCTTTTTTCTTTGCCATATATTATTTATTTACTCTTGCTATTATTCTGGTCTTCATTGGAAGCTTACTTCCTGCTTTTCTCAAAGCTTCACGTGCGACTGCCTCATCAGCACCATCAACTTCAAAAATTATACGTCCAGGTAAAACTTCGAAACAGTATCCGCTTGGGTCTCCTTTTCCTTTTCCCATACCCATTTGAGCTGCTTTTTGAGTGAAAGGTCTGTCTGGGAAAATTCTGATCCAATACTTACCTGTTTTGGTTAAAGTTCTTGAAACTACCTTTCTTGCTGATTCGAGTTGATTTGACTTTACTCTTGCAGAAGTTTCAGCTTTAAGACCAAAAGAACCAAAAGAAAGTTTTGTACCACGAGTTTCAGGCGTAACTTTTTTGGAGTTAGTACGTTTGGTTTGCCATTTTCTAAATTTTACTTTTTTTGGTATAAACATATATTTTTAATTAAATTATTATTTTGCTTTTGGTGCAAAGACTTTACCTCTATAAATCCACACTTTGATACCGATTACTCCGTATGCCAAAGTTGCTCTTTCACGCTTGAAATCGATATCAGCACGGAATGTCTGAAGCGGGATAGAACCACGCTTTAATTCTTCGGTACGAGCTATTTCAGCACCACCTAGACGTCCTCCTAATACGATTCTAGCTCCTTCAACTCCATGAGCTTGCATAACTTTTTCTAAAACTTGCTTTACAACTCTTCTGTAAGGCATTCTTTTCTCTAAACCTTCAGCAACCATATAGGCTACGATAGAAGCATCAGCTTCAGGGTTTGTGATTTCGAACACTTCGAGCTTGAAGTCATCTGGTCTTGGAAGCTTTAGTTTGTCCATCTTTTTCAAGATATCTTCTTTTAGCTTTGTAGCTCCTTCCCCATTTCTACCAATCAATATACCAGGACGAGAAGTCTTGATTATGAAACGAGTAGTTTTTTGATTTCTTTCGATTTCAATACCAGAAACGTACATTCCACGCAATTTCTTTTCTAAGTATTCACGAAGAAGAACATCTCCTTTCAAGAACTTAACGTATTGCTTAGGATCAGCAAACCAGCGAGATTTCCAGTCTCTTAGAATAATTAATCTATGTGCGTATGGGTGTACTATTTTTGACATATTATTTATCTTTTTTTACAACTTTTTTAGCTGCTACTTTCTTTGTTGTAGCAACCACCTTTTCTGCTAATTTTTTAACTTTCTTAACTTCTTTGACAGCCTCTGCCAAAACTACTGTTACGTGACTTGTACGCTTGTTGATACGAGCACCACGTCCCATAGCTCTAGGCATCATTCTTTTCATTACAATACCTTTATCTACTCTCATTTCTTTAACTATCAAATTTTCAGCGTCAACACCAAGGTTCTTAGCATTTGCTACAGCAGAAGAAAGTAACTTTTGGATAGGAGCACTCGCACGCTTAGTCAAAAAATCAAGTTCAACAAGAGCTTTATTTACTTTTTTACCTTTAATAAGGTCCGCAACCAAGCGAACTTTTCTAGGAGACTGTCTGTAGTTTTTTAAAAATGCTTTCATATTTTTGTTTTATTTAAATCTATATATTGATTATTTCTTCTTTGTTGCAGAAGCAGCGTTAGCAGCCTTAGCTTGAGTTATCTCAGCTTCTTTCTTCTTTTGTTCTAATTCTTTTTGCATTTTACCTCCGTGCTTACTGAATTTCTTTGTAGGAGAAAATTCGCCTAATTTATGGCCTACCATGTCTTCACTAACTAATACTGGAATATGAGTCTTGCCGTTATAGACGCCAAAAGTAAAACCTACCATTTCTGGAGATATTACAGCAGCGCGCTTCCAAGTCTTTATAGTCTCAGTTTGGAGAGGGCTTTTGCCAGCTATTTTCTTTAATAGCCTCTCATCGATATTCATTCCTTTTTTGATTGATCTTGTCATGTTGATTTAGCGAAATCATGTCGCGCGACCGTCATATGGGCGCGACGCTGATAAATAAAAAGCTCTGAATTGAGCTTCAATCTATAGTAGCAAATTAAAAAATAAAGTCAACTACTCACCGATATACTATTGATTTTATTGAGTGAATTCAAAAAACCATTTTTTTATAAAATTTTTATTTAAAAAAATATAAAATTAATTAAAACTGTTAGCTAAAACTCCATACCAGACAAAGCAGCAAACACAAATACAACTAATAAACTAAAAAATAAAATACTTAAAAATATCAATAAAATACCATTTTTCGCTATTATGTAGATAATATGATTTTTGGTAAATAAAATCAATAAACTGAAAATGAGGCCAACCAAAGAAATAACACCGTCCAGAAAATTATTCAAAAAAATTTGGTTTTCAAAAAAAATAATAAGCAAAAAAACTATAATATACAATATTGCAAAATAAATAGACAATCTTGATTTTTTGAAAGCAGTAAAAGGTAAAATACTTTTAAATGCTTTAAATCCCTCCTTTATATCCCCTTCGTTCCAACTATTCTGCATAAGCAGAGTTTTAATCTCTTCTTCATTTTTACCTTTTGTTTTCTCAGCTTTAATAAAGTCTACTAGTTCTTTAGTTATCATTAATAAATGATAACATTATGATAAAATATTTGCATCAAAAATACAAAAATGATATAATATAGACATATTTGGGGTTTACCCATGTTCCCCTCATGGGGAAAATATTTAAGAGTAAAGGCGGAGAAATCCGTCTTTTACTTTAGCAAAATCAGACTCATCGAGTTCTCCCATTTTTTGATACATTCTATTACTAGATATTATTCTAGATTGGGCTAAATTAGCAGTAATATTTTTTTCTTGAAAAGAAATAGGCACAAACCAAGTGCCTTCTTTTTGTTTAGTTGAAAGGGGTATTCCCATAAAACCATTACTGCTTAATTTTTTGTAAACCAAGACAGGTCTTGAAAACATATCTCCTTTACCATTTATTTCTATGCCGATATTCTCTCCAATAGCACACCACCAAATATCACCTTCTTTAAAATAAAGCGGTCCTTTTGAGTCATTATGAATTTTTTCTTTAAGCCCAATCCACTTTAAAAATTCTTTAATCATATATTAATAATACCACAAATAAAAAAGCATCTATCTTTTTTGATAGATGCTTTTAACATTTTAGTCTTAAATACAAGACTTTACTTAACCTTAAATTCACAATTCATATGGGCAGTAGTTTGAACCAAACCTTTAATCAGGTCTTTTTCAAATGAATAAAAAGGTCTTTCCACTTTTTCACCAGCACTAACTTTAGAACCATAAAACAATTTCCAATTTTTATCTTCAACTTTATTCTTAAAAAATAAAGTTTCAGGAAACCTCCAGATATAGTCTTCGTCAAAATATCCTGTTACAAGAGTATTTTTTTGACTTTTTCTATCATCTATCTGAAAAACGTTCAAAATAACTTTTTTGTTAATGAACATGTCTTGGAACAGAATTACTCCTGCGGTTTTTACTTTAGCCAAGAGATAATTTCCTTGAATTCGACAATCAATAATGTTGTAAATTTGTTTTTTACCTACAATAAGCTTCTCTTCATTTTGGTAAATCATAACATTATCACAAATGTATGATCCCCTGGTTATCTCTGAATAATGAATAGGTTTCAAAACCTCAGTTAAATTTGGGAACTTTCCAATGTGTTGATTTGGTACTGTTTTTACAACTGTGCCTTTAATTTTTTGAATTAAACTTGCTACCATGACTATTTTTTGATTTTAAAGATTAGAAAATAAATTAAATTAAATTTTTTGTGTTGGATCTAGCAACTTTTGATATCTAGATATCAAAACTCCATTTTTCCAACAGACATCAGTCATTGAGTTCTTGTGTTTACCTATGTAGAACATAAGTCCTTCTGGGTATAGATTAATTCTACCCATCAATACTCCTTTTTTTGAGAGTATCGGGAAAAAGTAGCTTATCCCCTCTTTGTTTAAGGTTTTGTAAATATGATTTACTGCACCTAAGCAAATAGAATAAACCTGAGAAAGATCGAAGGTCGTGTAAAAACCTCCGTTGTATGCACACTCAAGCATTTCATTTTCTGTTAAATTAGAAAACTCATACTCCCCTGCTTGTACGGCAAGTGACCCTTTTATTTCTTGATCGAAATAATTAGGATCAAAGATAATACTCGGTACAGAAGTAAATAAACCGACCTGGTCTATCAACTTGAAATTGTCGTAAATCAAGAAAGATGGTTCTGTCTGTGAAACCAGACCAATCTCAACGTCATCAACTCTTATTAAAGAATTTTGTCCTTTTGGACCTTTTTGACTCTCTATAAACTCTGATTCTTTATTGAGAGAAAATCTTGGATACGAAGAACCCTTGTTTGCACCTGGGTGCACTTCTGTCATAAACTGTGAATCTGGCATAATATTAATGGTTTAAAAATTAAGAAATTAGTTTAAGCTCAATCCCTGGATTCAGCACAAACTAATAAAATTCCAAATTTTTAAAAACCATTGTTTGTCGAATAACAAAACTTCAAATAAAGTTTACTATATATTAAAATAAAATGCAAATAAATAAAAAGCTCAATAAATAGCAAAAGCCCCTTGCGGGGCTTTTGCTATCATTAAAAATTATTTCTTCTTTCCTACCTTTCGGCGAGATACTATGAATACGTTTGAGTATTTCTTTGGAGAACGAGTCTTTCTTCCTCCTGTTACTTTACCCCACATAGTCTTAGGTCTCTTTGTACCACGTCCTTGACGTCCTTCACCTCCTCCGTATGGGTGATCTACTGGGTTCATGGCAGTACCACGCACCTTTGGACGAATACCCTTCCAGCGAGAGCGTCCTGCTTTACCGAAGTTTTCTAAATGATGTTCTTCATTTGAAACTGTACCAACACAAGCATAACAATTCTCACTAACTTTTCTAACTTCAGAAGAAGGCATCTTTAGGTTTGTTTGACCTTCAGCGTTAGCTACAACTTGAGCGAATATTCCCGCAGAACGAGAGATCTTTGCTCCACCCATAGGTTTTAATTCGATATTGTAAACGAAAGTTCCAACTGGGATATTTTTTAAAGGTAATCTGTTTGCTACTTCTAGAGGAGCATTAGGAGATACGATGAATTTATGACCTACTTTAATACCTTTTGGTACTATAACATATCTCTTTTCACCGTCTTTGTAGACAGCAAGACCGATAAAAGCACTACGGTTCGGATCGTATTCCACACTTTTAATAGTTGCAGGAATATCCTTTTTGTCATACAAGAAATCAACATCTCTAAAGAGTCTCTTGTGTCCGCCTCCACGGTGTCTTGATGTTACGCGTCCGTCGGCATTTCTACCAAATGATCTCTTGAAACCGTGAGTCAGAGATTTCTCAGGCTCGGTTCTAGTGATTACGTTACGATAAGTAACGTTGGTCATTTGTCTTCTTGATTTACTTGTAGGTTTATATGTTTTCATACGTTTTTACTTTATAATTCGATTTTGTCACCTTCTTTTAAATATACATAAGCTTTCTTTCCACCCTCTTTCATGCTCTTTCTTCCACGATATGAAGTCATTTGCTTTGGAATTGAAACAACATTCACTTTGACTGGATTTACTTTGAAAAGTGCGAATATAGCTTTCTTGATATCACTCTTTGTTGCAGAGTCTAATACATCAAAAGTATAAACATTCTTTTCGAATATCGCTGAAGCTTTTTCTGTAACTCTAGGGTTTTTGATTATTGTAGATTGATTTTTCATAATATTTAAAATTTTATAGACCACGTGAAGCTAAGAACTTAACACTCTCTTCTCCATTTTCTATTAAAAGGTATTTGTGATTTAGCACATCAAGTGGATTCAAATTTTTAACCAAAACTATATCCAAAGAAGGTAAATTTCTGTAAATTTTTTCTGTGTTTGAATCTTTGGCAAACATTGCAGTCAGAAGTTTTGGCTTCTTTGAAGTAGGAAGCATTTTTGCTCCTAATACATGAGCGATGTTTTTCACAACTTCTTGACCGTCTTTGGTCTTGATTTTGTCCATAGCTAAAGTATCAACAAAGATGATTTCTCCATCTCTCCATTTCTTAGAAAGTACTGAGAAAAGAGCTTCTGCACGCATACTCTTTGAGATTTTTCTCTTGTAGTTCTTTTCTGCTAGCGGTCCATGAGTCACACCTCCACCTACCCAAATAGGGCTACGTGATGAACCGTGACGAGCACGTCCTGTACCTTTTTGCTTCCAAGGCTTCTTACCTCCTCCGCGAACTTCACCTCTGCCTTTAGTATCAGCAGTACCAGAACGCATATTTGAACGCATTCCTTCTACTACTTGGTGAACTAAGTCAGAACGCCATTTCGCTCCGAAAACATTCTCTGGTAATGTAAAACTACCACTCTCCTTTCCTTTTTGGTTGTAAATCTTTGCTTCCATATAATAATTACTTTGAAATAATTTCTACTAAACTTCCTCTAACTCCAGGGATTGCTCCTTTGATTAGAAGTAAGTTGTTTTCTTTATCAAGGAAAACTACTTTTAAGTTCTTTTGGGTAATACGATCAGATCCCATTCTTCCAGCCATTCTCATACCTTTTGGTACGTGTGTACGTAGACCTCCTCCGATACTTCCAGCTTCTCTTTCAGAGTGCTTTTGACCGTGTGTACGAGGACCTCCGGCGAAACCGTGTCTCTTTACAACACCTTGGAAACCTTTACCTTTTGAAGTACCAGATACTTGTACCTTGTCTCCAATAGCAAAGATATCGGCTGCGTTGATAGAATCTCCTACCTTGTACTCAGTAGCTTTGTCAGTTCTGAATTCTTTGATATGTCTAAAATTACCTAATTCTTTCAAGTGACCTTTTACAGCCTTAGATAGATTTTTAGCTTTCTTTTCGCCAAAACCAACTTGAATAGCATTGTATCCATCAGATTCTTTGGTTTTGACTTGAGTTACTATGACTGGTGCAGCTTGGATAATCGTGACAGGTGTCACAACTCCATCTTCAGTGAAGTACTCGGTCATATTCTCTTTTGTTCCTAAAATAAATTTCATAAATTTGGGTTTTCTCTCAGATTGTATTAATAAGCGAGCTTATTAGTTCTATAACATTTTTACATCAATATCTACACCAGATGGTAGAGAAAGATTTGTAAGAGATTCTACGATCTTTGGGTTTGGGTTGATAATATCAATAAGTCTTTTGTGTACTCTTATCTCGAATTGTTCTCGTGCATTTTTGTAAACAAAAGAAGCTCTGTTGACTGTGTATTTCTTGATTTCAGTTGGAAGAGGAACAGGTCCTACTACCACTCCATCATAACGAAGAGCTGTATCGATGATTTGCTTTACAGAAACATCTAAGATCTTACTATCGTAAGCTCTTACGCGTATTCTCAAAACAACTTTACCATCTTCACTTTTTGTTTTAGTGCTTTTTGGTATCTTTACGACGTTCTTCTTTTCTACTGTCTTCTTTTGTGTTTCTTTGTTTGCCATGAAATTAAATAACCTATATATTAACTATCCAAGAATTTTTGTAACAACTCCTGCTCCAACAGTTTTACCTCCTTCACGGATAGCAAACTTTTGAGATGCTTCTAGAGCTACTGGTGTAACCAATTTAACTGTAATTGTAACGTTGTCTCCAGGCATAACCATTTCTTTTCCTTCTTCTAGAGTCACATCACCTGTAACGTCTGTAGTACGGATGTAGAATTGAGGTTTGTAGCCTTTGAAAAATGGAGTGTGGCGACCACCTTCCTCTTTCTTCAAAACATAGATTTCAGCTGTAAAGTTATCGTGTGGAGTTACTGTACCAGCTTTTGCTAAAACTTGTCCACGAGTGATATCTTCTTTTTTCAAACCTCTTAAAAGGATACCAGCGTTGTCTCCAGCCATACCTTCTTGTAGGTTTTTGTTGAACATTTCAATACCTGTAACTGTTGATTTTTGAGTTGCTTTAATACCAACGATTTCGATTTCTTCACCAACTTTAACTACTCCTCTTTCGATTTTACCTGTAACAACTGTTCCACGTCCTTCGATTGAGAAGATGTCTTCTACTGGCATAAGGAAAGGTTTTGTAATATCTCTTTCTGGAACTGGGATGTAAGTATCCAATGCACTTGTAAGTTCAAGGATTTTTTGTGCCCATTCGTCAGAAACGTCTGTAGCTTCAAGACCTTTTAGAGCTGATCCACGAATAACAGGAGCTCCTGCGCCGTCGAAACCTTGCTTTGTTAGAAGTTCTCGGATTTCTTCTTCAACTAGGTCGATCATATCTTTATCATCAACCATATCGCATTTGTTTAAGAAAACGATAATCTTTGGAACACCAACTTGTTTTGCAAGAAGGATATGTTCACGTGTTTGAGGCATAGCACCGTCAGTAGCGGCTACCACAAGGATAGAACCGTCCATTTGAGCAGCACCAGTGATCATGTTTTTAATGTAGTCAGCGTGTCCTGGAGCATCGATGTGCGCGTAGTGACGAGCAGCTGTTTCATACTCATTGTGAGAAATGTTAATGGTGATTCCACGAGCTTTTTCTTCAGGAGCGTTGTCGATTTGACTAACGTCTTTCATTCTAACAGTATTACCTGCTAATTGAAGACAATTCAAAATAGCTGCTGTTAAAGTAGTCTTTCCGTGGTCAACGTGACCGATTGTACCTACGTTTACGTGAGGTTTATCTCTTTTAAATTCTTCTGCCATAAATATTTTTGGTTTACTAATTAAGACTCAACATACGAGAACCAGTTGCTAAGGCTTAATTACTAAATAAGTTAAACTAATAATAAATTTATAAAATTACCAACTAAAAAACTGCGAAATTGCAGTTAGTTCTATATTATCAGATTTAAAAACAATGTCAAATAAAAAAAGAGCTTCAGTATAACTGAGGCTCTTTTGAACGATAAATAGGTCTTAATCATTGATTTTAAAACTAAACTCTTTTACTGAACGAACGAATTTCCCTTTTTGTTTTTCAAGGTCTAGTAATATCTCTTTTTTAAAGCGACAGTCTATTAGATTCATCCTCGAAGGGGCAATGGTTTTACTCGCAATATATTGAGCATTTATTTTCAAAATATTGGATTCTTTTGTACCTTCAAAATACTGTAAACCCCTGTCACTAAAAATAAAACCTTCAACTTCCGTATTTTCTAATATATTTTTTGAATATACTTCAAAAGAATGATCTTTTGAAAAACTGCCTTGGATATTAGGTTTTTGCATGAAAAGAGCGTTGAGTTCTTCTTTGTTTTGATAAATTTTAAAAAGTAAATCTATATCTTTTTTTAATTTATCTTTTTCTTCACCCGTGCATCCATATGTATCTTCAAAAAAATGGCACCCAGTTAACAAGTGAATGGCATATCCTGTTGTAAAATTTACATATAAAACAGACTTTTCTGGGTCTTCTATCCTGTTTAACAAAAATTTTCCTTGCTCAAAAGTATTTTTGAAAATTAGTCTAGTTTTAATTAACATTTTCTCTTTCAAAAGGGTGTTTTGAACTAATTCATTTTCTAATGAAAGAATGTTTTTTAAAAGTATTGTGTAGTCTATGTTTTCAAAAACCAAAGTGGACCCTGCGAATAGATTGTTTTTGTACAAAATATCTGCATTTTTTAATACAGTATATAAACCAAATCTAGCACCTCCGAACGAAGGGCAAATGAAAAAATTTAGAAAATCCATAGTTTTAATTGAAGTTTCAGCAAAAAAAATATTTTTTTCTTGAAAACTTTTCAACAAGGCTCTATCAGGCCTAGCTTTAATTAAACCTCTACCTTGAGTTGGCGATGAAGGAGTAATAACTCCGACTACATTTAGTTCAGAAAATTTCTCTAACATATTCTTTATTTTTAAGAACAACTAATATAAATTTCTTAAATATCTTACCATAAACTCAAGAAAAGTAAAGGTTTGTGTAAATAAGACTAATTTTTATTCATTTTATCACTGACTATTTTACCGTCAGCCATTTTGATAGTCCTATGAGCCATACGCGCATAATCGTCTTCGTGAGTAACCATAACTATAGTCTGCCCTTCTTGGTTTAATTTCAAAAATGCATCCATAACGTTGGCTGAGGTTTCAGAGTCTAGATTGGCTGTAGGCTCGTCTGCAAAGATTATTTTAGGATCATGAGAAATAGCGCGCGCAATAGACACACGTTGCTGTTGACCTCCTGAGAGAGCTCCGGGGAGGTTATTCATACGGTCTAGTAGACCGACTTTGTCTAAGGCTTTTTTTGCTTTCTCTGTAGCCTCCTTTTTATCATAACCTTGCATCAAAAGAGGTAACATTGTATTTTCAAGAGCTGTCAAAGAAGGCAATATCGCATAGTCCTGGAAAATATATCCAAGGTCATCAAGTCGGGCTATCGTACGATCGGCTTCTTTAAGATTCACACATTCTTTGCCGTCAATATAGACTTCCCCGCTAGTAGGCATGTCTAGGAGACCGAGTTGGTAAAGTAGAGTAGATTTACCACTTCCTGATTTACCTGTAACGGTCAAGAATTGTCCGTTAGGTACACTAAAGGTTAGGTCATTTAAGGCGATGATTTGTTGGTCTCCACTTTGGAATATTTTTGTAAGATTTTTTGCTTGTATCATATTTTTTATAAATTAAATTATCTACCCAAGATTGCAGAAAGTGTATTTTGTTTAATAACTATATTTGCAGGAATATAACCAGCTATAATAGTAGCGATTAATAAAATTCCAGCTCTATTCAGAGATCCTGATAAAGTCGCGACTAAGATACCGTCCGAAAAAGGAAAGTTTATCGGGTTGGCTGCAAAGTAAGGTTTAATAAAAGCAAAAATGATTATCATTCCAAAGGCTATACCAAAAGATGCATATAGAGTGGCTTGATAAATATAAGAATACAGGATTGCACTTTTATTAATACCAATACCTTTCAAAATACCGATATATCTTCTACGAGTGATAGCGTTCACGAATATCACAATGAAGATAGTAATAGAAGACACTACAAGCCCAATACCTGAAATAACAGAGCCTAGAATAGCGAAAGTTACTTTGATGTCCTTTAAAAATTTAGGGAAAGCTTCTTCCGCTGTTTGAACACGTGCATATTCTCCTACTCCACTATCCAAAAGAAATTGTTTCGCAATTACCGGATCAACATTGGAACCTAATTGTATAGCGATAGATCCAGCATTTAAATCAGTTTGATTAGATAATTTACGAGCTTCACTAGCAATCACAACAACAGCAAAGTCAAAAGTATCCACTTTGGAACTTAAAATTCCTTTTACTAAATACTCCTTTGAAACATTCCCAGAAGTAAGTCTAACTCTAGAACCAACATCTGTGTTTTTCAAACTTTCAAAACCTGGAGCATCTATGGGGGTAAATTCATAGAGAAAATTTTTACCAATCAGAATGCTATCAGCATCATTTTCATTAAGATATTCTCCACGCAGGATAAATTTTGATACTCCTGAAAACCTTTCTTCTTCACGGGGACTAATACCTAATATTGGGGCGCCTGCTCCTCCTCTTTTTTCTCCTGGCTTTATAGTTTCTTTATATGAATCTTCTACTCGAGCGCTACCACTATATCTAACAGTATGATTTCTGTATCCAGGGATAGATTTTACAATACTTTCAACTTCTGGTGTTTCCAGAATTAAATTACGATTTAAAAAAGGAGAGATGATAATATCTCCAATAGCATATTTCTTTTGAGCATCTTCAGAACCTTGAATAAGTCCAACTAATATACCTGAGACTACAATCAAATTTAAAAAAGTTAAAGTCATAACCGCGACTATCAAAGTCGTAGTCCAGATATTGGCACGCTGTAGTTCCCTCTTGGCTAAAAACCAGCCAACAGAGGCATTGCGTGAAAAAGAATTTTTAGATTTATTTTGTATCATTTAATTTTTGACAACTATTGCAATATTATCTGAACTTGTGATTCCAGATAAAACTTCTACCATATTCCCGTCGCCAGATACTCCCGTAGTAACTTCTACTTCTTTGTATTTTTTACCTTTTTCATCAATCAACACAGACACATAAGACTTGCCTTCACGCTCTACAATAGCCGCTTTGGGGATAGATAATACTTCTGGTTTATTCAAAGTAGTGATAACTATTTCAGAATTCATACCAGGGCGGATATTTGGATTTTGTTCATTGATGGAGACTTTAATTTTGTAGTTGACGATACCTTCACTAGTCTCAGAAGATGGGTCTATATGAGAGACTACTCCGGTAAATTTATTTAAATCTCCTAATGCATCAAAACTTATTTCTACAGGTTGACCTATGACGATATTCGCAATATTGGATTCATTAATCAAAGCTTCTACGTAAAGATTTGAAATATCTTGAAGGATTATAGAGGTTTTATTTGCTTCAGCAACTTCACCATATTTGATATTTACTTTGGTAACTGTTCCATCTTGAGGAGCACGGATTAGAGTATCTTCATAATTTGCACCTGCTTGTTGTAATCCAGCTTTAGCAGATAAAACTTCGGCTTCACCTAAAGCAATATCAGAGCCACGTGCGTTAGCTTGTTTGATAGCGAGTTCAGCTTCTCTTTGATTAACGAGTGATTGAGCAGAAGACAAGATAGAGTCTTTAGTTTGCAAAGCAGAATCATACGCGTTTTTATTTGAGAGATAATTGGCAGCTTTTTTGTTTGGAATATCAATGATCCAAGTAGAACCAGCCATATCATTACTAGATGGGAAAATAACATACAAACCAGAATCCCCTATTCTTTGAGGGTTTGTAGTACTAACTGTACCTGTACCTGAGACCAAACCAGAAAGAGAATAAAGTACACCAGAACCAGTATTGTAAATACTAAGACTTATAGAGCCTTCTTTGCCTAGATTGTAAGTACCACTTATAGTCGGAGGAGTTTTGTTGTCATTAGAATTCGCTGAGACTGCTTCGATATTTGAATTTAGAAGATTTGAATAAGCATTTCTGATCAAAGTATCTTGAGTATTAGAAGCATTTATCAAGTCAGATTTTGCATTCTCGAGAGACACACGAGCCAAAGTAACTTCTTCACTTGTAGCACCTTCGAGGATTTTCTTCAACTTTGCTTCAGCTAGAGCTACGTTTGCACGCGCACGAGATAGATCTGCTCCTTCACTTCCAGCAGACAAGCTCGCCAGAACTTGACCTTTTTTCACCCGAGAGCCAACATCCACAGATACAGTACGGACTATGCCGGGTTTCTTGAAAGACAGATTGAGGTCAGTAACTGAAGTGACTTGCCCTGTAGCTTTGACAGTTTGCATTAAGTTACCAGAATTGGATTCGACTTTGGTAATTGTTACGTTTTCTCCATTTCTAAATAGGAAAATAGCTAAAATAACCAGGATGATAATAGCGGGTACATAGACCTGCTTTTGAGAAACATAAGACTTGATTTTTTCTAATTTTGATTGCATAGATAGTGATTATAACATAAATTTTAAATTAAACAAAAACGTCCTATTTGTAACAATAGGACGAAAAAATATTTTTCTTTTATTTATTTTTATTTTCTAGCTGCGATGATAGTCTCGGCAACGTTGTTTGGTACTATGTCATATCTCAAGAATTCCATAGTGAATGAAGCTCTACCTTCAGTCATAGAACGTAGTCCTGTCATGTATCCGAACATTTCAGATAATGGCACAACAGCTTTCACAACTTGGTTCATACCACGAGCTTCCATACCTTCGATAAGTCCACGTTTTGAAGATAGGTTACCTGTGACGTCTCCCATGAATTTGTCCGGTGTAACAACTTCCACTTTCATCATAGGTTCTAGAATAACTGGTTTTGCACTTCTACATGCGTCTTGAATAGCCATAGATGCAGCTATCTTGAAAGCCATTTCGTTAGAGTCAACTTCGTGGAAAGATCCGTCCCAAAGTTCTACAGAAACGTTTACCATTTTGAACCCTGCTAATATTCCACGATCAAGACCTTCTTTGAATCCTTTTTCACAAGGAGCGATATATTCTTGAGGGATAGCTCCTCCTTTGATAGTGTTAATGAATTCAAAACCTTCACTTCTCTTTGTATTTTTAGGTAAATCAGCTACTTCTTCTTTAGTCAAAGGTTCCATAGGTTTAACTTTAATCTTTACGTGACCGTAGTTACCGCGTCCTCCAGATTGCTTGATGTATTTACCTTCTGCGTCGGCACTACTATTGATAGTCTCTCTGTAGGCTACTTGAGGCTTACCAACGTTAGCATCTACAGTGAATTCTCTCTTTAGACGATCTACGATGATTTCAAGGTGTAATTCTCCCATACCAGCGATGATAGTCTCGCCTGTTTCTTGGTCAGTACTAACTTTGAAAGTAGGATCTTCTTGAGCTAGACGGTTTAATGCCATACCCATTTTCTCTTGGTCAGCTTTTGTCTTAGGCTCGATACGTAGAGAGATAACAGGTTCTGGGAAAACGATACGGTTTAATTCTACAGGTGCAGCTTCGTCACAAATAGTATCTGAAGTGATAGTATCTTTCAATCCTACAGCTGCCGCGATTTCTCCAGCGAAAACTTTCTTTACTTCTTCACGATCGTTCGCATGCATACGCAAGATACGTCCGATTCTTTCTTTGTTTCTAGTACGAGGGTTGTAAACATAACTTCCCGCACTTACACTTCCAGAATAAACACGGAAGAAAATAAGTTGTCCTACGAAAGGATCTGTCGCTACTTTGAAAGCCAATGCTGAGAAAGGTTCAGCGTCTGAAGCCTTTCTCACTGTTGGTTCTTCTGTACTTGGGATAATACCTGGGATTGGAGGGATGTCTGTTGGAGCTGGGAGGTAGTCTACCACAGCGTCTAGGACTAATTGAACTCCTTTGTTCTTCAAAGCAGATCCTGCGAAAACTGGGAAGATTTGGTTTGCAATAACAGCCTTACGTAGAAGTTTCTTTAAGGTCTCATAATCTGGAATCTTACCGTCCAAGTATTCAGTCATTAAAACATCATCAGTCTCTACTATTCTCTCTACGAGTTCAGCATGATACATCTCAGCATCTTTTTTGTATTCTTCTGGGATTTCTTTTTCAATAACTTGGTTGCCCATTTCGCCTTCGAAATAATAAGCTTTCATTTTCAATAGATCGATAACACCTTCGTGCTTTTCTTCAAGACCAATAGGAATTTGGAATCTAACTGCTTTTTTAGAAAGTCTATCCAAGATAGTCTTGTATGAATGTTCGAAAGACGCACCTGTTCTATCTAGTTTGTTGATAAAACAAATACGAGGCACGTTGGCTTCGTCAGCATAACGCCAGTTGGTCTCAGATTGAGGCTCTACTCCAGCCACACCGTCGAATACCACCACAGCTCCGTCGAGTACACGTAGAGAACGTTTAACCTCCACTGTAAAGTCTATGTGACCTGGAGTATCGATAATGTTAAAACGGTGCTTTCTAGCTTTATTAGTTAAATCATATGTAGGAGTCCAGAAACAAGTAACAGCAGCAGAAGTAATAGTGATACCTCTTTCACGCTCTTGTTCCATCCAGTCTGTAGTCGTCTCACCATTGTGCACTTCACCTATTTTGTGAGAAACACCTGTATAAAACAAAACACGCTCAGTAGTGGTAGTCTTACCAGCATCGATGTGAGCAATAATTCCAAAATTTCTAACTTTTTCTAACGGATAATCTCTTTCCATATAATTTTTATATAAACTAATAATTAAATAATAAAAAAAGCGCAAACAGCACTTATTAGACAAACTATATAACATACAGACCTTTTTTGCAAACTTCTATGGCAAATAAAAAACACCTTGTAGACTAAGGTCTGCTAGGTGCTTTTGGTTACGATTCACTAATCTTATTTAAACAAAATCGAATCAATAGGTACAAAAATTTCCAAATAGTTGATTTGCTTGGCAAAGGCTTTTACTAAAGGAATAGAATTTTCACCTTCAACCTTATTAGAAAAAAATAGGTTGCTATTATTACCCCTTTGAACAAACTGAGTCGCGTTTTTTTCATCAAAATCCTGATTCAGGATGTGTATAGAATGCAAATTCCATGAATTAAGACCAGTTAATTTAATTTCTTTAATTGAATTTTTGGTAGGAGAATAATAACCGAAAATTTCTGAAAAATTATTATCTAAATTGACTAAATGAGTTTCTTCAAAAAGAAACTTAGCTTTCATAAACCTATCTTCATCACCTATATCAAGGCGATTTTTTTGAGTAGGTGTAACATTTATACCACAATCACCACAATGATGATGGTGAGTGATACTTTCTTCGTGACCGTTATGATAAACAAAAGAGTGAAAAATTTTTTTAACCAACCCTCTGCACTGACATACAGGACAATGATTTTCTGTTTCCAAACTTACTTTTGAAAAATTACACATGATTAAAGATTTTATAATATTAACAAATTACATATTTCCCCTTTACCTTAACTTAAAAGTCTCGAAAATGCAAAAAATAAAAAAGCACTATGAGGACCCAGGTCAACATAATACTTTTACTTAATTTTTAAACTTCGTCTTCTTCCTCACCTTCTTCCGCAAGAATAGGGAGAGATGGAGTAAATTTAGGCTTGACAACTCTTGTTTCCAAACTTACTCCTGTAAACTTTTCTGGATCGCATACAGGGCAATAATCTCCTCCCTGAGTAGGATATTGTGGTGAGCCACAATCGTCACAATAACTTATGCTCATGTTATTCTATTTTAAATTTTAACAAAATACTATTTCCCTTTTACCTTAACTTAAAAGTCCCCAAAATGCAAAAGCCCCGCCTTACGGCGGGGCTTTTTATTCTTTTTAGATTTACCAAGCAAAGTGAGCGAAAGCTTTGTTTGCGTCTGCCATTTTGTGAGTATCTTCTTTCTTCTTGATAGCAGCACCTTCGTTCTTTGAAGCTAGGATTAATTCATCAGCAAGTTTCAAATGCATAGGACGGCCTTTACCTTTACGAGCAGCGTCACGAATCCAACGCATAGCAAGAGCCAATCTTCTGTCTGCACGAACTTCACGTGGAACTTGGTAGTTCGCACCTCCGATTCTCTTTGAACGAACTTCAGTCAATGGACCAGCGTTCTTCATAGCTAGGTCGAATATCTCAAGAGGATTTGGATTACCAGTTTTTTCTTTGATAACATCAAAAGCCATATACATAACTTTTCTTGCAGTTTCTTTTTTACCAGACCACATAATGTAGTTTATGAACTTCTCTAATTTCTCAGAGTTATACATAAAGTCTGGACTTACTATATTTCTATTTTTTACTTTTCTTCTCATGGTTTTATTTTTTAGGTTTATATTTTTCAGGTTTTCTTGACCTTACTCCTAATATATTAATAATTATTTTTTAGCGTCAGTCTTTGGTTTCTTGTTACCGTAGAGTGATCTACCTTGTCTTCTCTTTTCAACTCCTTGAGTATCTAGAACTCCGCGAACTATGTGATAACGTACTCCGATCAAGTCTTTAACACGTCCTCCACGTAGCATAACTACTGAGTGTTCTTGCAAATTGTGTCCTTCTCCTGGGATATACGCTGTTACTTCCATTCCATTAGTCAAACGTACACGAGCAATCTTACGAAGCGCTGAGTTTGGTTTCTTTGGTGTAGTAGTTGTTACTTTTGTACATACTCCTCTTTTAAAAGGTGCAGGAAAATAAATAGGCTTATTCTTTAAAAGATTAAAACCTCTCGCCAAAGCAACAGTTTTACTCTTGCGGCGAATCTTTATTCTACTTTTCTTAACTAATTGATTTATTGTTGGCATCCCATACTAAAATTTAAATAATAATTTTCATCTATATATCCCGTAATCATTAAATTTAGTACGGGACAAGTATTTATAAAATAAAAGAGTCCAAAGACTCTAGAAAGAATATACTATACTCTTTCAAAAAATGCAAATCCTAGAGACCAATACCTGTGATAAGCTTAAACAAGAAGCTTAAAACTGGGTAAAGTAACCCTGAGAAGAAAAAGATAAATGCCAAGAACAATACTATAGCGTATTGTTCCACAAAGTTCACAAATCTAAAAAAAGAGCTAGGCAGTAAAGAGAAAACAATCTTAGATCCATCGAGTGGTGGTATTGGAGTTAGGTTAAACAAACCCAAAGCCAGATTGATAAGAGTTATAGTAGAAACGATGAACAAAAAACTCTCTGAAGGAGCATAAGGCAAAGAAAAACGTAAAATCAATCCAAAGATAATAGCTATCAGAAAATTCACCAAGATTCCGGCCGAAGCTACAACCAAAGTACCTATTTTTTTATTGGTGAGATTATCTACGTTATAAGGTACAGGTTTTGCCCAACCTATCATAAAAGGTGCATTAGTAATAGCAAGTATCCCAGGTAAAAGAATAGAACCCACCATATCTAAATGAGGGATAGGATTCAAAGTCAGACGACCCATCTCTTTGGCTGTCCTATCCCCAAAGTAAAGAGCCGCATATCCGTGAGCCACTTCGTGAATCACGACGGACATGAGCAAAATAACTATGTAAAAAATAATATCTAAAAATTGCATTTTTGTATAGTATATGATACCATAAAAAAATCATGGTGAAAATATGTGCAATAACAAAAAAGAGCAGTGTTGTGGGAGGAGGCTACAGTAACCGTACTCGTGCTACTAAATTCAATCCGACTGGAAAGGTTAGAAAGAATCCAAATATGCAAAGTAAGAAGGTTTTTGTTCCTGAATTAAACAAAACTGTTAAAATCGAAGTTTCTACAAGAGGCCTTAAAACTATTAAGAAAAATGGTGCTTATAGTACTTTACTAAAAGCTGGTCTAGTAAAAGCTAAATAATTAATATAAGAAACAATAAAAAACCTCTCAACACTGAGAGGTTTTTTATTTAAATATTTATATAGGTACGAAAGTCAGAGCTGTACCAGTCTTGTCTCCTCTGCCTGTTCTACCGATACGGTGAACGTATGTATCATAAGTCTGAGGTACGTCGTAGTTGATAACGTGAGTCACGTCTGGGATATCAAGTCCTCTCGCCGCGACGTCAGTCGCTATAAGAATAGTAATATGATCCTTTTTAAAAGATTCTAGAATTCGGATTCTTTCACGACTTCTCTTGTCTCCGTGAATACCTCCAGCTTTAAAACCTAGGGTGCGTAATTCTTTTTCAAGTTCGTCCACAGCGTATTTCATTTCTCTAAAGATTAGAACTTTATCAGTCCCCTCTCTTTTTAGAACTTCGTGAAGTTTATCTATTTTCTCTTCTTTGTTTTTAATACGGACAACGTCTTGTTCTACGTTCTTAGAAGTCTCACCTGAAACTACGGAAATAAAAGTCGGGTCTTTCAAGAATCTCTCAGTAAGCTTTCTGATATCTGGAGATAAGGTCGCTGAGAAGAAAAGAGTTTGACGGTCAGTAGACATCTTAGACAAAATAAATACCATATCATCAATGAATCCCATATCTAGCATACGGTCTGCTTCGTCTAGGACGACAGATTTGTAATTTGTTAAATCTAGTACATTTCTTTTGATAAGGTCAGTCACACGTCCCGGAGTACCGATAACGAAAGACACGCCTCTCTTTATCTCACCTATTTGCTTCATGATAGGCATACCTCCAACCACAGAAACTCCATAGAGTCCTGAGCCAGTAGCGAGCTTGCGGAGCTCTTCTTCTATCTGAATAGCGAGCTCACGAGTCGGCGCAAGAACCAAGACTTTTTCAGTCTTATCTTTCATAACTTTATCTACTAGAGGAATAAGGAAAGCTGCAGTTTTACCTGTACCAGTATTCGCTAAACCAAATACGTCTCCCCCTTTCATTGTGACTGGGATTGATTGGTCTTGAATAGGACGAGGTGCAGTATAACCCGCTTTGACTATATTTGCTTGTAATTTTTCATTTAAAGAAAAATCTAAGAAAGTATGTTTTGCAGTATAAACCTTTTGTTTTACAACTTCTGCTTTTTTAATAAAGCGAGTAAAATCTATACGGTCTCCGCGTCCGCGATTTCCACCGCGACCACCTCCACCTCTCTTTGGAGCATTTCTAGGTCCTCCGAATCGAGGACGAGAACCACCAAAAGAAGAGCCGAAAGGTTTTCTAGCTGGAGCACCAGAACGAACCGGAGCTTTACTAAAACTTTTCCTTGCAGGACTTTCTTTAAAACTTTTTCTCACAGGAGAGCCTGCGAAACTTTTGCGAGAACCAGATGCAACTGATCTCGCGCCACTCGGACGAGCCGAGCCGAAACTACGTTTGTTAATCATATATTTTTTTGTGTCATGGACCTCAATCTCCTAGACACAAAAGCCTTGAATGATTTCCATAATCGTCAGTCTCATTATTATTAAGATTGTCTGCTCGTTTGCAGAACTGAGAATGATATGAATAGAATAGCATTATTGTACAAATATGTCAACTTATCCAAGGTATATCCTTGGATTTTGGGAAATAAAAAAGGGTCTAAGATTCAAAAGAATCAAAGACCCGATATTTTAATATCTCAAAGCTTATGTGAAATACAAAGAGAGAAGAAATACATAGGAACACCAAAAACAAGTTGGACACCAAAATGCTCTGCATTACAAAACCAACCCTTCTCAGTACGTAGAACAGTAACAACTACTGTTCCCAAAGATTCATCTATTTCTGTTAAATCAACAAAAAATAAATTATTACGCATCCGGCAATCCAAACCTTCTTTTTTTAAAAGAACATTAAATTCATTCTCAAACGCACCTTTTAATAAAGGTAAAAATGTTTTTACTGGGACAACTGGATCTTTCTTAAAATCATTTTGAATTTCAACATCAAAAATTGCATTATTTAAATTTAAACTAAATTTATTCAATAAAGTCTCTTCTTTTAAATATAACACCGTACCCTTCATCGGAGCTATAATCAAATCATTGAAGCTCTCACTAAAAATGATATGATGGTTATCCTCATCATGAGGATAAAAATTCTCCAGTGAAAATATTTTTATTGGCGGAATAATACTTTGCCCAACAAAAGAAATAAATTTTGGTTTTTCAATCAAACCAGTTTTTAATGAATCTATCTGAGTATTCATATTTATTTTATTTAAAGAACGTTAAAAAAATTATTTCCCAATAATAAAAACATATTTCGGGGAAAATATCAAGGTTTTGTTAAAACTTATAAAAAGTTAGAATTAGGACATGAATAAACACCCAGATATCTCATACATAGAATTATTAGAACACCTACTAGCAAACGGTAATACTAAAACCGACCGCACAGGTACCGGGACCAAGAGCGTCCTCGGCTATCAAATGCGTTTTGATTTAAGTCTAGGCTTCCCTCTCCTGACTACAAAAAAAGTCCCTATCAAGGCTATCATTCACGAGCTACTCTGGTTCTTGCGTGGAGATACAAATCTGAAATACCTCGCCGATAATAACGTGCATATTTGGGACGAATGGCCTTATAAGGCTTATCTAATTAAAAATAATATAGAAGTACCTCAAACAGGTAGCGAAGAATGGAATACTGGGATAAAAGAATTCATAGAGCGTATCAAGACCGATCAAGCTTTCGCTAAAGAATACGGCGAACTCGGACCTATTTATGGATATCAATGGAGATCTTGGCCGGCTCCAAACGGCGAGCATATAGACCAAATCAAAAACGTCATCGAACAAATAAAGAAAACTCCTGACTCTCGCCGTCTTATAGTCTCAGCTTGGAACGTCGCTCAAATAGACGAGATGGCCAAAGCTGGACTTCCTCCTTGTCACTGTCTTTTTCAATTCTATGTCGTAGACGGGAAATTATCTTGTCAGCTTTATCAAAGATCTTGTGATACTTTTTTAGGAGTGCCTTTTAATATTGCTTCTTATGCATTACTGACTCATATCATCGCTCAAGTTTGCGAGCTCGAAGTCGGGGAATTCGTCTGGACTGGAGGCGACGTGCATTTGTATTCTAATCATGAGGAACAAGCTCGCCTGCAAATATCTCGCAAAGATGGCGTTCGAGCATTACCAAAAATAAAAATAAATCCACTTAAGAAAAATATAGAAGACTTTGTTATAGAAGACTTTGAATTAATAGATTATAATCCTCACGAGAGTATCAAAGCTCCTATCGCTGTATAAATTAGAACGTTTAACATGTAACTTGTAGCATATAACTTATGGAACAACCAAAATTTCATGATGAATTAAAGAGATTAATGAAAGAATATGTTCATGGAGTATATGATATAACAGAGAAGTTTCCAAAAAGTGAAATTTTTGGTTCAGTATCTCAAATTCGCAGAGCTTCACTTTCAGTATTATTAAATTACACAGAGGGTTTCGCAAGACAAAGAGAAAATACAATGAAACATTTTTTTGAAATTTCTTACGGATCTCTAAAAGAAAGTATGGTATTATTAGAATTTACAAATGAAAGAAATTATTTTTCCAAAGAAGAGTTTAATAAACTATTCAAGATAGGTGATCAAATAGGAAAAATGCTTTGGGGAACTTTAATAAAAATTAAAAATAATTAAATTAAAAGTTATATGTTACAAGATACAAGAATCGCGATTATAGCTGCCATTGGTAAAAATAATGAAATAGGTAAAGGTAATACTCTGCTTTTTAATATGCCTGCTGATATGAAGTATTTTCGAGACACGACTCGAGGGCACAGCGTCATCATGGGTCGCAAGACTTTTGAATCCTTGCCGAATGGTGCGCTACCGAATCGTAGAAATATAATTATCACTCGAGATACAGAATACAAATCTGAAGGAATCGAAGTGGTTCATTCTTTAGATGAAGCATTAAAACTTTTTGAGAATAATGAAGAAGAAATATTCGTTATAGGTGGAGCAGAAATATACAGGCAAGCTATAGAGAAAGCAAACAAATTATACATAACGCACATAGACGCCGAAGACAAAGATGCAGATAGCTTCTTCCCTTTTATCGATGAAGAAATCTGGATAGAAACAAAAACAGAAGCTTTTATAAAAGACGACAAAAATCCACATAATTATTCTTTTGTGGAATACGAGAAGAAATAAAAATACACAGGGCTACCCTATGTATTATGGATCTATATCTGTTTTTACTCTTATGAAGATATCTTTACCATCTGGAGATTTACTTTTTATATATTGACGGCGTTTATTGGTTTCAATTTTTTTAGTCAACTCGCTCTCTAAATCATAACCTAACATTTCAGCCATACCTAAAAGAAATATCGCTACATCAGCGAATTCTTCAGCGACTCCGTCTTGATTCTTTTCATATTTTGAATACGCTTCTGAGAGTTCTTCATGAGCTCGACAAAATTCCCGAGCTACGTCTGTAGTATTAAAGCCCTTCTCTATTTTATTACGCATCACTTCTTTTTGAAGTTCTTTTAGATCTATCATATTATTGATTCTTATATTTTTGTACTTCTTTATTAATAATTTCTAATTTAATTCCCGCTTTTTTAAAAATCTGTTTTGTAATCTTGCTCGCATGATAATCTCTCTCGGCTACGAGTCTCACGATGCCTACGTTAATTATACTTTGAGCACATTTATAGCAAGGAACCATTCTACAATACATAGTAGACCCGACTAAGGCTACTCCGCTACGAGCAGCGTTATTGATAGCATTTTGTTCAGCATGAGCCGTACGAATACAATGCATAGACTGACTGCCATCTTCATAAGTCACAGTATGCATCTCGTGACCTACTTCATCACAATGAGGAAGCCCCATAGGCGAACCCACATATCCAGTAGTTAGTATTCTTTTGTCTTTTACAATCACAGTCCCTGATCTACCACGGTCACAAGTTCCACGAGTACCAACTAAATTCGCTAATTCCATAAAATATTCATCCCAAGAAGGTCTTTTATGTGAGGGAGTAGCTTGTTTTTTCATATAATAAATATACTATTTTGAAATAAAAAAAGCCAACAAAAGAGCCCCGCCGTTGCCGGCGGGGCTCTTTTTATTTAAACTTTATTTAAATTAGTCTTTAACTTCGATACCCATACTGCGAGCAGATCCGGCGATGATATTGATCAATCCTTCGTCATCTTTTGCATTTAGGTCAGATTGTTTCTTCTTACCTATTTCTAATGCTTGAGCGCGAGTTATAGATCCAGCTTTTGAAGTTGCGTTCTTACTTGATCCTTTGGTGATACCTGCAGCTTTTAGGATTAGTCCTGTAGCTGGAGGAGTCTTTACAACGAAATCATAAGTACGGTCATCGTAAACTGATATCTTTACTCCGACTTTATCTCCTGCCATTTTTGAAGTTGCAGCATTAAACTTAGTAACGAAATCACTAATGTTGATACCAGCTTGTCCAAGGGCGGGGCCTAAAGGTGGAGCAGGTGTTGCTTTAGCTGCCTCAATCTGTAATTTTATTTTTTTAGTTATTTTCTTTGCCATATATTTATCTAATTAATTTACTTAATATATACTATATCTTCTTGACTTGCAAGAAATCTAGCTCCACTGGAGTCTCACGACCGAACATTGAGACTAGAACCTTTACCTTACCTCTATCGTCTTCTACTTGACTGACCTTACCTTCTAAATCTTTAAACGGTCCATCAGTGATCAAAACTATCTCATCTATCTCAAGGTCTATATTGTGCTTTGCTGTACCTCCGTCCATTTTCTTGAATAAATAATCGACTTCGTCTTTGCGTAATGGAACTGGATTTACTCCTGCTCCTACGAATCCTGTAACACGAGGAGTGTTGCGGACTACATACCAAGAATCGTCAGTCACTATCATATCTACTAGTACGTATCCAGGATAAATCTTTTCTTCAACTTCTGCTCTTTTACCTGCTTTAATCTTTATTTTCTTTTCAATAGGAACGATGACATTAAAAATCTTATCATTCATACCAAGCGAATCGATACGTTGCTTCAAATTACGAAGCACTACGTTCTCATATCCAGCGTAGGTATGGATAGCATACCAATTCCTAGCCCCTTGTGTTTCTTGTTTTGACATAGATATTATTTATTAAAGTTAAATTAATTAAAGAATTATAGAGCTAATAATTTTTCTAATCCTAAAGAGAAAAGAAAATCAAAAAAACCTAAGAAATAAGCGATCAAGACAGAAAGGACGATAACGATAATACTATAAAGAACTGTTTGAGCGCGAGTTGGCCAAACCACATTCCCTAATTCTACTTTTGTTTCTTTGATGTATTCTGTAACTTTTGACATATATTGTATAAATAAGTTTTACTCTTTATAAAAAAGCCCCGTAAAGGGCTCTTTTAATAGTACTCTTTTTTAGAAAAAAGTCAATTTATTATTGATTTATCTTGTTTCTTGAATCAAGACCCAATATTCCGTCCACAGTTAGGCCATTCTCAGCTTGGAATTTACGCAAAGCAGACAAAGTAGCGACTCCAAACTGAGTTACCTCTTTACCTCCTTCTGTACCAGCTACAGTATAACCTTTTTGATTTAGTTTTTGTTGGAGACATTTTACTTCATCATTATTCATCCCTTTCATTAAAGTTTGAGAGATAGAACATGAATTCGATACAGTAGTCGAAGCTCCTAAGACTGTAGGTTGAACTCCGCCTATACATTTATAACTAGGAGAATTTCCGTAAAAAGTTTCTTCAATACCACTAGATAGATTTATCCAACTAGACACAGAATCACTTGAAGAAGAAATAACTTCGCTCTTATAAAATGAAGTAGCTGTAGTCGTCGGGTACCATTTTTTACAAAATGACAATAATTGTTGTGGTCCTACGCTAGTCGTATTTATGTCTGAAGTCCAAATACCTTTACTGTTTACGTATTGAGGAGCTTTACCTGTCCAATAAGCGATACGTGGAGTTAGAACAGAAGAAACACTAGCTCCTCCAGTACAAGATTGACCTGTGGTTGTACTAAATCCAATATTTGAAGTACAGCCTGCTGGATAGCTTGTATTCGTATCAGGAGTCACAGATACAGTCGCACTCGCAGTAGTCGCACCTCCTAGACCAGTACATGATATACCGTATACACTAGGGCTATTTACGTAAATTCCAAAAGTAGTAGTCCCTGAAGTATCTTTAGATCCTGACCAAGAGTTAGACGCTACACAAGTCGTCGCATTTGTCGAAGACCAAGATAGAGTAGTAGAGCCTCCGTAAGGTACAGTGTTTGGTGAAGCTGTGATAGTGACTGTTGGTTTTGGAGTTGGAGTCACTGTGGCCACACAATTTGGATATGTACCTGTTTGACCAGCTTCACAAGGGATATTGATTTTGAAAGTATTTAATAAGCTACTAAAAGCAACATTTTCATATTGTCCATTTTTTAGCTCATGGACCCATACATTAATATTAAAGCTATTTGTAAGCATACCTAAAGCTTTTAGTTCTGCTACAGACGGGATAGTAATACTTGTCTCCCCTGTATTAGGTAAATCAAGCTTAAATACACTTTCAACATAATTATACGCACCTTCATATTTGTTGTAAGTTAGTCCTACGTTCACTAAACGATTTCCAAGATTTTTACCTTCCCATGTTACTTTGATAGTATCTCCTGGATTAAAAGTCTCTCCGCCTTTAGGATAAGTTCTAATCAAAGAAGGCACAGCAGTATTCACACAATTTGGATATACTCCAGTGGTGCCTGCAGGACAAGGGAGAATTGTGCCATTACAAGGTTGACCTGTGGTTGTACTAAATCCAGTATTT
Source organism: Minisyncoccota bacterium (assembly GCA_041675085.1). Taxonomy (GTDB): domain Bacteria; phylum Patescibacteriota; class Minisyncoccia; order Phycocordibacterales; family UBA9973; genus UBA9973. The sequence continues at coordinate 95,167 of JBAYUN010000004.1, forward strand.
GAAGTACAGCCTGCAGGATATGATATTGTGGTTATACAATTTGGATATGTTCCTGTAGTACCTGTAGGACAGATTGGATCAGGAAAATTATCTACTATATATACATTTACGTCAGTTTTTGCACTTGCTCCTCCGTCTGGACCAACACAGAAAATATTGTAAGTAGTTGGCCCTGTGACACTATTAATAATCTGACTACCACTCGTAGCTTTGACTCCAGTCCAGCCTCCACTCGCTGTACATGTACTAGCATTAGTTGAAGACCAAGTCAGAGTCGTAGAACTACCTTGAGCTATACCTGCTGGATTAGAACTTATTGTAACCGTAGGTTTTGGATTTATTGTAGTCACACAATTTGGGTATGTGCCTGTAGTACCTGTAGGACAGACTGGATCTGGGAAATAATCAATAATATAAACTCCTACGTCAGTTGAAACTGCAGTCAGACCGCCAATACCGACACAAGAAAGATTGAAGGTTGTAGTAGTTTGCAGATTCGAAATAACTTGTGAACCACTTGTAGCTTTGGTCCCAGTCCATCCTCCGCTCGCAGTACAGACAGTCGCATTCTTAGTAGTCCAAGAGATTTGAGTAGAGCCTCCTGATTGAACTGAATCAGGAGTAGCGGTTAGGGTAACGGTTGGTTTTGGATCTATGGTTGTAACACAATTTGGAAATGTACCAGTGGTTCCTTCTGGACAAACCTTAGAATCATCTTGGCATTTCAAAACAAGTCCACATTGTGTTTGGTTATTGTATTCTGGACCTTTTATATATTCACAATTCAAAGGTGGCTGAGCATAATCACAAATAGCCAGCGGTGCACAATCAGGATATTTACCATAATAACCAGTAGGGCATTCTGTTAGAATTTTTACACAATTAGGATATATTCCAGTAAATCCTTCTGGACAAGACGGAGTAATATCTCCACAACTCAAAGCTTTAATCTTGGCGCGAGTTAGAGAGCCGACGTATCCTATTGCAGGACTAATGTTGTTTTCTTTTTGGAATTTAACTACTCCTGCAAGGGTTGCTACTCCAAAGTATCCTGTTGGATTTTCTTTTAGGTAACCTTTTGAAACTAAGAATTTTTGCAATTTAGTAACTTCTCCATTTTTATTTGAATCTCTATCTGTAAGAATAAGATTGTTTGATAATTCTACGCAAGAAGTAATGGAAGTTGTGTCTTTGACACAATTTGGGAATGTACCATTAAAACCTGCTGGACAAATTTTTGTATCAAGTGAGTCTTCACATTTCAAAACAAGTCCACATTGAGTTTGCGTATTGTATTCTGGACCTTGGATATATTCACAATTCAAAGGTGGCTGAGCATAATCACAAATAGGATAATTCGTGTTATTAGTACAACTCAAAGCCTTGATTTTAGTTTTAGTGACAGGACCTACGTATCCGACAGCTGGACTTATACCCTGAGCTGTTTGGAATTCAGCTACAGCTTTCGTCGTCACTTGCCCAAAGTAACCTGTAGCAGATTCTTTAAAGTATCCTTGAGATGCTAGAAAATTTTGTAATTTGGTAACTTCCCCGTTTTTGAGACTATCTCTATCCAAGTAGGTTAAGTTATTTTTGAACTCCACACACTCTGGAGCAAGTGATAGATCTGCTACAGCTTCTGCTTGAGTGCTAGTCTGTACAGGAGTGAGAGCCAAAGACTCTGAAGAAGATAAAAACAAACTAAAGATGAATAAAATAGAAAACAGAAACGTTAAAGTTTTTTGCATAAATATTTCTAATAATTTTTAATACTTTAATTATACTTGATACAGATACATAAAAAAACAAAACTTATCCCCACAATGAGATAAGTTTTGTTTTTAGTTTATAGTTTTGGTTTAAATTATTTAATTCTATATGTGATAGTAACTTCTGAAGTTACAGTATTTTCACCTTTTGGCAACTCCGCTGGAGCTCCAGCATCAGCAGACTCTAAGGTAGCTTTTGAATAATAGACTGGTGAAGGATAATTACCATTTTCGCTAAATGATGTTATTTTACCTAGTCTTATACCCAAGTCACGAGCTAATACTCTCGCTTTAGCTTGCGCCTCTTTGATAGCCTCTTTACGAGCTTCTGCCTTTAATTGATCTTCATCATCGATAGCAAAATTTGGTCCATTTAGATCAGTAACTTCTAGAGCTCCTAGATCTTGGATAATCTTGCCGACAGTATCAGTATCACGAACTTTGACTGTCATAGATTCTGAAGCTACATATCCTACGATAACATTAGTACCGTTTTGAGGAGGACAATTGTATCCCAAACAAGGTGCTATTCTTGTATCGTATTTGTATTCGTATTTTGGATAGAAACTAGCGTTAGTAGTCTTGAAATCTTTTTCAGCAACATTGTTTGCTTTCAATGAAGCAATCACGTTCTTTTCGATATCAGCTACTAGAGCTTGAGCTTCTTTTACAGTCTTTGCTTCTTTTGAGATATTGAAAGAGATATTTGCTATATCTGGTACAGCACTTACTTCTGCAGTACCTGTGACTGTGATTACGTTTGGATTTTGCCCCTCATCGTAATCTTTTCTATCAGAATTAAAACCTTGAACTAGTATCAATCCAAAGACCAATACTACGAAAGCCTTGAAAACAAAGGTTTTATTTTCGTTAAAAATTTCTTTCATTTTTATTGAGTAGGATTAATTGCTAAAACTTCAATATCGAAAATCAAAGTAGAGTTAGCTGGGATAGGTCCAACAGCATTTTCTCCATAACCTTTCTCTGGAGCGATAGTAAGAGTCTTTTTCTCTCCGACCTTCATACCAACAACACCTTCATCCCAACCTGCGATAACTTGACCTACTCCTAATGGAAAGATAAAAGGTTCTACGTGACCGAATTGTGGATCGATGTTTGAATCGAATACAGTTCCGTCTACTAATTTACCTGTGTAGTTCACAGACACAACGTCACCTACTTTTGCTGTCGCAGAAGCAGAACTTCCGCCTTTATTAAACATTGTAAAATAAACCAAGAAACCAACTACTAAAACAACAATACCAACACCAATCATTAAATTTTTATTCATATAAAATTAAAATATTTATTTAAACTACTAATCTCTATATTATACTATACAAAAACTCTAAATCAAATTAACTTCCATACTGATAGTGATACCGAATTTCTTGAAAACTGCAGAAATTATTTGTTCTGCTAGATTTTTAACCTCTAGACCTGTAGCTCCGCCATGGTTTACTAAAATCAAAGCTTGTTTGTCGTGAATACCGACATTACCAAACCTGACTCCTTTAAAACCACAAGACTCTATAAGCCAAGCAGTAGGAATTTTGATTTTGTCGTCCTCTTTGAAAAATGGCATTTCCGGATATTTCAATAATAATTCTTGGAATTTAGTTTCTTCTACGTAAACATTCTTAAAAAAGCTCCCAGCATTACCTAAAACCTTAGGGTCGGGTAATTTACTCCTACGTATAGTCGAGACTATATTGCTCACATCTTTAGACGTCTCGACTTTGAGATTGTGCTCTTCTATATAATTTTTCAAAACTTTATACTCTATATTTTTATTTGGTTTTTTAGAAAGCAATACATCTATCGCAGTTATAAAATATCGGTCTTTCATTTCATTTTTAAAAATACTATCACGGTAACCAAAATTGCATTCATGATTATCGAAAACTACTTCGTTCTCTGTATCGATATCAATACAATAAACTTTTACTAAAGTATCTTTTAGTTCAACGCCATAAGCACCGATATTTTGCATTGGACTTGCACCGACTGTCCCTGGGACTAGTGCTAGATTCTCAATCCCCCAAAAATTACGCTCCACAGCAAAAGTAACCAAGTCGTCCCAAGATTCTCCCCCCATAGAATGTACCAAGACTGTATCATTATCTTCATTTATTATCTCTGTACCTTTCAGAGAATTCAAAACCACAATACCATCAAAATCTTTGGTAAATAAAATATTACTTCCGCCACCCAAGAAAAGCTTGGAATGATTTTTGAATAATGAGAGGCTAAATAATTCTTTTACTTCGTCGATAGATTTTATCTCGACAAAAAATCGTGCACGAGCAGAGACTCCGAAAGTATTTAATTTTGATAAATCATAATTTTCTAAAATTTGCATATTAGTTAAAAATAAAGAATAAAGAAATAATACTAACTACACTCATCATACCTACCGTAATCCAACCGATAAAATTCCCAACTTTGCCGTTTTTGTATTGACCCATAATATCTTCACGAGAACTTATTTTCACAATAAAATAAAGCATTATCGGAGAGATGAGACCATTGAAAATAGCAGAATAAATAAGGACGTCGATAGGATCAAAACCCACAAAGTTCAAACCAACTCCTAAAACCATAGCCAAGATTATCACGCCATAAAAAGCACTTGCCTCTTTGATATTGCGATACAGGCCATATTTAAAACCAAAAGATTCTGAAACTGCATAAGAAGCGCTCCCCGCCAAAACTGGCACAGCCAAAAATCCAGTCCCGACTATACCTATAGCAAAAAGGAAAAAGGCTGCGTCGCCTGCAAAAGGACGCAAGGCTTTCGCAGCATCTTCAGCTGTATGCACTTCAGTAATGCCATTGGCATTCAAAGCTACCGCACAAGCAATAATAATAAAGAACATGACCATATTGGAAATAAACATACCTGACCAGACATCAATACGCATCTCTTTAATATCTTTTTTGGTAACATGTGAGACTCGCATTTCTTCGGTCGTATCCCCTTTTAGTATTTCTTCTTCTACTTCTTGAGAAGTCTGCCAGAAAAAAAGATACGGACTGATAGTCGTACCGAGCGCCGCACAGATAAGCAATATTTCTTCTTTACCAAAATCGACTTGTGGTACGACTACATTAGAAAATACTAAAACCCAATCTATCTTCATAGCAAAAACAGTCAATATATAAGCGAACAAAACCAGCGTAAGATATTTTAAATATTTTGAATATTCTTTATAAGGGATAGTAACTTGTAGGAATAAAATAATTAGAGCAAAAACAATAACTAAAATATAGAAAGGTAAAACTGGGAATATTAATTGAGTGGCTTTGGCCATTGCTCCGAGGTCTGCTCCGATATTAAAAACGTTGGCAAAGACTAAAAGAAAAGTACAAAAATAAAGTAAGTTTTTATTGTAATGTCTTTTGATATTGGCGGCGAGCCCTGTGCCTGTAACGATACCGATACGAGCGCACATCTCTTGGATCACTGACACGAGAGGAAAAGTAAAAAGAGAAATCCACAAAAGAGAAAGTCCTCGACTCGCTCCCATTTGGGAATAAGTCGCTATACCTGAAGGATCGTCGTCTGCCGCTCCTGTCGTCAGTCCAGGACCTAAGATTTTCCAATATTCACGAACTCTCTTTATCGGCTTTTGTTCTTTGATATCTTCTACTATCTCTTCTTCGACTTCTATAGTCTTATTTAGAATAACAGCCGGAGCGCCTAATATTTTTTCCCACAAAGTTTTCATTCTCTTATTATAGTGGTAGTTCCGTCTTTATACAATCTCACTATTCTAGACGGAGATCCAGATATTTCTCCCCCATCGATATACATATCTACGAGTTCTCCGAAATACAATCTCGCTTGTTCTATATTTTCAGCTGGAGTTTCTCCTTCAAAATTTGCCGAAGGAGCTATGAGCGGACCTGTTTGTTTTAAAAGTTCTTTTAGCTCTTCATTTTTAGGAATTCGAAAAGATAAAGTTTTTGTACCTCTATGTAAATATTCAAATGCAATATTGTCACAATCTAAAATAAAACTAGTAGGTCTTTCAAGAGCGGAAAATTCTCCTAGAATTTTCCGCTCTCCTTCTTCCAAACTAATCCCAAATTTCTCAATCTCAGCAATCTCACTGATCAAAATAATACAAGGCTTCTCTGGACTCCGACGTCGCACAGCATAAAGTCGCTCGACGCTCGCCATGTTCAAAGCCGTAGTCAAAATCCCATAAATAGTATCAGTGGGCATAACAACAACTCCCCCATTTTGGAGAACTTGTATTAATTCTTGATTGTCGTAGATGTTTTGCATTTAATTATCAATGGGCTTAGCTGGATACCAAAGGTCACGCAAAGAATTAATTTTTTTCTCTATTTCAGCAGACTGCTTTTTCAAGATTGGTAATTTTGTTAAAATATTTTCGTTTATTATTATTTTTTCTAACTCACTAACCTCTTGTTCCAAGGTTTTAATTTCTTTTTCTTCATTAGTAATTGGCAAATTAATATCGTTTTGATTTATATGAAATTCAAGATTTTTTTTATTTAAATGAGTAATTTTTTCTTTTTTTTCTTCACGATGACGCAATATAGCTAAATAACTAGAAATAATTTCATTAAGATCAACTAGCTCTAGATTTAAATCTATAAAATCTTGATTTTGTTTATTCCTGTATTCAACACTTTTAGTCTCTAGTTCATCTAATTTTTCAATAGAACTTTCATACTTAGGAATTAATTCTCGAAATTCCCTTTCTTCTTCTAGGCTAAAAGTTTGTCTCCTATTAGTATCGGCATAATTATCTTCTTGATTTTGAGAAATATTTAAATTCTGAACAATCTTACCTGCCTCCTTTCTACTATTTTCGTCCTTAAACCATGAAAATTTTTCCATAAATTATTTAGTTAATCTTTTAAATTTTATTTCCCCACCACCAAAGAACAAAAACACAATTGCTGCCGAATACACAACCAAGTCTTCAACTTCCCAAATACCAAATTGCATAAGCATAGTAGTCACAGAAAAAGCAAAGAAAATAGCAATCAAAATTGTAGTAATACGAGTCATATAACCAAGCACAAATAAAACACCAAAAATAATTTCTGCAAAGCCCACGCTAAGTACAAATAATTCATTGGTAAACCAAGGGAAAATTATCTGCATAAAATTCCAATTATGAGTCTCCAAGAAAGCCAATGAGAGTTCAGGATAAGCGAGCTTCTCAGTAAATGCCAAAACAATCAAAGACAAACCTACGCCAATTCTTAATATCAAAAGAGAATATTTATCCCAAATAGGATATTTAATATTACTTTCAGAATTCTTTATAAAGAAATATACAGCCAAAGAAACTAAAATTAAATTCTCCAAGAAAGTCATCAATCCTCCGTAAATCCCAATTCCAAAACAAAAGAGTATCAATAATATAGAAGCTATCCGAGGATAAATATTAAATATGAACATAACTCCTACCAAAGCTTGAATTACAGATAAAACTAAAGTCAAAGTGCTATCGATATCTATAGTTGGCACTAAAATAATCTTCCAAACAAAACTCACCGTGATTAAAAATATTCCCAAAACAACCTGAGCAACTCTATTAATAACTTTTGCATTTCTATTTGCAAAATTAGTTAATGCTCTAGGTTCTTTGACGAATTTATCAATCAGTCCATAAACTAAAACTACCAAAAGACTAATACCCATCCAAATCCAAACTTCATTGCTCTCAATATTAAAGAAAGGATTCAATCCCCTTTTAGTAGCGATAACTTCTTCTTCATCCACGAACCATTTAATGTGAGCAGAAGCTGAACTAAAGCTTAATAAATAGAAACCCAATATATAGAATAAATTTTTCATATTTTTCATACACTTATTTATTAATCTTTTTTAAAATATTTGCCGTTAAGCATTAGAAAGTTTTCAGCTATACTAATCTTTTCATTTTCTTTTTTTATCTTATCAGAAATCTCTTCAAAAGCCTTTCCCTGCTCTTCTAAAGACAAAGAATCAACTTCTTTTCTTTTATTTACCAAATCTAGTTTATAATTTTCGATTTCTTCTTTAGCAGATTTTATAAATTCCAAAGGAGTTTGATTCATTGGATCAAAAGAAGAGGCCTTCGCCCAATCATACCACTCAGCTATAACTTGAGTATAATCTTTCTCTAAACTTTCTTCGAAATCCTCATCAGTTAATTCTATTTCCCCTGGAGTATGCTTTTTATCTATCTCATCACCACCAATAAAACCTTTTTGCTCTAAAGCTTGTTTTTCTATTATGTTAGCTAACTCTTGATTGAAACCCATATTTTCTTTCATATTGATATTATACAACCAAAAGAAAAAGCTGCAAAGTAGCTTTTCTTTTTGGATTTATTTGTATTGGACATATCCGAAGGATACAATCCGAAAATATAGTCGCTATACTCCTTATTTTTGGGTGACTACTGGGAGTTGAACCCAGACTAAGGGCTCCACAAGCCCGTGTGCTACCGCTACACCATAATCACCATGTAACTTTATTTATACCAAAAAATATAAATAATTGCTACTTTTGGAAAACTTTCTTATGTTTATGCATTATGTATTTGGTAACTTCTACCAAAAATACATTGAGTACTAACCATAGGATAACAAACGGTAACCAGATCAGAGGCATAGGATCAATATCAAAAACGTCTCTCATAAAAGGTATAGTCATAGTCGCGATGAGTAATCCTGTTGCAATCAAAATACTAATATTTAATTTTTTGTTGGAAAAAGGATTGTAGGATAGTATAGAACTTTGGAGAGAACGGAAAGAGAAAGATATAGCTAAAACATAAGAAGAGAAACAGACAAAGAATACTGAGCGAGCTGTATTCACATCTAGGTCTATCGCCAACAAGAAATAATACAAAACAAAAAGTAATACTGAGGTCAGGACTCCAATACCTAAAGTCAAAGCTTTGACTTCTTTAGTAAAAATTAACCTCAAATCTTTGCCCGAATATTTTTCTTTATCGACGTCGGTATCATAAGCAAAAGAAAGAGCTGGCAATGAACCAGTAAAAAGATTAACCCAAATAATCTGGAGAGCAGTCAAAGGTAAAGCGAGGTTAAATATCAAACTACCAGCAATAACGAAAACCACATCAAGAGAATTCGACATAAGATAAACGAAAGTCTTCCTAACGTTCGCCAAGATTTTTCTACCTTCATCAATAGCTAGAGATATAGTCTCAAAATTATCATCGAGCAAGACCAAGTCAGCCGCGGACTTGGCAACGTCCGAACCCGAACCAAGAGAGATCCCGATATCCATAGCCTTGAGTGCTGGAGAGTCGTTGACTCCGTCCCCTGTCATGGCGACTATCTCACCTAATTTTTGGTATAGAGTCCCGATGCGTAATTTATCTTCGGGAGTCACACGAGCAAATATCTTTATCTTTGGAATTATTTCCAATAATTCTTCATCTGACATTTTACGCAAATCTCCTCCCACTAGGACTTCTTGTTCATGCACATGCCAGTCTAAATCTTTGACCACAGACAAAGCAGTCCCTGGCAAATCTCCAGTCACGACGACAATCTTCATACCATGAGATTCAATATTCTTAATAGCTTCTGGTACTTCAGGACGGACTGGGTCAAAGAAAGAAAGAGTACCTAAAAATTCTACGTCTTTCACTTCAAAAATACTAAATTTTTCGTCTTTATTATTCTTCTTTAATTTCGCCAAGCCCATCAATCTCTTCCCCTCATTACTAGTCTTATCTATCCATGCTTCGATTTTCAAATAATTCTCTTTAGATATAGCCGACATCTTGAGCAAAATATCTGGAGCACCCATAATAATATAAAAGTCCCCTCCGTCAGCTACAGAGAATTTATTTGTAGAATTAAAAGGCAGTACTAACTTGAAAGCAGTAGAGTTAATATAAGAAATATCTATATCGTTTGAGATACAAGCTTTGACGATATTTACTTCGAAAGGTCGGCCTTTGAATACCCATTTGGATTTCTCTTCATTTGGATTCTCGATAGATACGTCGACGTTCGATAAAGCTAATTTTAATATTTCTTTATCTTCATCAGAAAAACCAGTATTGGTATTATTTTTGCCAACAGTCATGTCTACCAGACTATTGATATCTACGAGTTGCATATCGGCTTTGGTCAGAGTTCCGGTCTTATCAGTCATGATAAGAGTCGCCGAACCTAAAGTCTCAGCTGCAGAGAGCTTGCGGATAATTCCTCTTTTCTCAGCAATACGAGTAGCACCGATAGCGAGGATCATAGTCATAGCGATAGGCAAAGCCTCCGGCACAGCTCCCACAGCTACAGCCGAAGATAATACAAGCATAGGCAAAAGGGCTTCACCACGAGAAATTCCTAAAAACAAAATTCCAACTACCAAAAAAATAACAACAAAGAAAATAAACCAAGCGAGCTTGTTGACGCTTTTTTGCAAAGGAGTATCAGACCTCTCGACTGAGGATACGATACCGGCAATCTTACCAATCTCAGTATTGTTACCTGTAGCAAAAACCAAGGCCTCAGCATAACCTTCGACGACTAGCGTCCCTGCATGTACGATATTTTTTCTATCTACTAACTCAGCTCCGATAGCCACTGTATCTACGTTCTTCTCTACAGGCAGAGACTCTCCAGTCAATATAGCCTCATCAACACGCAAATTATTCTCGCTCAAAATCCGCGCATCACTAGGAATACGAGATCCATAAGTTAATTTAATAACGTCCCCTGGTACTATCATGGACGAATCTATTTCTTGCTCATTGCCATTACGAATAACCTTAGAGCGTTCTTTTATATAGCTAGTCAATTTATCTAAAGTATTTTCTGCATTGTATTCATGATAAAAACCAAGCAAGACATTCAAGAGAACTGCAAAAACAATAACAGAGGTATCAATCCAGTGTTGTAAAGTAATAGTAATAACAGAAGCTGCTATCAAAAGAAATATCAAAGGGCTCACAAATTGTTTACCCAAAATAGACAACAAACTTTTCTTTTCTTTATTATTAAAATTATTTTTACCGTACTCATTTAATCGAGCGGCAACTTGATCTTCATTCAAACCCTCGCGAGATGAATTTAAAATTTCTAAAGATTTATCTGTATCTAGTGACCAGATTTGTTTAAAATTTTCCATATAAACATAATAACACAATGAATTTAGAAAATTCTGTAAAAATTATTTATGCAAGATTTTTATTTTAAAAGCAAACCAAACAAACTAGAGAAATCATAAGCGTACATAGTCAAGAAAAAGATACAAGTCGAGATAAAAGCTGAGATCAAACACCAAGAACAATAAGTCTTAAGAGCAAATATTTGTATTAAAATAAGATAGATTGAAAATACGAACGCACCAATAGATATAAAAGCTACAACAATCAAAAATAAAATAGGTAAAACTGACGGCAAAAAGGCTATAAAAATATAACTCAAAAATATAGCTAAATAATAATACATACCGAACAGTTCGACGGGTACGCCAAAGAATTTAGAATAGTCACTATTTACTACAGTATTACAATCAAAACGCATTGGGCAGATCAAAGGCTTCTTTTCTCTTTTTTCTTTATAAATATGAAACGCTACAAAAAATCCCGCTAAAGCAAAAATTGAAATCAAAACACGAGCCAAAATATCCATTAAAATCATATAAATTCTATTTTACTTTCTTTTTAGCCAAAGGTAAAGTTACTCTATTGATTCAAGAGTTTTTAACCTCTCTTTAAGAACCTCGAGTTTATCTCTGTAGATTTTTATTTCTTCCTGCTGCTCCTGCAAAGCCCGAGTAAGTACAGCAGACATTTGAGAATATGATATAGACATATCACCTTCTTCTCCATGCACTAGTTTAGGTAAGATTGGTTTAACTTCTTGAGCTATGAAA
>JBAYUN010000005.1:0-56060 GCA_041675085.1 Minisyncoccota bacterium
AATAATTCCGGATAACGCTCGAGGCTCTCGTATTACCGCTCCTGCTGGCACGAGATTAGGAGCCTCTTATTCATGAGGTACCGTCAATAAACTTCTTCCCTCATAAAAGATCTTTACGCCCCAGAGGGGCTTCATCAATCACGCGGCGTCGCTCCATCAGACTTTCGTCCATTGTGGAAGATTCTCGACTGCAGCCACCCGTAGGTGTATGGTCCGTGTCGCAGTACCATCGGTGGGGGTCAGGCTCTCACCTCCCCTAGACGTCATAGCCTTGGTAGTCCATTACACTACCAACTAGCTGATATCGCACAGGCCATTCCCAAAGCGTTAAAACTTTACTCTTGCGAGACCATCTTGTATTAGTCCACCTTTCGATGAATTATTCAAGACTTTGGGGTATGTTCCTATGTATTACTACCTCGTTCGCCACTAACTTTGAGAGAAAATTGACCTTGATATAATCTCAATCTCAATTCAACAAAGTCCGTTCGACTTGCATGCCTTATCCACGCCGCCAGCGTTCATCCTGAGCTAGGATCAAACTCTAACTAAAAAAGTTAAGAACGAAACAAAATAAAAAACAGCATTTTACAAAATCATTTTTTATGTGTTCGTTAGAATTTGATCTTTGCTCTAAAAATTATTTAAAAACAAATATCAGAGACTTGCTTCCCGACTGAAAAATCGGGGTTCTCTTTTTTATCAAGCCACAGCGGAACGCTATGACTTGATACACCTATTCACTTGTCAAAGTAAAACGCTCTATCCATAAAGAATAAAGACGTAAAGAGAGTATATATCATAGATAAATCAAAGTCAACCCCATTTAATATAATCAAAATATATAACTATAAAAACAAAAAAACCCTTGCTTAAAAAGGGTTTTTTTGTTTAAGCTTAGAATAAATTAAAATTAATTATTTTGACAGTAAGTTTGGAACAATGAATTTAATTTAATTCTAGTATTTGCATCTACTTTTCCTGTTTGAGCTAACTTATATCTCTTTTGAAAATTCGCTAGTGCTGTACGAGTCTGCGCGTAGAATTTACCTGTAGCAGCAGAACTAGGCAATAACTTTTCATCCACTAAAACAGATTGCAGATAAGATACATCTTTACTAGTCTTAGTATCAACATTTCCATAAGCTAAATTCTTAGCAAAAGTAAATGAACAGAAATTCTCTACTTTATAAGAAGAAGGTAAGACAGAATTTGTACCCGTAGTAGTTGGTTTACTACTTTCAACTACTATCTTATCATTAAGCTTACAATCTAAAATCATTCCGCAATTTGTAGCAGGATTATAATTTGGTCCTTTGATATAAGAACAATCTTTTTTAGGGGTTGGATAATAACACCAATTAGCAGTATCTTTTACATGCACCGTCACAGAACTTGTTGCTGACATTACAGGCAAGTATCCAGTGCAAGTTAAAGTAAAGACAGTAGTTTGAGTTATATTATTAATCACAACACTTCCTCCATTGGCCTGATTTCCAGACCAACCACCAGAAGCAATACAAGGATAAGTAGTATTTCTAGTCGTCCATGACAATTTAGTACTACCTCCATAATTAACAACAATAGGATCTGCTGTCAATTCAACTGTTGGAATTCTTGTTTCTACATTAACTATAGCTTCAGCTTGTACCCCCTCTCCAGTATAATCAAAACACCAAATATAAAAACGAGTACTAACCTTTAAATTGCTAATAGTTTGACTACCACTTGTCCCCTTTTCATAAGGTGTCATCCAAGCTTCACCTTCAGGATATCCAACTGGTGTTCCATAGCCACCAGCAGCACAACGTGCTGCATTAGTGCTAGTCCAAGTCAAAGTCACACTACCGTTGTATGGTATTGATGAAGGAGTTGGGGTGAATGCAACTGTCGCAGATGAAGTTGCACCTAAAACCTCACCCCTTACATCAGAAGAAAAATTAGCAATCTGATTACTAATATATTCTAGTTGCGCTTTTAGACTTGTGAATGTCGAAGCATTAGTTGTTAATGGACCGACGAGCATACCGACTAAAAACAAACTAAAAACAAATTTTTTAAACATATTTTTTTTAAAATAATTAATAATAAAATTCCTAAATACTAACTATATAAATTATAGCTTTTATTAAATTAATAATCAAAAGAGTACTTAATTTAAAACCATATAACAGCACATAATACTTGCATTTCTGCAAATTCATGATATTGTTTAAAAAATATTTTGTAACTTTAAAATTTAATAAAATGAGCACTCAAACAAAAACAATTAGTGATTTTTTGAATCGAACACAAGAGGTTGTAGAGCAAATTCTAGGCAGTGATAATCTAAAAACAATAATAGAAATAAGCCAAAAAGCACACGAAGACCCCTCTTTATTGACTGAAGATTTAAATAAGATATGGAGAACCCAAACAGAAAGATTACTCTTTATTGTATTGAGCAGAGAAGAAATAAAACAAATCATAAAAGACTATAATTCTCTTCGTCATGCAAATTATTGGTATTTAGGTATGAATAATGATTTTACTAAAACTATAATTCATAGATTTAAAGATCTTTGCTTTAGTAAAACTCAAAAAGACCTAATTGAAATTAAAAAAGAATTTTATTCTACAAACTACAGTATCAAATCTTCTATATTTATTTCTATTTTAGATTCAATCATTGCTGATAAAATTAAAATTAATAAAAACGAAGAAACTCTCGATTCTTTGATGGAGTATAGATTGATCATGAACAATGTAATGGATTCTTATGCAATAAAAACAATAGATACTTGCATTGCAGAAAAAGTTGAAACTTCAACAGACATTCTTAAATTAAAAAAATTTAGCCAAGAACTTCATGATATTCAGGCTAAGCTCAGTAGCTCTCTTGAATCAGGGTATTACAATAATGATAAGATTATTAGAATAATGAGAAATAGGATTGATACACTTTCTTCAATTATAATCAAAGACATGAATTATTCTTCAATTGAAGAAGTTTTAGAAAATGCATCAAACCTTACAAAGAATCAACTGGTATCTGCAGAATCTATTGCACACGAAATCAAAAGAATTTTAGAAGAAAATCTAAAAAATGAAAGCCTTCAAGTAGTTTTTAAAACATTTCAAAGTATAAACAAAAAGCCTGCTAATGTATGGCAATATACAGACGAATCTGAAGATTATTTAAAAGAGCTTATGGCTTCGAAACAATTTGATAGCACAGAAGGTTATAGTCTTGAGCAAATGATAGTAATTTTTAAGTTTTTGAGTAAAAATAAAATCTATAATAAAGATTTTGAGTCAAAATTTAAAAAAGAATATCGTAAGGAAGAAAATACAAATATTCACAGATACACCACTATCTACTTTTTAAGAAAAAAATATCATTGTGAAGACAAAGAACTTAATGATGTATATAAAACACTTATAAGCACAGAGACAAGTTTTGATGTTTTAAACAAAATCATACAAATCAGTGGAATCTTTGGGTATTTAGATTATTCTATTCAACGACTTTGCGAAAAAAGAGTCTTGGAATTAATTGATCAAAAATCACAACAAGACTTTGAAGAAATTTTTGCAAAATGTATAGAAAAAAAATATTTTTACGGTAATCAGAATTTCTTTATAGAAAAAGCTAAGAGTTTTGGTTTGTAAACACAACAGCAAACGGCCTTCAAATTAATTAAAATTTGAAGGCCGTTTTTAATTTCCAATTTTATTTATCACTAATATTATATCTATCCAAAACAGCTTCGAAGATTAACGGAGCTACTATTGTCGCGTCGGATTCTATGACGAACATTGGCGTATCTTTGGTAAGTTTATCCCAAGTGATTTTCTCATTTGGAGTCGCACCTGAATATGAACCGTATGAAGTAGTCGAATCAGAAATCTGACAGAAATATCCCCAAGGACGAACTTCTTGTTTCAGATCGTATTTAATACTAGGCACTACACATATCGGAAAGTCTCCTGAGATGCCTCCACCTATTTGAAAGAATCCTAAACCTGGACCATTCTCTGCGAGCTTTGGATACCAGTCGTAAAGTTGAGTCATGTATTCGATACCGCTTTTTACGATACTAGGATCAAGTTCGCCAGCTTTACAGTATCCCGCAAAAATATTTCCCAAAGTAGAATCTTCCCAACCTGGGACAACTATCGGTAAATTCATTTTAGCAGCTTCCAGTAACCAACAAGCTTCTGCGTCTCCGTCATGATGAGCGTCAACACTACCGTCTAATAGTATTTGATAAAAATATTCATGAGGGAAATATCTCTCACCTTTTTCTTGTGCTTCCTTCCACTTTTTAAATATGATAGGTTCGATAACACGAAAAGCTTCTTCTTCTGGGATAGAAGTATCTGTAACTCTTCTCTCACCTTGTTCTAAGATTCTTGAATCGTCTTCTTTGGTAAAATATCTGTAGTCTGGATAATCTTTATAATGACTATGAGCTACTAGGCGGAAAACTGATTCTTCCAAGTTTGCCCCAGTGCAAGAGATAGCGTGAATCTTGCCGTGCTTGATCATAGGAGCTAGAGTTACTCCCATTTGAGCCGAAGACATAGCGCCACCCATAGCGAGCATCATCTTGCCTCCCTTATCTAAATGCTCTCGATAAGCGATAGTCGCATCCTTCATAGAGCGAGCATTAAAGTTGTGAAATAATTTTTTAAATAAATCTAATGTGTTCATACGGTTAAATGTTTAATTAATAATCTTGTTCTAATTATATAGCAATTTAAAATAAAAATACAATAAAAAAATCGTGCCTACACTGAGACACGACTTAAATAATTCTATCTACATGATTTTAAAGTTTACAGACGTTGGTCTGTGACTAGTGAGCTGTTACGCACTCTTTAAATGAACGCCTGCTTCCAAGGCGGCATGCTAGACCAATAAAGCCAAAGAACTATTTAAATCAAAGTACAGGAAAAATAAAATTAAGTCAATTACTTCCCTAAAAAGTATTTTCGTTCTTTTTCGCTAAATTTTTCTATCGCGTAGCGGAGCATGGTGCGAGGCATTTTACTTTTATTTTTCTCTAGGAATACTTTTAATCTTTTTTCATCTCTTTTCCCTGCTTCTCTCAACATCCAACCGAGACTCTTATGAATAAGGTCGTGCTTATGATTTAAAAAATATTCTCCAAAATAAAAAATCAAATCAAAATCATTATTCTTGATAACAGCAAAAGTCGATATAATAGCAACGCGTTCACTCCAAAGTTTACCCGACTTTGAAAGTTTTATTAAAATATTTCTGTCTTCTTTGTCTTTCAAATACGCACCTAAAATATTAGAAGCAGAAACGTCTACCAAGTCCCAGTTATTAACAGATTCTAAATTCTTGAGATAAAATTTTACAAACTGCTCCCGCTCTTTTTCTGTCTTCGCTTTTTTATATTTTGTATTTAAAATTATTAGAGTTATGAGTCTGATTTCATGGACCTTGTTTTGAATTAAATTTTCTAAATCTTTTAAATCAATATCAATATATTTATTCGCAATTTTTCTTGAAGTCGGTACAGTCAATCCATAAAAAATATCCCCGTAACCATACTCACCTTTACCTGTCTTAAAAAACCGAGTCAAAAAAGCCCCTTTGTCTTTATTCCGCAAACTAGTGACTTCTTTTACGATAAGTTTATCCATTAAATGATTATACAATAAAAAAGAGCTTCCATAAAAGAAAGCTCTTTGTAATACTTATTCAGAAATCAAATTTTACTTTTGAAAAAATGACCTACTAAATTTTAAACCTTTTTTGATTAAATCTAATTCAAAATTTTCGTTGGCGCCATGCATATTACAGTCCTCGTTACCTAACGAAACAAGTAAAGTGTCTTTTCCTAAAGTATCTTTGAAATCCAATACAATAGGTATTCCGCCACCAACATATTTAATAATTGGGTATTTACCATAAGAATCTGACAAAAGATTCAAGGTATTTTTTGCAATCACAGAATCACTATTTACAACAACTGGTCCATAAGGTTTGGTGGCCTCTACAATATACTCAAAATAACTTGGTATTAAGGATCTTAATCTAACCAAAAAATTATTATAAATTCTTTGGATATTTTGACCTGCTACAAACCTAAAATTAATTCTAACTTCAGCTTTACCAGGAATAATATTTTGAAAACCTTCTCCTGTATATCCTGATCCAAAGCCAGTAAATTCAATCGTCGGTCTTAGTCCAACCTGTGAATAAAATGTTTGACCAAGTTCAGAAGATAAATTTTTAACACCAAGCATTCTAATAACCTCAGAGTCAGAAGGCATTCTTTCTAAATTTTCTAATTGCTCTGCAGTCATATCACTAACTCCATCATAAAAATCGGTTATTAATACTTCTCCGGTCTCTGTATTTTTGAGTTTAGAAACAAAGTCAGCTAAAAATAAAATAGGATTAGGAACTGCCCCTCCACAAAGACCAGAATGGAAATCATTTTTAGCAATCTGTATTGAGAGTTTAACATTCATACCTCCTCTCAAAGAAACTTCAAGTGTAGGTATATCAGCCACTATTTCTCCATCAGAAACAAGATAATAATCAGCTTTCAGTAACTCAGCGTTTTGTCTCACTAAATCAGACATATCTTGGTTACCAGTCTCTTCATTCCCTTCAAGCATAAATTTAATATTATACTTAAGTTCTCCTTTTTCAATAAGATCAAAAATAGTAACTAAGTGAATAAGGTTCTGACCCTTATTATCCACAACCCCTCTACCATACAATCGGTCGTCTCTTTCAGTTAAAGTAAATGGGTCAGAAATCCAACCATCATTATCCGCAGGTTGAACATCATAATGCCCATAAACTAGTACAGTCTCAAGGTCATCTGGCTGATAATATTCAGCCAACAAAACTGGATTTGTATTTGGCCCTTGAATAAATTGAACACTAAACTTATTTTTAATAAATAAAGTTTTCAGCCAATTAACTGTTTTTTGGATTTCACCCTTGTAAGCTGGGTCTGTAGAAATGCTTTTAAAAGCAATGTAATCAGAAAGCAGAGCTTCATATTGCTCAAAAATAGAATCATGTTTCATTATTTAATGATTTAGATTGTGAAAAAAAATTGTGAAAAACTAATATCTTTTTTTAGACTACAATATATACTATATAAAGTCAAATAAATTAACAAAATAAAAAACCCTCTAAATTTAGAGGGTTTTTTATTTGAGGCAATATTACATTGCTTCTTCTTCTGTAGCTTCAGAAGGCATTTCTCCTTCAGGAGTTACTTCTTCTTCGCCCATAGGCATTTCTACAGGAGTTTCTTCTCCTTCTACTTTTGTTTCTTCTTCCATAATATTTATATAAGTTAATTTAGATACTAAAAATTCGACTAAGCTCAGTCTAGCACTATTAACAAGATTATACAAACTTCTCTTTGTCAAAAATTTTTATAGAGCTCTAGCAAATAAACAGATTCACCAAATAAGCCTTTAAAATAAAGAAAAGTGCAAAATAAATTGCAATTATTGCCAAAATATGCGAGAATATTCCCATGAGTTTAGTAATCAAAATTTTACCTTATATCGAAATAATTCTTGGAGTAGTCCTGATACTTGCAATCCTACTTCAACAAACTGGATCCAATGTTGGCGGTGCTCTAGGAGGAGACGGAACAAGCTTTCACACTACAAGACGTGGTTTTGAAAAGTTCCTTTTTATATTGTCTATTGTTTGTGCAATATTGTTTGCATTGTCTGCTCTTCTAGCTATCGTACTAAAAGCTCAAGTTTAATCCGACTCTTTTTAAAGTTTACAATTTTTAAATATGAAAAAATTCTATAGTAATATACGTGATTTAGAGTTGTTAAAAAAAGTAAAACAAGCTATTTTTGCTTTCACAAAAACTGAATGGAATATCTTTTTATTCTTATTGGTTTTACTTTTGGGTAGTACCGTAGCAATTCTACAAAACATAAATACTTCATTTATGGTATCTGTACCTGCTCGTGGTGGTAGTATCAATGAAGGTATAATAGGTTCGGCTCGTTTTATAAATCCAGTCTTGGCTTCGACTGACGCCGACAAAGATATGGTCTCTCTGGTTTATAGCGGACTAATGAGGAAAGATAGTAATGGAGAAATGGTACCAGACTTAGCAGAATATGTAGATATCGATCCCAATGGTCTGACTTATACTTTCAAATTAAAAGATAAAATATATTTCCATGACGGAGAGATAATAGACACAGACGATATAGTATTTACTATCAATGAGATCAAAGACCCAATCATCAAAAGTCCAAAGAAAGCCAATTGGGACGGAGTGACTGTAAATAAAATAGACGACAGAACTATCGAATTCAAATTAGCTCAACCATATGCTTCATTTCTAGAGAATGCATCTGTGGGAATATTGCCTATGCATTTATGGGATGAATCCCCTGTTGAATTAAACACCAGAAACGAAAACCCTGTAGGATCTGGTCCATACAAAATCAAAAAAATCAACAAAGCTTCTTCTGGTGTAGTAAATAGCTATGAACTAACTTCATTTTCTAAATTTATTTTAGGTGAACCATATATCAAAAACATAACTCTAAAATTCTACAACAACGAAACTGAATTAATCTCTGCTCTAAATAAAGGTCAAGTAGACCAGATAAGTTCTATCTCTCCAGAAAATGCATTACCTTTAAAAGAAGAAGGTTATAGAATAGAGACTAGAGTATTACCTAGAATCTTTGGTATGTTCTTCAACCAAAACCAGAACCAAATTTTTACAGATAAAAATGTGCTAAAAGCTATGGATTTAGCTATTAATAAAGACCGCATTGTAAACGAAGTATTATTGGGCTACGGTATAGCAATAGAGGACCCAGTCTTGCCTAGTATGCTTGCATATGATAAATTAGAAAATAAGAAAGAAATTTCTCATGAGGAAAATATCCAAAAAGCTACAGAGTTATTGGGAAAAAACAATTGGACTAAAAACAGTGAAGGATTTTTAGAAAAGAAAATAACAACCAATAATAAGACTACCCTGACTCCTTTGGAATTTTCTATATCAACCAGTAATGCACCTGAATTAGCAAAAACAGCTGAGTTAATAAAACAAGATTTAGAACTCATCGGGATGAAAGTTGAAATCAAAACTTTCGATGTTGGTAATCTAAATCAAATAGTTATCAGGCCTAGAAAATACGACGCTCTTTTATTTGGACAAATCATAAACAATGAAGGAGATTTATTTGCCTTTTGGCACTCATCACAAAGAACAGACCCAGGACTAAATATAGCAATGTATACAAATCCAAAAGTCGACAAGATTTTAGAGGATGCGTCAAAAACAATTGATGAGAATGAGAGAGTGAAGAAATACGCACAGTTCGGAGAAGAAATCAAAAAAGACTTACCTGCTGTATTTATATATAGTCCAAATTTTATATATATTGTCTCAAAAGATTTAGATGGTTTTAATCTTAATAACATTATAAACTTAGAAGAAAGATTTAAGAATGTCTATACTTGGTCTGTAAAAAAAGAAAAAGTTTGGGAAATATTTGCTAAATAAAAAATTATAAATTATAAAACATAACATGATAAAGAAAAATAGGGTTCCTTTTAGTACCTTCAGTATTGAAAAACAAAAAGAAGAAAATAATAAAATGGATAAAAACAACACAAACACAAACACAAACACAAATACAAACACAAGTACAAACAAAACTGGGGACAAAAAGAAAATGATAAAAAGCTCTACGTACCAATACTCTAAAAAAAGATTTGGACCGCCAAGTAAAGGAGGTAAAAGACCTTTCGCTTCAAAAAATGATAACAACAATATCCCCTCACCCGAGGAGGGCGTAGTACGTATTATCCCTCTTGGAGGAGTAGAAGAAATCGGCAAGAACATGACTGCTATCGAAATCGGCAACGATATCGTAGTGATAGATGCTGGTATGTATTTCTCAAACGAAGATACTCCAGGAGTAGACTATGTTATCCCAAATACTACTTATCTAGAAGAAAGAAAAGATAAAATACGTGCTCTAATAATAACTCACGGTCACTTAGATCATATCGGAGGTGTGCCGATAGTATTGTCACGTATTGGCAATCCGCCAGTATATTCTCGTAACTTGTCTATTCTATTAATGAGAAAGAGGCAAGCTGAATTCCCTCAACTAGCTCCAATGAAAGAAAATATCGTAGAGAGAGACTCTGTGATAACTTGTGGAGACATGAAGATTAAATTCTTTGGTGTTACTCACACTATCCCCGACTCTATGGGAATAATTATCGAAACTCCTCATGGAGATATCGTAACTCCAGGAGACTACAAGCTTGATCATATGGACGGTGTAGTATCGAAAGAAGAAGAACGCGAGTATGCTATTTTTGATAAATCAAAAACTCTTTTATTGATGACGGACTCTACAAATATCGAGAACGAAGGTTTCTCTCTGCCTGAAGTAAAAGTGCACCAAGGGTTAGAAAATCTATTGAAAAAAGTAAATGGCAGAATGATTATAGCTGCTTTCGCTTCTCACATTACTCGTCTTGCACATATAGTAAAAACTGCAGAAGCTATGGGTAAAAAAGTAGCGCTCGACGGACGTAGTATGAAGACCAACATCGAAGTAGCCATAGAAGCTGAATATTTCCAACCTAAAAAAGGAACTATTATCCCAATAGAAGACGCTGATAAATATCCACCAAACAAAGTAGTTATACTTATGACTGGAGCTCAAGGTGAAGAATTCGCTTCATTAAACCGCGCTGCAAACAAAACTCACACCAAATTTACATTACATAAAGGTGACACTATTATCCTATCTGCTTCTGTGGTACCAGGTAATGAACGTGCGGTAGAACGCATGAAAGACGGTATCGCTCGCCAAGGAGTGAAAGTTATCAGTTACCGTACTGCTGGAGAAGATTTCGTGCACGCTACAGGTCACGGCAACAAAGAAGACGTACGTTGGTTGCACAGAAAAATCAAAGCTAAATTCTTTATTCCAATACACGGAAATCATTACAGACTACAAGCTCACAAAGATCTTGCTGTCGAATTAGGCATGCCAGAAGAAAACGTTATCGTTCCTGACAACGGATCAATAATAGAAATCTCTGCTGATGGACAAAAAATCATCAAAAGAAAAGAACGTGCTCCGAGCGGACTTATGCTTGTGGACGGATTAGCTGTATCAGACGTACAAGACGTAGTTATTCGTGACCGTCAAATGCTAGCACAAGATGGTATGTTTGTTATTATGGCACTGGTAGATCAAAAGACAGGTAAATTAAAGAAATCTCCAGATCTTATATCTCGTGGTTTCGTCTATCTAAAAGAAAACCAAGAATTATTGAGACAAGTACGTATCCTAATCAAAAAAGGAGTAGAAGAATCTATCGAACGCATGGTAGCTATGGATAATGTAAACGGTGTAGACTTTGATGCTATCAAGGCACATATCGGAGAAAACATTTCTAAATTCTTATTCCAAAAAACAGGTAAACGCCCTCTTGTTATACCAGTCATCTTGAGCGTATAATATAGTAAATGAAAAAATATATAAGAATAATTTATCTAGCTGGTTTTTTGTTTACAATACCGCTAGCACTCACCTCTTATATTAATTCAAGTCTATTAGAACAATACATACACCAAGACTATGTTGGCTTGTTGTATGTATCTGGCTCTATAGTAGCTATACTAGGCATGCTCAGAATGCCAAATATCTTGAATCGTTTTGGATTGAGAAAATCTGCTATTATTTTTAGTAGCATATCTTTTCTATCTTTAATTTTTCTATCTTTTAGTAAAATCGCAATACTAGTAGTCCCCGCTTTTTTAATTTATTTTATTGTTAACTTTTTTTTGACGGCTATTATCGATATCTTTATTGAAGACTTGTCTTCAAAGCATGATATTGGCACCTTTAGAGGATTGTATTTATCACTAGTTAGTATTTCTTGGGTATTGTCCCAAGTTATTTCTGGTAGCATTATAGCTAAAAGCTCATTCTTAGGTATTTATCTATTCTCTGGTTTATTCATACTTTTAGTTTTAGTATTATTTATCACAAATTTACATAACTTTGTCGATCTGAAATACAAAAAAGTAGCAGTTAAAAATACTCTAATTAGAGTCTGGAAAAATAAAGACATTTTAAAAATATATTTAATAAATTTAAATCTAAGATTATTTTATTCTTGGATGATTATTTATATGACTCTATACTTGCACGAAAATATCGGTTTCTCTTTCTCTGAAATAGGTACAATATACGCAATAATGCTCACGCCTTTCGTTTTCTTGTCTTACCCCTTGGGACATCTGTCTGACAAAATGGGAGAGAAAAAGATGTTGATTTATGGTTTTGTATTTATCACTTTTGCGACTTTGGTTATACCTTTTATAGAGAGTAAAACGATCTGGTTATTTGCTCTTGTCTTATTTATTTCTCGTATAGGAGCAGCGACAATAGAGGTCATGAGTGAAAGTTATTTTTTCAAAAATATTACTGAAGAAGACGTAGACGAGATAGCCTTCTTTCGTAATACAGGACCAATGTCTTTCATTATCGGTCCTGCCTTGGCAACTATCTCAATAATATACATACCAGACTTCTCATATATTTTCTTTCTCCTAGGAGTGATTCTACTCGTAGGCATGCTGATAGCTTTTAGATTGCGAGATATTAAATAATTGACAAGAATATTCTATTAAGATAGATTGAGATAGAAGCACCTTTTATTTCAAATTAAAATTAAATAACAAATGACACTCCATAACATATCTGCTGATTTGGAAAAGAATACAGAGTATCCAGAGTCAGCCATTATTTTAGAATTACTTCCGATTTACAAAAACTATCACAAAAATACAAATGACGATAATTTAAAATCATTAAAAGAAAAAGTATTGGAAGTTTTAAAGGAAGAAAATATTAGTAATCTTAAAACAATCAGAAAGAAGGATGGATATTGTGTGAATTTGAACTTTAGATTGTTTATAACAGCAATCATTGGCATACTTATAGAAGAATACCCTTCTAGTGAAAAAATTGAGGTTGATTATCTAAAAACAACAGGAGGATATTGCGACCATAGCAAGACAATAAATGATTTTGTTGCACCATCGATTAGTTTTGAATCAAATTAAATAGTTTTCAATTTTAAAAAAGCCCTTAGAAATTCTAAATTTCTAAGGGCTTTAACATTTCTATTTTTTATTCAACAAACTATTTTTATAAATATTTTCTTTATAAGGTTTTAGTCGGTGGATTTTGGGATTAAGACCTAAGTTTTTTAAATCTTTTTTAAGGTTTTCTGTATAGTGAACCTGATCATAGCCGAGAGCTATATAGTCCGGAGATTCTTTGACTATATGTTCTAGATAATTTTTCAAACTTCCCAATATTACTTTATCGGGAATCCCAGTATCTTCTACTATTTTTTTTCTTTTGTTTTCTTTATTAAAGGGTAATTTATTTTTAATCCTTAAGACGTTTTTATCCCTAGCAATAGAGACTATCAGGTATGGATTTTTAGAAAGTCTTCTAGCTTGTTTAAACATATTTAAATGACCTTGATGGACTCCATCAAAAGTACCAAACACTAGTATTTTTTCTAACTTGTTCACTATTTTAATATTACAGACCCAAAGTACTGATATCAGAATAATTTGAAAGGAAAGATGGTATAGCAAATAATAAACCGATAAGAGGCAATACCACAGCAATAACACTTACCCAAATAATCATCAGAAAATATTTACGGGTCTTTTCTACGGATTTATATATAGCGTCTATTTTTATACTTTGTTCTTCTAATTTATTTTTTAGTTCTTGATCCATAAGTTTTAATCCTTTTTACCATAAAAATGAGCTACTGCTACGATAACAACTAGGGCAAAAAAGTTAGTCAAAGCGAACATTGGGATAGAAATATATCCATTAAACACTGAGACGAGTTGTTGGTAACAAGATACTCCAGAAGCATCACAAGGCAAATTTGAAGTCTCGGCAAAATAGTACATCAGATTGTGATACACAGTTAATAGAAATCCTAAAAACAAGAGAGGTAAAATATATTTGATAACTTTTCTATCTTTGTTCCACAAAGCTACACCAAAAAGTATTACTTGAGGATACAAGAAAATTCTCGCCCACCAACATAGGTAACATGGAGCAAAATTAATGATTTCAGAATAGACTAAAGAGAATATTGTACCGATAAGAGAGAAAATAAATCCTAAAATCAAAAAATGTTTATCGATAAAATCTAATAAAATATTTTTTCTGAATAAAGTTCTACTTCCAAAAAAAAGAGTAAATAAAGCAACAACAGAAACTATCTGCAACATGATAGATCCAGTTCCTAAAAATATATTTAAGTTATTTATAGCTTCAAAGTTCATATACTATTATTCAGTTACTTCTAGATTATTTGTTACCTCTTCAGTCACAACAGGCTCAACTGTAATTGTATTTTCAGCACCATCTGTCGGTAATACACAAGTAGTTTTTTCAGCTAATTTTTCTAAGGTTTGTTCTCCTTTTTCAATAGAGCCGTCAGCGAAAGTCCAAGTAGGATAACTTGAGATATTATTATCAATACAGATTTGAGTTTGAGCGTTACCGTCTGGAGTAGAACACTCTACATAAGGCAATAAACTCTTAGAAGAGCCGAAAGTTTTCTTTTGATCTGCACAGTGAGGACACCAAAAAGCTCCATAGAAAGTCGCACCTTTTTCAGTTAAACATTGAGCGAATTCATCGTATTTACCTGGTTCATCTGATTTTTCTTCAGCAAAAACAGCCACAAATACCAATATGATTACTAATAAACCTATAACTCCTATAAAAATTTTTTGTCTTTTTTCCATGTGAATATTATATCATAAGATTAACTTAATAAAATAGCGTAAATTTTAGGCAAGAAAATGATAGATCCGACAACTATTGCCAATACAACTGCCAATAATACAGCCCCTGCGGCTATGTCTTTGGTATCTCTTGCATAAGGATGATATTCGGGACTTGTTAAGTCTATATCTACTTCTATGGCTGTATTTATAGTTTCTGTTATCAAGACTATAAAAATAGCAAAGACTAAAGCTATCCATTCGAAATGAGAAATATTTAAAATACAACCCAAATAAAGAGCTAGGATACCAAAAAATATTTGAAGCCAAGCATTGTGAGTGGTTTTTAAAACAATACCCAAACCTCTAAAAGCGTGGGTCGCACTTTTGATTCGAGCAACGATACTAAATCTTTTATTTTCTTTCATCCCGTTAAATATTTTTAATTAATTTATAATTATATTGCAAATTCTTTTACTCTGATTACGTAAATTTATATATGCCCGCTATTTAAAATATTTAACGGGATTCATAAATAAATTATAACATAAAAGCCCCGACGCGTAGCGTCGGGGCTTTTAATGAATTCCAAATTATTTATGATAAAACTTCTCGTGAACGATTTTGCCACCTTCCCAGGTTTGCACTGCAACTTGAGACATTTTCATAACACCCCAATCTTTATGAGTAGCGTCCATAGAAGATTCTATAGTTGAATAATTATCTCCGATAGCAATACCTAGAGTCTTCATTTCACGCACTTCCACAATACCATTCACAAAACTCTCTTCATAAGCTCTGTTTGCATCTTTACCTACACGTGGAGCATCACCTACTTCTTCCATAACTACATTATCAGCATAATACATCTCGAAAGCTTCTAAGATTTTTCCTTCTTCAATCATTTTTGCTAAACTCTCTACATTGTTTTTTACATCTTCCATATTTTTATATTATAAATTATTAATAATAATCATGACCTGATATAATACTAACATGAACAAAGAAGAAATACTAAAAGCCTTAAATTGGCGTTATGCGGTCAAGATATTTGATAAAGATAAAAAAATAAGTGAAGAAGATTTAAATACTATCTTAGAATCTGGAATACTATCCCCTAGTTCTCTGGGACTAGAACCTTGGAAATTCATCGTAGTCAAAGATCCTACGACTCGTGCCAAATTATTCGAAGTCAGCAATCAACCTAAAGTCACCGACGCTTCACATCTAATAGTCTTAACTTATAAAACAGATATCAAAGAGATTATAGAAGACAGACTAGAACGCACAGCAAAAATTCAGAATCAAAAGATAGAAGAACTTGCAACTTATAAAGATTTCTTAGAAGGCGCTACTAAAAATAAAAAAGACACAGAATTAGATTCCTGGCTTAAAGCCCAATCTTATATAGCTTTGGGCACAATGATTTATACAGCTTCACTACTAGATATAGACAACTGCCCCATGGAAGGTTTCGAAAAAGACAAAGTAGACGAAATATTAAATCTCAAATCTCAAAATCTCAAATCTGTCACCATGCTCGCACTAGGTTATAGAGGTATTGACCCCACTTCAAGCAAAGCAAAAATAAGAAAAGATTTCATTTCTGCTGTAGAATTTATTTAATTGCAAAATTAATTACAAGAAGTGTTGATCAACCCTCGAGTAATAGGTCCTACTAGTCCGTCTTGTTTAGTGCCTAAATAGGCTTGCATTCTCTTAATAGCTCCATCTGTAATTGGTCCTAAAACACCGTCAACTTTACCTGAATTAAAACCTAGTCTATTCATATGAGTTTGAAGAATTTTAACTTCTTTTACAATTGCATTTGTATAAGAATGGTAAATACCATCTCTAGCACCAGCTTTCAGATTTTGAGTTAAGATTAGGTTGGATTGACATTGCTGCTGATTGAATATTGGCAAGGTTGGAGTAATTGGAATTTGTGGAACTTCTATTTCTGTGGGTTGTGCAACGGGTGCAGGTACTTGAACTGGATTTGGTGTATTAGCATTTTGTACACTTGCACCTCCACCACTATGCACAACAAGACTGAAAGGTGTTACAGACAAAATATTACTTATATTATCCTCTGAATCTGTGAGAGTAATAGTACAATTTGAATAATATCCTGGAGTTAGATTATTAAAATTTATTGTATTATTTCCTACTGTTGCTAGAGTAGTAGTACTACTACAAGCACCTCCATAAGTAATATCACCTATGCTATTGGAATTAAATGTATACGATGGAGCATTATTATTTACGACTACACCTATTGGCGTAACTTCATATATTACCGGAGCACTTAGTGCCTTTTCTAATTTTAGTAAAAACACAGACCCATTATTAGTATCTTCTCCTGATATATAACCATCACCCTCTGCATCAAAATCTACAAGTCCATAAAACTCACCGGCAACATAAACATTACCTTCAGAGTCCAAAGAGATAGATTTACCTAAATCAGAATAATCTCCACCTAATCCTTTTACCCACACAAAATCTCCATCTACGTCAAGTTTTAGGATAAAAACATCTGCATCGGTATTTGAAGCCAGACTAGATACACCTACCCCAGGATCGAAATCCACAATTACAGCATCATATGTCTCAAAATAACCAGTAATATAGAGTCCATCAGAACCAGCCACAAGATAATGACCAGCCTCATCATAATCAGCTCCAATA
This sequence comes from Minisyncoccota bacterium, assembly GCA_041675085.1. Taxonomy (GTDB): domain Bacteria; phylum Patescibacteriota; class Minisyncoccia; order Phycocordibacterales; family UBA9973; genus UBA9973. Next base: position 17,535 of record JBAYUN010000005.1, read on the forward strand.
TGCTTTACCCAGGCAAAATCTCCGTCTGCGTCAAGTTTTAGAATAAAAATATCATCTCCTCCATTTGAAGTCAGATTTGATACACCTACCCCAGGATCGAAATCTGCAGTACTGGTAAATGAGCCTGTTACGTAGGTATTTTGATTTTCATCTACAGTAATAGAATTAGACTGATCTGTGTCAGTTCCTCCTACACGACGCGCCCAGGCAAAATCTCCGTCTGCGTCAAGTTTTAGAATAAAAATATCATCTCCTCCATTTGAAGTCAGATTTGATACACCTACCCCAGGATCGAAATCTCTAGTACTCGCAAATGTCCCTGTGATATAGGAGCTCTCTAAGCTATCAACATTAATAGAAAAAGCAGTAAGGCTAGGTAAACTACGACCCCAAATAAAAGCTCCGTCTGCATCAAGTTTTAATATAAAAAGTGAAGATTTTGCAATTGAATCCAAATTTGTTACACCAACACCAGGATCAAAGTCAACAGTATCATAAAACTCTCCTACAATATGAATATTGTCATTAGAATCTACAACAAGAGACTGTCCATAATCTGCTTCATCTGGAGACCCGAAACTATGTGCCCAAACAAAATCTCCGTCTGCATTAAGTTTTAGAATAAATATATCTGTATTACCTTCTGAAGTAAGGTTCGCAACACCTACTCCAGGATCGAAATCCACAGTATCAGTAAAACCTCCAGTTAAGTAAGGATTACCAGAAGAATCTAGAGACATTGAGTATGGTATCGAGCCATTTCCAGCAATTGTTTTTACCCACACAAAATCTCCATCTGCATCAAGTTTTAAGATAAAGATATCTCCAAGACCAGTACTCGTTAGCTCTACAGCGCCCACTCCAGTATCAAAAATCACCGCACCGCTAAAAGTACCAGCTAAGTATGAATTTTTAGAATCATCTACTTTACTTGAATATAAGTTTATAGCACTATCGCTATTCACATATTGAGCCCAAACAAAATCTCCGTCTGCCGCTTGTGCTTTATTAAAACTAAAAAAAGAAAATAATAAAAGCACAATTAAAAAACTAAAAAGAAATCTTGGTTTTATTACGAAATTAATCATAACAATATTATAGCAAAAAAAATCAATTATAAGAAATTATTGATACTGAATATAACTCGGTTGAGGGCTAAGTTTTAAGAGCTCAGAGGGTTCAAAGATGGTCGTACCAGGTTGCTTGATATCATTTTTATAAAATATTTTGAAACCAGAAAATTGCACCGGTTCAGGGTAAATATAAAGTTTATGAGTACTTATTTTGTGTTGCTTTCCTCCCCAACCGTCCATATGTATAACGACTTGTGTCTCTGGAGTTGGTTTAATCTTTTGGGAATTTGTTAGCATATTTCTAGTGTATCTATGTACCACTAAAACTTTAGGCGGTAAATTAAATTCCCTCACTATTTCAGATAAATAATTAATCGCAAAATTCACGTCTGTCTCTCCGTCCATTGTCCCAACAACCTTGCCGGGCTTGGCTCCCGTCTTCATGGAGAATTCTGGGTCTATACCTAAATGAACATTTGGTAATTCTAAATATTTTCTCAAGTATGGTAATTCAGTTTGTATATCAGAGAGAGCTACCTGAATATCCAAGAAAACAATCGCATCGATTTTCTCTGCCATTTTTAAAACTTTATCTATCTCCGCATAAGGCATTCTCGCGCGGTATTTACCGTCACGCCCAGCGTCCATCTGAGCTACAGTAGTAATATAATGAAGAGCTGGAATTACAGGAGTACTCGGGTCAGCTAGCTCCCATTTCTTTACTTCAGCATCCAACTTCGCAAGCATCACAGATTCTTCATATTCACCCAAAACACCCATCTTCTTAGAGTATAAATTGCCATAATAAGACACAATACGGTTGAAAGGTAGTATCGCTCCAGGGTTAGGATATACAGTCTTTTTAGGCCAGAGGGTAGGCTTGGGAGTCGGAGAAGGGATTAGCTCACCTGTCTTTGGATCGTATTTAGGTTCGGGTACAGGCAACACGGGATTATTAGCAAGAGCAAGAATTTTTGCATTATAAGCGTCGATATCTAACGGAGGTAATTCTACTTTCTTTTCTTCTCCCAAAACTTTTTCACCATTTTCTTTATTTTCTATTTTTTCTCCATTTTTATAAGAAATATTGCCTACAGTCTTCGGCGCAAAAAATACCAAGAAAACACCGACGCAAACTAAAACAATAATAATCCAGATATAAACATTTTTATTTTTCATTACCCTGATTATACCATTTTTAACTTAAAAAGATTTATTTAAATATTATTTAAAAGCATTTCATTTATCTTGGCACGAGTTTTTTCATACACCCAACCAGTCCCCTTTGTGGTCCCAAGATAAGATAAAACTTGATCTTGATATTTTTCTTGAAAACGAACTACAGCATTATGAGTCAAAGGTCCAAAATATCCAGTAATTCTTTTCTCTGGATATATATCTCCACCTTGATTTGCTAGAAATTCTTGCAGGCGACGCACATCTGATATACGACTACCTTGTTTCATATTTATTAAAAATAAAGGTATAGAGTTTTCAGACTTTGTTTCTGAAATTATATTATTTGGAGTAGGTATTTCTTTTACAGTATTAGTATTTAGGACAATATTATTTACAGTATTATTTTTTGCATTTAAATTATTACTTATCATTTGCAGAAAAGCTACAGATACAGATCCTGGAGAAGAGATACTGAAAGGTCCTATTTGCAAGTTATTGGATACATTCCCTGCTAAATCAGTCAGGTAAAAAACACAAGAATAAGTTTTGTTATTTTGTAGGTTGTATAGATTCACCGATACACCAGTATTCACTGTAGTAGAAGACCCATGACCACAACTCTCTATAGTATATTCTCCTGTTTCGCTGGCAGTAAAAGAATAAGTGGCAGAAGTAACATTAACTAGATTGTTTTGGACTTGAGCAGATTGTACCAAAACTGGAGCTGTTGTATCTATCACAATATTTTTAAGAGAAGCCAATCCTGATACAGGAGAGAAATCTACCATAAGATTAGTAGCTTGGTCTCTAATCACTCCAGAAATAGTTGCACTCAAATCTTCACTATTATCTCCTGCTTGCACAGTATAGTTACAAGTCCCGGTAGTACTATTTGTAATAGCAAATGTACAAGTCCTATCTACATCCCCTGTCTCCAAAGTCACCGTAACGTTCCCAGTACTAGTCACAGCTTCTGAGAAAGTAACATCAATATCTATTACTTCACCTTCTTTATAAGAATTATTATCTACAGAAGAAGACACGCTAGATACGACAGGAGGAGTAAAATCGCCAGTAGTAAAATTCCAAGTAGTAATACCAGAAATCCCTGCATAATATACATCTGAAATATTCTTAAAAGCAGTATTACCTATCAATATATAATAAGAAGTACTTTCTTCTAGATCATCTGTCGGATTTACTACTATAGTATTCGTACCACTACCTGAAACATTAGGGCCAGTAACATCTATCGCCTCAACAGTAGAATCATCTATAGTTTTCTTAATAGTAATGTTTCCAGAATCTACAAATACAGAAGAACTAAAAACTAAAGTTAGATTTGTATCCACAGTTCTATTTGTCGCATTGTCTGTTGGGGTTAAAGTTGAAACAACTGGAGCGTTTAGAGTAGTGATAGAGATATTTTTTGAAGTAACAGAAGGCATATTCCCCGAAGATCCAAACTCAACAACATAACCAGGCAGAGTAAAGCCACTACAAGGCAAATCGTTCCATTTACCTGAACTTCCAGCTAAAAACTGTCCGCAGTCTTCATTGCCAGAATTGTTAGGTTCACCTGTTCCCCAATTGGCATAAGTTTGCACTGTACCATTTGATAGTCCTTGCCAGAAATATGTACCTGTTTCTGGTCCTGTCGCCCAGATCCATCGGTCTTCTTGTGCAGAATCACTAGCTCCCATCCATCCTGCATTCAAAAGCCTAGCAGCAACGAAATCATTTTCATTTTGTGAAGTAATAGTTGTCAGATATCCAGTAGCGCCATATCTAGTCAAAAGAGCAGCTTGATCTCGTGCCTGTTCCCAAGTTGTAAGACTAGAAATATATTCATACAAATGCCCATTGTCTGCAAAAAATACTTCACCTGGATTAACTAGTGAGACTTCAAGAGTATCGCTCCCTGCACTACCTCGAGTATAAGTCAGAGTCGCTAAAGCATTATTCACATTCGCTAAAGTTCCAGTAAAATACAGAGTGCTTCCCGTAGAAGGCCCGGTAAAAGTTAGTCCCGTAGTTGTCGACATAGCCAAAGTCCCACTTGAGACAAATAATTTTACAGGCACATTAGACCCGTCCCCGTCAGTCACTTGTAAATCCGTAATAGGCATAGCTACACCTACACCACCAGTAAAACTATTACTACCAGCGAGATTCCAACCAGCTGCATTCGCAGAATTAGAACTACTTAAAATTAGTGAAAAAATAAAAGTTAAAGATAATGCAAATTTAAAAAATGTTTTCATTTATAAAAATAATTATAACAAAATCTATAGCCTGCGCACAAGGAATTTTGCTAATTTGATAAAAAAGTAATTTTGTACTATTGTTTAAAAGTATTTATATTTTAAATACAACCTTGCTAGATCGTCTAATGGTGGGAATAAAAATGAAACTACTTTCATTTTTATCTGGTTCTTTAGAAATTACATATATTTTATATATAAAGCTGGGAGATCGTCTAATGGTAGGACAACAGTTTCTGGAACTGTTTATCTAGGTTCGAATCCTAGTCTCCCAGCTTTGTATAGAAAATTTGTAATAAGGGCTCTCTGAGATCCTAAATTTTGGTTCGCCTGCCCGAAATGAATTTCATTCAGGCGGGAATCCAAGTCTAGCAACATGAAAATAAAAAACACTGAAACCCATATTTATAGATTTCAGTGTTAAGTACTTAATTAAACAAAACAGATCGTTTTAATGGCTTAAATAAGCTTACATTAAAAGAAAAGCCACCATCCCACCAAAAATTACCAAAATTCATTCTCTCTTCTAGAGAGACTATTTCATTAAACCTAACAAGATAAACATCACAAAAAATATCGTAAAGATTATCGTGTATTTTTTTTAATGATTCGAAGTCACAATTCTTAGGATCTACACACAAGACTTTATTTATTAAATATCTTATCTCTAAATAAATATCAAAATCAAAATACTTACTTATACTTAAAACATATTCATTAAGTCCAATTTTAAAATCGGGCTTTTTGCCAAATTTTAATTCATACATATTTTTATATTTTAAAAGATATGTATTTGTATCAATTTCTATCTGATTTTTCATTTTTTATTTTTTAAAATTATGAAAAAAGAATTGAATTAGGTGGGCCGTCCCAACCAGAAAAGTCATAACTATAACCTTCTGGTATTATTTGTTTCATTAGAGAGACCTTGATAGCTGGCATACTTTCCCTCTTGTTTTCTTCTACTTCTATAAGACTGTTTAAATTAGTCTTTATTTGAAGAAAACTATCATCAGTCTTGTCTTTAGTATAAAAAAGCATGTCTTTAATAAAATAATAATCATAATGGCGTTCAATAACTCTAGTATAATTATCCAAATTTAGACTAAGCTCTATACCAACCGAGCGGAAATATGCTTTTGCATAAAAATTAAAAAAGTCATAAGTTGAATTTATAACAATTGCCATGTTTATATATTTTAATGTGTATCAAAAAACTAAATTTCTAGTGTATTAAACCATATTTAGCATAGAAAAACAAATCTTAAAAATAACCCAAATATATTTACAAAATCATGCTTTAATGTTATTCTGTCTTTGGATTTATTTGTAAATTTTTAAAGATTTAACTAATCACTATTCACTAAAAATTTAAAACTCGCTATCATGTTTCCAAATTCATTTTCTATTTTAGTTTTATCAAATTCTTTTATATTTTGTTCTGGGCTATAGTTACCAATATTCGTAGAATGGATTGTATATTCTAAAGCATAACAGTCTCCGTCGAGTAATCCTCTATAACTCGTAGTCTCATAATAATTCCCTGCTCCCGCATCTGTAGAGAAGAATTTTGTAAATGGATAACCGCTAATATTTGTAGTACCTTTTAATACTTCTCCATTCAAAGGAGTAGCAGTCGTACAAGTAGATATTTCTTTTATATCAGTCGAAGCTCCAATACTCAAAGATGCGCTAGAGAAATTTGTATTGGGCATATAGGCTTTTGGTATGTAGATTTTAGCTAAAGTAAAACCTTTGGCTTTTGCATTTATCCTCCATTCATTTGAAAGTGTATCTTCATTCGGTTCATAGATTTTAAAAAAAGAATTGTAATTCATTATAAATTTATCATTTTTTTCTTGGAAGGCTGTAGTACAATCTTCATCTTTTACAAAGACAACATTAGTATCATAAGAAATACTAGATAAATCTTTAAACAGAACTTTATCTCCTTCGTTTTTCACATCTCCATATCCTCTCACAAAAGTATCTCCAACTTTTTTAAATATCACCTGCATATCTGAGTCCATACCTTCAGAATTAAAAGCATAATTACCAAATAATATTCCATCTAAGTAAGTCCCCTTGAAAGATCCAGAAGAACTATCTTTTTCATAATTATTAAAAGCGAGCCTGCCGGAGATATTCCCCTTATCTTCTTCAAGTAGAGTTATTGCATAAATATCTTTACCTAGAGTTGCGACATAGCATCCCAAAATAGAGTCCTCTACTACGACAGGAGTCGGGATAGGTCCTTCTATAACTTTGGGAGAATTAAAATAATAAATAAAAAAGCCGATCAGTATAACGATAAATAACCCTATAAAAATTCTAAAATTGTTTTGCATATATAATAATGACGAATGAACTGTTGTAATATTACAACAGAAAGAAAATAAATTATTTCTTCTCCAGGTCAAGACAAATAGAATTCAAGCAATAATGTTTACCAGTTACAGACTGAGCATCATCAAAAATATGACCCAAGTGTGACTTACATTTTGAACAAACAATTTCAGTACGATTCATTTCATAACTATCGTCAGGTACATATTCAATACTGCCAGGTATGGCTTCATTAAAACTTGGCCAGCCTGCAAGCCCAGGAACATCAGAGTGATATTTTGTATCAGAGGAAAATAGAGGATTCCCGCAAACTTTACAGTTATAGGTCCCTGTACTTTTCTCATGCAAATAAGAACCCGTAAAAGGAGCTTCAGTTCCCTTTTCTCTCAAAACTCGATACTCTTCTTCACTTAGTTTATTTTTTATTTCTTCTTCGTTCATATTTTTTTACTTGTCCTGTCGGTCGTGACTGACGGGATTTATTTTTTAAAACTCTCGTCGAAATACAATTCGTGGCAAGTATATCCTCCTTGATTTTTGACTAAATAATCTTGATGATAATCTTCGGCATCATAAAATTTTTTAAATTCTTCTAAAGTAGTCGCGACAGGATCTATCCATTTCCCGCTCTTATTTACTACGTCTATCATATTTTCTGCGTCAGTTTTTTCTTCTTGATTTTGATAGAAAATAACCGAACGATACGAAGTCCCTACGTCGTTACCTTGCCTGTTCTTTGTGGTTGGATTATGAACTCTAAAAAAGTAATCTAGTATTTGAGAATAAGAAATTATACTTTCATCAAAAGTTATTTTTAAAGCTTCAGCGTTACCTTCGTGATTCTGGTATGTCGGATTCTCTACCTCTCCTCCAGAATACCCGATTTCTGTATCGACGACGCCAGTCAAAGTCCGGAACATCTCTTCAAGTCCCCAAAAGCAACCTCCGCCTAGATATATAGTTCGTAATTTTTGCATTTATTGATTATTTATCTAGCAACAACATCAACAGACAAATCTACTGTCTTGTCGATATTAGCTAAGAAAGGAAAATCAGGAATAGTTACTCCAAAATCTGCATAAGTTAAAACAGTTTTTACAGACAATGCTAGAGTATTGTCTGCTGACAACAAAGCTGTACCTTCTAGGATTATAGATTTTGTAACTCCTTTGATAGTGATATTTCCAGAAATCTTTACGTCTGAAGTACTACCTACTACTAAATCACCTTGAATATTTACAGGCACAAAAGTAATAGAAGCATTGCCTTGCTTGTCTGATTCTAGGACTAGTTTCTTTACGTTTTCATCACGAGCAGGAATATCGGTAGCGAAAGAATTTGCATCAATCTCTATCTTACCTGTTAGGATTTTGTTGTTTGTTTTATTGATAGTGATAAATCCAGTGATAGCATTTGTGTTACCAGTAACCAAAGTCGGAACTCCACGCAAGTCTTCATTAATCTTATAAGTAGCTTTTGATTCTGCACCAACAACAGTTAAATTCTTTTGATTTGGATTTGTATTTTCTTCAGTAGTCAAAGTATTATTCGCTACATCATTTTCCACAACTGGAACTTCTGCAACTTTTTGAGTACTAGAATAATAAATTCCTCCCGCTACTAACAATAAAACTAAAACTCCACCAACAATAACGTTATTTTTCATATATTTTATAATTAATTAATTTTAATATTGTTCTAATATCTATAGAACTGAACTAATATCATACCATAAATCTACAACTCAAACTATAACGTATTTCGATATAATTGACAAAAAGTTTAAATATGTTAAAGTATAATAGATAATTTGTACAAATCAATAAATTTTAAAAATGATGAATCTGTTTAGTAATCAAACGAATGGCGAAATTAGTTTACCAATGATTGGTGTAATTGTTATAATAACAATAGCTATAATAATAATCCTAGCTTTAGCACATTATTCAATCAAACTAAAAAAAGAAAACAACAATTTAAAAAACAAAAAAAAGGGAATCTTGTAATCCCAAAAATCAAAAGTCTCCCCTAGTACTACTAGCGGAGACTTTTTATTTTGTAATTTTAATAAAAAAAATTATAACTTATATAATTAAATTAATCTGCTTTTGTCCAAAGATTATTTAGTAAATCTAATCCCCTTTCATAGGGTATCATCCAAAGATATGTACTACTTGAAAATTGTCTTGCTTTTTTGGCAAAATCATAAGACAAGTTTTTTGATTTCATGTATTTCATTTGCTCCAGAATTGCAACAATCTCTTCATTTAATCTAAATTTTTTTGAAAATAAATAAAATATATTCCATTTTAAAATTCCTAATTTTTCTTGACGATCTATATGCACCTTCTCATGAATCAAAATACTAAAATTTAAATCTTTTGGACTTTCGGATTGTAAGTCAATAAAAATATCTTTAGGAAAATAAATATAAGGGTATATGGTCCGTGCCATATCAATACTCAAAAAAGGAAAATATTCCCACCAAAAAGGGATTTTTCTAATAAACTTAAAATCAATATTTTTAGATTTCACTGTTTTAATAATAAAGTTTTAGCTCGGCTTTATGCTCTTCATAGGTCTTATTGCAATGAATTTTTCTTTTTTTATCATGAAAATAAAACATACATTCCGTCTTCTCTGGATTGTAAGCTGCATAAATAGCGTCTTTACCTGGATTGGCTATCGGTGAAGGTGGTAATCCTTTGTTTAAATAAGTATTATATTCAGATTTTATTTTTTTATCCTCAGGAGAGACTTTGCCCCACCAGCCTTCCTCTTCGGTACCTTTAGCATACTGCAGAGTCGCATCTATCTGAAGCCTCATCCCCGCCCAAATACGATTCCAGATAATTCCTGAAATCAACGCCATATCATGCTTGCCAGCGGCTTCACGCTGAATCAGTGAAGCAATTTTCAGAGCCGTCTCTTCGTTCATTATCTGAACTCTCTTATTATTTTCGATTTTATCTATTTGCTTTTCATACTCTTGGAACATAAGCTCCCCGACTTCTTTGGGATTTTCGTCTTTGCCTATGAGGTAAGTCTTAGGAAAATAACGTCCTTCTTGATAATCCGTCTCAGGAATAATATTAATATTAAGAAACTCCTCTTTTTCTAAATCATTCCAGAAAAGTTTATCTCCTACTATTTCGGCTATTTGTTCTTTACGAAGGCCAGGCTCAACTCGAACTACTTTTACAGAAGGATTAGCTAAATCTAAATAAAAAGACAAACGAGTTAAAAGAGATTGATCAAACTTATAATAAAAAATTACAACTAACAATAAAATGATGACTGAAAAGAATAAGCCAAAAATGTATTTCTGTTTCATCTGTATATCTTAACATAAAAACAAAAACCACTCTATTTAGATGAGTGGTTTTTGTTTTAGATTATTTAGCTTTTACTTTTTTTGGTTTCTTTACTTCTTTTCTTTGACTATTGTTTCCTTTTGCCATAAATTTAAATTAAAATTTTATTTATGATTAATATTCGACTATTTCTATAAATATATAATATTATATTTAATAAATAATACAAGCTTAGAATATAATAAAAAGGTGTATAATAATAGTATTACAAATAAATGAAAATTTTATGAATCCCGTTAAATATTTTAAATAGCGTGGTTACATAATATAATGTTATTAGGTCAATAATATTTAATAAAATTAAAAATTAATCAAAAATAATTAACGGGATGAAAAATAAATTAAAGATTGTAGGAATGACTAGCGGTATTATAGGATTTGCATTAGTGATAATCGGGATCTGGGCTATGGTTTTTACTTATAGTAACGTAAGTAGAGAAAATATAATTACTGGAGAGGATGCGTCTATTCCAAACACAAAAGTTGCCGGACCATTAACTCTAAAATCTCAAGCGGACATAATCCGTGAACATACACTAAAAATCACACAAGGTAAGACTTATGCAGAAATGCCAAGACAAATACCAAAATTGGATACAGATGGCAAAGAAATTTTAAATGAAAAAGGAGAAGTAGTATTAGTCGATAACGTGGCTCGTAATACTTGGATAACTGCTACTACGCTCACCACATCTATAAATCTCGCTTTACTGGCATATGGATTATCTCTACTAACTATTCTTTTTGGCATATTGTCTATTTCAAACGGCTATATTTTCTGTGAGTTATCTAAGAAAGAAAATAATTAATTTTATGGAAATTAAAAATACTATTGAGATAGAAAAAGTTGCAGAATTTATCTCAGGAAAAATTCTAAACAAGCTAGAAAATAATATCAAAGTCTTGTGGTTTGTTACCGGTGGATCAGGTATCGAAGTAGCGTCGAAAGTTTCTCAAATCATCACAAAGAGACCTCATGCAAATCTTACGATAATGCTGACCGATGAAAGATATGGTGATGTTGACTCGGCTCAATCAAATTGGCATCAATTATTAGAATTAGGCTTTGTATTACCAGAAGCAAAATTGATACCAATATTAAATAATAAAAACAGAAAAGACACTACTATAGAATTTCAAGAAAATTTAGAAAAATATTTAAATAGCACAGTCTATAAGATTGGTCTTTTTGGAGTTGGAGCTGATGGTCATACTGCAGGAATACTACCTGAGAGTGAAGCTACAAATTCTACAAACTTAGCTTATGAATATGATACTCCCCAATTTGAAAGAATCACAATGACGCCTAGAGCCATAAAGATGCTAGATGAAATAATCGTCTTTATGAAAGGTGAAGCAAAATGGATAGTGGTGAACGATTTATTAAATAAAGAAATCGATATTAAAAAACAACCAGCCCAGATATTAAAACAAATTCCATTATTAACAATATTTACTGATTATCAAAATAAATAAAAATAAATATATGAAAATAGCAATAATAGGTTTAGGGAAAATGGGAGGACAAATAGCTCGGAAATTACATGAAGCAAATTTTACCGTCATAGCTCACAATAGTAGCGTTGAACCAATAGAAGAAATGAAAGCTTTAGGTATGGTTCCTGCTTATACTAAAGAAGAAGTTGCAAGTTCTTTTATGAGTGAGCAAGTCGTATTATGGCTTATGATACCTTCAGATATAGTAGATACAGAATTAGATCTTTGGCTATCACTAGTTCCAAAAGGTAGCATTATTATAGATGGTGGTAATTCTGATTTTAGACTCACTCGGGAAAGAGCAAAGAAAGTTCTAAGTGCAGGCTCAATACTATTAGATGTTGGTACTAGTGGAGGTATTTGGGGATATAAAAATGGTTTTGCTATGATGGCCGGAGGAGATAAAGATGCTTTTCTAAAAGTAGAAGAAGTTTTAAAGACCCTAGCACTTCCAGAAGGGGGATATCATCATTTTGGAGAAAGTGGTGGGGGCCATTACGTGAAGATGGTACACAACGCTATAGAATACGGAATGATGCAAAGTCTAGCTGAAGGCTATCGTATGTTAAAAGAAGGACCATACAAAAATTTAGATTTAGCTAGTGCAGGAGAAGTCTGGCAACATCATAGTGTTATTACTTCTTGGCTAAATGAACTCTGTAGAGATGCCCTGAAAGAAAATCCAGAATTAAATGGGATAGATGGATTCGTGGCTGAATCGGGTGAAGCACGCTGGGCTTTAGAATCGGCTAAAGAATCAGGCATCCCTACCCCAGCGATACAATCTGCTTTTGATGTAAGACTAGCTTCTCAAAAAGGTGAAGTTAACTTTGCTACTAAATTACTAGCTGCAATGCGTAATGCTTTTGGTGGACACAAAATCAATAAATAAATGAAACAAAATCCCCTAATCCTAATAATCTTTGGTGTATCCGGCGATCTCATTCGACGATATGTCTTGCCTGCGGTTATAGAATTGGATAATAAGAAAAAATTACCAAATAAATTTAAGGTTCTAGGTATCACTCGTAAAATAAATTTAAATATTGAAGAAATATTAAATAAAGACATTCCAAAAAAATATAAAAAAAATCATGAAGAAATATATTCTATGGATGTAAATGATATCAAGTCATATCCTGGATTAAATCAAAAAATAGAAGATATAGAAAATAACTGGGGAGAGAAAGCGGAGATCATATTTTATCTTTCCCTACCACCTCAAATTTCTACACAAATACTAAAAAATTTAGGTCAAAATGATTTTCTTAAAAAAAGAAAAATAAAACTTCTGATTGAAAAACCTTTCGGCATAGATTTACAAAGTGCAAAAAAACAAATATCCTTCACTTTAAAATATTTCAAAGAAAGTCAGATATATCGAGTAGATCATTATCTTTTTAAGAAGATAGTTTCAAAAATTACTTCTTTTACAGAAAAAAATCAGTTAAACAATAATACTATAGAAAGTATTGAAATAAATGCACTCGAAGAAATAGATATTGGAAAAAGAATTGATTTTTATGAAAAAGTAGGTGCAATAAAAGACATGATACAAAGTCACCTTTTAGAATTAACAGCTCTTGTTCTAAAAGATTCTAAAGATAGTAAAAATCTAAATCAAGCCCGATACAATGCATTAAAAAATCTAGAATTAATAAAAGAAAACACCAAAAAAGGTCAGTATGAAGGATACATAAATAAAGACATAAATCCAAATAGTCAGACCGAAACTTTGGCCTCAATAACTCTCAAATCGAAAAACAAAAATCTAAACAAAATAAATATTATTCTAAATACAGGTAAAGCCTTAGCTAAAAAAGAAACTTTCATAAAAATAAAATACCAAAACAAAAAAGTATTTTTTATAAAAGAAAAAATAGACAAAAAACATAATTCTTATGAAGATGTGATATTAAATGCTATTAATTCCAAAAAAGATTATTTTGTTTCTCAGAAAGAAGTATTAGAAACATGGAGAATAATAGACCCAATCATAAAACCTTCAAGAAAACACAATAAAGATTTAATTATTTACAAAAAAGATAGCAAATTAGAAGAGATATTGTAATTATTTTTTTATTAAAACATAGTATAATTACTATATTAATAGGTAAGATAATTTCATATTTATGCAAAACCCATTTCAAAATGCTATGTCTCAATTAGACAAGGTAGTAAGTATCAAGAACTTTAATACTGAATTCATATCGAGTTTAAGGCAACCAAATCGAGATATTAGGATATCTATCCCGGTATCTATGGACGACGGCTCTGTGCGTATTTTTGAAGGTTATAGAGTGCAATACAATGACGTCTTGGGACCATATAAAGGTGGAATTCGTTATCACGCTGAGACTGAGATAAATGAAGTTAAGGCTTTAGCTTTTTGGATGACTATCAAATGTGCCGTCGCTGGGATACCTATGGGCGGAGGTAAAGGAGGTATCACCGTGAGCCCAAAAGAATTATCTAAAAATGAACTCGAGAGACTTTCTCGAGGTTGGGTTCGTAGAATGTATGAAGTCATCGGACCGCAAAAAGACGTCCCTGCTCCAGATGTGAATACTACCGGGGAAATCATGAATTGGATGAATGATGAATATCAAAAATTAAGTGGCGAGAAAACTTCTGCTACTTTTACAGGTAAACCTCTCACAGAAGGCGGTTCAGAAGGACGCGAGAGTGCTACGGGTTTGGGAGGATTTTATGTATTCAAAACTCTACAAGAGAAATTGAATCTACCCGAAAAATGCACTGTCGCTATTCAAGGATTTGGCAACGTAGGATCTTTTGCTATGAAAAGTTTTATCGAAGACGGCCATAAGGTTATAGCTATTTCAGATTCTAAAGGCGGACTCTATAAACAAGAAGGTTTTACCCTAGAGGAAATAGAGAATCATAAAAAGACAAATGGTCGTCTTGCTGACTACCCTACTGCACAAAATATTAGTAATGAAGAATTATTAGAATTAGAATGCGACGTACTTGTACCGGCTGCTTTCGAGAATCAGATCACTGACAAAAACGCTCACAATATAAAAGCTAAAGTTGTTTTAGAATTAGCTAACGGTCCGACTACTCCAGAAGCAGATGAGATTCTGAATAGTAAAAATATTCCTGTGGTGCCCGACGTGCTTGCGAACTCTGGCGGAGTGACAGTATCTTCTTTTGAATGGGAGCAGAACCTCAAAAATGAGCATTGGACCGAAATAGAAGTAAATGAAAAATTAAATAATATCCTAAAAGACTCTGCAAATAAAATATTTGATATTTCTGTTGAAAATAAAACCACCCTCAGAAACAGTGCCTTCATCTTAGCACTCCTAAGAATACAAGAAAAAATTAAATAAAATAAATGTAATTAAAATTAAAAAACCCCTCAACAATGAGAGGTTTTTTAATTATTTATTTCTTAATACAAGCCTTAATAAAAGCGTTGAATAGTGGATGAGGTTTTAATGGATGAGCTAGGAATTCTGGGTGGAATTGTGCTCCTAGGAAAAACGGATGCACTTCTTTTGGTAATTCTGCTATTTCCATCAAAATTCCGTCTTTAGATTTACCTGAGAAAACTAATCCTTTCTCTTCTAATTTTTCTATATACAAAGGAGAAACTTCGTATCTATGACGATGACGCTCTAGGACTTCTTTGACTCCATAAGCAGATCTAGCGATGGTTCCCTCTTTCAACATGGCTTTATATTCTCCAAGTCTCATAGTCCCTCCATAAGAATTATTCTTAAGAATTTCTTTTTGAGATTCCATGATATCTATCACGATATTTTTAGAATGTGGATTCACTTCACGAGTATTGGCGTCTTTCAAGCCCAAGATATTACGAGCGTATTCGATAACTATCATTTGCATACCATAACAAAGTCCAAAATAAGGAATCTTGTTTTCGCGAGCGTATTTTACTACAGCTAATTTCCCTTCTACACCTCTAGCTCCAAAACCTCCCGGCACAAGTACACCATCATAATTCTTTAGTTCTTTTAATTTGGCAGGATTTTTCTCAAAGTCTACAGCCGATAACCAAGTCAGTATGGGCTTACGTCCTTCTTTGTATGCAGAATATTTCAAAGCTTCAATAACAGAAAGATATGAATCAGAAAGCACAAAGTCCCCTGTCTCAAAGTATTTACCTATCACAGCAATCTTTACTACTTCTTTTCCATTGTGAGCATGTTTAGCAAAGTTTTTCCATTTATTCCATAAAGCCGTAGAAGGTTTGGTATTTTTAATACCTAAAACTTCACAAATTTTTTCTGATAATTTTTCTTTTTCGAAATTTATAGGAATATCATAGATACTATCTACGTCTGGAGCAGATATTATCCTATCAGCTGGTACACTACAAGACCAAGCTATCTTCTCTTTTCTTTTCTCATCGAGAGACGTATCAGCACGAGCAATAAGAAAATCTGGAGAAATACCTGAACCGTTTAGCATGCGGACTGCGGTCTGAGTTGGTTTAGTTTTCATCTCACCTACCTTATTTGGAGTTGGTAAATACGAGACCATAACAAAAGCCACATCACTCATAGCTTGTATTTTCATCATACGAGCAGCTTCCAAGAAAATCATATTTTGATATTCTCCGACTGTTCCTCCTATCTCTATTATGACGACGTCGGCGTGAGCGAGTTCTCCTGCATGCTTGATACGTCCGATAACTTCGAGCGGTATATGAGGTACAACTTCAACGCATTTACCTTTGTATTCTAGATTACGTTCACGTTCGATAACACTTTGATAAACACGACCAGTAGTCATGTAATTAATACGAGTAAGTTTTGTTTCTAGAAATCTCTCGTAGTTACCCATATCTTGATCTGTCTCATCTCCATCAGAAAGGACAAAAACCTCACCATGTTCGGTAGGGTTCATTGTGCCGGCATCGACGTTAATATATGGATCAATTTTTAAAGCTGTGACATTAAGACCTCTGTTCTTGAGAGTGAGCCCAAGAGATGAAGCAGTGATACCTTTTCCTACTCCAGAAATAACTCCTCCTATAACAAAAATATATTTGCGACTCTCTTTTTTCATAAATTTACTTATTTAAATATTTTCTAACTGCAAGCAGACTAGATACAACACCTAATAATATTCCAGATCCTAAGATTATACCAAAAATTTCTAAGAGGTTAGAAGTATAATAATCATAAACATTCATACCTAAAAACGGAGTCATATTTTGCCCGATCCAATACGTCGCTGGCAAAAATAGCAATAAAGTCACTACTGCAGATATAGTCCCGTAAATCACCCCTTCTATCATAAAAGGCCCTTGTATACGCATTTTTGAAGCTCCTACGAGACGCATAATACCTATCTCTTCTTTGGCGATAAAGATAGTGAGTCTAATAGTATTAAAGGTAATAATAATAGAAATAATCACGAGTAAAAGAGTGATAATAAAACCAAGTCTCTCAGAGCCGTTGATAATAGAATTCAATCTCTCTATGACGTCTTTGTTTTGATAATAATTAATCTTATCAATAATATTCAAAGATCCAATAACCAAAGCGTCGTCAGATTTTAAGAAATTCGCAATACTTTCATACTGAGAAACCTCACGGGCCTTTACGTTCAGATACGCACCCAAGGGATTTTCTCTGATTTCGTCTAGTGCTTGGATAGTAGGATAATCATCCTTGTGGCGCTCACGAAAATCCACCAAAGCTTCCGCTGCTGATGTATAAGTTATAGAAGCTACTTCGGGTAATTGTTCTAGAGAGCTTTTTAAAGCTAATATTTTTTCTTCATTTGCTCCAGTTGTAAAATAAATACTAACGTCTACTTTATCTCTAATCTGATCAAGCGAAGAATGCAATACTGCTTGCAATAACAATAAAGTAGTAATCACAGACAGAGTGATAGTGACTACCAAGACAGAAGCAAAAGACACGAGTCCTCCTCTTTTAAAGTTTAAAAATCCTGATTTTACAATTCTATTAAATAATACGCTCATAAATTTTTATATTAAATTACTAAATCATGTACTTGCCATGTTTGTCATCACGGACGACTTTACCTTTTTCCATAGTGATAACTCTTTTCCCAACAGCTTCGACGACTCCTCTATTGTGAGTAGTTAGTATTACAGTAGTACCGAGATCATTTATCTTTTTAAAGATTTGCAGGATTTCATATGTACTAACTGGGTCTAGGTTGCCTGTAGGCTCGTCGGCAATGATGAGTTCGGGTTGATTAATAATAGCTCGGGCTATAGCGAGTCTTTGCTTTTCTCCTCCGGACATTTGATGTGGGAAATGGGACATTTTATGACTCAAATCTACTAGTTCTAAAACATGAGGAATATCAGAAGCTATTTCTTCGTTGGATTTACCTACAGCTTCCATAGCAAAAGCTATATTTTCATAAGCCGTTTTGTTGTTAAGTAATTTGTAATC
Organism: Minisyncoccota bacterium; assembly: GCA_041675085.1. Classification (GTDB taxonomy): domain Bacteria; phylum Patescibacteriota; class Minisyncoccia; order Phycocordibacterales; family UBA9973; genus UBA9973. The sequence goes on from JBAYUN010000005.1 coordinate 35,690, forward strand.
TTGAAAAACTACTCCGATGCGTCGGCGTAGCTTGGTGAGGTCATCTCCTGGCAATTTGTGAATATCTAAAGACTCAAAAAAGACTGTGCCTTCAGTAGGATTCTCTTCAGCGAGTATCATTTTTATCAAAGTAGTCTTACCTGCGCCAGAATGCCCGACCACAGATACAAATTCACCAGAAGTGACTGTTAGAGAAACTTCACTAATACCAATAGATTCTTTATTGTAAACTTTTGAAACGTTGTTAAAATAAATCACTCTCTTATTTTATCATAAAAAGCACATTCACACCAAATAAAAAAGTATTGCCAAATCTCTCTGGCAATACTCTAATTTTTAAAATAGTTAATTTTTAGTTTTTTATACAGTAACCACTCATTTGAGTAGTTACTCTACTATTTCTATTTGCAGGGCAATCAACTTGCCCTTTTTCATTAAAAGACTGACCTCTTCTTGGTCCTCTTTTTTTGATTTTTGAAGGTTTTTTATCATCTACTTTTTTACTAACAATTTCTTTTCCCATTTTATTTATTTTTTAATTTAAAAAACAAAAACTCCAAAATTGGAGTTACTTCATTCAAACTATAACAGAATATATGGAAAAATCAATCAGTCACGACCGACAGGACAAGTCCCCTAAAGAATTTAATCTTTTTTCATGAAAATATCCAATTCCCCTTCTAACACATCTTCTATCTGTGAAGTCTCGACGTCAGTCCTATGATCTTTGACCATCTTGTACGGATGCATTACATACGAGCGGATTTGATTCCCCCATTCTATACTAGTACCTTTACTTATTTTCATACTTTCCTCAAAAGTCTTTTTCTCATTTTGAGCTTTTTGGAAAATCTTGGCTCTCAAGATATTCATAGCTCTTTCTCTGTTTGCTTCTTGAGAACGCTCGCCGGTCGCATGGACCGAGATATTCGTCGGGATATGTATTATCCGCACAGCTGTCTCTCTCTTGTTCACGTTCTGACCACCAGGACCACCAGACTTTGCGAATTCTACTTTAAGATCAGCAAGAGGTATCTCAAAATCACGCTCATCAAGTTTTGAAAATTTAGGAAGTACTTCGACTAGAGAGAAAGAGGTGTGGCGTAATTTCTTGGCATTAAATGGAGAGATGCGTACTAATCTATGCACGCCACCTTCATTTTTTAAAAGTCCGTACGCTCGCGGACCTTCAACTTCAAAAGAAATATTACGATAGCCGCCGTGCTCATTTTTATTCTCATGAATTAGAAAAATATTCCAACCTTTTTTATTAGCGTATTTCAAGTACATAGAAAATAAAATACTAGAGAAATCCTCGGCGTCGTCGCCTCCCGCTCCAGATATGATAGATACTATAGCCGAACCTTTATCCCATTTATTAGACCCTTCGCGTTTGTCTTTCAAGTCTTGTATTTCTTTTATGACGCGTTGAGCTTCATTTTTATCAAGCCAAAAGTCAGGCAATAGTATTAAAGCTTCAAGCCTTTCTATTTCTTGGTTTATATTTTCATTATCTTCCATAACTATAATTACTGTAACAAAAAAATACTTAATTTGCTATAATATATATTATGAATCCCGTTAAGTCTTTTAAATAACGGGAATGAGTAAATACAAGTAATTAGCAAATAATAACATGTAGTATAATTATCAATTAATCAAAAATATTTAACGGGATGAAAAAAAGAGTAGCAAAATATATTGGGGATTTAGTTTATGGAGCAAATGACGGCATTATAACGACTTTCGCTATCGTAGCTGGAGTCGCGGGAGCGAATTTGTCTCCTGCGGTGGTTATCATTTTAGGTATTTCAAACGTACTCGCTGACGGTTTCTCTATGGCCTCGTCAAACTACCTCGCTCGTAAATCTGAAAAAGATTATCTAGATAATATCGGCAAAGAAGGCGGAGAAATAAACAATCCACTTAAAAATGCAGTAGTCACCTTTGTCGCGTTTATTCTCGCTGGATCTATCCCCCTCGTACCATACGTATTTGGAGTTAAAGAAAATGTATTTAATTATGCTATCTTAGCAACCACAGTAGCATTATTTACCGTCGGGAGTTTAAGAGCGAGAGTCACAGGAATGAATTGGATCAAAGCTGGACTGGAAATGCTTTTCGTTGGAGCCTTAGCTGCAGGAGTCGCCTACTTTATCGGCCGCGCATTGAGTTATTTAATTTAAATTCTTTGAGCCGTTGGTGAGGATTGAACTCACGCTCTCCATATTACCAATATGGTGCTTTACCACTAAGCTACAACGGCATACGTACTTGCAGACTAACTATTCAAGATTACTACAAATCAGACTTTATTTCAATTATTACAATTAAAAAACTCTCCGCCTAAGGCGGAGAGTTTTTTAATTTATTTTATTTTTTAAATCCTTCTAATGCTTTCAAGACTTCCATCGGTATCATATAAACTACTGTGTTTGACTGATCAGAAGACATATCGTTAATAGATTGCAAAGTTCTCAGATGCAAAGCTCCCGGAGTAGCAGATAGCATCTCAGCTGCACGAGCGATATTTTGAGAGGCAGCAAGTTCACCTTCAGAATTGATGATCACAGCCCTCTTTTCTCTCTCAGCTTCAGCTTGTTTACCGATAGTTCTCTCTAGGTCAGGAGGTAGAGAAATATCTTTCAATTCTACATTCTGCACCTTGAGTCCCCAAGCGTCAGTCTCAGCGTCGACAATCTCACGGATTCTATCTGCAATCTTGTCGCGACTAGAAAGTAATTCATCAAGAGTTACTTCTCCAACAATATTCCTCATAGTGGTCTGAGCGTATTGAGAGATAGCGTGACGAAAATCTTCGACTTCTATAATAGCTTTTGGAGCATCACTGACTTTATAATAAATAACAGCATTCACACGGACAGATACGTTGTCACGAGTGATAGCGTTCTGATCAGGCACATCGACGGCTTTAGTACGCACGTCGACTTTGTGATAACCTTGAATTATCGGGAAAACAAGTCTCCACCCTGGCTCCATAACTCCAGTGAATTTACCCAAAGTAAAACGCACACCTTTTTGATATTGATTAATCTGACGAATACTAGATAGAACAATCAACAATACGATACCAAGAAATATATACATAGTTTTTTAAAATTAAGGATTAATAAACTTATTATAACATTAAAACACCTATTTTGATAGGTGTTTTAATTTGGCGCAAACGACGGGACTCGAACCCGCAACCTCCCGCGTGACAGGCGGGTGCTCTAACCAGTTGAGCTACGTCTGCATTATTTATTTAACTTAACTCATATCGACTACTCCTAAAATCGCCTTAAGGCGGGTGCTCACTATAGTCTAATTTGAGTTGAGCTACGTCTGCATTATTTATTAGGTCTGCTTATATTCACTTTTCAAACCAACTTTAAAACTTTAACACAAAACAGTAAAAAAATCTATTTTGTATTGTGTCGACGGGTGGAATCGAACCACCGACCTTGGCTTTATGAGTGCCACGCTCTAACCGTCTGAGCTACGCCGACATGAAGCAAACTGCTTTGCTTCATGTCGATGGCATTACCACCTAGTGAAGCATGATGACGATGTTATGCGTAGCATAACCGTCATTTCTATTACTGACTTATTTTGTTTGCAAACTGCTTTATATCTTAACACATTTCAGCTTTTTTTCAAATTATTTGCATTAATACTTTATTTGTAGTATTATGTAAACAACTTAGTCTACTAAGTATATAGCGGGATAGAGAAGAGGCATCTCGCAAGGCTCATAACCTTGAGACTCTGGTTCGATTCCAGATCCCGCAACATTTTTTAAAACAACTTATATAAAAGCATAATCTCTAAAGATTTGCTCGTATATTGATATGACTCTTTTAGCTTCATAATGAGAAATACCAAATTCTGTACCTTCGTGAGCTATTCTATTTCTCACATTATGAGCATCCCAGAGAGCACTAAGACTTTTAAATTTATTAGGATCGATAGACTTTAATTTCTCTCCAAAGGTATCACCCTTAAACCCTAAATTATCTACGAGAGATTCGAGCATAGAGTCTGCTTCGATAATAGCTAGACGCCAATCATTTTGATTCTCAGAATTTATATATTCAGTCACAGCGAGCCATCTTGGATTTTTAGGAGCGCCAGCATTTTGGATTTTTTGTTCTCTAGCTTTTTGTTTTTCGGCATACAGTCTGATCTGCTCATTCATATATTCCCCTTCTTTATCACGAATTTCAAAAACTCTGATAATACAGTAAAAAAGAACAGTAGTAAAAAGTAATATTAGTAGATACAAGAAATTAGTAAAAAGATCTAAATAAAAAGTCCCTGAAGACGAACCAGCGACCGAACCCGAAACCTCTCCTGACCCGTCGAGACCAACAGGTGCATTACCAGAACCTGAACCCAAACCAAAGAATTTATACAAAAATACATATATCTGATAAAAAAGATACTCCAAGTTGAGAAATTTTGTCTCATACAAAGAGCCAGCTTGAGCTAAATTATTTGAATTTATTATTTTATCTAAGTCCATATTTAAATATCACTATAATAAAATTATAACATATTCAAAAAATTATTTATTCAATGCTTCTACTTTTTTACCAATAACGAAAAGATTGTCTTCACAAAAGTGAGGTGCCATAAATTGCACAGACATAGGAAGCCCTTCGGAGGTCATACCTGAAGGTATAGCAATAGCAGGAATACCTACCAAGTTTGCTGGAGCAGAGAAAATATCACAAAGATACATAGATACAGGGTCAGATAATTTCTCACCCAATTTAAAAGGCAATACTGGCACAGTCGGAGTCATAATAAAAGCTACACTCTTAAAAGCTTCGTTGATCTCAGCCTCCATAGCTCTACGAACCTTCCAAGCTTTGTTGTAATAAGCGTCATAATATCCATGAGACAATACATAAGTCCCCAAAATAATACGTCTACGAGCTTCAGCTCCAAAACCGTGATGTCTGCTTTTTTTGAAACTCTCCCAGATATTCTCTCCCTCAACACGAGTCCCATAACGCACTCCATCAAAACGAGAAAGGTTAGTCGAGACTTCCGCTGGCATTATTATATAATACGCAGCTAGAGAGTATTTTGAATAAGGTAATTTGATATCGACTATCTCGTAGCCCTCTGCCTTCATCTTCTCTACCATATTATTAAAATTCTCCATGATAAGTGGATCTACTCCAGTTTTAAATAAATCATACGGTACGCCTATTTTCTTGAGATTGTTATTCTTGATGTCAGATTTTCTATCTTCCTCTAGGATAGAAGTGTTGTCATTTTTATCATATTTAGACAAAGTGTTAAAAACTATTTCTACGTCAGCGACATTTTTACCAAAAGGACTAACTTGATCTAAAGAATTACCCATAGCGATGATACCGTGCCTCGAGACTGTACCGTAGGTAGGCTTCAATCCAACAAGTCCACAAAAAGCAGAAGGTTCACGCACCGATCCACAAGTCTCAGTACCTAGAGTAAACAAAGCCATATCAGAAGCCAAAGCCGCTGCAGATCCTCCACTCGAGCCTCCTGGGACACGAGTCGTATCGATAGGATTACGAGTCACCCCAAAAGCACTAGTCTCAGTCGAAGAGCCCATAGCGAATTCATCCATATTTGTCCTACCTAGAATCACGGCACCTTGTTCTTTGAGATAAGAGACCACAGTAGAATCATAGCTCGCTGTGTAGTTTTCTAAAATCTTAGAAGAGGCAGAAGCTATATGACCCTTAAACAAGATATTATCTTTAATCGCTACAGGAATACCAGTCAACATAGTCATGGTACCATTCTTAAATTTCTCTTCTGCATTCTTAACTTGGATTTCTATATCATTAAAAACTTCCAAATAAGCATTAATTTCAGAATTTTTTTCTTTTATATTTTTTAAATATTCTTCTACTAAAACACCAACAGTAAAATCCCCTCTTTTCAGAGCCTCATGAGCTTTGGTGATATCTAAATTTTTTAAATCAATCATATTATTAATATTAAAATCACGTTACTATAAAATTTTCTTAACTTTTACAAAATTATCATGTGAGTCTGGGAATTGTACCAATATCGAATCTCTCGTATCGCTATCTTTTTCGGATAATACGTCTTCTCTCCATTGGTTTTTATGCAAATATTCTACCCCAATATCAGGAACTTCGACTTCTTCTATCTGCTTTACATAGGCCAAAATCCCTTCCATATCTTTAAGGATTTGTTCTTTCTCAGCCTGATTTAATTCAATTTTAGCGAGCTCCGCTAAATGCTCAACATCTTTGATTTCCATAAAAACAGTATAGCAAAAACTAGCCAAATATAAAAATATTACTTGTTTACAAAATTACGGAACCCATTGCCTACAATACCGTCAACTATTAGATTGTTTTCTTTTTGGAGTTTTAGCACAGCATCGCGAGTCTTCCCTCCAAAGAAAGTTGTCTCTTTACCTGGACTACCTGCTCCAGAATCAGAGATAATATAACCTTTACAATTTAATATTTGTTGCAACAATTTTACAGAAGAATCGTTCATATTCAAACGCAATAATCTCGGAGCAGAAGGTAGCACAGGGCAATTTGAAGAGACAGGCATCGTCGCATTGTTTGTTGTATTCGTACATTTCTTGCCTGTTGTTGTGCTAAAAATATTACCTATACTGCAACCAGTATCTATCAGATTAGATTCTCTACGTAAACGGTCTGATAATGTTTGAAGGAACGCAACAGAAACAGAACCAGCAGAAACAGTATCTGCCACTGGAGTAATTGGAGGAGTTGTAATTGTAAAAGCAGTAATAAATAAAGTATTTGAATTATTCAAAGTAGCATCAGTGATAACAATAGTACAATCAGCATAATCACCGACAGCTAAAATATTGAAAGAGATAGTGTTAGTTCCTACGGTAGCAGTATTAGTATCAGCAGTACAAGATCCTCCATAGGTAATATCTCCAGCCTCATTTGTTGTAAAAGAATAACTTGGTGTGGTATCACTAGAAGGAGTTACAACAGGAGTCACTTCTGAAATCACCGGATCTGTAGTATCTATCACAAAAGTATTAATAGCTAATTCATTTGAATCATTACCTGCAGAATCAGTGACAAGAATTGTACAATCATTATAAGTACCGTCTAGAAGCGCGCTAAAATTAATTGTATTATTCCCTACTGTGGTTGTAGCTGTAGCCGAAGCACAAGATCCTCCATAGGTAATATCTCCTATTTCTGTAGAAGAGAAAGTGTAGCTTGGAGTAGTGTCGTCATCTGGAGTTACAACTACTGTCACCTCGTCTAAAATTGGAGCTGTTGTATCTATAACTATAGCTTTATTAGTAGCTAGATTAGTATCAGGCACAAAGTCAGTCATTGTATTTGAGTATTGATCATTTATCGTACCTGAGATTGATTGCACTGTTAGGTCAGAACTTTCATCCCCTGCCACAACTGTATAGTTACAAGTTCCTGTTGTAGAGTTTGTAATAGTGAATGTACAAGTTCTATCTGTGGTACCAGTCTCTAAAGTCACAGTAACATTTCCAGTACTGGTAACTGCTTCAGAAAAAGTCACATCAATATCTATCACCTCTCCAACAGTATAAATGCCATTTGTCTTATTTGAATTTATATTTGTGATTGTTGGAGATTCTGCATCTACTTCACCTGTGTAAATATATCCATTTTCTCCTACAGCAACAACACTCAAACCATCATCTGACATATCAATACTTTTCCAAGACCACACTGCAGTTTCTGTTGTCCAATCAACACCACCATTTGTAGAAAGCAAAACTGAATCAGCAGAAGCTAGTAAGATGCTTCCATCAAGGGAGCTAGAAATATCAGTCCAGTTTCTTTGTCCCGAATTTGTCTGCTCAACAAAATTTTCAGCATTGTCATTTGAAGTATAAATATAGCTACCATTAGTAGCTCCAAAAACTTTGACACCATCACCAGACACAGCCATACCAGTCCAAGCTTTAGAAGTAACTAAATTAATATTATTTAAAAAATTTACACCAGCATTAATAGATTTACTAACATAAGAACCAGTTGGAAGTACATAAACTATACTACCATTAGAAGAAGAAGCTACAGCTTTCCAATCCAAAGAACCAGCAACAGACAAACTCCAATCAACACCACTATTTGTCGAGTAGTAAATAGTATTTGAATCATTGGTAGCTACTAAGTAAACACCATCAGAAGAAGAAGTTATATCATTCCAAGTTCTTTGACCTGAATTTGTTCTCTGTGTCCAAGTTGCCCCACTGTTACTTGAAGTATATATATAACCTCCATAATTAGCAGCGACGAGTTTGACTCCATCAGAAGAAGAAGCTACCGAATCCCAATTTCTTACACCAGAAGAAGTTTGTTCCGTCCAAGTTGCTCCACTGTTATTTGAAGTATATATATAACCACTATTTACTACAGCAACAAGTTTGGTTCCATCTGACGATGAAGCTACATCCCTCCAATCTCTCTGCCCAGAGTTTGTTTGCTCAGTCCAGTTAATCTTACTCACAGGGAAAGCTTGTGGTGAAATAGAATTAGAAGCTGGAGAATTAATACTTGTACCCACTCCATTAGTCGCCGATACAGTAAAATTATAAGAAGTCCCACTAGTTAGTCCAGTTACAAGAATGGGACTGCTAGAACCAGTGGCAACAATAGAACCAGGATTAGAAGTAACTGTATAAGAAGTTATAGCAGAACCATTTGAAGAAGGAGCAGAAAAAGATACTGAGGCCTTGTCACCATTTAAAGACAATACAACAGAAGCTGTCGGAGCCGAAGGAGTACTAGGCGCAGTCGGGGCTAATACAGTCACAGAAGCAATATTTGAATCAAGAGCTGTGCCAATAGCATTCACAGCCCTTACTCTAAATTGATAAGTAACTCCATTGGTAAGTCCCGTCACAGTCGCTCCCGTAGACGCAGACACACCATCATTAAAACTAATCCAAGGCAAATCTCCGGAAATTCTATAATCCACAAGATAGTCTGTAATAGTACTACCACCATTTGAAGGTGCGGTCCAAGTAAGGTTGGTTGTAGTATTCCCCCATTCTGAAGCGGCTAAATTTGAAATAGGGTCAGGTATAGTACTAGGAGGCAGAGCTGCATCATTAACAACTAAAGCATTATCAAAAATCGAAGCAGTCGAACTACCTTGCAAAGCAAAAGCATGACTAGTCATAACAGGAGCTGTACCATCTACAGCTACAGTACACTGTAAAACATCATTTTTTAAAACCTGAAAAGAAGTTGCCGTAATCCTCATTGAGACTTTCGCTGCTGCTGTATAACTTCCACAAGAAGTATTACTAGAATATTGACTTTCACCTCTTATAATATAAGCCTGGTAAGTAGTATTAGAGATTCTAATAAAATAGTAATCACCACTAGGAAAATCTCCATAAATCAAAAAAGCAAGTCCACCAGGGTTCGTAACGTTAGCAGACAAGGTCAGATTGTCCCCTTTTGCAAAAGAACTACTACTACGCAAAGAAGTCAGACCAAGAGGATTAGTACCATCTGTACCACTATTCCTAACATTCATAGTATTATTTTGTATATAGTCAACTCCCGATACACCTCCAACCAAAGTCCATTTTGAAGTATCTATCGTAGTACCAGTAAAGCTATCGGTCAATAAAGTCACACCGTGAGAAATATTTGGAAATAGTAAAATCCCAAATACCAAAAATGGTACAAATTTAATTATGATTTTTTTATACAAAGACATTATGTTTATTATACCTCAAAAATAGGATTTAAGAGAATTTATTTGAGTGGAAAACTTTATTTTTGTTTACCTATGAGCGCATTTATTCTATCCTCTACGTTTGGATGAGTTGCAAAAAGTCCGCTGATTTTTTTACCGATTTGACTACCCTTTGTCCCCTTCGGATCAGCTAAATACATATGAGCTATCGCTCCAGATTGTCTTTGCATAGGACGACTGTGTTGTGAAATTTTACGTAGAGCACTCGCCAACCCTTCAGGATAACGAGTGAGCATTGCTCCCGTAGCATCAGCCAAGAATTCCCTCTTGCGTGAGATAGCAAGCTGAATCAGAGTAGAAAAAATAGGAGCTAAAATAGCAAAGATTATTCCTACAATAATGAGTACACCACCCGCTTTACTATCACTATCATTATCTCTACCTCCTCCCCAAAGTAAATTCCTTAAAAACATATCAGCTACGATAGATACGAAGCCAACCAAGACAACAACAGTAGTAGAGAGTAACATATCACGATTTCCAATATGACTCATCTCGTGAGCCATAACTCCTTCGAGTTCATTTTTATCTAAGATAGCGAGAAGCCCAGTAGTCGCAGCCACGACTGCATGATTCTTGTCGCGACCTGTCGCGAAAGCATTCGGAGCAGGGTCATTGACCACATAAACTTTAGGCATAGGTAAACCTGCAGTAATAGACAGATTCTCAACGATAGTATATAAATCAAAATACTCTTCCCTTTTGGCAAGCTTAGCTCCTGAGAGTTTAATAACAACTTTATCAGAATACCAATAAGAAACGATATTCATACCAATACTAAACAAAACAAAGAAATATAAAATGCTAGGATTCTGGTAGTAGTAAGAAAAGAACCAACCGAGCCCAATAACAATCACAAAAAACATAGACATAAGTAGCCATGTTTTTGTGATATTTTTTGATTGTTGTGTGTATAGTGTCGCCATTTTTATCTACAATTTTATTCTATGATTATAGGTAGAAGAATATTCTTGTTTATACCTTCGTCTGGTCCTGCTGGATTATCATTTCTGATTTCCAAATAGGCCGGACCAGTAGGTAGACCAGAAAGGTCGATAGTACCAGAGAAGGCTACCGGCTCGACTGTCATCCAGTCGCTAGTAGCTGTCGCGTTTCCTGCTTTTAATAAAGTCTCTTCAGTGTCTAAAATATTTATTAAAATATTCGCTTCAAAAAACCAAGCACCTTTTATAACACCATCAAAAGCTAGAATGCTTTTAGGTAATTTTGTACCAGGAAGTATTGAGAAGGCTACTAAGTCTTCTTTTTTACCCAAGATTTGATTTTCTAATATCAAGTTTGGATTATTTTCTACTGCACCAATAGTATTTTCTTCTACGACTGGAGTCTTGGTCAAAAAATATACTGCTACTCCTAGAGCAAGTAATACCAAAATAATAATTATTGTTTTTCCGATTTTTGTCATATATTTAATTTATCCTGTCACTCGCGAGCGACGGGACGAGTTAGCTATTAAAATTTAACTTCAACATTTTGTTGAGCCACATCGTCATCTGCTAGATCAAAGAATTCCATTTTAGCAAATCTAAAAATATTCGCGATTATGTTACCTGGGAATTGTTCGATGCGAGTATTCAAATCTCTCACATTAGTATTATAAAATCTGCGTGAAGCTTGGATTTTATTTTCTGTATCAGATAGTTCTCTTTGTAATTCCAAAAAGTTAGTATTAGCTTTCAAGTCTGGGTACGCTTCTGCTAGTGCGAAGACGGACTTTAATGCACCTGTGAGCATATTCTCAGCCATAGCATGATCCTTGTTAGTACCTTGAGAATTCATCGCATTAGTTCTCGCTTCAGTAACCTTTTCAAAAGTAGAAGACTCATGAGTAGCATAACCTTTCACAGTATTTACTAAATTCGGGATAAGGTCATATCTCCTTTTTAATTGAACTTCGATATCAGCCCAAGCTTCTTTAGCACGATTGACTAGTGCAACTAGAGAGTTGTAAGCAGTCACTATCCAAATAATCAACAAAGCACCGATTCCTAAAAACACAAAAAAAGTATTCATAATAAATTTAAAATTAAAATAATAAAATAACCTAACTATTTAATTATAGCACAAAATATGCTATTTAGACTTGAAAGTAGAAACCAATACCAATAAAGGTGAAGCTAAGAAAATAGAAGAATATGTTCCAAAGAACATTCCAGTTATTAATACAAGAGCAAAGTATTTTGTACTCTCAGGACCAAAGAAGAATAGCGCTACTAAAACAAGTATAGTACTTAGAGAAGTAGAAAGAGATCTAACAAATGATTGACTTAAACTCTTGCCTACAATGTTTCCAAAATCAGCTTTCGTGATATTTGGTTCAGTACTTAGGTTTTCTCTAATTCTATCAAAGATAACAATAGTATCAGACACAGACAGACCTAAAACTGTCAGAATAGCTACAACAAACAAAGTATCAACTTCAGCTCCAAAGTAATAAGACAATAGAGAGAATATACCAATAGGGATTATAATATCATGCAACAATGAAACGATAGCGATAAATCCATATCTCCATGAAGACACAGGTTTAGAGACTTTTCTGAATGCGTAAGCTATAAAACAAATAATAGCGAGACTCACTAGTACTATAGCGATAATAGCTTTTCTTGTAAGTTCACGTCCTACAGACGGTCCGATGGAGTTGAAAGCTGTTTCTTTCAAGGTATGTGCTCCATCAAGAGATAAAGTCTCTAAAAGTAAATCGTGCTCAGGGTCTGTAAGATCACGAGACTTTATTAAATATCCGTTATCCCCTGCTGGTTGTATTAGAACAGAACCAAAATCAAGAGTAGCTATTTCTGCATTTAAAATATCTTGAGAAGGACGCGCTTCATCATACACAACTTCAGTCAAAGCTCCTCCTTTGAAATCAATACCGATTCTCAATCCGAAAACTGAAACAGATATTATAGACAATAATACTAAAACTAATGAGATACCGATGAATATTTTTTTGTTTTTAATTATAAACATATTTTTATTTAAATTATTTTTTTACACTACCACTCGTGATTCCACTTGAAAACAAGAATCTTGAAACCTTGCCTTCTTTTACCATAGCAAATGTTTTCATGAAAATACGAGTAATGACAATAGATGAGAATAAAGATACCAAAACCCCGAGGCCTAGAGTCAGAGCAAAACCTTTAATAAGAGAAGTACCAAACCAGAACAAAATAGTAGCTGTGATAAGACTAGAGATATTAGAATCACGGATAGAAGTCCATGCTCTGTCAAAACCAGCTGTAACAGAATCTGCTATAGTTCTACCAGAACGCAACTCTTCTTTAACCCTTTCAAAAATCAAGATATTTGCATCCACTGCAATACCAAGTGAGATAATGAATCCAGCAATACCGGCTGCTGTTAGAGTCACAGGAATGAGTTTAAAGAAAGTAAGTATAATAGCTACGAAGATACCGAGAGAGACAACAGCCAAAAGACCAGGAAGTCTGTACCAAAGTATTAAGAAAAGAGCTATCATTAAGAAACCGATAATGGCAGCTTTGACTCCAGCATCGATAGCACTATCACCTAAAGTCGCGCCGATAGTTTGTTTTGATATTAGTTCGATAGGTACAGGCAATGCTCCTGAATTCAAACGTCCTACTAGTTGTTTTGCTTCTTCTGGATTAAAATTACCAGATATAACAGCTTCACCGTTTAGGATCTCTTCACGAACAACAGGAGTAGATATAGGCGCTCCGTCTAAGTATATAGCTACCATCTTGCCTACGTTAGCTTTTGTGATTTCAGCAAAAAGCTTTGTACCTTCTTCGTTGAATTGTAGGCTGACTCTAGGTTCACGAGTATTGATATCGAAATCCAAAACTGCTCTCTCTAAGTATCTACCAGTAAGGTCGGTAGAAGTAAATGCATTTGATAAATCTAAGTTTACTTGACCATCTTCTCCAACTACTGCGTCTTGTATCGCTTGACTGTTTTCGATTTTGAATTCAAGTAATGGAGTTTGTCCGATCATTCTGACAGCTTCATCTACATCAGTAACACCTGGAAGATCTACAATAAGCTTCTCTTCTCCTCCAGTAATAAATGAAGATTTTTGAATTTGAACTAGTGGCTCAGAAACTCCAAAAAGATTGACTCGGCGTTCAATAACGTCTCTCAGAGCGTCCATAGAATTATCTACTTCCCCGTCAGCTACTAGAGACACATCCGCCTTGTAAACTAAATGACTTCCACCTGAAAGATCCAAACCTAGACGGAAAGGATTATTTTTAAAGAAAGATTTTTCTGTTTCAAAAGATGGATTGAGTCTTGGTTCTGATTTGTAGATAAATAGACCTAAAGCAACAGTTGCTAATAAGATTAGTAATACTAGTATTATTTTTTTCATTATTCTCCACATAAGATAGCCATATTCTATACGCTTTCAACAAAATATGCAAATTGCTAATAAGTCAAAAATAAGATATAATATATAGATGGAAAACAACAAAAATTATTTAGTGTTCGGAGCAATCTTAGGATTATCTCTCATTATTAGTGCTGGTATAGGAGCTGCGACTTTTTACCAACTACGTTCGACAGACTATATCTCTTCGACTGGTAGTGCTAAAAAACCAGTATTAGCCGACAAGGTAAAGTGGACTGCAAATTTTAGCCGTCAAACAACTCTATCGACTCTCAAGGCTGGTTATACAAAAATGGATACAGACTTAAAAGAAGTTAAAGCTTTCCTATTAGCTAACGGTATTGCTGAGACTGCTATCACAATCTCCCCTGTCTATATGAATGAAGTATATGAGCAATACCCAAGTACTGACAAAAAATACACACTCATGCAAAATATTGAGATTAACGAAACTGATGTAAACAAGATTGATAATCTTTCTAAAAACACTACTCCGTTAATAGTAGATAAAGGAGTATTATTTGCTACTAATTCTGTTGAATACTATTATTCTAAATTACCAGAAGCTCGCGTAGAATTACTAGCAAATGCTGTAGCAGATGCTAAGGCTCGCGCTGAACAACTAGCTATCGCTGGAGGCAAGAAGATCGGAGTATTACAATCTGCTTCAAGTGGTGTAGTGCAAGTCATGTCAGAAAACTCAGTAGAAGTATCTGATTATGGTATGTATGATACTTCAAAAATCAATAAAGAAATCATGGTTACGGTCAAAGCTACTTTTGAAATAAAGTAAAAAGTTATAAATACAAAAATTAAAAAGAGGCGAAATTCATTAAATGAATTTCGCCTCTTTTTAATAAAAAACAAAAAATAGCAACAAAAATATACCTAAAATTATTCTATAATAACCAAAAACAATAAAAGAATTTTTCTGAATATAAGAGATAAGCCATTTGATAACAAAAAAAGCTACAACAAAAGATACAACGAAACCAACAAATAACGCCGTCCAATCGTCACGAGAAAAATCAAAACCTGTTTTATAAAGATCATAAATAGTCGCAGAGAGCATCGTGGGTATAGCTAAAAGAAAAGAAAATTCTGCTACCAAAGACCTAGAAATTCCCATCATTCTACCAGAGATAATCACAGAAAGAGATCTAGATACTCCCGGCACAACAGCCAAGGCTTGAGTCGTACCCATTATCAATAATTCTCTCATGCTTAGTGATTCTATGTTTTGTTTGTTACTTTCTACTATTTGCTTTTCTTGTTTTTTCTCAAAAAATATAATAAATACGCCACCTAAAATCAGAGTTATGGCCATGAGCATAGTATTCCCTAATAAATGGTCTTTGATTAATTGATATAAAACAAAACCAATAATACCGGTAGGCAAAAAAGCAATTATAATATTTCTCCAGAATACAGGTATGCCATATTTTGTATTAGAGAAATTAAAAATCTTTTTTTGATACAGAAATACAACTGCTAGTATCGCTCCTAGCTGGATAGTAATCTCGAAACTTTTAACAAAATCCGTAGCCGGAATATTTAAAAACAATCGAGTGATATCTAAATGCGCAGTCGAAGATATCGGCAAGAATTCTGTAATCCCTTCAATGATACCAAAAATTGTAGCTTGTATGATATTCATTATTTATTTTCTCTCTTATAGAGATAGTTGAAAAAAGTAGCAATAATAATACCTAAAACATAGCCCCCTAAAATATCTACTGGATAATGCACCCCTGCCATAACTCGAGCTGTGCCGATAAGGATAGCACAAAATATCAAGAGCATTCCTACCTTTTTATGTAAAAAGTATATAGAGAAAGCTAAAGCCATAAAGAAAGTCGCATGCCCCGAAGGAAAAGCATAGCCAGTAGCATAAAATAAATTTGAGACTTCAGGATAATTATTAAAAGGTCTTAATATAAAAAAAATGCTTTTTAGTATTTCCGAAGCGACTAATGCACTAAGTCCGATAATGAAAGCAAAAAAAGTTTCTTTAAATTTGTTAACAACTTGCATAAAACCAGCATAGCGCAAAGACACATCATGATGCACTATCAGAAAAATCAAAGTAAAAAGCAAGACCAAATAAGGTAGCATATTAGCCAAAAATATTATCACAGAATCAAACAAACTATTCTGGTTGGCTAAATTATGTAAACTGAAAAAGATAAAATTATTCATATATTTATTTATGTTTATTTTTAGCAACTTCTAAAACGTTTTTAAAAAGCATAGCAATAGTCACAGGACCTACTCCTCCAGGCACAGGTGATACAATACTAGCTACTTCTTTTACAGACTCCAAATCCACATCTCCAGACAGACTACCATTGGACTCTGAAGTGCCTGCATCAATTAGGATTACATCTTTTTTAAGCATTGAACCTTTAATATAAGAAGCCTGACCTATACCTGAAATAATAACATCAGCATTTTTAATCACCTCTTCTTTATTCTTACTCATACTGTTTAAACAAATATGTTTAAGATTTCTAAGCTCTAGCATTTTGGAAACAGGTCGGCCCACCAACTCTCCAGTCCCTAGAACTACTATATTTTTAAGACTTAAATCTATATTTAAACTATCTAAAATATGCATACAAGCCAAAGCTGTAGGTAAACCTAAAACATTTTCACCATTGTAAAATTTAGAATTAGATACAGCACCCAAACAATCCACGTCCAAATCGCTCTCAATAGCATCAAGAACTAAACGCGTATCGACAGATGAAGGCAAAGGCAACTGCACAATAACACCAGACATATTCTCTATCTTATTTATCAATTTAATATGATCTATTAGCTCTGATGTAGAAATATTTTTATTAAAAAATGCTTTATGAAAAACTAGACCCAAAGACTCGGCTGTTTTCATTTTCATATTAACGTATTGCAAAGAAGCCGGATCCTCTCCGACCACTACGTCACAAAAAATAGGCTTGAATTCCAAAGCCTGGATTTCTTTTTTTAAATCCATCAAGATACTATCTCTAATTTTTCTTCCGTTAATGATTTGCATATTTGTAATTATAATCCTAAAAATTCATTTTTAATATCATCTCTGTGAGCTATTCTTCTGTAGCGATGCATACTCACCAATATCCCCAGAGCAGCAAATTCAGTCAAAAGATGACTACCTCCATAGCTCATCAAAGGCAGAGGAATACCAGTAACAGGCATAACGCCGATATTCATACCAATATTTATCAATATATGAGTAATAAAATAAATCGCAATACCTAGAGCAAAAAGAGTTTCAAAATTCGAGGCTCCATAGGAAGCAAAGTACAATATACGCCAAATAATCAAGCCAAACAAAATCAATAAAGTCGTCGCGCCAAGGAAACCCCATTCTTCACTAAAAGCCGCAAAAATAAAATCGGTTTGAGATTCAGGTAAAAACTTTAAGCGAGACTGAGTCCCAAAACCTACCCCCTTACCTAGTATTTGCCCACTGCCGACGGCTACAGTGGATTGGAATACATTATAACCTGAACCTTGAATGTCGGACAAAGGATTGATAAAAGTCGAAATACGCTTCTTTTGGTAGGGAGCAAAAACAGAAGTCCAGAGCACTAAAAATATAAGAGCCGCTCCACCAAAGACTACCAATAAATGTTTTTTAGAAATACCAGAAACGAGGACCATACCGAGCCAAATAAAAAAGATAACCATAGCTGAACCGAAGTCAGGTTGCAAGAAGACCAAGATAAAAGGTACTAAGGCGTATAATCCTGAGATAAAAATGTGTTTAAAATCTTTGATCTCTACGTGACGTCGAGAAAAATATTTTGCTAAAATCAAAATCAAAACTAGTTTCATCATATCCACCGGCTGAAACGAGACTCCCCCAAAGTCAAACCAGCTCTTGGCCCCTTTGGCGACATTACCTAAAACAAACAATGCGAGTAAGACAAAAGCAAAGAATAAAAACAAACTCACCAATACTCCGGTCTGTTTCAAGAAACTAAAATCAATAAATGAAAAAATAAAAAATACCACAAAAGACAATCCCACCCAGATTAATTGTTTTGAGAAAAAGTCTCCTCCACTCTCAGTCGATGAAAAAGACCTCATAGTAATAAGCCCAAAAGATACTACAGGTAATACTAAAAAAACCAAAATCCAATCTATTTTTTTAAAAATTTGATTCCACATTTACTTTAATCTAATATTTTGAATATTGAACATCGGGATTATCTCTTTGGTCAATACTTTTTTGGACATAGGTGCTCTCCAAGTAAAATTCACATCAACTCGACTCTCTCTATTCAAAACCGGTACATAAGTACTACTCACAGACAGAGCATTATTTAAATCATCATAAAGAATAGCTACAGCATTCAGATCAGGAATCACAAACAAAGAATCGTTCCTAATCACGGCAGACAATTTCGGAGTAGAATCTTCGTTTGTCAGATTGATATCATAGACTACAAGATTCAGCTGATCTACTACAGACGGATCGACGTTCTCCCACAGAGGGGCTTCGGTGAATTCAAAAGTAGTATAGACAGGTATAGAATTACCTAGATTGATAGCTGGTTCAAATACAGCAAATTTACCCGCTGGTGGCACAAATGTCTCACCTTCACGTTGACCTATGTATAGATTATCTTTATCAGCAAAACGAAATCTGTATTTAATTTTGCGAATTATTTTATTTGGGTTTTGATTTTCTATATAAGAAACTGCATTATATCGGCCGGGTACCACTTCAAAACTTCTAGACCAGAAAATAGACAATTTATCTACTTCAAAAGAACACGCTCTCACGCAACCACCACCACAGTCGACACCTAACTCAGTCCCATTTTGCTTGCCATCAAAACATGTAGGAGGCTTGTTAATATAAGGCCATAAAAAATAAAGAGCAATAGCTCCAAAAAAGATTAAAAGTCCTAATATGTATAAAATCTGCCGTTTTAAAGCCCAAGTCATGGAATGATTATAACATAAAAATTAGGTAAATAAAAAACCTTTATTTGCATAAAGGTTTTTATAGAATCAAGTACTCGGTGCTGGCGATAACCTACTTTCCCCTGTAAAGAGTATCATCGGTATGGTAAGGCTTAACTTCTCTGTTCGGAATGGGAAGAGGTGTGACCCTTACGACGAATCACCAACACTGAAAACTCGATTAGAAGAATTTTTACAAAATTTTTTAAAACTTCGCCCTCGGAGTCATAAAGACAGGGGACCCACGTTTTTTAAAATTTTATAAAAATTCTTTTTAATTTAAAGTCTTGCGACTAATATATAACAAATATATTTTGTGGTTTACAAATTTCTTAACAGGAATCGAAACATTAGTACTTCTCAGCTAATACATTACTGTATTTACACTTAAAGCCTATCAACCTGATCATCTCTCAGGGTTCTAATAACGATTCCTAATCTTGAAGCTGGCTTCCCTCTTAGATGCTTTCAGAGGTTATCCATTCCCGACATAGCTACCGAGCAGTCCAGTTGGCACTAGAGCTCGTACACCAGAGGTCAGTTCACCCCGGTCCTCTCGTACTAGGGGCAAATCTTCTCAAGAATCAACGAGTGCAGTAGATAGGAGACCAACCTGTCTCACGCAAAATGTTTTATATCAAACTCTCATCTACAAGAGCAGAACCTTTATTACTAAAGGGATCGGACTGTGACTTTAACTTACAAAATAAGTTATCTAACATTCAGTCTCTACGGGCATCTCTTAAAGAGAATTCCCTCGGCGTTATCCTTTGTTTTCACAAATAGGATTTCTCCGATATAAGTTAGCTTCTCGTATTGTATTACTACAATACGCCGCCGTGATGTGTATTTTTCAACACATGGTTGTTTTCAGTTTTATATGAGCACTTACGTCTCATATATTTTCTTCGCTCGGACATTATAAAAATAAATTTTTATATGCTCCTCGCTTGAAAATATAACAGTTCTAATTCATATTCGAATTTGTCTTCCTCGCGGGATTCAGACTGTGAAAAACGCAAAACGCATATCATGCAACTTGTAACAAAAAGTTATAAGTTTTGATTTATACGCTATACGACCTTCACGGTCTGAACCCAGCTCGCGTACCTTTTTAATTGGCGAACAGCCAAACGCTTGGCAGCTTCTCCACCGCCGCGCTAAGGTGAGCCGACATCGAGGTGCCGAACTCCGCCGTCGATATGAACT
>JBAYUN010000006.1:0-54850 GCA_041675085.1 Minisyncoccota bacterium
ACAAGAAGTCGCATTAGTTGAAGTCCAAGATACAGTCACATTGCCACCTTTTTGAATAAATATTGGTGAAGCAGAAATATCTGCTGTTACTTTTTTTATAGCTGTACAATTAGGTGGTGTACCCGTAAAACCTGATGGGCATATGTTGTTGTTTACCCCGCCACCTCCAGTACCTGTGCCCCCAGGCACAAAAACATAAGCAGACCCACTCCCCGATCCATTGGCACCTGTACAACTAACAGAATAGGCTCTGCTAAAATTTAATGAACCAGTAGAAAAATTTCCACTAGTTTCTGTTCCACCTCCACCTGAAGATGTACAAGAAGTCGCATTAGTTGAAGTCCAAGATATTGTAGAAGATTGTCCTGGATTAATCACAGTTGGACTGGCTGTAACTTTTACTGTTACAAAGTTAGAAGGATCTATCGTATTATTTACGAAAACATAAGCAGTTCCACTTACTGAACCGTTTGGCCCAGTGCATCTGACTGTAAAAGATCTTCCCTTGTCAAGAAATCCAGTATTAAAGCTGCCTGAAGTACTAGAAGAAGCTGTACTTGGGCTATCTCCAGAGCCATCTGTGTCATAGCCTGTATTGTTTGTTAGATATGCGTCAGCAAGAGGGATATTGTTTGGCCCTAAATTTTGGGAGTTTGTTGTATTTGTATTATTATTTGTGTTTTCGTTGGTCGGTTCTATTGGTCCTTGTTTGATATTTGGTTTATTGATAGCTGTACAACTAGTTGTATTAGTTGAAGTCCAAGATATTGTAGAAGATTGTCCAGATTTGATCAAAGATGGATTAGCTGTAACTGAAATTGTTGGGAAAGGAGGAGGAACACAATTTGGGTATGTGCCAGTATAGCCAGTCGGACAACCTGGAACACAATTTGGGTATGTGCCAGTTGTACCTGGCGGACATGTTGGTGCGGGACCACAAGGCCCTCCAGTATCTATACCTGTTTCACCTTTATCTGTATCTTGAATACCATTAAAACAGTGTGCAGGTTTGCCACAACTTCCTCCTTCATCTACTCCTGTTTCATTTCCATTTTTAATATTATCGAAACAATTTGGTGCTTTAGAAGGACATCCTCCTCCAATATCAATACCAGTTTCTCCAAAGTCTTGTACATTGTTGAAACAATGAGCCAATACATCTTGGTTGTCTCCATATATTCTAGTTCTAAACTCTACGGTATTACCTCTGAATGTTTGGATTGGATTCGGGTTTGGTCTAGTCTTATCTTCTATTGTTTCCGCTACTGCTCTATATTGATATACTGTATCTTTTTTGAGTCCAGTTAGAGTGTAGGTCATCCTTCCATAATTTCTGGTTCCAATATAACTAACAGGTTGGGTTGTTTTCCATTCAGGTATTGCAGCGTTTACGTATATGATTATTTTTTCTTTTAATGTATTTGCTCCAAATTTAGCATACTCTAAAAATGAGGAACCAAGAATATGAGAAATTGCTAGTTTCTTGCTAGATTCTATTAGGGATTGATCATAATCAAGAGGTGTTTTTGGGTCTTCTGCAGCATCCAAGCCTTTTTCTTTATATTCAAACCAAGTTTTGATTTGTCTTGTAGAATTATAGCTACCTTGTAATATTGCAGAATTAGTACCTATGTTTGCTGGGTTTAAAGTTCTGATAGTTGTGTGAGGACAAGTGACACAAGGGTTGGTTCTAAAGTTTACAACTTGACCATATCTTATTTCTGAAGGTTTTTCAGCGTGATTTGAGACTATTGCACAATATGCATATTCTGTATCTGGCTCTAAACCAGTAATTCTTTTACTGAATGTATCTCCAGATACGACAGACCCATTTTTCCTAGGAGTGTCTGAGATAGTAGATATCATATTTGAACCGAAAATATCATTACAGAAAATCGGAGGAATATCTACTTTAGAAATTCTAAAATATCCATAATTTGGTTTGTCTGAATCTCCAAGATTTACAGCATTTAGTATTTTGCCTTGAAGTAAGGCTGTAGTGTCTGTAACTTGTAGTACTTTCTCAGGTTCAATTCTTACAATTTCGTTATTTATTGTCTCTGTGCCTCCAGGCAGTGGTAATGTAATAACACTTCCAATATTATTGGTTGATGCTGTATTACTGATGTTTACTGTTACGTTTGAGACTGTATTACCATAATTGAATCCATTACTGCAAGTTAGAGTAAAAGTAGTCTTCACTCGAATATCATTTATATTTTGAGAACCTCCATTTTTATCTTTAGATCCAGCCCATCCTCCCGTACCTCCAGTAGCACTACAAGATACTGCGCCTTCAACAGTCCAAGTTAAAACTGAATTTCCGCCTGAAGGTACTGGGTTCGGGGATGCAGTCAGAGTTACTTTTGGTTTGGTTTTGAAAGTTTCAACCGAACTGTAACTTAAGGGGTTATTAATACTACCTTCTGTGGCATACAAACAATAATAATAAGTTGTACCTGCTGTTAGTCCTTGTATTATTTTTGGAGGAACATCTATATTGTATAGATTTCCAGCTATTGCAATAAGATTTCCTTGCCCATCATAAATATCTGGTTGTGGTACATCTAAACCAAAAAAACTTGGGTTCGGTGCAATTGATGCACAGTTTGTTGTTGGTTTATCTGATATTGCAAAATCTGCTAGAATGGCAGGGTATTGATTTGAATAATCAACTTGACTGATTGCTCCATTTAACTCAACAATGTTAGTTGCAGGAATAGCACTTACGTAAATATTACTAATTTCTGCCGAAGAAACAAAAGGAAAAAAGAATAAAGCTATGATAAATAATTGTTGAAGTATTTTTTTCATTATTTTAATAAATTAAACATATTTTTAATAAACTCCTATTGTTTGTTCGAATGAAACATCTTTTTGCTCATTTATGTTTGCTCCTTTTTCTCCACTCAAAGGTAATCCTTGTTTTCTTCCTACTGATACCGGCCATTGATTAACATGGAAGAATAAATCTCCTACAAGAAGACAGTCTATAGTATATGATTTATAATCATGATGATTGTTTATTAATTCTTGACACCCCTCTACTTCTGCACTTTGTGGTTTTGGCCAATCCTGAGGTTTACTCCAGTTCATTGCAACGCTACTTAAAAATCCTGGACCAAAAGCATCACTTGCTTTTGAGAAAGGTCCTTGGTGATAAGACGGCATTTGGTTTGCTGGCTTCTTCCTTCCTTCGCTATCTAGTCTTTCATTTGGAGGTACTATGTTGTATTTCCTTAATTCAGTCGGTGCTGGTATATCAACGTTTGGTCCTAAAGTATTGTAGTCATACCATATTTTGAAAGGATACTCTGCTCTTAGTGTTTGTTTTAATATTTTTTCTAATTCTGATTTATCTTCGTGCAATTCTTTTTCACATCCGTATGGTCCAGTCAAAAGATCGTCATACACGTATTTTATCTGAGAAGAGTATTCTCTAATATCGTCCGTGACTTTTCCGATATCATTACCTGTGACCATGCTCGCTGATAATCTTGCGAATTCATTTATAAGAGGTAGGTAATCGTTGTAAGTTTTATTAGCTCCAGGGGTAATAGCTGGATTCATTGTATCTAATTCGTCTTTTAGTTTAGCTAGACGTACTATGACTCCTTCTAATACAGAAGCTGCATATTCATTACTCTCTATTGTCTTTCTGTACCCAGGCACTTTTCTGAATTCTATTCTAGCTGAGGGAGTGACTGTGGGTAGAAATTCTTGTTTGTAGTATCTATTCATTAATTTTATATATCTATCTAACATAGAATCCATAGCATTGGTTATATCTTGTTTACCTCTGATACCAGCTTTATATTCGGCTTTATCAAATTCATTTGTATGTATGCCAGTATATCCTTTAAGGATGGCTGAATAATAGGCTTCTAATTTGTCTTCATTGTTATCTCCAGCCACCCAGTCTATTATTGCTCCAGTAAGCACTCCTATGGCTGCACCTACAGCCGTACCAACAATAGGCAACACAGCTGTTCCTAGTGAAGCTCCTATTGCTGCACCTCCTAGAGCAGCACCAGCTTTAGCGATTTTTACAATTTGTTCTTTTGTAATATCTTCAAAGTCAGATGCTGTTTTTGATGGTATTGTGTTTTTTACTGCATTTAATGTGCGGCGTGAATCTTCTTCAAATCCTGGATGTGGACCTGGAATACAGTAGTCGAGTTGATAGACTGTAGTTATAAGGTCGTCTAGAACTTGATTTTGTTCTAGGAGTTTTCTTTGGTATATTCTCTGTTCGTCTATTACTGCTTGTGTTAGGTCAGTACGTATATTGAAATCTGAATTCTCACGTAGCCAATTTGTGCCCAAAGCTGTTTTTGGGAAATCAAGTTCTGTTTGAGATGTTGCTCCACTTGTCCTGTTGTCTCCGTCTATAATAAATCCACCACTTGCTCCATCATTGGAGAAACTAGCAAAACCTTTGTTTGCAAGATCTTGGCTCCAGCGATTGAGTAATGCATCCATGATAGCTGCGATAGCAGCGTTTAAGTCGTCTGCTTTTAGTAGGTTGTTGTCAGGATAGCTGACTACTTTTGTCGCTGCTTCGGCTATGAGTTTACCTGGAGTTACGTATTCCCATTTCTCACAAATACCGATAACTTTACCAGTTGGTCTTGTTTTGGTGACATATTGATCCAAGTCTCCTTCGTTGTCCCCTGGAGCAATCTCAGTGTATTCTTCTAGTTCACGTTCTCCTTTTATTAGAGCAGCTCTATGTTGCTCTCTTGTGATACCTTTTGGTTGTGCACAACGCTGATCTCCCAAGAAGCCGCCAGATTGGTCTAAAGCTACTTGAGCTTTTTGTGCACTTGAAGAAGATGTACCTTCGAGTCTTATAGCCAATTCATTTGAGGTTATAATATTGAAACCTATTGGATTATTTGCTGGGACTTGAGTTAAGGCTGTCCAAGCATTCCAACCTCCTTTAGAGAAGTCGGCACTAAATGTAGTACTAGAATATTCTGGAGTTGTTCTTTGAATAAGTTCATTTGCAGAGTATCTCGCATTTTGAGCAAATCTGTTATTTAAAGTTCCTGATAATGATTTTAGAAAATCTCTACCGAAAGGATATAGAGTAGGATTATCTATTTCTAATTTGAATTGCAAGATTTCATTTTTTGCTATATCTCCAAAGAATTGACCTGGGTCTTGTAGGAATAGTGGCTTGCCGTCAAAACCGTTGTTAATCCATTCGACGGTACTAACTGTAAGCTTTTGTAAAAGCATTTTAACTATCATTTGACCAATACTTTTTAAACAAAGTTCATTTTCTAGTCTTTTTCTGTCTTGTTCTAATTGTTCCTGTTCTTTTTTGTCAATTTTTTCCAGCTTAGCCCTAGCTTCAAAATCAGCTACAGGTATAGATTCTGAAGATGATAAATCTGAAGATATTTTTTTTGCGTCTTCTCTGTCAAAAATCCTACCTATGTCATCTACTGCATAAGAATTATTTCCAAAAAGATTTTTAGCCCAACTGCTTGCTATCGCATTTCTACAATGAGGCAATTCTTGGATTGCAGGTCCAAGTATTTGTACATACCCTCCGATACCTCCAGTTATAGAATTCCCTGTTGGGTATTGACCTTGAGAGCTATATGAACCAGCTTGGTTAGATGAGGTTAATTGAGCATAGACTTTACTTACTCCCAAAAATGGAGCACTAAAGATGCTCAAGATAAGTATAGAGACGAGAGATTTTTTAAAATATTTTGGAAGTTTTTTATTCATTTAATAAATATTATTGTTATTATATAACTTGTTCTAATTTTTCTTCTAAATTATTTACTGCATCAATTAA
The DNA here is from genome assembly GCA_041675085.1 of Minisyncoccota bacterium. Lineage (GTDB taxonomy): Bacteria > Patescibacteriota > Minisyncoccia > Phycocordibacterales > UBA9973 > UBA9973. The sequence goes on from JBAYUN010000006.1 coordinate 5,816, forward strand.
ATCTTGACTATATTTTTCATATGCAGAAAGAGCGGATAGTCCAACGATAGGATCGCCTATGACTTCAGACATGTTGATAACAGTCTCCCCTACATTATGTGCACTATTTATGATTTGTAGATGAGCTTCTGATAAACTGCTCGGTACAGATACAGCCAATATCTCTTTTGCAAAATCTTGATAAGCTCCCCCTACCAATAAAAGTTCTGCACTTTGTCCAGTTTTACCTTCGTTCGAGTATGATAGTAATCCTTGACTGATAATGTTCAATTCGTTTCCTATTCCAGCGTCTTTAAATTTATTAAAAGTTGCTTGTACTTTTTTGTAGTATGCTAGTCTAGAATTTCCGTCTTCAGTATTGTTTATTTTTATATCACTCTCAAAGTATAGTACTTTGATTTCAGGATTAAGTATTTTTTGGCCCAAAGCTGTAGAGAAATTATTTATAGTATCTTGATCTACCCCTTCAGAATTTAGAGCTAGTAATGCTGGGAAAAATTCACGAGCGAAGATATCTGTTTGAGTTAAAGTACGATTTTCTATTTCTTGTTCCCCGTTTAATGCAGTTCTTTTGTTTTCTACATACTGAAAATCTGAGATACCTTCAAAGGTGAATTTGTTGTTCTTGTCTGTGCCCCAGAATTGCTCTTCCCAATCCGCGACTCCGTCACCATCAGTATCTTTGACTAATAACTCATTTACTGTAACGTTGTTTACGGCTAGGTCTTGTTTGTAATTCGAAAAACTTTCTTTTTGACTAGAGAATATAAAAAATACTACAAAGACAAAGATGCCAATAACTAAAAAAGCACCAATAAATTTTTGGAATTTTTTACTAGGTAGATATTTTTGTATTTTATCAAAATTCATTTTAAACTCTTGAATTACCAAACTTAATTATTATTGGTAAAGTAAAATTAATTTCTGTACAATTTTCTCCTTTTTCGTCGCATCTTTCACAATTAATATTTTGAGTATTTTCTGATATACCTAGAATGCTTTGACCTTGATTTACAGAATATTTTGTTAGAGAGTATGTACCTAGAGGTATAAAGTAACTAGTGAATGAAGATTTGATAGGTCGGATTTCTATGGTACTACCAGGTACTTCACAATCGTATCCTGCTGATTCATAGTTTCGAACTTGAGTTGCTATCGTGTCCTGTATTTTTCCTCCGAACAATATAGTTGTTGACTGTGCTCTTTGAGAAACTAGAGGCTTAAAAGGAATACCATTACCAGTAGTTGGTAATGGAGGAGTAACTTGAGCATCTGTTGTACTGTGATAAAAGACAACAGCAAAAATAATTATTATGACTGATAAAAAAATATTTTTATTCATTAACTTATTATAACAAGTTTAAAAAAAATAAAAAGCTATTTCTGTGTATTAATGTCCTTTATGATTTTTATCCAGTCAGAAATATTTAATTCTTCGGCGCGAGCTTTCTCGTTTAGATTATTTTTTTTGAAAATTTCCCCCCATTGTTTTTTATTTTCTGTTAAACCTCTCTCTTTATTTTGTTTATCATAAAAATCTTTGAGATTACTGATTAACATTTTTCTTTTGTGGGCAAAACCAGCATGAATAACTTCCCAGAACAGATCTTCATCAATTTTGTTCTCAATAAATAGCTTTCTACTGATGTTTTTGATTAGAATAACCGCTGAATCTACTTTTGGAGCTGGTGAGAAGTATCTTTTGGCTACTTTCATGATTGTTTTTGGTTCGCCGTAGGCTTTTACTGATACGGAAAGGATGCTAGCCTTGTTATCACGAGCGACTATTCTTTGAGCTACCTCATTTTGAATCATCAAAACCATGCGTTCTGGCTGATTTTCCTCTGTTAGGAACTTTTTGAGTATTGCTCCTGTTATATTATAAGGAATATTGGCTATAACTTTATAATCCAATCCAAGGGATGCCCTTGGATTAAACTCTAAAATATCATTCTCAATCAAGAAAAACCTTTTGTTTTCAATCTCTTTCTGGAATTTCTCTTGTAGAAACGCAATTAAATCCCTATCTTTCTCTACAGCTATAACTTTCCCAGCTTTTTCGAGCAATTTCTCGGTCAAAGCCCCTTTTCCAGGCCCAATCTCTAAAATTGTGTCATTTTCAGTCACTTCTCCGGCTTCGACTATATTATTTAAGGCTAAAATAGACTTTAAAAAGTTCTGACCGAGGGATTTCTTGGCTTTATGAAATTTTATTGTTTGATTTTGCATTTGTACTTTTAACTTTATAACTTTTAACTTTAAAACTTATATGTATATTGTCTTGATTCCAGGGTCTTCACCTTCTTTTTCTAGTATATCTCTAGGTATATCAGAAATGAACTCACTAGGTGAATTTATCTGTCTTGATCCGAAAATAGTCCGAAAATTAGCAAAAGATAAGAATACTTTCTCGCGAGCTCGAGTGAGTGCTACGTAAAAAAGCCTTCTTTCTTCCTCAGCGTCTTCTCCGCTCTTAGTATCTCCCATCCTTTGATGAGGGAAAAGCCCGTCCTCGAGTCCTGTAATAAATACATATTTAAATTCCAAGCCTTTTGAAGCATGCACAGTCATTAACTTTACCCCCTCTTTCTTTTCTTCTTTGGCTTGCCCCGCGGAGCTAGGGCGGAGTGGGGTGATCATGAGCGAATCCTGATCACTAGCTAGACTAGCGTCTTCTAAAAGCTTTTCTACTCCTAGGCTACCTTCTAGATTATCGTATTTTAAAGCGAGAGTTGCTAGTTCTTTTATATTTTCTAATCTTTCTAATTCTTCGTCTCCTCCATTTTGTAATTCATTTTCTATGCCAGAAATTTTCACAGTAAATTTAATAACTTCTGAAACTTTTTCCGTTTGGATTTTTTCTTTTATTTGTTCTAGAGTTTGATAAAAATTATTTATCTTTACTCGCATTTTTATCGGCAAGTTTTCTAATTCGCCGGCAAATAATTTTGCCAAGGTGACTTTACCTATTCCTCTCACTGGGAAATTTATAATTCTTTTTATATCGGACAAGTTCTCAGGATTGAGTGCAGCCCGCAGATAAGCTAGAGTGTCCTTTATTTCTCTACGTTCAAAGAACTTTACTCCCAAGACTTGATAAGGGACATTGTATCGTAATAGGGATTCTTCTAATACACGAGATTGGAAATTAGCCCTATATAATATAGCTATTTCTGAAAGTTCAAATTTATCTCCCTTGTCCATTATCTCCAAGATTTTAGTAGCTACGAATTCTGCTTCGTCACTTTCTTCGACGGCTTCATATAGAGATATTTTCTCCCCAGTTTGATTCTTTGTAAAAAGATTTTTGTCTGGTCGATATTTATTTTTCTTGATCACTTCATTTGCTGCTTCTAGGATATTTTGAGTTGAACGATAATTCTCTTCGAGTAGAATTATTTTTGCATCTTTATAATCTTTTTCAAAACTTAAAATATTTTTTAAATTTGCTCCACGCCAAGAATAAATATTCTGATCCGCATCTCCAACCACGCAAATATTTTTATGCTCTTCACATAAAAGTTTAGACATTATGTATTGAGCTTCGTTGGTATCTTGATACTCGTCTATGTGAATATATTTCCATCGGTCTTGGTAGACTTTCCTTACTTCTTTATTATTTTTCAATAACAACGTAGATTTTGATAAAAGGTCGTCAAAGTCCAAAGCATTTTCTTTTTTCTTTTTCTTCTCGTAAAGTTCCCAGACTCTAGCGGCGACTTTGTTTAAATACTCGTTGAAATTCTCAGCACGCTCTTTAAAGGTTTCGAGAGTCGTAAATTTACATTTTTCTCTAGAGATAATACCTTTAATTCTCTTTGGTTCGTATTCTTTTGGATCTAGGGACAATTCTTTTAGTGAATCTTTAATGAGGGACATAGAGTCCCCTTCGTCTAAAATACTAAAATGCTTGGTTAAACCTAACAAACTAGCATTTTCTTTTATAATATATACTCCGAGTGAGTGAAAAGTCGCCACAAATGGCACTGAATTCTGCCCTTTTGCATTCTTTTCTATCTCTTTTATGACTCTCTCACGCATCTCTTTAGCAGCTTTGTTGGTAAAGGTGACTGCTAAAATAGCCTTTGGTTCTATGCCATTTTTGATTAAATTCACTATTCTATGAGTTATAGTCTTGGTTTTCCCTGCTCCGGCACCAGCTACTATCAAAAGTGGGCCGTCTTTGTGCATAGCTGCCTCCTTTTGCATCGGATTTAGCCCTTCTAAATGTACATTTTCTTCGTTTTGCATTATCTAATCTTAACATAAAGTAGTTATAAACCAGAAAAATAGAAAAACTTCAAACTACATAGGGTTACCCTATGTAGAACAATAAAAGACTTTACCTTTTCTCAGTCGCGACTGACGGGGCTTTACCCTGTCGCTCGAGAGTGACGGGGTTGACAAAAGGGGGTAAAGTGTGCTATACTATGTAAGTATAGTTCTTTAAAAATAAGATTTTGTGGTGATTTTTGCATTTATCTGCCTGAATTCAGAAATAACCATAAAATTTTAATATCATGAAAAATTTAGTTTTTTTTGCAGTAGTTATATCCTTTTTCTTTTTTTCTTGTGCAAGTTCAAAACTTGCAACCACAGATAAAAAACAAGAATTCGAATCATTCTCTTTGGGAATGATTGAGAATTTCAACATAACTCCAGCTATGTTGGAGAAAATGCAGTTTTTTTCTGGGGCAGATACAATTGTTCTTGAAAATAGAACAAAAGTAGCTACGGGTTCTGTAGCAAGTGATGGTACGTTATTACTTACTGGAGGTAATCCGATCAAGAAGTATTTAATTTTGCCAAATACTCCGGGCACTGTAGCTCCAAAGGGTATTATTCTTGGACCTGACAAGAAAGTAAAAGAGATTTTGGTTTCATTTTCTGATAATGAGAATAATGCTCTATCTTTTGAACCTTCAGATGACGAGTTTGGTACTTTCATTTTAGGGGTTAATAAACCAAACAGAACGGTTAATAACCCAGAGGGTCAAACTTTAATGGTGGAAGTGTTCTATTCAGAACAACAAGATCAGTCAAAGATTGAGCCTGGGCGTCTTGTCGGTCAAAAAAAGGTTTCAAATGATAATACTGAAAAAAAAGTTCCAAATGAAAAGCTAAAACGGAACAATTAAACAAAATAAAAAGCGTCCAAGTCTATACTTGAAACGCTTTTTTTATTTCCTATTTATTTCTTAAATGTCTCAGCTGCTTCTGCTCTAAAATTCTCAGACTCTTCGGCTACTATTTGCAAGAAGTTTGGGACTTTCTCTCCAAAATAATTCATGAGCTCGTCTGGAGAGACGTTGTTGTCTAGTAATTTCTCATAATCTGCTAGCTCTTCTTCAGAGAGCATAGGCAAGACTCTCATAAGGACTGATTGGAAGATTATTCCTCCGATTCTATTGATAGTCTCTTCTTGTTTGTCTTCTGGTAATTCTGCTATGTTAAACATAGTTATTATATTTTCTCTTATATCTTGTTGTGCTTTATTCATTTTTTTGCTTCGTGATTGTTACTAATAATTAATTTCTAATTGTATAGATCATCTTTTTGTTCAACTGTTTTTCTTGTTGTTACTTCTGTCGTACCTGTTTTTATATCTTGATATAACTCATCTGGGCCGTCTACTTTAGGCTTTATTAATTCCAACTGCCCATCCTTCTCTGCTTTTATCGTAATTCTTATTAAATAATTATATATTTGTTCTTTCTGTAATCCTCCCAATTTATTTTTTGGTGCATAATCTTTACCTAGTTTTTTGATATCGTTCAAATATTTTGATAGAGGTGTCTCGTCTCCTTGTTTCATGTATGTGCTAGCATGTTCGTATTTGTCTTCATTCCAAAGAGACTTATCTTTACCAAATATTGTCTCAAGATTTTTATTGAAAACTTTCTGTACATTTTTGAGTTCTTCTTGAGTTAATTTATACTCAGCACTTTTTGCAACTTCTTGAATTTCTTTAAATTCTTTATTAGAGCTTCGGATTTCTTCTATGTTGTTATTGCTATAATCATATTCTTTGTTATCGTGAGTAGATACTTCTTTGTCTGCTACAGTATTTTGAATGATTTCTTCTTTCAATCCTCCTTGGTTTACTGAATGTAACAATTTTCTAGCATCTTCTACATTGAGGTTTTTGTTTAAAAGATATTCATTTATTCCTGGGTACTTGTTTAGAGCCTTATCATAATCTGCTTTTAAGAAATTATAAATTTTCTGTTCTTCTGGACTGTAGGTAAATGATGGATTTTTAACGTTTATGAAATTTAGAAAATTCTTATATTTTTCACTTCCCCATGAAGGTGATTTTATAACAGTTTCATAATTATATATCCCTGTATTTAGTTTTGTGTCAATCGTATTTTTTGCATCTGTCACAGCTCCTGGATAACCTGGAGACATTTCCACCGGGTCAGAATCAGGTCCAATGTCTGTCACTTGTCCTGGATATACAGGGTCGTTATCCGGACCTAGATTCACTCTCGGTCTATAATCGTATTTATTATCAGAATATGTCTCATATGCTTTCTCGTAATCTTTGCCTTCAAAAGATGCTCCTTGATAATGATTTTCTACTTCGCCTGTCGCTATATTAGTCTCCTCTACCATAGGATTGCCATTACCGTCTATTTTCAAAACATAAGCAACTTTGTTTACTCCATCTTCAGAAATACGTATTTCGTGACCATTGTCATCCATATAGCCGAGCTTGATAGCTAGATTTTTCATTTCTGTGGCTACGTATTTAGCATCGTCTAATTTTGTTGGGTCTATATCAAAAGCTTCTGCCATCTTAGTATTTGCGCGCAATTGATCTCTAAAAGCATAAGTAATACCGACGCGTTCCTTGCCGTCGATTATCGCTTCTTTTGGAATATTAATTTTACTCTCTGGTGTATTTGCAGCTACAGCACCTTGTTCTGATTGGTTTGTATTAGTTGTTTCTTCTGTTGCTTTTATTGTATTTGTTGCACTTTCATTTGCTTCTGTGTTTGTTTTAGTTTCATTTTGTGCAACTTCTTCTGGTATTTCTTCAGTAGTTTCTGATTTTATTAATTCAGTTGGAGAAGGTCCATATTTATTTTCTGAAATACTTCCTGTTTTTTTATCACTATTCCACCAATTTTTAACCTTATCTAACCAACTCTCACTTTCAGTTTTTGCTACAGGTTCGTTTTTCACAACTTTTCCTATTATTTCTTGTGTATCTTGGCTTGGGTTTTTTGTTTCTGAATCAGTTGCAATTACTTCTGGTATTTCTTCTGGAGTCACCTTTTTGTTTTCTAATATTTCTTGCCAACTTAATTTAGAAGCATTTACCGCAGCCATAGTACCTATACCTCCTGCAATACTAATTGCTCCTCTTGTGAGAGATTGAAAAGTTTTGATTCTTCTTAATTCGCCATTTAATTTCTCTATGTCTTTAGTAATAGTATCTAGATTTTGATTTAAAGCATTAATATCTAAAGAAATATATTTACTATTATGACCATTGTTTTCTTCTGCAATTTGTCTTTTTATTTCTGCAATTTGCTCTTCTTTTGATTTTAAGTTAGATTTTTTACCTTCAATATTTTTATTGTAAAGTTTATCAGATCCAAATCTCGCACCGATAGCGACTCCTGTAGCAGCTAAAGCTCCTGCTCCAGCAAAATACATAAATCCTCCTACTCCAGCTACTCCCAAAGCACCCAAAGCGGCTATCTTTTGAGTTTTAGATAAATTTGAAAATCCCTCTTTAATACTAGCTGCAAATCTCTGTGCGTGGTCAGAAGACATTACAGCTGAAGCAAGTCCTGCCATAAAAGTTCTTGATCCGACTTTGCTACCAAATCCTGTATCTTGAGGCAATAAATCTAATTTCTCGCCAGAAAAGTACAAAGCTGCACTTATGAATCCGGCGCTCATTAAAGATTTCGCTACTTTCTCGCCAGTAGTCCTCTCTGAATAATCTTTATTCCACCAATCGAGAGATTTATTAAATGTATTTTTAACTCCTTCTGTTTGTCGATTCCACCAACCTTCTTTCTTACTGTTTTGATTTTGTTCAATTCCTTCTAGAACTTTATCATGTCCTTTTTTATTTTCTACTCCATCTATCTGGTTATCAATTTTTGCTAATTCTACTTCTTTGGCTTTTATCTTTTCTCCTAATTCTACTTGTTTCTTTTCTGCCCCCTCGAGTCTTTTTAATAGTTCAGCTTTGGTCGGTTCTTTTTCAATTCTAGATTTAATCCTTTTAAGTAGATCTTGAATTTCTTCAGTTTGATGGAAATTCTTCATTGATTCCTCAGTTGTTAAACCTGTTTTATTTGTAGAATATTCCTCCAAATAAGCGTCCAGTAACTTTGAATATTCCGCCTCATCCTCTTCATTAAAAGAATCAAATACATCCTCAATAGAGGTTTCTTTTAATTCTGGAGTATTTACAACTGGTGCACTTTCTAAAGCTTGTAAATTTGCTAATTCTAGAGCTTCTTTTTCCCCTTCTTCTTTTAATTTATTAATAGCTTGTGTAGCTTTCTCTAGTTGTTCAGCAATTAGAGCTATATTTGGTTGCTCTTTAACTTCCTGCGGTTTTTGGTCTTGATTATTTGCTTCTGAATTTTTCTTAGTGTAAGTTCTTTTTGCTTTTTGAGTATTTTCAACAATAACTTTTTTATCTTCTTCTATTGGCTCTAAGTCTTTTGCTAAAGATTCTTTACCTTCTTCACCTCCCAAGATTTCTGCTTTATCTTCCCCCTTTTCTTTAGCTTCTTGTATTTCTTCTAATACTTCTTCTACCTTAGCTTCTCCTTCCTCTATTGCTTTTTCTACAGCAGTTTCTTCTGCGCTATCTTCTTTGTTTTCTTTTCTATAAATAGCCAAAAGATCATCTATTCCTTTAATAAACGCTTCACTTAGTCCTTGTTTTACTTTCTCTTCAGATTCTGTACCATCTTTTATTCTATCTGCGTATTCTTTGATTTTTTGAGCACTAGCTTCCCCTACTCCCATTGCAAGCATCTTCATGACGATTTTGATTTCTTCTGTTTTTCTTTGTTCTGGGTCTATAATTTTCGAGATTCTTATTTTTTCGTCCATAAAATTAAAAGGAGAATTTTTGACTTCGTCCTCAATCTCAGCTAAAGGATTTTCCCCTCCTTTTCCTCCTGTTCTATTTTTTTTGTTTTCTCTAGATGTTGCCATAAAATTATTTTTGTAGTTCTTCTTGTAATTTTTTAATTTTTTCTTTTTCTAGGATTTTGATATGTTTCGAGATTATCTTGGCTTGGCGTTCTTTTAGATCTCTTAATTCTTTTAAGGCTTGGTCGTAAACTTCTTCAATTTTTTTAACTGTAGAATATTGCATTACTGTATTTTATTATAACTCTTTATTTAAAAAGTTCCAATATTTAAAAGCGAACATTAATATTAACGTTCTAAGTAAAAATATTATTTATGCTTTAGGTTTTTCAAGAATTCTTCTAGCTCGGCTACTGAGTAAATTAGCACTTCTCTCGGCTTGCTACCTTGTGCTGGGCCTACGATACCTAATTGCGCCATTTGATGCATAATCCTAGTTGCACGGCTGAACCCTAATTGCATCTTTCTTTGAATTAAAGAAGTTGACGCATGTTGTTGTCCGACTATTATTTTAGCTGCATCTTCAAACTTCTCATCTAAGTCAGAGAATTTTATATTTTCTTTATTTTCTTGCTCTACTTGTGGGTTATTTTTAAATTTTTCTTTTATGTCATTATACATTTTTATATAATGAGAATAAAAAGTTTGCATATGTTCTTCAGCTTCTTCGTTTGTTGAGTCGTGCCTCAAATTAAACCCAAATTGGTTACTTTCCCAATTTGGTCCCCCACATAAAACTTCCTTTGCAGTCAATTTTCCTTCCATATATGCAAATATACCTTTTACTTCTTTTCTTGCTGTTTCTAAAGTTTTTTCTGGATTTTTTCTTGCATTATCTATACCAAATTCTGTGATTAGTTTTTTATGTGCTTCTATATAATCTTCTACGGTTACATCGACTTCCTCTAATGCTTTTTTCATTTCTGAATTAGTAGCATTCTTATTTTCTTCTGTGTTTGTTTTTGTTTCTTTTGCTACCCCTTCACTCAACTCTAAATCCCCTGTTTCTGTAGGGTTATCGGTTGTTGCTATTTGTGATTTTTGATTAGACACTTCTAATTTTTGAATTATTCTTAGGTAGTGGAATTTAGCAGAATTATTAACCATTTCGAGCATTTCTTTTTTATCTTTAATTTCTTTATCTACTGAATACTCTTCGTTTGCTTGAAGAGAGCTTATTTTATAAACTTCTACTTCTCCTTTGATTTTAGTTTTGTCTCCTACGCCAATTTTACTCCAAAAGTTTTCTTTTTCTCCTGTAATTGTTTCTTCAAAAGAATAATTAATAGAAATCAATGTTCTATCACTTGAATCCTCTTTTTTAATTTCAGGGTATCTATCTATAATATCTTTTTCTGATATTAATACATTAGAATTATTTCTTTTCATTCCTTCAATTTCTTCAATTGTGTATGGTATAAATTTAGGGTATTTTTCTTTTATATCTTTATTCTCTAATATGACTTCTTCTAAGATTCTTTTTGATTCTGCTTTTATTTCTCTTATTATTTTACCCTCATACATTTTCCTATCTACCCCTTCTTTGAATTTTCCATATTCAGTAAAGATATTTGTCTTTACATACAAATCAAGTTTTTCTTTAAATTTTTCTAAAACAGTTGTATTTAAAATGTTTTTATTTTCTTCATCAAATTTTACAAAAACACTAAAATTTGAACCCCTGGCATCTGTTGAATTAGGATATATATAAATAAAATAAGGGTCATTTTCTTCCTCTTTCCTCTCTCTCATATAAGAGTATAAAGGATTTAATGGGTAAACATTCGCAGAAGCCTCGTCTATTTTTAAAGGATGTATGTATATTCTTGATTTACGTCCCATGTCTGAACTTCTCACAAAACCCCTTGTATCAGAAACCTCAAAATCACTATCGTTAATTGGTCCATGACCAGGCACATCATTACTTATAGTACTATTTATCCCAATCTTTAAATTATCAATTAATTCTTCGACTTTTGGGTCCAATCCCTCTTTTGTTTCTTCTTGGATATTATTTACTGCCTCTAAAATCATTTTTCTAATTACTGATGTTTCGCCCGAAAGTTCTTCGTCTAATTTTTTTATCTTTTTTTCATCATCTATCTTTTTATTATCACTTTGTATAGATTCTAGGTATTCTACAATTTTTGTTTTTATTTTCTCTAATGTTCCTTTTCCTAAAGAATTTTTAGGCACTGCAAAAGTTATGGCTGCGTAGCCGTTTCTAACTGCTGCATCATATACACCTTGTGCAATAGTATAATAATCTAAATTAAGATCAGGTCTTCTTACTATTTTATAATTATTTTTTTCAAATATTACTTCACCAATACCCAAAACCCCATATCCACCCCTTAAGTCAATCAGAGCTGCACCTGGATTATGTATACTGTCACCAACAGCTAAACCATCTTCATAGCCGACTTGACCTCTTAAAGTAATCATTGTTCCTATTTTTAAATCTTCATTTTTTAGTTTAGGAACAATATTTTCAACATAACTGCTTGTTTCTTTTCCTGTTATTTCATCGGCCTCTAAACCCTTAACCTCAGAAGGCATCTCATTGATAACTATTTCTGGAGCTACTGTTTCTTCATCATCAGGTAAAGCCTCGATAAGTTCTCTTAGCTTACGTATTTCTTCATCTTGCTTTGCGTATTCTGTCCTTAGAGCTTCTAACTCTTTTTGGATATCCTCTTTTTTTGTTTTTAAAGCTTCTGTTTCTTCTAGTTTTTTAGTAGCAACCTCAGCTAGTTTCCTCTTGTTTTCCTCTGATAGCCCTCCCAATATTTTATCTAGTTTTTCCATTATGTATGAATTATATAAAAGTTTTAAATCTTTGTATAGCTGGGATTTTGTTTTTCGTTGTATTCTTTTAGTCTATTTTTCATTTCTTCTAATACTGGCTTGATTTGATTGATTAGTTTGTCTGTTTCAAATTCGGCAGCTTTCTGTTCATCAGGCAAGACGAATAAAAGCTCGTCGCCTTCGCCTTTGAAATTCTCTTTTATATACTTTTCAAAATCTTCTTTAGATATATTGATACAACCGTCAGAAAATCTATTGTCATTTGGGTCTATCGTAGCCAGTCTCTTCTCTCTTCTTGCTTTTTCATTGTTTCCCTCGTAAGTTTGATGCAGTCCTAAGAATTCTTTATTTCCTAAAGTTGAAATCCCGAAAAGACTTAATTGATTTTCCCCATATTTTGATAAGTCTTCAACTGCTGATAAATTTGAGAGTATGTATACACCTGCTGGAGTTGTCCTTGTACCTTGTTTATTGGCTGTGGAAGTTCTTGTTTTATCACCTTCTTCTGTACCAAATCCTGCGACTATTTTATTTATAAGATTATTTTCTTGGTCAAATACGTACAAATTTGCACTTTTTTTATCTAAAAATACGTATCCTTTGCCTGGAGTTGGGTTCTTTTCTGAATAATATTTATATATATCTTTACCTTCATTTGGTAAAGAATTATAGACTTCCATATCAAAACTCGGCATTTGGATAGAATCCATCTTGTATATATCTCCTGCTTTGTTTTCTTGTGTTTCCTCTGTAAATTTCAATTCTTTTTTGTCTTCTTGCATTGTTTCTGCCTCGTCATTTTTTAGATTACTGCTAAAAAACGCCAAGCCCAGTAGTCCAGCTATAGTCCCATAGTGCAATAATTTACTAGTCCAATTCTTGTTCTTCTTTATCTCTGCTATTTTTTGGATAGAAACCCCGTATTCTTCTCTTAGAATTCTTTCTAATTCGGCACCTTTCTCAGATTCAGGTACCGCTAGCAGTCTTTTTTCTAAACTTAGGGCTATCGCTTTTAAGGTTTTATCTTCTTCGGTCTCTTTCTTTTCTATTTTTGCTTTTTTGTCTTCTGTCTTTTTTGTTTCAGGTATTTCTTTTTTAAGATTCAAACCATACTCTGTATTTAGAATCCTGTATATCTCTACCTCTTGTTCGTCTTCGGGTAAATTCGCTACTCTTTTTATCAAGTCTTTTTTGACTTGTTCTAGGATTTTATCTTGCTCTTCAGTTTTATTAGGGATTGCTGGACTTTCTAATTTCATTATCTTAATCATACTTAATTATTAGGAAAAATAAAAGCTCGACAGTCTGTGACATATCGAGCTTTATGATTTGTTGATAAGTTTTACCGCTTATTTCGGTTTGATCTCCATCGTGAATCCAGATGGTAGTAATGCTGCCACAGCGGCGGAATCTGCTTCCACAAAAGATTTTTTGACGTACATTACCTTTTTTTCCGCGTCCAGGATAATTTTTTTGTTGGGTTTTTTTGGCGCTGTTGCTGCCGTTAAAAATCCACCAACTAAAATAACTAAAAAAACATAAACTAACTTTTTCATGATATAAAATTTATAAGTGTTAAGGAAAAGTCTATAGCTGAAAGACTTATTTTCCGCTCCAGGCTTTTTCCCAACCTTAAAATTCTATTTTGTGAAATAACAATACTTACATAGTATGATAGCATATATAGACTAAAATGTCAAGTATTTTTAGCTTAATTTTATTTTTGCATTAATTTCTTTTTCTAATTCGTCGCTTATGTTTTCAAGCTCTTTGTCGGATATTGCTTGTCTTGCTGAGCTTGCGTCTATGAATTCTGTGTCACTTTTTAAAATTTTTGGTTTGATTTTTTGTTCAAATGTTTGATTAATTATTTCTTTCAATTCTTCTGGGTTGGCGATTTTGCTTGTTTCTATATTTGGTAAACCAATAGAAAAGAGTAGATTCCTACCACCTCTACGTTCTTTTCCGCCCGCACCTGAACCAATCAGATTTGATTTCTTTAAAAATACATACATTTTGTCTTCGATGTTACCTATGCTTATTCCTTCTTGTATTCCATCAAAGCTAAACATTTTTTCGTGCATTGTTATGCTTCCATTTTGTCTGGTGATTTCAGAGAATCCATTTGGTGCGTGAGCATAAAAACTAACTTCCAATTTACCTTTTTCTATTTCTATCGATTTTAGAGATTCATTGTTTTCTGTGTCTGTTTTTTCTTTCACGTCTAATGTTTCTGTATTAGATTCATTTTTCAATATTTTTTCTTTGAGTTCAGTTATTTGTTTGTCGTATTTAGCATTTATTTCATTTCTTTCAAAGTCAAAAACTTTTGATTTAGCGTTTGTAAGATTAAGTCTGCCATCTTTTATTAAAGGTTCGTTTTGTTTCAAAATATCATTTTTTAAAACAGTTTGTAAATTTTTCCTAATTATACCTTTAAGTTCTGCAATTTGTTTTTCTTGACTCTTGAAATCTTTGATATTAAATTGGTAGGCTTCTTTTATTTCTCGGTCATTTAGTTGAAAAGGTGCTATTTTTTTGACAATTCCATATTTTTCTATAATAAGTTTTTGAAAAGTTTCTTCTAATAAATTTTTGAATTTATCTAAATCTGTAATACGAATATTTTTTAATTCTACTCCCATACCAAAAAAAGCTCCATGTCTGCTTTCATTTGAAGTTAAAAGGTCTGCATTTACTTTATAAACATATGAATAAGTTTTTATTTCTTGTTCATTTGGTCTTAAAATTAATTCTAAGCTTCTTTTCTGTTCGTTGCCATCATAGAATAATTGATAAAAATCATAATCACGATTACGTTCAGAAGTTTCTTTATCTAATGATGAAATATAATCATTAGTTGTCCCAAAAACCTTTAAATCAAAATTTTTATCAGTTATCTCTACTCTGTTTTCTTTTAGGACTTTTTCTATTTCTAATTTTTTCTGATTTTCTAATTCAGTAATTTTCTCTTTGATTTCCTGCTCTTGTATCTCCATCAAAATTGTTCGCAAATCTTCAAGCTGTTTTTCTAAAGCTTGGATTTGTTCATCTCTTTCTTCTTGATTCTTTAGTAGTTCTGCTATTCTTTTTTGTCTTTCTGTTTGAGGTATTATTTCTGGATTCACTTCTTCATCTATCTTCGTTTCTGTATTATCTTTTTTATTCTCTTCTGACTGTGGTGGAATTTCTTTTTCTGTTTTGTTTGGTTTATGTTCGTCATTACCCATTAATAAGATAGACTTGAATTCTTCTTCAGTCATGTTGTTGATTTGCCCTATGATTTGATTTGCATTATTCTTATCAAGCAAAGTAGACATATTGGAATTAGGATTGATTTTATTAATTTCTTCTACTATTTTATCTAGTCTGTTCTTAGACTCAATATAAAAATTACCCTTTCTCTTGTCCCAAGATACAAAGCTATGAAAACCCGATTCTACTGTCGCATCAAAAGCATATTCATTCGGTATTTTATTTACAAACTCTCTCCCTTTTTTAGGTTTGATTTTTTTAAAATCTTGATAAACAATTTTACCTAAAATTCTACTATTTAATTTATCAGCTAATTTGACTCCATTTAAAGCTTTTCTGAACTCAGGTTCATTTTCTGCATTATCTTCTAGTTCTTTTAAGACATTATTTATTTTATTAATATCTTCTGAATTATAAAAATCAGACTCTTTGTTTTTAATGGCTTCCTGTAATTTTTTTTCCAGTGGAGTCTTCTTGCTGTTTTCTGTCGTATTCTCTAAACTAGTTTTTGTTTCAGGTCTTTTTTCCATATCAATATTATCTCAGATATTACCTAAAACACAAAATAAAAACAAAAGACTTAGATTTATTTTATATATTCTACTTCTCCTTTTTCTTCCAAAACCCAACGCTCTCCTTCTTTTCTAAACTTTGCTGGCCTGATTGTTTTGATTAATTCTTTATCATATTCTTCATCTGGTATACCTGGCATATTGAAAATTGGCTCTAAGTGGCTTTTGTAGTATTGTGACAAAAAGTTTGAAATTTTTTGTGTTTCAATTAAAAACATAACCATTTGATTATCTTTCACTTTGAGTTCATAAATAGATCTTTTGTCTTGTTCTTTGCGTTCTTTTTTAATTAAAATACTTTTATTGTCTTCTTCTATTTCATGGTGATATCTAGTCTCCCAACCCTCATAATTCTCCCGCCTGTCTCTTTTGGTTTCTTTTTTAGATTCTTCTGTTTTTAAAACTGTCTCTGTGTTTGTATTTTCTGAAACCAATGTGCCCTGTTCTAAAACATTAGGATTATTTAAAGCCTCAGTTTGTGTTTCTTGCTCTTGTATCTGAATCAAAATTGTTCGTAAATCTTCAAGCTGTTTTTCTAAAGCTTGGATTTGTTTATCTCTTTCTTTTTGGTTTTTTAATAATTCAGCTATTCTTTTTTGTCTTTCTGTTTGAGGTTTTATTTCTGGACTCACTTCTTCATCTATCTTTGTTTCTGTATTATCTTTTTTATCCTCTTCTGACTTTGATGGGATTTCTTTTTCTATTTTGTTTGGTTTTGGATTTATTTTTTGTCTTGGAATTAGTTGTTTGATAAAATCCTCCTCTTTAAAATTTTTAAGGTCTTTTGTATCTTTCGGTGGAAATATAAAAGTACCTCTTATGTCTAAAGTTCCAGGTAGTCTGCTATTTAGTTGTTCTGCTAATTTGGAAGTATTTGGATGAGTAGAATTCACAAAAAATCTCTGAGCGAGTTTTTTTGGATCAGGATTGAATCCAGCAAAAGAATCATATCCTAAAGCTTTTGTTCCCAAGTAAGCAGTTTTAAAAGGAATATTATTTGACTTGATACCGTCTATTTTTTCATAATTATGGTAAATAGTTTTGCCTATTATTGTATCTTCAGTCTCTAGTCCATTTTTTTTATTTAATTCTATTGCTATCTTTAATGATTCTAAAGTTTTTGTAGCATTTTCTTTATTTTCTGTGATTATATCTACTATTGATTTCTCACCTTCTTTGCTAGGTTTTATTGTACGAATGATATTATCAAGTTCTTCATCAGTAAAAACTTGCGCAGAATTTCTGATTTTATTTTCTTTATATAATTGAATTAAAGTAGGTAAAGGTAAATGCTCGGCTATCGCTTCGACGCTATATGGCCATTCATTTTTAAAATATTCTTCATCCCAAATTTTTTCTCCTTTTTCATTTTTTCTGTTGACATAGCTCAGGTTGTCGATACTATTGACGGTCTTTACAAGATTCTTTACCCATTTATCTTCTGTGTTTAACAAATCTGCTTTTTGTAAAATATCGTACATCATCTGAGTTGCTGAAGTAGGTCTTCGTTGCCCTGCACCATGATGATCAAGTTTTACAATAGTTTCCTTGCCTTGTTTCTGAATTCTAAGAAAACTACCACCAACATCAACAAAGATATTGAGCCCTTCTTTTTTCTGTTTATTTTTTAGATTCTTTTCATTTCCTCCTTTGATTATCAGACTTGATTGAGCGTCTTCTGTATAGATTTCATCGTTAGGTTTTTTATTTAAGTTGTTCAGTAAATATAATGCGACTTGTGTATCTAGGTCTGGAGCTGAGGTTAGTCCTTGGTTTTCGTTTCTTGGTTCATTATTTTCTTTTGCATGTATTACAACTTGAGCGATCCTCTCATTCTTGAAAAGTTCTGCAATCCTAGAAATTTTGTCTTCATAGGTTTCTTGTTTTTCGTGTTTAAAATTAGGTCTTTTTTCCATATCAATATTATCTCAGATATGACCTAAAACACAAAATAAAAACAAAAGACTTAGATTTATTTTATATATTCAACTTCCCCTTTTTCCTCCAAAACCCAAAGGTCGCCTTCTTTTCTAAATTTTGCAGGTCTGACTGTTTTGATTAAGTTTGTTTTATATAATTCTTTACGATCCTCATATTTACCATTAAACACAGTTTCAAAATCTTCCATTCCATATTGTATTAAAACACTAGCAGTGTCTTTTGATTCAATTACAAACAAAACCATTTTATTTTCTTTTACTTTAAGTTCGTAAAGAGACCTTGAGGTTTGTATTTTAGTTTCTTTTGTAATTTTCATAGTTCCACCTTCTTCTATGTCATGATTATACCTAGTCTCCCAACCCTCATAATTCTCCCGCCCGTCTCTTTTGGTTTCTATTTTAGGTTCTTCTGTTTTACCCTCAGGTAAAAATTGAATTTCTAATTGTTTTATTATTTTTGTGATAACTCCATTTTTTATTTCAACAATTCCAGGTTTTTGCCTTAAGTCTTCTTTTTTGTAAAATGTATCTTCACCTTGTTTTTTACCTTTAACCTTTGCAACCATTAATAGTGGTGTATGAAATCCCTTTACTCTATATCCCTCGTTATCCAGACTGAAAGTATATTCATGTGGATTAGTAGTAGACTCTATTTTGAATGTTTCATTTTTTAACTTCTCGTCTAATTTAACTCCAACTTCTATTTCGCTAGCAGAAAAAACTTGTTTTTGTTCTATTGAATTTTCTAGGATTTCTTGTTTTTCTTCAGAATTCTTCTTATCTTCTATTTCTGTTTTTACTGGTGCTTGTATCGCGTCTTTGTTTTCATACTCTAAAACCACTTCTTTTAAGATTCTTTTAGCTTCTTCTTTAGCTTCATTTGTTATTTCACCTGTTTTGATTTTATTGATTGTTTCTTTTTTGTAATATGATTCTAGCGTACTATCTTTTTCTTTTATATATAAACTATTAATATAGTCATCAAATTTTATTCTAAATTTTTCTAAAACTTCTAAATTTAATATATCCGTATGTTTTTTTTCAAATTGGATTAAAACACTAAAAACACCGCCTCTAGTATCTATAAAATAATTTGGTTTTATGTATACAAAGTATGGATTATTTTTTTCTTCTAATTTACTTCTTTTTTCTACATACTTTACTGTCGGATCTAATGCAAATATCTCACCTTCTATTTTTGGATATTTTTTCACAGGGAGATTTTGATTTGGAAGTTGTTCTATTATCTCTATTTTTCTTTCTTCAGGAAGGGTCTCTATGCTTTCTGGATTTATATACACTCTTGTTTTACGATGTCTCTCGTATCCAGCAAAACCTCTCGTATCTTCAAAAGACATTTCACTATTTTTAAAATTGTGTAGGCCTGGAGTATTGTCCGCGAAAGACTGTATCCCAACCTTCAAATTATCAATCAATGCTTCTATTTCAGGATCTAAGTGTTCTTTCCTTATTTTTACTACTTGCTCTTCTTTCTGCATTTGCTCTAAAATAGTCTTTAGTTCTGCTATCTTTGCCTCTATCTCTTCTATTTTTTCATCTCTTACTTTTTGCTTCTCCAAGAGCTCCTCTATCCTTGCTCGTCTTTTATCTGCTTCTGTCTTGGGCTCATTTTCTGAGCCTTGTGGTGTTAGGTGAGATTGATTTTCCATATAAATATATTATCTCAGATATTTAGAAAATAAAAAAGCCCCGATTCTCTTTTGAATCGGGGCTTGTAGTTTTTTTTAAGATTTAGATTGTATTTTTTCTTTCAAACCTTGGCTCAAGGGTCAGTTCACAGACTGTCTCCCCACTTGTGATTTTGATTTGTAGTTTGTGTGTAGTTCCATTTTTTTCAATTAATTTCTCCACTACATCTAAAAATTTTTCTACTTCTTGATGAGACTCGCTACTTATTTGAGTATTATTAAGTACTCTTGCTTCAAGAGTAGAATCTAACAAAGGATCCCTTAGATTCTCTTTGTCTGTGTTTT
This sequence comes from Minisyncoccota bacterium, assembly GCA_041675085.1. Classification (GTDB taxonomy): domain Bacteria; phylum Patescibacteriota; class Minisyncoccia; order Phycocordibacterales; family UBA9973; genus UBA9973. The sequence continues at coordinate 25,520 of JBAYUN010000006.1, forward strand.
CTCCTTCTGCTTTAGAAGCAGTTGAAGGGTCGCCTTCACTCTTCTTATTTTTTTGTTTTGTATAATATAAGAGAAGTAACCCTATTATTATTATGCAAGCTAGAATCTTCAAGAATAAGAATGCTTGAGATCTTAACCAGGACTCTTCTTGGACTGTTAAGCCTTTCATTGATTTCTTTAGATTTTCAACTTCGCCTTTTTTTGATTGCATAAATGGTAAGTAGAGGACTTCTCCAGGGAAAACCTTACAGTACCATTTTCCTGAAGAGGAGTCTTGCCAGACTCTCCCTTCTTTTTGTAGGAATGGGTTGTTTAACACAACCCACCTCCAATCCTCCCCATTGCCGTAGCAATATTGCGAGATGTCGTAGATATTTTCCCCTTCTTTGATGGTGGTAAAACAACCTAGGGAATCCTCTGCGACAACTACTGGCTCAACTTCTTGGACTGAGCTTTGTCCGTTTGCTTGTGTGCCGGCAATCACTATGATTGCACAAAGCACGAAATTAAATAACTTTTTCAAACTTTATTAAGTTTTAAAGGTACAAAATTATATGTGAACTTCCCGTCACATTAAGGAATCAGTTGTGAATAAGAATTGAACTTATAGCACACTTCATTTTTAAACTATAGCACAATCTGACTGTAATGTCAAATTCTGATATTGACTTTGTGTTAAAAGGTTATAAAATGATTCCTATTTAGTTTTCCACAACGAAACCCTAAAAGGGTTGACTAAAGCTTCTCATTTGCTACCCTTTATATATACCTTAACAGGGGCACGGAAAAGATTCAGGAATTCAGCAAAGACAGTAACCATCACAAGAATTTTGTTTTAAATACAATGTAGTCATGTTGTAAATCTAGCCTTATTTTATAAGGAATAGAGGCAAATACTTGTGGTAAATTCGTTTGTTTTATAAAAAATAAAGCTCAAATATCCCGATTTTTGGCCACAAATACCCTACTATTAGGGCTTTTGGTCTTTCCTGCGCCTGCTTCTGCGAACTTCTTTGCTGATCTGTTAAATGGAGAAGCTTTAGCTGCTCGAGAAGAAGCTCCGGTAGTCCTCAACTCCCAAAATATGGGTCTTTTGGAGGCTAATGTGTCTTCTGTATCTGTTTTAAATAAAAAAGAAGTTATTAATGAGAGCGTATCCGTGAATATCACTGGAGACGCTCTTTTGCCTGCTGTGGGGCCTTTGGTTCTCTCTGGAGGTGTTGAGTCTGAGGATTCATCTTATAGTGAGATTAGTATTTATGTTGTTAGACCTGGGGATTCTATAGCTGATATTGCTAAAATGTTCAAAGTTACTACAAATACAATCCTTTGGGCTAATGATATGAAAAAAGGAGATAAATTGAAAGTCGGAGATACTTTGATTATTTTACCTATTGATGGTGTGAAACATATTGTAAAGAAAGGAGACACTATAAAGAACATCGCAAAGACTTATTCTGTAGAAACAAATGATATCTATCAATACAATGGCTTAGATGAAGAGTCTGTATTATCTATTGGCGACGAGATCATAGTCCCTGGAGCAGAAATCAAAGAAACTCCTAAAAAAGCTGTAGTTACTATAGGTGCAAAAAGTAGTATTTCTGGTAATAAAAACATAAAAACAGGCGGATCTATCCCAAACAACTATTATTCAGCAGACAATTCTGGTTCGGCTAATGGATACTTTATCAAACCTGTGTCTGGAGGATCTTGTCGTTTGACTCAAGGCAAGCACGATCGTTATGCTATCGATATCGGTTGTCCTACTGGTACTCCTATCAAAGCTTCGGCTGCGGGTCGGGTTATATTCTCTAAAGTTGGCTGGAATGGAGCTTTTGGTAATCTAATAATCATTTCTCACCCTAACGGCACTCAAACCTTCTACGCTCACCAATCTAAACTAGCTGTGTCAGTCGGTGAACAAGTCTCTCAAGGGCAACTTATCGGTTATGTTGGTAATACAGGACGTTCTACCGGCCCTCATATCCACTTTGAAGTCCGTGGAGCAAAGAACCCTGGTTTTGATAACTCTTGGGCAAAATAAAATTAAAAATACAAATATTTACATGGTCTGGTTGAGCAAAGCGACCCGAGGACCTGGAAATATTTGTATTTTTAATTTTATAGTATTCTTAATTCAAACTAGTATCAATTTCTAGACGCACATATTTGCGTGCTCGCAAATTGCTATGCTCGACTCGTCAGCCTGCGCAATGTCTAGAAATTAATACTAGTTTTTATATCTTAGTGACTTTCAAACATAGTCAAAAGTAACATAATCCCTACTCCTATCATCAGGAAAATGATTTGAGCGATAAAGTCTTTTGTTCTTTTACTTTTTTGTAGTTCAGGTACTAGGTCCGCTAAGGCAATATAGATAAATCCTCCTCCGGCAATAGGCACTATGTATTCTATGAGGTGTTCACTTGATCCTCCTAAAATAAATACAAAAGCAAGTCCTAAGAAAGATAATAAAGCTGAAGCAAAGTTGAGCCAGAGAGCTTTTATTTTACTATAGCCACTATGAAGCAATACAGCGAAATCGCCTATCTCTTGAGGTATCTCGTGCAAGATAACAGCTATTGTAGTCGCTATACCGACCGGTACGCTTACTAAAAAGCTCGCTCCGATGATTATACCGTCTAGGAAATTGTGCATGCCGTCCGAGACCAATACGAGCTTGCCTACAGGGTGAATATGATTTTCTGCTGAATCATTTTCATGATGATGCCAATGGAAAAACTTTTCAAGAATAAAGAAACCAAAGATTCCTAAAATAAATAGCATGCCTGCGAGTTCATTGTGACCATCTTCAAAAGCATGAGGAATTATGTGGATAAATACGTCACCCAATAAAGCTCCGATAGCTAGACTAATAAATAGAGTCAGATACTTTTTCAAGACTTCTGCTCTGAGAGATAAAGTAAAAACTCCAATAAATGAAACAAGGCTCACGACAAGAACACTAATAAAAGAGTAGAAATATATCGTACTCATACCCAAAGAATTTATATATGCGATAGTCATGATTAAACATTACTCCAACTGCAACTCTTTTGCAAGTATTAAAAGTTAATTTAGTATTAAAAAAATGCTTCTTGTATTCTGTATTTACTCGGCCTCAATAAATAGAATTATTATTTTTGAATAAAGTTTTATATCACTAATGAGTATTTTTTCATCATCTGGTACCACGTGTGCCAAATCCATGCTACCTGGTCCCCAAGAAAAACAAGGTATACCTGCTTTGTTGAACATGTAGGATTCTGTGAAGGCATGCATTATGGATTCATTATATGGAATACCTGCAACATCAAACGCTTTATTTAATTTTAAAATCGTAGACTCATTAATCAAAGATTTAAATGGCTCAAAATAAAGTTCTTTTATGAAAATAGTTTCATCTATTTTAGGCAAAACAATTTTATTGAATAATTCTTTATAGACTTCAATATTAGTTACAATACGCATATTGCAAGCAATGTAAAAATCTGAAGGTAATTGGTTAGTTTTTATTCCTGAATTTAACATAGTAAAAGCTGCTCTTGTCTCACCATATACAGGATCGGTTATTTTCCTTGCTTCAGATAAATAATCACAAACTGCGTTAAAAACAGAGCGCATTCTTTCAATAAGAAAATCATTTTCCCCCGAAGAACTGTGCCCTGTATTTCCATTTGAGCTAATTTCATACTGCCCAAAACCACGTGTTAGATATGCTGGTTGGAGTTTAGTAGGTTCTGCATTTATACAATATTGAATATCAGGTAAATACTTATCTTTTTCATTTATCAGTCTTTCTATACCAGCAAAGTCTGTCTCCTCATCATCAGTAATTATTAAAACAACATTCTGTTTTTTATTTTGCACCAATTCAATAAAAGCACAAATAAGACCAACTAATGGTCCTTTCATGTCTACTGCCCCACGTCCAATTATTTCAGTCTCTGTTATTTTAATAACATATTCTTTGTTGCATGGTATGGTGTCTATGTGCCCTTGCAAGCCAATGTATTTTTCATTATTAACTTTATTTTTTATAATTAAATTAGCATGTTTTCTGGAAATGTCTTTGTAGGATTGATTGTATTCTTGTAGTACTGCTTCAACTTCAAATTGCTCTAAATATTTTTTTAGATTTTCTAATACTAAATACCCATCAAAATGAGGCATTGTTTCTGAGTTTTCACAACTTGTTTTAAACAATATTTCTGTAATTTTTTGAAAATGTTCCATAAAATAAAAACACCCTTATTGTAACATAAAGAACTTTAGTCTATTTCTTTTCTGGTGCGGGATAGGGGAATCGAACTCCTAACCACAGTTTGGAAAACTGTTATTTTACCATTAAACTAATCCCGCTTGTCCTTCATAATTTTAATGACGAAGGGCCTACGCTGAAGCTTCGGCGGGCAAGCCCGCTTTACTTCTCTGAAGCTTAATTTCTGCTTCTTATTTTTATAATATCAAATTTTAAAAAATATTCAATATTATATTGTCGGGCTGCTGGGAATCGAACCCAGTCTAAACGCTCCCAAAGCGCTTGTACTACCGGTATACTACAGCCAGTTAAAGTTTATTGTTTACTATAAATTATCAATGAACGTTTTTATCATAAATACACTTTAAAATTTATATAACGTAATTTATAAACTTTAACGGGCTACAGCCCTCTTAGTTTTCAGATAAAAAGTATTTTAAACGTTTTTTCAAATAAGTCTTCCCTGGACCAGTTTTTAAAAATCTTTCTCTGGCCCTTGCGTCCAACATATTACTGCAACTTTCATAATAAATTAATTTAAAAGGTGTTCTAGATTTTGTTGATTCAACTTTCCCTGAATTGTGGTCTAAAATTCTTTTCTTTAAATTGTTGGTATACCCAGTATACCAATTATTGTCTTTTATGCTTAACAATAAATATACATAATGCATTTTATTACAACTTAACAGCAACAGGTTAGATTATAGCACTTTTAATTATTTTATCCAGGGCCTCGTCAGAAACGAAGCCTTTTAGCATTTGTTCCAGGATTTCTCTCTTTGTTTCTGTGTCAAAATATTTGTCTGGTGAATAGTCGTGACTCTTGTCTTCTTTCCATTTTCTAATAGTTTTACCTATTTCTAATTCAGGCATTTTTACTAATATCACGTCGTCTGCTATTTCTAATTGCTTCTTTTTTAATTCTTCGCTCTCCCTCGAGGCATTTATTGTGAATTGGATTTTTCTGATTTTATCTTTCTCTTCTTCGTATTCATCAGAGTCCACCTTTACTCCCCTATTTATGTGTTTGTTCTTGATAAGAAAATCTATTTTGTATTCTATGTCTTGATAAATATTCACCTCACTGATTTCTATCTCCAAGTCTTTGTTGTCTATAGCAATCCTAGTCAAAAAGGATCTCACTAATTTCTCAGCTATTATCCCCGAACGCATATTTTCTAGAGACTTATTCCCTTCTTCTCTGCTATTTTTATAAGCATTCATTTTAAATGCATCTTTGGTAGAATTCTTTAAAATTTCTTTTTCGTAAATGTATTTGTTTAATACTTTTAAAGTTTCTTTTTCAGTAAGAGTTTTAAAATAATCATCATACATGACTTCCCCTTTATCTTTAGTCTCATTAAAAGAATCAAAGCTCATGTAGTATTCTTTATCCCAAATCGTATTAGATACAATTTGTCCCATGCTCAAGTATTTCTTCTCTTTTCTTTCGTCTAAAAAATAAGGACTTTCAGTTTTTAGATCATATTTAATTTGAATTAAATTACTTTTATCTATGTTGCCGTTTTTAATATTGTTCAGTCTGTTTTTGAGTTCTAGTATTTCTGCGTTGAATTCTTCTCCTAGATCCCCTCTACCTTGATAAGCAGTTAGAATCTCGTTTACATGAGTTTCTAACTTTTGTTTAAAAATATCAATTTTCTGAGGTTTATTTTCAAGATTGTTTCTTTCTAGGTTCATATAGCTATTATATATTAATTTATAAAACAATATCAGGTACGACTTTGATTTGAGCTTTCTTGTTCTCTATATCAAGATAGACGACAAGGAGATCAAGTTGCCATTCTCTGTCTTCGTGAATTCTATTGGACATTAGATATGTTTGAATTGTCCTTGAGAGTCTTTTGAGCTTCCAGGGGTGCATATTGTCCTCGGCTTGGTACTCGTCCCGCGTAGCTCTAGCGAAGTGGGAATCAAATGTTCCATGTGTAACACGATTTATGTTGTTTTGGCTAGATTTAGGTGTTTCACGAGTAACATTTTGAGGAATTGTTCTACGTGAAACGCTTTTTACCTCAATAAAGTATAGTTTGTCTGATTTTTTGGCGATTATGTCTATCTCACCCCATTTTTTCGTGTAGTTTCTTTCCAAAACAGCGAAACCATGTTTCATGAGAAACTTTACAGCAATATTCTCGCCTATTTCACCAATCCTTTGTGTTTTTGACGTAAAAACTTTTGGCATATAATTTTCTATGTTATTTTTTAAATAGAATTCTATAGTGTTACATGTGTAACTATTGTATTTTGTTTCACGTGAAACGATTTCTTGATTTTAGCCTTAATTTTCGAAATACCCTTATTTTACAAGCTACTTTGTGTTTTTGGCTGCTAAAAGACAGTCTCAAGACCTGTCCTTTATAAACAATACTAACAGACTTATCCACAGTTTTGCACAATATGTCTTTATTTGGGTGTATAACTTTTTAGTTAAAGGACAATACAGTCTAATCAAAATATTTTACTTTCTCGTGTGCACCCGGAGGGATTCGAACCCCCAACGACGGTTCCGAAGACCGGCGTGATATCCATTTCACTACGGGTGCATGGAACTTTATAAAGTATATAGTATTAATACTTTTAATCAAAATATATTTGGGATAAAGGTATATATAATTGCAAAATTAAAAATAAAGTAATATAATAGAAACGTTCTTGATTTATTATTTGATTTTGATTAGTAATTAAGAATTTAGCATATAATAGCGCGGTGTTGGTTTAGTGGTAGAACACGTCCTTGCCAAGGATGAGACAGGAGTTCGATTCTCCTACGCCGCACAATTTCCAAGTGGAAACAAATACTAAAAACTTAATAGGGAATATTCCCAAAGAAGTACTTTTTGTAACTAATGCTTTAGAGGAAGCAGGTTTTACTGGTTACCTTGTTGGTGGATGTGTCCGTGATCTTTTAATTGGAATCAAGCCTAAAGATTGGGATGTGACCACAAATGCAAAACCCGAGGAGATAATAGCCCTTTTTGAGAAGACTGTTTATGAAAATACTTTTGGTACTGTGGCTGTTTGCGTGCCATATGAAACAAATATTTCAGAAAATATAGATGTGTCACGTGAAACATCTATAAATACAGTTCCAAACGTGCCCATCGAACCTTTAGGGAAGGAAGGTGAAACAAAATATGAGATTATCGAGGTTACGCCATACAGAACAGAGACAACATACAGTGATTTTAGGCATCCTGATGAGATAAAGTTCAGTGAAACTATAGAAGAAGACCTTAAGAGAAGAGATTTTACAATTAATGCTTTAGCTTTTCGCCCCAAAGAAGGAGTAATGGATTTAAAAGACATGTTTGAAGGTATAAAAGACATTAAGGTTAAAGTCTTGCGTACAGTAGGGGATCCAGACGAGAGATTCAGAGAAGATGCTTTACGTATGTTGAGAGCTATTAGAATATCTCTGCAACTTGGTTTTGTTATTTCAGAAGATACTTATTCTAGTATTTATAGAAATGCAGATTTGATAAAAAATATCTCGTCAGAAAGAGTACGTGATGAATTTGTAAAAATTATTATGACTCCTAATCCTAGTTTTGGAATTGTGTTATTACAAAAATTAAATCTACTCAAACACATCGTTCCCGAATTAGAAGAGGGAATTGGTTGCGAACAAGGCGGAGCACATAAATTCGATGTTTACAATCACTTACTAGAAGCTTTAAAGCACGCTGCAGACAAGAATTGGCCTTTGGAGATAAGACTTTCTGCTTTGTTTCATGATATAGGTAAGCCTAAGACTCGTAGGTATTCGACTACTATAGGAAAGAAGAAATATACTTTCTATGGCCATGAAGTAGTCGGAGCTAGAATGACAAAAAAGATAATGGAGAGACTGAAGTTCTCTCGTCGCGAGATTGATCTAGTCTATGCTCTAGTATATAACCATATGTTTTTCTCTGACACCGAACAAATAACTCTTTCCGCTGTTAGGAGAATAATAGCCAAGGTAGGTGTGGAAAACATTTGGACTTTGATGAAAGTACGCGAATGCGATAGGGTAGGTATGTCGAAAGTTGAAGCTCCTTACAGACTTCGTAAATATCATGCCATGATAGAAGAAGCTCTCCACGACCCGATATCGGTCAAACAATTAAAGATAGACGGGAATTATCTTATAAAGGACATAGGTATCAAGCCTGGACCAAGAATGGGATTTATACTTAATGTACTTTTAGAAGAGGTATTGGATAATCCTAAGCTTAATGCAGTAGAAATATTGAAGGCTAGAGTATTTGAATTAGACAAATTAGACGATCAAACATTGGTTATAATGGGAAAAGAGGCGAAAAACAAGAAAGAAGAGCTTGAAGAACAAGAAGTCAAGAAGTTACACATGAAACACAACGTTAGTAAATAACAAGAATAAATAAGACTGTTTCACATGTAACACATAAAAAAGCCTCGGTTGTTACACCGAGGCTTTTTAATTTAGGTATGTTACCCAGTATATTTTTCTCTTTTGTCTAAGTATTTCAAATGCTGTTCTTTTTTCTTTTCGAATTCTTCTTTTTTGTTGCCGTGAGTTTCTATCATTTGTGAAGCGTAGTTGGCTCCTAGATAATGAGGCATGACCACAAATGAGGCTCCGTGTTTATATAATTCTTTTGTGTGTTTTATGTCATGAGAAATCACCATAATGATACCGTTCTTGTTGTGATTGTGATAATAAGACACGAGAGATAAGTTGGTTTTAAAATCCGGAATAGTAGAGATAACTATCTCAGCTTTTTCTAGATTGATTTCTTCTAAAAAGTTTACGTCTTCTGCGTCTCCAAAACGGTAGGGAACTCCATGTCTCTCTAGTCTATTTATAGAATTAGGATCAAAATCCACTACTAGATGCTTGTTGTTCATTTTTTCTGCGACATTAACAAAGTCGTATCCAACTCTATCGTATCCAAAGATTATCATATTGTAGTGCTCTTCTTCTGTATTTTCTTCTATTTTGGTATTTGTTTTTCTGAATTCAATAAGCTTCAAGAATCCTCTGACTTTTGGATAAATCTGATCTGCGTATAGTATTAGATAAGTCGAACCAGCAATAGTAATAACTCCGACTAAGGTTATGAGAGAGACTATCTCTTGAGTAAGGTGACCTGATGAAAGTCCGAGCGCCATAAGTATCAGAGAGAACTCACTGATCTGAGCGACGGTGAGCCCAGCCATAAAACCAGTCTTACTCTTGTAGCCCAACAAATTCATAAGAATTATCACGATGATAGGATTGCCGATAAGCACAAAGACAGACAATATCAAAGCTGGTACTAAGATAGTACTAATACTTGTGATTATGATTTGAGAACCGAGCAATACGAAAAAGAGAACAATAAAGAAATCTCGCAATGGTTTCATGCGAGAACTTATCTCTTGAGCAAAAGGGGATACAGCCAGCGACACTCCAGCGACGAGAGCTCCTATCTCAAGAGAAAAACCAAATTGATAAAACAAAGCTGATAGACCTAGTCCCCAAGTTATAGAAAATAAAAACAAAGATTCCTGAGATTTAGCTAAAAAGTTGGATAGTCTTGGGAGAATATATTTACTTATAAAGTATAGAATAATAAAGAAGACTAAAACTTTAAGTATAATAAACAAAGGACTCTCGGGATTGCCTCCTGTGGTTGAAGAAGTCCAAAGTGAAACGAACAATAATATAATAGTAGCGACTATGTCTTGAACTAACAAAAATCCTATTGAGACTTTACCGTATAATTTGGCGAGATCGCCTTTATCAGAAAGCAATTTGAGAATAATAATAGTACTACTAAAGGTTAGAGCGATAGCTCCGTAGAGTGAAGCCGTATCATTGAAGCCCAGCGCTTTTATCAAGAAGAAGCCGATAAGTGAAGTAAAAAGAATCTGACCAATACCGGTGACTAGAGAAACCCGACCTACTTCGCGGATTATGTCTGGTTTCAAACTAAGCCCGACTATAAATAAAAGTATTGCTATTCCTAATTTTGAAAATAATTCTATGTATTCTGTCGAAGTTATGACGTTTAAAAAATACGGACCGACTAGGACCCCACTTAATATATATCCTACGACTAAAGGCTGACGCAGGAAACGCATCAAAGAGGAAACGATTGTGGCGATAGCCAAGATAATACCAATTTCTATAAATATATGCATGAATAAATAATAACATAAATTGAATATATTTTAGATTGACTTTACTTGCTTTTTATTGAAAATCTTGTATAGTGTTTAGGATATTTGATATTTTAAAACATTATAAATTTTATTGTACATGAAAAATGTAAGTAATACTGACAATGAGGTAATTAGGAATTTTGATGCTGAAAGACAAGCACTCGAAGACGGATTATTTTTTAAACTCTATGATCATTTAACCTGGTTAGAGGTTGGGATAGAGGCACTGACTTATCTGTCTCAGTTGGATATTGGTAACTTAGTTGCATTTAAAACAGAAAAGATTTTTAATAAAGAAAAATCTATTTATTTGCCAAACCTCTTAAAGGGAGAGAAGATTAATTCATTTAAAAATCAAAACGAAATTGCTGAGTTTCTGAAAATACTTTGCAATAAGCCAGAAGAAGAAAAGCGAGGTAAAATATTTTTTTGTACAATAACCCTTGATAGAAAAAAAGTTTTATGGGTAGATTGTACTACTAAAAAACCCTCCATGTACCTAGGAGCACTTGATATATACACTAAGCAATACATATATTTTCAGATTTTTAGTGAATATCCGGATTCAACTAGTATTTATCAAAACTGAGAAAATGTTTAACCAAAATAAATGTCCGCGAAATTTTTAATTTCGCGGACATTTTTAATTTTATTAATCTTTTTTATCTATTTTCTCTTCTGTTTTTATTTTCCTTAAACTTTCAATAAACTCTATGATTTCTTCTTTTAGTTTTATGTTGTAAGGATGACGAGCGACGAATGATATTCTGCAAATGATTTCACCTTTTTCACCGTAGTCGAAATTTAGTTTGTATTTTATGCCTGTATAACCTTTATAATTCCCGACTCTACCTATATGCCTTTGAGGCAATTTCTCGTCCAAGAAATTACGCAATTTTTCAATCCATACAGAGAAAGGATCATCAAAGCTTTCTATATTGTATATTCCTTTTAGTACCACACGTCGATAGTCGTCAGTCTTTAAATCTTGTAACTCTACGTTTTTACCTATAAAAGTAAAGTTGGGAATTCTGTGAAGCTTGCCGTTGTATTCTCCGTCTTCGTCTTTGCCGGCGAGAGCTATATATAGAGGATTGATACGCAATATTTCTCCTAAAGTTTCTTCGATTTTAATATCATCTCCTGTTCTGTATATAGAGATGAGATAAAAGAACGAAAAGAAAGAAAAGATAAACTCTCTCAATATGATGATAATAGCACCGGCTACAACAGCCAAAATATTCAGAGCTTGAATATTCAAAGTGATAATAATAAAAACAAATCCTATAAGTAGAGAAAAAAGTCTAAATATATCTATCCATTGGTATTGCTTGTAGTAGGCTATAGAGACTTTTTCTATTTCTTCAAATTCCTCTATGTTTCTCTTCTCTTTTTTGAACTTTTCTTTAATGTTACGTTTTAGGATGCGGGCTGTGATCTCGACTATTATCATTGTTAGAATGATAATATCAACGATGATTTGAGTTGTGGTGAGGTTTTCTATAAATTGTTTTATGGATTCTAGCATTTTGGTAGTATAGCAGAATTTCACTTTTTTTAATATTTTTTAATATAAATTTTATTATGTTAATATTAATTTATGAAAATAGGGATTTTTGATTCAGGACTCGGAGGGCTTTTGATAGCTCGGAGTATTAAGAAATATTTGCCGGAATATGATTATGTTTATTTGGGTGATACTAAAAGGGTGCCTTATGGATCTCGGTCTCATGAAGTTATATATGAATTTACCTGTGAAGCTTTGAGATATTTATTTGAAAAAGAGAATTGCAGTTTGGTGATATTGGCTTGCAATACGGCTTCATCTAGAGCTTTACGCAAAGTGCAACAAGAATTTTTACCAAAGTATTTTAGCAATCAAAAAGTACTAGGAGTATTGATACCTACAGCTGAAGTTGTAGTCTCTTTCAACAAGATAGGAGTACTAGCCACAAAAGCCACAGTCTCATCTCATACTTTTAAAACAGAAATAAATAAATTAAATACAAAAAATAATTTCAGCGTGAAAGTCTTTGAGCAGGCTTCACCGCTCTTGGTGCCTATGATAGAAGAAGGGGAGAATAAGCTCGCTATACCAGTACTAGAGAAATATTTGAAACCTTTATTAAATAAAAATATTGATGCATTAGTTCTCGGTTGTACGCATTATCCAATACTTAAAAAAGAAATTAAATCTTTGATACCAAAAAATATAAAAATAATTTCTCAAGATGAAATTATACCAAAAAAACTAGCAGACTATTTAAGTAGTCACCCTGAAATAAATAAAAAGTTATCCAAAAAATCTAGCATCAAAATCTTGTTTACGGATATTACTCCTACAGTAGAAGATTTATCTCAAAAATGGTTCGGGGGAAATATTAAAATAAATAAAGTTAAGATAGATAATTAAAACTCCAAATAAATAGGGCAGTGGTCGGAGCCTAGATAGTCTTTCAGCATACCTATTTCTTTTATTTTTGTTTTTAATTTTTTGTCTATAAAGAAATAATCTATTCTCCAACCGACGTTGCGATCTCTTGCTCTAGTCTTTTGATCCCAATATGTATATGCGTCTATAACGTCTTTATTTTTCTCCCGCCAAATATCTATAAAATCATTTTTGATAACGCGATCTATCCAAGCGCGTTCAATAGGCAAGAATCCAGTATTCTCGACGTTCTCTTTTGGGCGAGCGAGGTCTATCGGTGTATGCGCGGTATTGATATCTCCACAGAAGATCACGTTCTCACCATTTTTGCGAAGCTTTATAATAAATTTTAAAAAGGCGTCGTAGAATTTTAGTTTGTATTCTAACCTATGAGGACCTTGGCCACCGTTGGGATAATATCCAGTGATGAGGGTGAATTTTTTATATTTGGCTACGAGGAGACGACCTTCTTGGTCGAGTTCTTTGATACCCATACCCTCAGATACAGAAATAGGTTTTTCTCTCGTATAGATGGCTACTCCACTATAACCTTTGCGAGTCTTAGAATGAGAGAAATATGAATGGTAATTTTTATAATTTAGATATTGTTCGGGAATCTGTTCTCTCTCAGATTTGGTTTCCTGAAAGCAGACTATATCCGGATTGTATTTATCAAATAGGGCTTCAAAATTCCCTTGTTTTATTGTCGCCCTCAAACCGTTGGTGTTCCACGATATTATTTTCATCCAGTTAAATATTTTTGATTAATTTATAATAGTATTATACAGTATTCTTACTGATAACCCTCATTTATTTTTGCCCGTTTTTTTAAATAATTAACGGGATTCATGTGTGTATTATACACTATTGCTATTTTTTATAGAATATTAGTATAATAAAAGAGAGATTGAGTTTTTTGGAGGAAATTATAAAGACCTTGTTGTAGGGAACAGGGTCTTTTTTTATTTCTTACCATGAAATTTCTTATGAACTTCCAGGAGTTGTTTGTCGGTGACGTGAGTATATATCTGAGTTGTAGATATATTGGAATGGCCGAGCATGACTTGGACTGAACGTATATCTGCGCCGTTGCCGAGGAGGTCTGTCGCAAAGCAATGCCTTATGACGTGAGGAGTGACTTTTTTAGTAATACCAGCTTTAATAGCATACTCTTTTACGACTCTCTCGACACTACGACGGGTGAGTGCTCCGGTATATTTTATCTTTATGTGTTTATTTTCTTGCTTGCCCTGTCGGTCGCGACTGACGGGGTCTTCTTTTTTTATCTCACGACCAACTTGGACGAATAGAGCTTCTTCCATATCTTTCCTCAAATCCAAATATTTCTTTAAAGCTTTTTTTGCTTCGTCTGAGAGAAATACGACGCGGACTTTGCCTCCTTTTCCGCGGATAGAGAATTGATCTTGATTGAGGTCGAGATCTGAAGTCAATGAACAAAGCTCGGATACACGGAGTCCGGTCGAGAATAATAATTCCAATATCGCTTTGTCCCGATAGGCTTTAATACTATCTTCTTTTATATTTAGTAGGGGAGCTTCGAGTAATCTCAATAATTCTTTTTGACTAATTATATCTATAGAGCGTTCGGGGATTTTGGCGAGTTCTATTTTGTCTGCGGGCATGGACTTTACGTCTATCCGAGCGAGATATTTTAGAAACATGCGTAGGGCTATCATGTAGTAGTTCTGAGTTTTTTTAGAAATAGTAGTCCCTGCGATACGAGTCATACCGCTATGTTTAGCGTATTGACGATTGAGCCATATACGGAATTCACGGACGCTTTGATCAGTAATATCGGAGACGTTTTCCCATTTGCTTTGAGTAAAGATTTTAGACAAGTAGCGTTCGTAGTTCTCGATAGTCTTCACGCTCGAACCTTTTTCTATTTCTAGGTATTCCAAGAATTGTCTTTTTAAGTTTTCTATTTCAGTTGCCATTAGATATATTTTATCATTTTTTATCTCACGTCGCACAATATTTAAAAAATTGAACCCTGTCAGCCCCCCCGTCAGTCTCGACAGACAGGGTAAGAGACAGACAGGGCAAATAAAAAAGAGCATCATGTATAAAATACACAACGCTCTATACCTTTTCACACATCTCTCATTTTTTAAAAATAACACTAAAAATTTTAAGCAGTAATATCTCCTACTAGGGTAGATATCTGACCTAGTCTCTCTTTATCCAAAGAGTAGTAAATGAATTTACCCTGTCTGTCTGTCGCTACTACACCTCCTCTCCTCAAGATTGCAAGGTGTTGTGAAGCTACTGACTGTTCCAGTCTCAGTTTGGTATAAATATCAGTGACTGTCATAGTCTCACAGTCTTCTATAAGATCGATGATTCTTTGGCGGAGTGTATGGTTTACTGCTCTCAATACTAAAACTGCCTTTCTAAGGTCAGCATAATCGAGCTGCACCTCTTTTCCTCCCTTTTTTAACGTAACGGTTTCGTTCTTTTGATTTCTCATTAGAAATTTTTTAAAATTAAATAACAAAGACTCACATATAGAATAACACATTTTTGAAATAATGCAAGTTTTATATGGATCTTTACTCTATGTCAAGAATACTCACCCTGCCTCTTGATAGTGACGGGCCTTGCCCGAGCACTTATACATAATAAGTGCTCGGGCTTGCTTTTTTTATGTATTTATGCTAGTATATTAAACATGTTAACAACAACAAAAAAGCAAAAAGTAATCAAGAAAAGTCAGATTCATGACAAAGATACGGGATCACCTGAAGTTCAAGTGTCTGTATTGTCTGTCCAAATCGACGAACTTGCTAAACATTTAAAAAAGCACAAGAAAGATAATCACTCACGCAGGGGACTTATCAAGATGGTAGCTGACCGCAGAACTCATCTAAAGTATTTAGAAAGAAAAGATAAAGTTCGCCACGCTGCACTTGTCAAAAAAATGGATTTAAAATAATTTTAAATAATTAAAACAAAACCTCGAATGCGAGGTTTTGTTGTTTTATAGATGGTTTTAGTTTTTTTTAAATTATTTTGTGATATTATTATATTGTCTACCCATAATTAGTTTAAAAGTCGTGTACTATCTGTTTATATTCAATCGTGAATAGAAACGGGTAGCCGAGTTCCATGATTGGAATCCTCGCGACTCTAGTTATGGGTAGACACTCGGCTACCCATTTTTGATTTTAGCCGAGGCATAGACGTCTACCCTATGTCTCAACACAAAACTCAACAAGAGCTAATCGCTCGCATTAAAGAACTCGAGATTGAAGTAAGAAATCTCAAGTCTCGTAAAAAATATGGACTCGTCTGGGAAGAAAAACCAGAAGATGTTGTTTTAGGGTGCGAGAAACAAATTCCAGTACTTGAAAAAATTAAAGATAGAAAAATCGTAACAGATAATACTTCAAGAACAAATTTTTTGATTGAAGGAGATAATTATCACGCTCTTTCTGTTTTGAATTATACACATAAAGGCAAGATTGACGTTATTTATATTGATCCACCTTACAATACTGGTAATAAAGATTTTATATATAACGATGACTATGTAGATAGGGAAGATAGTTTTAGGCATTCTAAATGGCTGTCTTTCATGAATAAAAGATTAAGACTTGCAAAAGAACTGCTAAAAGACAGTGGTGTTATTTTTATATCTATTGATGACAATGAGCAAGCTCAATTAAAATTATTGTGTGATTCTATCTTTGGAGAAAATAATTTTGTAAATAATTTTATGTGGCTTCACGGCAAGGGTAAAAAAGATGCTTGGAGTAGAACTCTACAACAATACAATGTGTGTTATTCAAAAAACAAGAATAGTCTAGAAAGTTGGTCATTTACAGCTTTTGCTGATTATGATTTTAAAAATCCTGACAACGATCCACGAGGCCCCTGGTTTTCTGGGAGTGTTTCATTTTCTGAAGATAGGTCAAACAAGAAACATAAAAATTATTATGAAGTTACTTCGCCTAGTGGAAAAATCTGGAAAAGACAATGGCAATGCACACAAGATGAAATGAAAGAATATTTAAAAAATAAAAAAATATTTTTTGGCTTGTCTCCTTTATATGAAAGTGTGCCAAGATTAAAAATTTTTCCTGATGATAACTCTGAACAAATACCTCAAAATATTATTGATAGTGTTGGAACCACAAGAGAATCTCAAAAATATTTAGATGATCTTTTTGGGAAAAAAGTTTTTGATTATCCAAAACCTGTTTTGCTTATAAAACATATCATATCAATGCCAAAAAAGAATTCTATAATCCTCGACTTTATGGCAGGTTCTGGAACAACAGGACATGCTGTAATGGAGCTAAACAAAGAAGACGGTGGTAATCGCCAGTTTATACTTTGTACTAATAATGAAAACAATATCTGTGAAGATGTGACGTACGAAAGACTTAAAAGAGCCATAAAAGGTTATAAGAATCAAAAGGGAGAGAAAGTTGCAGGTCTTGGTGGTAATTTGGAATATTTAAAGTGTGAATTCGTAGACAAGACAAGGCATACAGATAATATGAAAATGAGATTAATGAGAGCTTGTACAGAAATGCTTTGTCTTAAAGAAAATACTTTTGATTTAGAAAAAGAAGTTAAAGACGGTGAGAACCTAATTTATAGAATATATTATGGTGTCATCATTAATGATGTTGGCAAAAATATAAAACATATGGTTGGTATTTACTATGACTTAGATGATAGTTTTATTGATGACATGCGTTCTGACCTAAAAAAATATGAAGAAACTCAAAAAACAGCATATATTTTTACTTTGCGAAATATAGCAGATTATATTGATGACTACAGGAAATGGCGAGGAATAGATATTGAGGAAGTTCCTCAAAAAATACTAGAAATTTACGAAAATATTTATAAACGAAACAGTAGAAATTAATTAAAATTATATGAAAATAATACTCAAAGATTATCAGCAAAAAGCTGTGGACACTCTAAGTGAAAAGACTTTAATTTTTCTAAAAAGTAATAGTGAAGATAAAAAAATCATAGTACTTCAAGCCCCCACAGGTTCTGGTAAAACTATAATTATGGCTAGTTTTATTGAGTCATTGGTAGGTAAAAATAAAGAAGAAGATGTTGAAGATTTTACTTTTGTTTGGCTTTCTATTGGTAAAGGAGATTTGCATAATCAAAGTAGGAGAAGTTTAGAGAGGGTATTTGACGGCTATCCTTTGGTTCAAAGCATAGATAATGTTTTTGGAACTTCTCAGTATGATTTACTTAAAGATTCTGTTATGGTTGTGAATTGGGAAAAAATAAGAGCAAAAGACGGTAAAACTCAAGAATGGAAAAATATTATCATGAAAAATGGTGACCAAACTAATTTCAGAGAAATATTACAAAATACTACAAATGTAAAAAGAAAAATAATTCTAATCATAGATGAATCTCATAGTCATACAAATGCAGACAGAGGAAAAGAAATAATCGACCTTATTAATCCAAGTGTAACTATTGAAGTCTCTGCTACTCCAATACTTAAATTATCAGCAGAAGATGTAATTGAGGGTAGGGGTTGGATTGAAAAAATTAATCCTCAAGAAGTTATTGATGAAGAAATGATTAAAAATCAAATTCTAGTTAATTTTGATTTTGACTTTAAGGAGACTGATGATAGTGATGAGGCTATTCTGCGTACTGCAATAAACAAAAGAGAGGAGCTTGCTAAACTGTACAAAGAAAATAATATAAATGTTAATCCTTTACTCCTTATACAATTACCAAATAGTACAAATGGAGAAGTTGTTAAATCTGTTGTTTTAGAACAATTAAAAAATACAAAAGGAGTAAATCTTGGTGATGATAAGCTGTCTGTGTGGCTTGATGATGAAAATAAAATAGACAGAAATTTAGAGAAAATCTCAGATAATACGGCACCACAAGAATATCTTATTTTTAAACAAGTCATAGATACTGGTTGGGATTGTCCTCGTGCACAGATATTACTTAAGTTCAGGGAAAGTGAGAGTGAAGTATTTAATATACAAGTACTTGGAAGAATACTTCGTATGCCTGAACAAAAACATTATGAGATTGAAGCTCTTAATAAAGCTTATGTATATACTAATACAAGTAGTGCGAGTTTTGATATTGAGAGCTATAGTCCGAAAATACTTGGCGACCAGCCAGCTAAAAGATCAGATAAATATAATTCTATAAATTTAACTTCTTTTTATAAAGAGCGTGCCGATTATCAAGACATAAAATCTGATTTTAGAAAAATTTTGTTAGATACCTTGATAAATAGATTAGATTTAAAACAAGGAGATTCTAAAAATAATATTACTAAACTTAAAAAAATTAAACCAAGTATAGAGTCGGAGTTGGGTTGGGAGTTTGATACTGAATCAATTTTTCATAACGTGATAAAAGACTTAGTGCTTGATATTCAAGAAGTTGATAACTATAAAAATATTTTTGAAGATGACGATGAAGACATTCAATTGCTTAAAATAAATGAAAGACAAATTGAGTTTATCTCTCGTAGTTTTTTTAAAAGTATGATGGCTCCTTTTACCAATATCGCCCGCTCAGTGCCAGCAATGAACACTGCATGGTTTTTATCTTGTCGTGAATTATTTGGTGAAGAAATAATTAATAACGGCACTCTTAGTTCTCAGTCATTTTTACTTTTAAATAAAAATAAAATAAAACCAATATTTTTAGAAGCTGTACAAGTCTATTCTTTGGTTAGATCAAAAAAAGCAAAAGAAGATACTGAACATCTGATTCAAGGATTTGAAATATTAGAAAAAGATTATTTTAATAAAGCAGTCGATGAGGAAATAAGAGAATATAAAAAATTTATTTTACAGCCTTGCTATCTTTCTAAAAATAGATCTAACCCAGAAAAAGAATTTGAAAAATATCTTGAGTCTCTTGTGGATGTAAATTGGTGGTACAAAAATGGCGAAATGAGAAGAGATTATTTTGGAATTAAATATGAATTTCAAAATGAGGTACATACTTTTTATCCTGACTATGTTGTAGAATTTTCTGATGGTAGGATTGGTATTTTTGAAACTAAAGATGAAAATGATAGAGACAAAGAAACTTATACTAAAGCTAAAAATTTAGCATTGCAAAGTTTTATAAACACTGAAAACAAGAAAAATAAAAATCATAAATTATTTGGAGGAGTTTGTGTGTTCATTAACGGAGAGTGGAGAATAAATATCGGCAAGGAATTTGTGACTTTAGTTGTATAAGAGTCTAATTAAAAGTCCAAAACTAAATGGAAGTTTCTATCAACGAGACTTCCATTTTTATTTTATTTGAGTTCTGGTGATATACTAGAGACAGGTCGATTTTTTAATAATGATAATTTACATAATTTTTTTATAATAAATACACATGACAATAATTAAACACCCTCCTTTGCGAAGGCTACGGGCGGGGCGAGACGTGGTCAAATTATTTTGAGTTTGTAAATATGATTTTTAAGTAACACAATTTTATGACAATAATTAAACATAAAGAACAAAGAGTTGGAGTTTTTATAGATGCACAAAATCTATATCACTCTGCGAGACATTTATATAAAGCGAGGTTGAACTTTGGAGCGGTTTTGAAAGAGGCAGTTGCCGGACGCAAACTCGTCCGAGCTGTGGCTTATGTTATCTCTACGGAGGCTGGAGATGAGAAGAACTTTTTTGGAGCTCTTGAGAAACTTGGTATCGAAACCAAGACTAAAGATTTACAAGTGTTTCACACAGGTACAAAGAAGGGGGACTGGGACGTAGGACTGACTGTCGACGCTATCAAGATGGCACCTCGACTCGACTCGGTAGTAATCATCTCTGGAGATGGAGACTATATACCACTAGTTGAATATTTACAGACTATGGGTGTGCAAGTCGAAGTGGTTTCTTTCGGACAATCTACTTCTGGTAATCTCCGGGAAGTGTCCGATGACTTTTTAGATTTGTCCGATAACCCTCGCAAGTATCTAATAGGTACCAAACATTCTTAGTTTATATATGTTACACAGCTTGTGTAACATCATATCGACTATCTAGAGTATATCTGTGTGTAACATAAATTTGTGAGCACAAATGTAAAAAGCTATTAAATTTTTTGAGCCTTCGCCCTCGGAGACAAAAGTCCAGGGGACCCACGACTCTTAAAAATTTAATAGCTTTTTGTTTTTTACTTTTAGGTCTCGAAATGGTAATATGAACATAATTTCTTTTGAAAAAAGAAAACTTTATAAGTTAATCGGTTTGTGTTCAAACACAAGGTAATGTTCTACAAAATGTAGCAGAACAATACTGTAGTTTGAACATGAACTATCCGTGTTAATCACGGGAAGAATAACATGCAAAAAAAAGAATATAGTTTAGAAATTGGAGGCAAGACTATGACAGCTATCTTTACGGACTTGGCTGATCAAGCTCATGGGTCCGTTATGTTAAAGTACGGCGAGACTATCGTACTCGCTACAGCTTGTATGAGTCGCGACTCTCAATCAGGCTTAGGATTTTTTAATCTCACCGTCGACTACGTCGAGAAGTTTTATGCTTCTGGTAAAATCTTGGGTTCGAAATATCAGAGAAGAGAAGGTCGTCCATCTGAGGATGCTATCCTAGGTTCTCGTGTTATTGATAGAACTTTGCGTCCACTTTTTGATTCACGAATTCGTCATGCTGTGCAGGTGATAGTGAGCGTTGTCGCAGTCGATGATAATGATCCGACTATCCTCGCTATCAATGCGGCTTCACTAGCTCTCGGAGTTTCCAATATCCCATGGGCGGGACCAGTCGGTGCGGTGCGTATCGGCAAGTACGATGATGATACTTTGAAAATTAATCCATCTCAAAATCTAAGAGGAGAGAATTCAAAATATAAATACGACCTGACTGTCTGCGGAAAAAACGGAGCGGTAAATATGATCGAAGCTTCTGCTCGCCAAGTCGATGAATCTGAATTATCTTCTGCTCTCGAGTCTGCAAGTTTGGAAATCACTAAACTAGAAAATTTCCAAAAAGAAATTATCAAAGAAATCGGAGCTGAAAAAAGAGTTATCACTTTCGGAGATTTAGATCCTCGCTCTTTGGATTTATTTAATAAAAATATTTTACCTCGCATGGAGGCGGCTATTTTTTCTGGAGCAGGAAAAAAAGAAATAGATGCTCTTCACTCAGAATGGAATAAAATGTTTAAAGATTTTTACAAAGAAAATGATCCTGAGAAAAATGATTTCTTGGAAGAAGATAATCTGTTTGATGAAACAGAAAATAAAATTTTGCATGACAAAGCTGTAAAAGAAAACAAGAGAGCCGACGGACGGAAGATGGACGAAGTCCGAGATCTCTACGCTCAAGCAGGAGGTCTCTCTAGTATTCTTCACGGCTCGGGAATATTTTATCGTGGAGGAACTCATGTACTTTCTGTACTTACTCTCGGTGGACCTGAAGATAAAAATCTAGTAGACGGAATGCAAGCTCGAGTCGAAAAAAGATTTATGCATCATTACAACTTTCCTCCATTCTCAAGTGGTGAAGTCGGAAGATTTGGAAATACAAATCGCCGCGAAGTTGGTCATGGAGCACTCGCTGAAAAAGCATTACTAATGGTTTTACCTGATGTTGAAAATTTCCCGTACACTATCCGTATCGTTTCTGAATCTACTGCTTCGAACGGTTCGACTTCTCAAGCTTCTATCTGTGCTTCGACTCTCGCTCTCATGGATGCGGGAGTACCGATACTCGCCCCTGTCGCGGGTATTGCTATGGGACTCATGTACGAGTCAGATGATGCTTACAAAATTCTTACAGATATCCAAGGACCAGAAGATCATCATGGAGATATGGATTTCAAAGTTGCAGGAACAAAAAATGGAGTGACTGCTATTCAACTCGATGTTAAAGTCGAAGGTGTACCGATAAAAATTCTAAGCGAAGCATTATTCCAAGCTCGCACTGCTCGTCATACTATTTTGGAAACTATTGAAAAAGAAATAAAAGAACCGAGAGCAGATATTTCTCCGAATGCACCAAAAATATTAACTATCAAAATTAATCCAGACAAGATAGGTCTAGTCATCGGAGGAGGAGGTAAAACTATAAAAGATATCAAAGAGAGAACCGGAGCCGAGATAACTATCGAGGATGACGGAACTGTATACTTTACTGGAGTAGGTGAGAGTACAATCATGGCTAAGAAAATAGTAGAGGATATGACTCATGAATTTAAAGAAGGGGAATTATTGAAAGGTGAAGTCGTAAAGCTTGCTGATTTTGGAGCTTTTGTGAGATTGAATGATTTTACTGATGGGCTCGTGCATATTTCTGAGTTAGCACCTTTCCGTATTGAAAGAGTTGCTGATATAATAAAAGAAGGAATGATCGTGCCAATCAGAGTGATATCAGTAGATAAAGAGAGAGGTAAAATCGGTTTGTCTATTAAAGAAGCCGATAAAGATTTCTTTAAACCTAAAAGTTCATAATTAGCTATTTGGTTTTAAAAATATGGATCCTATTAATCAACCAAACAAAACACCCAATAAAACAATCCACACTCTTGCCGAAGATATGTCTTTGGCGATTCAGAATAACAAAGACGGCTTTGTTAAAAAAATAATCCACGAACAAGAAGATAAAGAAAATGAAAAAAATATTATTGCTGTGTATTCTAGGAGGAATAAGGTTTATCTAGTGCTAGCTCTAATATTTCTTATTATTGGAGGTGGCGTTGTGGGGTATGTTTTCTTGAAAGAAGATATCAATAGCTTCTTTGTAAAAAGTAAATTCACTCCACTTATCTTTCATGAATCGAGCCAAGTTATCGATATTACTGGTAAAAACAAAGACAATATCGTGACTGCTGTACGTTCTATCGTCTTAGAAGGGGATAGGGATATCAACGTAGTAGAAGGATTGTACTTTTTGGACAACAAAAAGACTGTCGGATTTAATAAATTCTTGTCTCTAATCCAGTCGAGTTTTATTGGTACTAGTGATTTATTTAATGAGAATTTCTTATTTGGTGTTATTAAGCATGGTAATACAGTCTCTGATACAGAAAATACCGAGATCGTAGAACCAGAAGAAGATCCAAATGCAGAAAAGAAACTGCTTGATGATTATATTACATTGTCTACAACTTCATTCTTTAAAACAGGAACTACAGAATTCGTAGATATTGAGGCTAAAAATAAAGCCAAAGAGTTAATAGGGTATTTCTTGGATACTGTTTCTTTTGATACTTCTAAAATTCAAATCATAGGTACTTATTCTACTGAAAGACCTTGGGATAAGAATCAAGAAATAGCTGAAGCTCGTCGTAAGATAGGACTAAGCGTCTTGAATGAAGTTTTGAAAGAGAAATATACCAATGAACAAATAGCGAAAATATCTATAGAGTCTACTGCCAAAGGAGTATCTATCTCTGATATTTATACAGAAGAAGAGATATTTAGTATGACTGAAGTCTCAAAGAATGAGAAAATTGATTCCAATCAAGGTATTACGTATTTAGCTGTTGCCAAGGTTAAACCTGTCGAGTCTGAAGTCGTACCAGTTGAGACTAAACCCGCAGAACCTACAGCTCCAAAAGAAGTGAATTCTATTTATCCAAAAGGTACGGATTTGTTTATCTTGCTCAAGGTGAATTCTTTTGCTGATGTTTTCACGCAAATGCGAGCTTGGGAAAACAAGATGTTTACGGATTTGCATGGTTTCTTTGGAGTAGACATATTTGCTGATACTAGTTATCTTTTGACTAAAAACTTTGTCGACGGCGTAGTTCAGAACAAAAACGCTCGTATTCTATACGACGATACAGGTAAGATAGTCTTTATGTATGTGTATGTCGACGAAAGCTCAGTAGTTATCACGAATACTGAAGCCACAACTCGAGAAGTAATATTGCGGGTGAATAGTAGTAGAGTAAAAAGATAAAATTAGTTTACTATTGTTTTTTAAAATGATATCATTCTAGTATGTTAGACGACAATAAAAATATGAAAGATGAATTAGAAAAAGAGCGAGATCTTTTGATTTCTGAATTAAAAGATATTGGTGTGTACGACGAGCAGACCAAAAAATGGCAAGCTGTACCCATGATTAACGCTGAGACTGAATCTGATCCGAATGATATGGCTGATCGTTTCGAAGATTTTGAATCTCGCAGTTCAATCTTGGAAGTACTACAGAGTCGTTTGAATTCTGTTTTAGAAAAATTAGAGAATTTAAAAAAATAACCCTTTTGGGTTATTTTTTTGTTTATATTGTGAAATTATATGAGCTTTGCCAAAGTTTATTCAGCACAAGTAAACCTCCTTCAAGGAGTGATAGTCGCAATAGAGATAGACTTGTCTCGAGGTCTTCATTCTTTTAATATTGTAGGCTTGCCTGATAAAGCTGTCGATGAATCCAAAGACCGCGTTAGTTCAGCTATCAAAAACTCAGGTTATAAATCTCCAAAATCTGAAAATAAAAAAATTGTAGTTTCTTTGTCTCCAGCGGACCTTAAAAAAGAAGGGCCGTTTTTTGACCTCGCCATAGCTTTGGCCTATATGTTGTCCTCGGGAGATATCAAATTCAATCCTGAAAAAAGAATATTTCTCGGCGAGCTCGGACTCGACGGGACTTTACGTAGTATAAAGGGTGCTTTGCCACTCGTCGAGATGGCTAAGAAGATGGGCTTTGTTGAGGTATATCTACCCAAAGAAAATGCAGTTGAGGCAGCCCTAGTCCAAGGTATTAATATTTTTGGGGCTAGTAGCCTCAAACAAGTAGTCGAGCATTTGGATTTATTGAAAGAGAATTCTAAAGAGGGAGATATACAAACAAGCAAAATCCAAATACAACCCTTAACAGAAGTGTCTTATGTAAAAGAAAAAAAGGATTCTGACTTTGCCGATATTCGAGGGCAAGAAGGAGCGAAAAGGGGACTCGAGATAGCGGCTGCCGGTGGACACAATATCGCTATGTACGGACCTCCGGGTACTGGTAAGACTATGCTCGCTCGAGCTTTCTCGGGATTGTTGCCTGACTTGTCTATCGAGGAAATCCTAGAAATTACAGGGATACATTCAGTCATCGGGGCAAATCGGGGCGAGCTAGTAGTCAGTCCGCCTTTTCGTGCGCCTCATCATACTTCGTCATATGTCTCGCTTATCGGAGGAGGTACTATACCAAAACCAGGCGAAGTCACTCTCGCTCATCGCGGAGTTTTATTCCTCGACGAATTTCCAGAATTTGAAAAAAGAGTTATCGAGAGTTTGCGTCAACCGCTCGAAGACAATATCGTATCTATTTCACGAGCCCGCGGTAGCGCCATTTTCCCTTCAAATTTTATCCTAGTCGCAGCTATGAATCCTTGCCCTTGTGGGAATGCGGGCTCAAAGAATAAAGTTTGTATCTGTAAACCAATGGACTTGGATAGATACAAGAGAAAACTCTCGGGTCCTATTATGGATCGTATTGATATCTGGGTATCGGTAGGGAATATTGATTACAAAAAACTAGCCGGCGGTGGAGACGGCGAGAGTAGTGAAGTTATTAAAGAGAGAGTCAAAACTGCACGCCGTATTCAAAAAGAAAGATTTGAGAAATTTAATCGTAAATTGAATTCCAATAGTGAAATGAACGTCAAAGATTTATCGAATATGATTTCTCTTTCTCCTGAGGTTAGAGATTTGCTCGATTCTAGTGCGGAGTCATTATCCCTATCGGCGAGAGCGTATCATAGAGTCATAAAAATAGCTCGAACTATAGCCGACCTAGAAGGGGAAATAGAAATAAATAAAAATCATATCTTAGAAGCGATACAATATCGGCCCAAGGTGAACAATTAGATTGTTTGCTTTTACATAAATTAAGGTATATATTGATGGTGATATGTATTTATGCACCTTAAAAATTTTTTATTTTGGAAAGTTATTATTTTTTAAGTCTTTTTGGGTCTTCTTTTAACATTTTGGGATATTATATATATTTACTCCAAATGATAAAAGGCGATTCTGAGCCAAAATCTGTTAGCTGGAGTTTGTGGAGTCTTCTTTCTGTTATTAATTGTGTAACTTTTAGTTTTATGACTGATAGCTTACTTCTATCTTTAGTTTTTATAATAGATTCTATTTTGTGTATTTTCATTTTATTTTATGGAGTACACTTAAAAAAGTTTCCTTTTTTTAATTCGAAAGATTGGTTATTTTTTTCCATCGGCTTTGTTTCTATTATAATGGGTTTTATTACAAAAAACGTCATTTTAGCCAATATCATAATTTGTATTGCATATATTTTTTCTTTTGTTCCAACCATTAAAGGAGTTTGGTTTAAAAGAGATTCAGAAAATCCACTTTCTTGGTGGATGTGTAGTATTGCTTATTTACTTTTGATAATAAGTGTTTTTTTAAAAAATTCAAACACCACAGATTTTTTTGCTCCTGTAATTCTCTTTATTCTGCACTTAGTAATTGCACTACTTGCAAAAAAGAAACAAATTTTTGAAAATCCAGTAAATGCTTAATTTGCTGGATTTTTTAATTGTGTTGATATTATATTTGACAGTTAGTATTTGGTAAGTTATAGTTATATTGGATATGAGAACACTCGTTCTCAAAAAATTTTCTTTTAAAATTTAAAATTAATTTATTATGAAAAAGTTGTTTTTCTTTGTAGTTATTTATGTTGTTTCATTTTCTGTCTCTAATTCTGCTTTTGGGCAGATCGATAAAATGGAGAAAAAAATTATTCCTTATGATTTTCAAATCGGAGATTGGGATATTGCTATACCCTTGCCCGCAGGAAAGTCGTTAGATGAAAATTATGAGATATATCTATGTGTAAATGGAGACTGGTGCTTGCCAGCCAAATTAACAGATAAAGGAATTGAACTTATACATCCTTCTGAATTATTTTTGAGGGAAAATGAAGAATATTACTTTAAAGCTGTTTTTGTAGACTCAACTGGTCAAGTTCAGCAGACCGAACCTTTAACTCTACTTGCTCCGGATCTGGAAATTAGTCTAAGTTGGAAAGTAAAGAATTCCGACTTGAAGACAGAAGTTTCTGTTTCTAATACAGAAGGCTTTGTCACAAACTTAGAAGAGAGCTATTTCTCTACTATTGACGACGATACTGACTCAATAATCCATGGAGAGTACAAAAAATTTCCAGTTACATTGAAAAATGATAAATTTTTTGGAGAAACACATCTTCAAGAAGAGAGTATCGCCACAGAAAAGCAATACTTAATTTTTTCTTTAAGATTGGACAATGACGATGGTCAGGTCAAGTTATATGGAAACGAGCTTTCAGCTCTTCTTGTAAAAGGAGATTTTAAGTTAACTCGTAACTTGATTGGACAAGGTTCTTTTACTCCATTCTTTGGAGACAATATTCCTAAAAAAGGATATATAGTCTCAATGAGTGGACAAGTTGTAAGGGAATTAACCCTTCAATCTGATGAAGCGATTTGGCTAGAAGATTTACCTTCAGGACAATATGGTCTTTATATTGAGGGTTATCCTACTAAAAAAATCGTGAAAATTAATTTTAATTAAAATTTAAGAATAGCTTCCAAAAGTGGAAGTTTTGAATTTTATTCGTAATGGGAATTGGTCGGGATATCTTTTGATATTCTGGCCTTTTTTATTTCTCAAAATATGCAAAATAAAAAACCCTCATTTCTGAGGGCTTTTTAAATATAGAATATTATTCTACTGCATCCTTCAAACCTTTTGCTGGTCTGAATTTTGGAACTTTCTTTGCAGCAACTTTAACTTGCTCTCCAGTCTTTGGATTGCGAGCCATTCTTGCAGCACGTCCTTTTACAGAGAAGATTCCGAAACCTGCGATTGAAACTTCGCCACCTTTTTTCATTGTGTCGATGATAGCTCCAAAGATTCCGTCTACAACTTCTTCTGCTTGCACTTTAGTACCTCCTAATTTACCTTGTACCATTTCAGCTAATGCTTGTTTGTTCATATGTTTATAGTTTAATTTAAACTTATAATCTTGATTTCTTGTCTAAAAATTTAGAGAAGAAAATTCGACCCTTTAAAACCCTTATAAATTCTACCCCCTTATTATATAATAATGCATTTTTAAGAGCAATATATAATAAATTGACTTTTATATTTTCTATTGTTTAAAATTTTGAGCTAAAAATCAAAAAACTCCTAAAATTAGGAGTTTTTTGATTAATTTTTTTATAATTTAATTATTTTTATCTAGCGTATTCGATAATCCTTGTCTCACGGATCATTGTAACCTTTATTTCACCTGGGTATTTTAGCTCTTGTTCTATTTTTTGAGCTATTTCGCGAGCCATAAGCTTGGCTTCTACGTCGGTGATCTTCTCTGGAGTTACGAATACTCTGACTTCACGTCCGGCAGCTAGGGCATATGACTTCTCTACAGATTCGAATCCATTGACCAATGCCTCCAAGTCTTGCAGTCTCTTTAGA
>JBAYUN010000007.1:0-36043 GCA_041675085.1 Minisyncoccota bacterium
CTTAACAAACGCAGCGTACAATACAAACGCATCATACTTAACCAATGGATCTTACAACACTAATGCAGCATACAATAGTAACGCAGCATATTATTCAAATGGTTCATATGCAACGAATGGAGCGTACAATACTAACTCTGCGTACAACACAACTGGTGCCTATACTACAACTGGTTCATACACAACTCCAGGTTCATACCAAACAACTGGTGCGTATAATACAAACGCTTCTTACACAACAACTGCCTCATACAAAACTCCAGCTTCTTACACTGTAAACGGCGCCTACAATACGACTTCATCTTACAAGTCTAATGCTTCTTACAAAACAAATGCATCATACGAATCTACTGGTTCTTACAAAACACAAGGTGCTGTAAAAAAGAAGGGAAGCTATACAATTTCTGGTTAATCCAAAATAATTTGCCTTTTTATTATTTTATGTTAGACTACTCCTATGCTTAAAATAAGATTACAAAGAATAGGTAGAAAAAATGACCCTTCATTTAGAGTCGTTTTAACGGATTCAAAGAACGCGACTAAAAGCGGAAAGTTTTTAGAAGTAGTTGGATCTTACAATCCTAAGAGTGGAGAGACTATTTTTAATGCGGATAGAATCAAGTTCTGGGTAGCTAATGGCGCTCAACTTTCTGATACTGTTCACAACTCACTAATTCACCAAAAAGTTATTCCAGGTAAAAAAATGAATGTTTTACCAAAGAAGAAATCTACAGAGAAGAGAAAAGAGTTGAAAGCAAAAAAATAATTCTATATAATATACTAAGCAGTTCAAGTACTTTACACTTGGGTCGGAACACTGCATTTGATTACAAATATTTAGCTCTACAATTATGATGGATAACGATAGTCAATTTCTAGAATACGTAGTAAAAGCTCTTGTAGACAATCCGAATGATGTAAAAATCGATCGTACTGTCGATGAGATGGGAGTTCTTATTTCTCTTAGTGTTAACCCAGCAGATATGGGTAAAATAATAGGAAGAATGGGAAATACCGCTAAAGCAATCAGAACTCTTCTTAGAATTATCGGCATGAAAAACAATGCTCGTGTAAATCTAAAGATAAATGAGCCTGAAGGAAGCGAAAAGACTTACAGCGCTCCAACCCTAAAGACTGTTGATCAGGCTATGGAGGATTTAAAAGGAATATAAATTTTAAAAATAAAAGCTCCCCAAAGAAATTCTACGGGGAGTTTTTATTTTATGTTATTATCAAATTATGAGATTTCATATAATTACCCGCCTTCGCTAAAGCTTCGGACGGGCAAGCAATATTTATGACAACATTCCACATTATTAGCATATTTCCAGAAATGTTCACCTCATATTTAAATGAGTCTATTTTGGCGAGAGCTGTAGAATCCAAACTAATCAAAGTCGCTTTTTACAACCCAAGAGATTTTGTTAAGAATAAAAATAAAAAAGATACAGGTTATCGACCTGTTGATGATAGACCTTATGGAGGAGGCCCTGGTATGGTCATGCGAGCCGAACCAGTACTGCTAGCAGTAGAAAAAGCTCTAAAAAATATAAATAAGAAAAATAAAGATAAAAATCAGAGTAAAGTTTTAATAATAAATTTTGTGCCAACAGCGACAAAATTCACTACAGATTTTGCAAAAAAGTCTGCTAAAAAATATACGGATATTATTTTGATTTCTGGTAGATATGAAGGTATCGATGCTCGGGTAGATAAAATTTTAAAAACTACAAAGATATCGATAGGGGATTATGTGTTAACTGGAGGCGAATTACCGTCTATGATTTTAATAGATAGTATTTCTCGTCAAATACCTGGTGTGTTAGGTAAATTTGAATCTTTGGAAGAAGAGAGAATTTCAAGTAGTGAGATATATACCAGACCTGAGATTTTGAAATGGAATAATAAAAATTATAAAGTTCCAAAAGTTCTACTCTCAGGGAATCATAAAGATATAGAAGAGTGGAAGAAAAAAGGGAAAGGCCTTTAAGGTTTGCAATTGTTTGTGAAATATGTTTTTATTATCGAGAAATAGTATTTTACCAAACACAAAAAACACCAAATCATGGCAGAAAAATTGTGCACTCATTGTTTTCAAGAAAAGAGTGCTATAGAAATAGCCCAAGCTCCTGCTACTGCTCAAGCTTTAGTAGAAAAAATGAACGATACTACTCCTCGGCCATTTAATTATTTTAGCATGAAAGAAGAACCAAGACGTGAAATGGATCTCGACGCCATTAAAAAAGACATGGAAGCTTATGATCAAATTACTAACTGTACTGAGTGTGGGTGTTTGTTACAACAATCTGATAACCTTTCTATGCCATTTGGTTTATAAAGTTTATAAAATAATTGAGCCTAAGATTCTCACGAATCTTAGGTCTTTTTTTATTTCTCTTAAAAGTTAGCATGAAATCATAAAAGGCTCAAAAGAGTCTAATAAAAAAGGGAAAGGAGTCTAGCAAATAGACAACTCTAGACAAAATCATAATTTAATGCTATTGTATTCGAAATAGTACTGCTCTTTAATATTCAATTTGATTGGTTTTCAGAGAAGCTTTTGGCTTTTGTGATGACCAATTAAATAAAAACATGGACTCACAAAACACTTTTGTAATAAATGGGACTTTTGATAATCCTATACCTAGTACAAATAAATTAAAAAAATTTGTAGAAAAAATGGAGGCTGGTTTTAGTTTGCAAAAAATTTTAGTAAACAAAAAAAACAAAAAAGCTACATTTTATTCAAAATTTAAACACAATAGAGCTCAAGTCACATTAGCTGTAAATCTTGGGAAAGATAACAAGACTCCAGTGACCAATAAAAGCGATTATTTTTTAATCGGAAACAGTAGAGTAAAAGGAGTAAGAATCAAAATTGCTAGTAATGAGCTTGATGCTGTAATGACTAGAGTTGGATATATTAACTTAGGTGTAGCTTTTGTGGGATTTGATGCAGTTGATGCACATAATATCAACCGTGGAATAGGATTTCATGGAAGCTCTAAAGATGAGTTAGAACCTACGGATGGATGTATTCGTATGTATAATTCTGATTTAAAGATTCTTTATCCTTTCATGATTAAAAACATTAAAGTTTTTATCGTAGAAGTTTAACAGGCTGTAAAGCCTGTTTTTTTTATTCTCTTGAAAGTTAACATTAGATTTTAAAAGAGGTGTAAGACTATAAAAAATAGAAGTCAATTTAAAAAACTTTTTATTAGTATTGTTTTTTGTAATTTTTTATTGTAGAGTGTATTTGAACATTTTTCTTTACATTAAAAAATATAAAAATGAAAGCACAGGACCGTCAGTTGCTAGTTAGTGTTTTAAAGTCTTATTTATCAGAAGTTAATCAACAGGAATATCTTGATAAAATCTTTGATGTTTTAAAGAAACTAAAAAATAAAAATATCGTTGTTAGCAAACATTATAAAAATCATAATTTTTCTGAAGAAGATTTAAAGAATATTCTTGAGATATTAAAAGATATTAATTTAGGATATGAAAACCTAAAAGATTACTTTGAAAATTGGGCAACAGAGGATATACAGAGAGTTACTTATCAGGTTGAAAAATTTGATCAAGAATATAAATTTCTTGATAAATATTTCAAAAATTTGAGCTCCTATACGTGGGGTAAGATTATTGATGTGTTAAATAAGATTGATTTGTTAGTAGTAAAATTGGAAAGCTATTACAAAAATTCTTCAAAGAAAGAAATACAAAAAATTATTTCTCAAACTCAAAAGATTGTATCTGGGAATGAAAATCTTTTGAAGAATAATTTTAATTTAACAGATTTTAAATATTTCTCTAGTATTTTTAAGAAAGAAATAAATTTAAAAAATCTTCCAGATTTGCCTTGTTTTGCCATTTTTTACAATACTACAGCAATTATTGTTTATAAATCCGCAATGAAAGAGTGGCGCAATCATGATATACTACTTGGCAACCCTGATGGACTAGTGCCTGTTTCTGCTTTTTGTCTCCCATATGATAAAAAAACTCAATACTTAAATATATGGTAATAAAACATAAATGCCGACATTTCAAACGTTGGCATTTTTATTTGCATTTTTTTTGGTTTTATGTTAAGGTTACTTTAGATTGAATGATTGAGTATCGGATGCAATCTCCATTATATTATAAGCTTTAATTGGTTTTTAATAGTATCCGAAATTGAATATTGTATAAATAAGAAGATTATTAGCTTTTTATTTATTTTTTATTTTGACTAAGTGTTTAAAGGTCTTTAATGTCTTTAAAAATTTGTCTAAGGAATGCTATTTTTATTAGATAATTATTTTTTATGCAAAAAGATTCACAACGTCCAAAAAAGTATTTTGCCAGATATAAGGAGCCATTGGTCCCTTTCCCAAATTTAATAGAAGCGCAAACCAAGTCTTTCGAATGGTTAGTAGAGACTGGTATCAAAGAAGTATTCAAAGAATTCTCTCCAATATCTGATTATTCAGGTAAAAAGTTTGAATTAGAATTTACTTCTTTTTCTCTTTCTTCATCAGCAAAAGATGAAAACAACTGTAAGTTAAATAAAGTTTCTTACCAAGGTCAATTAAAGGCTAAGGTAAAACTAACAAATAAAATTCTTGGTTCTGTAAAAGAACAAGAAATTTTCATGTCAGATATTCCTATGATGACAAATCATGGAACTTTTATCATCAACGGTGTTGAGCGTGTTATCGTTCCACAATTGGCGAGAAGTTTCGGAGTATTTTTCACAGAATCAGAAAGTAAAGGCAAGAGATACTTTGGAGCGAAAATAATTCCAGCTCGTGGAGTTTGGATAGAAATCGAAGCAGAAGCAGACGGAGCTATATATGTGAGAATCGATAAAAAGAGAAAATTCCCAGCTACTGTTTTATTGCGTGCATTAGGATTGGACTCTAATGAAAGTATCGTGAAAGCTTTTTCTGATAAAGAAATTTTTGCTAAAACTATTGGAGAATGTATTGCTAAAGATGGTATCAAAACTAAAGAAGAAAACTATATCGAAATCTACAAGAGATTAAGAGACGGGGATATGGCGAGTCCAGAAAATGCTCGTGAATTTATCGATTCTTTATTTACTAAAGAGCGTTATGACCTTTCTCCTGTGGGACGTTACCGTTTCAATAAACGTTTTGAGAAGTCAATGAATGAAAAAGACTTAGAAAAAAGAACTATTGATCAAGACGACTTAGTAACTATCCTCAAAAATATCATTGAATTAAATAATGATCCTCAAGCTAAGTCAGACGACATAGATCATTTGGGTCAAAGAAGAGTGCGTTTTGTGGGAGAAATGCTACAACAAAAAATCCGCACAGGTATGATGCAAATCAAGAGAAATATTCAAGACAGAATGTCTATTATTGATATTGATACCGCTTTACCGATACACATAATCAACCAAAGACCTCTACAAGCTCGTGTTAAAGAATTCTTTACTACAAACCAGCTTTCTCAATTCATGGGTCAAGAAAATATCCTATACGAAATGGAACATTTGCGTACCCTGTCAGCTCTTGGGCCCGGAGGTTTAACTCGTGAACGTGCAGGTCTAGAAGTGCGTGACGTGCACCCAAGTCACTACGGAAGAGTCTGTCCTATTCACACACCAGAAGGTCCAAACATCGGTCTTATTTTGCACTTGGCTACATATGCAAAGATCAACGATTTCGGAATAATCGAAACTCCTTATATCAAAGTAAAGGCTGGTAAAATCACAGGAGAAATAGTGTACTTGAATGCTCTTGAAGAAGAGAAATACAACATTGCTCACGCTGGTATTCCTTATGACGAAAACGGTAAAATCACTGCTCCAAAAGTAGCTGCTCGTATTAAAACAGAACCAGGTGAAATCTCAAAAGACGAAGTTGATTTTATTGACGTAGCTACAAACCAAGCTTTCTCAATCGCAACTTCTATGATTCCTTTCTTGGAACACAACGACGCCAACCGTGCATTGATGGGATCAAACATGCAGAAACAAGCTGTGCCTTGTGTCTTACCTGAAGCTCCATTGGTAGCGACTGGTGTAGAAGATTTGGCGGCTCGTGATGGAGGTAGATTAATCTACGCAGAAGAAGACGGTACTGTATCATATGTAGATGCAAGAAAAATAGTTGTTAAAGGTAAAAATGACAAAACTTACGAACTTATTAATTACCTCAGAAACAACAACTTCTCTGTATTTCATCAACGTCCAGTTGTGAATATTAGTCAAAAAGTTAAAAAAGGTGATGTCTTAGCTGATACTTCAAGTAGTGTCGGAGGTCAAATCTCAATCGGACAAAATATCTTTGTGGCTTTCTTGTCATGGAGTGGTTCTAACTACGAAGACGCGATTATCGTATCTGAAAGATTAGTGAAGAATAGTAAATTTACAAGTATCTATGTAGAAGAATTTACATGTGTTGTTCGTGATACTAAACTCGGAGCTGAAGTCACAACTCGTGATATCCCAAACGTTGGAGAATTGAAACTAAAAGATCTTGATGAAGATGGTGTTATTCGTATTGGAGCAGAAGTTAGAGAGAATGATATCTTGGTAGGTAAAATCACACCAAAAGGTGAGACTGAACTAACTCCAGAAGAAAGACTATTGCGTTCTATCTTTGCTGATAAAGCTCGTGATGTAAAAGATACTTCACTACGTATGGAGCACGGCAAGCGTGGACGTATTATCGGTATCAAGATTTTCTCACGTGAAATGGGTCATCAACTCGAAGCTGGTATTATCAAGAAAATAGTTATTGAAGTAGCTCAAGTTAGAAATATTTCAGTTGGAGACAAACTCTCAGGACGTCACGGAAACAAAGGTGTTATTTCAACAATCTTACCAGAAGAAGATATGCCATACATGGCAGACGGTACCCCAGTAGATATTATCCTTTCACCACTCGGTGTTCCTTCTCGTATGAACTTGGGTCAAATTCTAGAAATCCATTTAGGATTAGCTGCTAATACTTTAGGTTACCAAGCTATCATCCCTCCTTTCTTAGGAGCGAAAGCAGAAGAAGTCGAAGCAGAATTAAAAGAAGCTGGTTTCCCTCAAAACGGAAGAGTGACTTTGTTCGACGGTAGAACAGGTGAAGCCTTTAATCAAGACGTTGCTATCGGTTATATGTATATGTTGAAACTTCACCACATGGTAGAAGACAAGATTCACATGCGTTCAATCGGGCCCTACTCACTTATCACTCAACAACCTCTCGGCGGTAAAGCGCAAGGTGGAGGACAAAGATTTGGAGAAATGGAAGTCTGGGCACTGGAAGGTTACGGAGCTGCATATTCTCTACGTGAAATGTTAACAATAAAATCTGACGATATTGCAGGTAGATCTTCAACATTTGATTCAATTATTAAAAATGAAAGTGTTAAACCACCTAACTCTCCAGCTTCTTTCAATGTGATGCTAAATTACCTGAGAGGTCTTGCACTTGATGTTAATCTTAAGAAATAATTTCAAAAATAATATGAAAACATTAAATACAACCGACTTTAGTAAAATAGAATTAAAGCTTGCAAGTCCTGAGCAAATCAGAGAATGGTCTTATGGAGAAATCACTAAACCTGAAACGATCAACTATCGTACGGGTCGTAGTGAGCGTGGTGGACTTTTCGACGAGAAAATATTCGGACCTGAAAAGGACTATGAATGTTACTGTGGAAAATACAAAAGAATTCGTTACAAGGATATTATCTGTGAAAAATGTGGAGTTGAAGTAACTCGCTCTATTGTTCGCCGTGAGAGAATGGGTCATATCGATCTCGCTACACCTGTAGCTCACATTTGGTTCTTGCGTGGTGTGCCTTCAAGAATGAGTATTCTTTTAAATATCTCTGTTTCTGACTTAGAAAAAGTTATTTATTTTGCTGGATATATCATTACTAAAGTTCACGATGGTGAAAAAGAAAGTGTGATAGAATCTCTTGAAAAAGAATACAAGTCAAAATTAAAAAATTCTACAGACGATGAAACAA
Source organism: Minisyncoccota bacterium (assembly GCA_041675085.1). GTDB lineage: Bacteria > Patescibacteriota > Minisyncoccia > Phycocordibacterales > UBA9973 > UBA9973. Next base: position 7,990 of record JBAYUN010000007.1, read on the forward strand.
AAGAAAAATTAAAGAATTTACTTTCAGTTACTAAAAAAGAAATTGGTGAAATCTATGAAGGAAAAGTCTTGAACGAAATTTCTTTCCACCATTTTTCTCTAAAATACGGAGCATGTTTTGAAGCTAATATCGGAGCTGAAGCTATTTATTCTATTTTCAAGAATTTAGATTTGGCAAAATTGAAAGCTCATACTGAAGAGATGATCTCAAAAGCAAGTACACTAGAAAAAGAGAAACTACAAAAAAGACTTTCTCTTATTCGTGCTATGCTTTATGCTGATATCAGACCTGAATGGATGTTCTTAACTGTTATTCCTGTTATCCCTCCAGTATTACGTCCTATGGTAGCGCTAGACGGTGGACGTCATGCTACAAGTGATCTAAACGACCTATACCGTAGAGTTATAAATAGAAATAATCGTCTAAGAAAACTTAAAGAAATCAACGCTCCAGATGTTATCTTGAGAAATGAAAAAAGAATTATCCAAGAAGCAGTGGACGCTCTTATAGATAACTCAATCGCTAAACAAAATGATTCTCAAGCTGTAAGTCAATCTCAAAAAAGACCTCTTAAATCTCTATCTGATAACTTGAAATCAAAACAAGGATTGTTCCGTCAAAACTTGCTTGGTAAACGTGTAGACTATTCTGCGCGTTCTGTTATCGTGGTTGGACCAGGATTAAAACTTAATCAATGTGGACTACCAAAACACATGGCACTCGAACTTTTCAAACCTTTTGTTATTTCAAAAATCTTGCAAGCAGAACTAGCTTTCAATATCAGAGGTGCAAATAAATTGATAGAAGAGAGAACTCCTGAAGTTTGGGAAATGTTAGAAGAGGTGATTAAAGGCAAATACGTATTGCTTAACCGTGCTCCTACCTTGCACCGTCTTGGTATTCAAGCTTTCAATCCTATCTTGATCGAAGGTAATGCTATTCAAGTTCACCCTCTTGTTTGTTCTGCTTTTAACGCTGACTTCGACGGAGACCAAATGGCTGTATATCTACCTCTTTCAGAAGAAGCTCAATGGGAAGCAAAAGAATTAATCGCTTCAAATAAAAACTTGTTAAAACCACAAAACGGTAATCCTATCGTGCACCCAAGTAAAGACATGGTTTTAGGATCTTTCTGGATGACAAAATCTGTGGATGGGGAATTGGGCGAAGGTAAATATTTCTCAAGTCCAAATGCGGCTGTAACTGCTTTTGAATATGGCGTAGTTTCTCTACGTGCAAAAATCAAAGTTTTAGCTACTGATACAGCTAAATACAAAAAATTTGAAAACGGTATTTTTGATACTACAGTAGGTAAATTGCTTTTCAATAGTATTTTACCAAACGACTTTATCTATGTAGATGAAGAAATGGATCAAAAGAGACTTTCTGCCTTAGTTGATGAACTTATCATGCACTACGGTATCGATGCGACTCCGCCAGTACTAGACAAGATTAAAGAATTTGGATTTAAATACGCAACTATCTCAGGTACTACTTGGGGATTGGACAACGTTAAAGTTCCTCCAGAAAAACCAGGTATTATTGCAAATAGTAAAAAATTAGAAGATGAAGTTCGTGCTCAATGGAACGAAGGTCTACTTTCTGATAATGAAAGATACCAAAAGATTATTGAAATCTGGACTCGTACTAAAAAAGAATTAGAAAAAGTTCTCCCACAAACTCTTGATAAAAATGGTTCTACTTATGACTTGTTTACATCAGGAGCCAGAGGTACTATGACTTCTCTTATTCAAATGACTGGTATGAAAGGTTTGATCCAAAACAACCAAGGTAAGACTTTGGAATTCCCGATCATTCCTTCTTACCAAGAAGGACTTTCTCCAATCGAATATTTCGTTACAACTCACGGTGCTCGTAAAGGTGCTTCTGATACCGCTTTGAACACTGCAAAAGCTGGATATTTGACTAGAAGACTTGTAGACGTTGCTCAAGATGTTGTTGTTACTGAAGCAGATTGTGGAACCAAAGAAGGCAAGACTGTAGGTAAAGAAAATATTTCTGGAATAGAAATTTCTTTCTCAAAAAATATTAGAGGTAGAGTATTGGCATCTGATCTTAAAGATGCTAATGGCAACGTGGCTTACAAGAAAGGATTCCTTATTACTAAAGAAGAAGCTGATATTATCGAAAAAGCTGGATTTACTGAAGCTCATGTTAGATCTCCTTTGTCATGTAAAACAGCTCATGGTATTTGTCAGGTTTGTTACGGTCTTGATTTAGGTAGAAACCATTTAGTTGATCTTGGAGAAGCTGTAGGTATTATCGCAGCTCAAGCTATCGGTGAACCAGGTACACAGTTGACTCTACGTACTTTCCACGCCGGAGGTGTTGCAGGAACAGACATTACTACAGGTTTGCCTCGTATTGAAGAAATTTTTGAAAAGAGAATTCCAAAGAACCCAGCTGTCGTATCTCAAACTGACGGTGAAGTTTTGGAAGTGCAAGACAAAGAAGGTCAAACTAGAACAATCAAAGTTTTGTCTAATATCAAAGGTGACGCTGTTGGTTCTAAATCTAATGAAATCGAATACATTATCCCTACATACAGAATTCCAGTAGTTAAAGCCGGAGACAAAGTAATCTGTGGAGAATTATTGACTGACGGTTCTGCAGATATTGGTGAAATCTTTAAATACGGTGGTAAAGATATGGTAGAAGAATATATCATCAGAGAAATCAACAAAGTTTACGAACTTCAAAGTGCTTCTATTTCTAGAAAACACACTGAGATTATCGTCAGACAAATGTTCTCAAGAAGAAAAATCAAAGACGCTGGTGAGACTAATTTCTCAAATGGAGATATTGTAGAGCATACTTCTTTCATCGAAGAGAATTTGAAAGCTGTAGCAGAAGATAAACAAGAAGCAAAAGCAGAAGTTATCGTGCTTGGTATTACTGAAGTTTCTCTAAGAACTAAGAGTTGGCTTTCAGCTGCTTCTTTCCAAAACACTAACCGTGTCTTGATTGAAAACGCTGTGAAAGGTGGAGTAGATTACCTAAGAGGACTAAAAGAAAACGTTATTATTGGAAGATTGATTCCAGCTGGAACAGGTTTTAAAAATAATTTCGTCGAAGCAGACGTAGAAGAAGTAGAATAAATGATAAACTCTCCTGTACAAAAAATAAAGGAGAGACTGACAATAGAAGAAGTAGTCTCTTCCTATATACCGCTTGTCAAAGTAGGCAATAGCTTAAAAGCGAAATGTCCTTTTCATAATGAAAAGACACCTTCCTTTTTTATTTCTCGAGAAAGAAATAGCTATTATTGTTTTGGTTGCGCTAAAGGAGGAGACATTTTTTCTTTCGTAGAAGAATTCGAAGGATTGGATTTTAAAGGAGCTTTAAAACTTTTAGCCGAGAGGGCCAATGTAAGTCTGAATGACTTTGTGGAGGATAATTCAGAGAGAGATCAATTGTACAAAGTTATGGAAGAGGCGACAAATTATTTTCAAAATAATTTAAACCAAAATCCTGAAGTTATAAAATATTTAAAAACCAGAGGCTTGGAAGACAAAACCATCTCAGACTTTCGTTTAGGTTTTGCTCTTAATGATTGGAGAAGTCTAACCAATTTTTTGCATAAAAAAGGTTATTCTTTTGAGATTATTGAGAAAGCTGGACTTGCAAAAAGAAAAGATGAAACTAAAAAAGTAGATGAATCTATATATGATAGATTTCGTTCTAGAATAATGTTTCCTATTGCGGATTCGAGCAAGAGAATTATTGCTTTTTCTGGTAGATATTTTGAGAATGAAAATGAAAACAAGAATAATAGTATCGTGCCGGCAAAGTATTTAAACAGTCCCGAGACACCTATCTTTAGCAAATCAGCAGTCTTATACGGACTAGACAAAGCTAAAGAATATATAAGGAAAAATAATTTCTCAATATTGGTAGAAGGACAGATGGATTTATTGTTGTCTCATCAAGCTGGCTTTAGAAATACTGTAGCTACCTCAGGAACAGCAGTTAGTGGAGATTTGGTAGACAAAGATAACAATGTTTCAAATCTGGGTCTCATTAGAAGGTTATCAAAAAATATTGTGATATCTTTTGATGGAGATGAAGCAGGACTTCGTGCTACTGAGAGGGCTAGCAAGATAGGCTTAGGTTTGGATATGGATGTAAAGATAGCTCGATTGCCGACAGGTTTAGATCCAGCAGATTTGATTTTGAAATTGGGAATAGAGGATTGGAAAAAAGTTATTAAAAGTTCTACTCATATCATAGAATACATACTAGAGAATATCTTAGCGGAGCATTCAAAAGACAATAGAAAGATAGGGCAATTGATAAAAGAAAAAGTATTACCGTATCTGTTATTGTTGCAAAGTGATATAGATGTGAATTTTTTCTTGAACACTATTAGCAAAAAAACAGATATACCAATAGATGCATTAAGATCAGATTTTGAGAAAATCAAAGAGGAACAGGTTCATATATTTAAGAACAATGAAGTAGTAAACCCTTTTGTTAAAGAATATCAAAAGAGCGATACAGATAAAGAGAGAAATATATTGGCTTGGTTGGTGGGAATTGTTTTTTTGAAAAAAGAAAAAGAAGAGGGTAAACCCGAACTGAAAAAGATTATAGATAATTTAGAAATTACCCTCTATGACAAAATCGACAAAATAGTAGAGAATTCTAAATTAAATAAAGAAGAGCTTGTTTTTAAGGTAGAAGAATTTTATAGTAATAAAGAGACAGGTCTAATATATAAAGATGCTATGGAATTATTGAAAGAATTAAAAATAGTAAAATTAGAGCAATTAGCAGAAGAGCAAAAAAATGACCTCAATAATCCTGAAATACTGAAATCGTTTAATTTAATAAAGATACAAATAGAAGATATTAGAAACGGTCGTTTTAATTTTTAAAAAAAATATGAATCCCGTTAAATATTTTCATAACGGGTATAAATAAATTAAAGTAATTCAAGAATAATGACAGGTAATATAATTATAAGTTAATCAAAAATATTTAACGGGATGAATAAAAAAACAAATACAAAAAAGAATAGTACTCCTAAAACAACAAAAAAAGTTGTTAAAAAACCTGCTAAAGTTATTGCTAAAAAAGTTAAAGCAATTTCAAAGAAAAATGTTGTAGTTAAAAATAAAAGCCCAAAAACAAAAATAGCTAAAGTTGTTAAAAAGCCTGCTAAAGCAAGCAAAGTAAAAGAAGTAGCAAAGAAAATAAAAGACATAAAAGCTAAGATTGCAAAACCAGCTAAAGCTGTGGTTGCTAAGGCTGATAAAAAAATAAAAGAAAATAAGCCAGTTGTAGAAAAAGTTAAAAAGTTAACTGCTTTAGAGAAAAAAGTAGAAGAGCTTGAAGCTAAAAAAGCTTCTTTGATAGAAAAAGGACGCAAGAGAGGTTTTATTACTTATGATGAGCTTCTTAAAACTTTCCCTGATATTGAAAACAATATTTTATTCTTAGATGAATTGTACGAAAGTCTGGCTGTATCTGGTATTGATGTTTTAGAAGGAGGAAATTTGTTGAATCTAGACACCGAGCAAGATGTGAAAGATTTATTGAAATCCAGTACGCATGATTCTATCCAAATGTATTTAAAAGAGATAGGTCAATATTCTTTGATCTATGCCAACGAAGAAAAAGATTTGGCTAAAAGAATTGAGAAAGGTGATATTGAAGCAAAGAATTTACTAGCTCGTGCAAACTTGCGTTTAGTTGTTTCTATCGCTAAAAAATACGTAGGACGTAGTGCTAACCTTTCTTTACTTGATTTGATTCAAGAAGGTAATTTGGGCTTGTTTAAAGCTGTTGAGAAATTCGACTGGAACAAAGGTTTTAAATTCTCGACTTATGCTACTTGGTGGATTCGTCAATCCATCACTCGTGCCCTAGCTGACCAATCTCGCACTATCCGTATTCCAGTCCACATGGTGGAGACTATCTCTAAATACAAACAAACTCACCGCCGACTTTCTCAAGACTTAGGTAGAGAACCTTTAGCTGAAGAGATAGCTACTGAGATGGGACTACCTGTAGAGAAGATTCACGTTATTGAAAATATTTCTCAAGAGACTATTTCTTTAGAGCAGCCAGTAGGGGATGATGATGATAAATCTACTCTCGAGAACTTTATCTCAGATGATAAAATCCTTCGCCCTGACCAAGAATCTGCACGTAGAATCCTATCAGATCAAATCCGTGAAGTTCTAGAAGAATTAAATCCAAAAGAAAGAAAGATTTTAGAAATGCGTTATGGATTGATAGACGGTATTCAACATACTTTAGAGAGAGTAGGAGAAGAATTCGGAGTCACTCGTGAACGTATACGTCAGATTGAAGCTAAGGTCCACGACAAGCTTCGCTCTCATGAAAAGATAGCAAGACTCAAGAACTATTTTGACTAATTAAAAAGCCTCCTTTTGGAGGCTTTTTAATAATCTCTATTTCAAGTCAAATTCTATTTGAGCTTTTAGTTTGCTTGACAGTAGGCTATATTTTATGTTATTATACTAAAGTATAAAGTTCTTCGTAAACAAAGCTAAAACAAGTTTACTGTAGCATTTTGGGTTTGTATTTTTGTACGAACATAAAATGCTACGGTAAACTTTCAATTTTGAAAGAGCCCAATAGCTTAAATCTAACGTTATGCAACAGCAAATGTTTAAGCACGTTACAAATCGCCAAGGTGTGCAATTGGTAGAATATGCTAGGGAATTTGGTTTATCTCGGCAAGAATTTTTAGATTTTTTGAATAACAAAGAAAAGTTAGAAAATTTTATGAGAAGCTTGCAATCAAATCAAGTTTGGTTTGACAACTTGCAGAAAAGTGTCGAGAAAATTGGTGCGCGTCTCCACCTTATTGAAAACTTGGTTGTGGATTATTCAATACCCCACAATCAAGCCGCTATGTCTGGCGGACCACAAACAGGGAGTGACTACAATGTGCTAAAAGTTACTGATTTATATCAGTCAGAGAAAAAAGTAGTTACTGAAACAATCGTCTTATTAAATTACCCAAAAGGTGGCGGAAATTATTCAAATACTGTAGCATGGGGAATGAAAAATGGTTTGGTAAAAACCACTCCGCATGTGCCATTTGCAATTGGGGAAAATTTTCCCAAATTAAATTATGATTTGGGGTCAAATCCCATGTATGTAGTTGAGACTACGGGTTGTACGTTTGGTAGCCGTGCGAGTGCGTGCGGTGTGTGGTGGGGCGATGCTGAGCGCAAGTCCAGCCTCAATTGGCAGAGCGGTTTCGGTAATGGCATTGACTGGTTTGCTTTTCGCAAGTAAGAACTTATGACTAAGCAACTTTGTTCTTTTTTTTATTTAGTACTTAGTCCTTAATCCCAAATTTTTTCTTTTGAAAAAATTTGGGATTTTTTATGTTAAAATATAAGTGGTGTTAGGTTGATTTGCAAGAAATTAAGGTTTCTTGCGACCGAGACCAGTATCCATATATTGAGAGTACTTGCAATTAAGATTGCAAATAGAGTGATGTATGTAGAAACTTCAAAAAATTGAAGATACTTGGTGTAAAATATTGAGTGATTTTTTTTATCACAAATAATATACAACCTTGAGAGTATTCAAAGGGTGGTGGCATGGATGATATTTTACATAATACGTTTGATAGCAATGCGAGTGCGTGCTATGTGTGGTGGAACGATGCTAAGCGCAAGTCCAACCTCAATTGGCAGAGCAATTTCGGTAATGACAATGACTGGTTTGCTTTTCGCAACTTTCTTCATTTCTCTCCTTCTATTATTTAGTGGGAGAGTTTTGTTTTGTAAGCTGTCCATTCCAGCCTCCAAGCATACGGCCTATTTCTTCTATGCTTTCTCCAAGATGAATATATTTCTTGTTATCTAAGGATTTAGTTTCCCAAAGTATGAGTAATAAAACTTTAATAGTATCAAGTTTCCGTATTGCAAGTCTGACCCAAGGTTGCTTTTCAGTTTTATCTAAAAAAGTGGCGATAGCTATCGCTTCTATTATTTCTATAAATAAATTATCTATTTTTTGCCCTAAAGTATAGCGATGAGTTTTGTCTAATTTTGTATAATAACTAAACCACACTATATAAGTAGATTTTGTTTTAGTGAGAACAGGTAAAAAATTCGTTCGGGGGGGGGGTAGACTTAAAAGTATGATTAAAATCTTTATTCATAAATATGATGCTATCATAAGTATAGAAAATCTGCTAAATGCTTGGCAGAATTTTAAACGTAATAAAAAGAATAAAAAAGATGTACAGGTTTTTGAACGAGATTTGATGAAGAATATTTTAGAATTGTATAGAGATTTAAAAGATAGAAATTATACTCATTCTAGCTACACTCATTTCAAGATTAATGATCCGAAGCCGAGAGATATTCATAAAGCCGAAGCCAGAGACAGAGTAGTGCATCATTTACTATATGAATTCTTGTATCCGTTTTTCAATAATACTTTTATTAGTGATTCATATTCTTGTAGATTAGGTAGAGGGACACACAAAGGTTTGCATAAATTTCGTAGCTATATTTTAAAAGTAAGTAAAAATAAAACAAAAGCTTGCTTTGTGTTGAAATGTGATATCAAAAAATTCTTTGCAAATATAGACCACCGTATTTTAAAAGAGATTTTAATAAGAAAAATACAAGATAAAACTTTATTAAATTTACTAGATAATATTATAGATAGCTTTCATACAGGTTTACCGTTAGGTAATTTAACTTCTCAGCTTTTAGTTAATATCTATATGAATGAATTTGATCAATACATGAAGCATAAATTAAAAGTTAAATATTATATACGATATGCTGATGATTTTGTGATTTTAAATAATGATAGATTGTATTTAGAGAATTTAGTTGTTGAGATAGATAATTTCTTAAAAGAAAAACTAAAATTAGAACTTCATCCGAATAAAGTCAGCGTAGAGAGTATTTATAGCGGAGTTGATTTCTTGGGTTGGGTAGATTCCTCTACTCATAGAGTTTTACGGAATACCACAAAGAAAAGAATGTTTCGGAACTTGAAAAATAATAATTCTAAAATAGAAAGTGTGGCTTCGTATTTAGGAATGTTAAAAGTAGGGCAGGGGTTTAAATTGAAAGAAAGAATAAATTTATTAAATAAAATCTCATAAAAATAACTAAATTAAAAAACCATGTATAACATACATGGTTTTTTAATTTCTGCTTAATTATAATTTTACTATTTTAGTAACAGTAAGTTTATTTTTGCTTTTACGCTTTCGTATGGAGCTGCTCCTGGGATACTATCTACTATCTTGCCATTTTCCAATATAAAGCTGGATGGTGTGCCTCTTACTCCCGCTATTTGCCCATCTACAATATCTGCTTCTACTTGGTCCGCGTATTTTTGATTTGTGGTACAGTCGTTGAATTTACTGATATCTAAATTCAAATCTCTAGCTATGGTAACTAAATCACTTTCTGAGAAAGTACCATTAGATTTTGTTCTAGTGTAGACTTGGTCTGTAAAAGCCCAGAATGTATCATTGCCACCTTGCTCCCAAGCACATTCTGTAGCTACAGCTTGGCTGAAAGCATTAGGGTGCAATTCTGCTATTGGGAAATGTCTGTATACCCAAGCCACCTTTCCGTCACTTTCTTCTACTATCCTGTGCATTGTAGTGTGGAATAATTTACAAAAAGGACATTCAGTATCAGAGTACTCCACGATTTTAATTTCTGCATTTGGATTACCCAAAATATGTTCGTCAGCGCTCGCAGCCTTGATGTTGATATTACTAAATTCATCAGTCTGTATTGTATTACTTGGATTAGTATTTGCTACAGGATTATTACTACCTTTTAGGAGTATAGCTCCTGCTATTAATACTCCAGCGATGATAATGGCACTCATGATTTTATTTTGTGAATCAGGGTTGTTTGTCTTTACTTGCTCTACAACTTCGTTGTTTTCTGTGTTGATATTTTCGTTATTATTTTCCATTTCTTATATATTTATATTGTTAATACTTATATCATAGCATCTTTTTTGCATTATAGTATAATTGATTTAGTATAGTAATTTCTTGCTATTCATTTGGGCGAGAAGTATTAATTATTAATTAACAAATGAATTATATATATGTGTACAACTTGTAAAGAATGTAAAACTGGGTCTAAGTTTTGTTTTGCTGTTTTAACAAAGACTTTGGTTATTATTGGAGGTCTTAACTGGGGATTAGTAGGGGCAGGTATGCTCTCTGGTAGTACAGCTAATGTAAACCTAGTAAATGCTCTTTTTGGTAGTATTCCTGCTGTAGAAGCGACTATTTATCTAGTAGTTGGTATAGCTGCATTCGCTTCTATTTTCCGCTGTAAGTGTAAAAAGTGCAAAGGTAGTACTTGTTGTTCTACTTGTGATATGAGTAAACAAGACAAAAAAGAAGAGCCAAAAACTATGTAATTTATAGTTTTAATAAAAAAAGAAACTCAAAATACTGAGTTTCTTTTTTTATTTACTTTTTGCCTAAAAAATGGTATATTATTAGGGTTATATGGTATCAGTATTTGGAGCTATATTTTATATATTGACCTTTTTGTCTGTCTACGTACAGGTGTTTTTTCTGGTTACTTTCTTGGAAAACAGGAAAAAGATAGTCACCAGAAAGGGTAAAATCAAACTAGCAAATTATCCAGCTGTGACTATTATCGTACCTTGCTGGAATGAAGAAAATACTATCTACAAGACTGTGAATTCTCTTTTAAATATGAACTATCCTCAAGACAAATTGCACATTTTCTTGATTGATGACGGCTCTACTGATAATACTTGGGAAGTGATAAAGACATTCCAAAATTATCCCAATATTCAAACTTTTCATAAAGAAAATGGGGGAAAGCATACGGCTTTGAATCTAGGAATAGATAATCTTAAGACAGATTTTACCGGATGTTTGGATGCTGACTCTGTGGCTGACAAAGAGTCTATCGTGCGTATTATGAGTTATTTTGAGAAGGATAGTAGTATTATGGCTGTAGCACCTTCTATTATTGTAACTGATGCTAAAAGCATTATTCAACACGCCCAAAAAGCAGAATACTATATGGCTGTGTATGTAAAGAAAATGCTTGGTTTTTTGGGGGCTATTCATGTGACTCCTGGACCTCTGACTATCTTTAAAAGAGAAGTCTTTGATAATTTGGGCAACTATCATCATGCTCACAATACAGAAGATATGGAAATAGCATATAGAATGCAAAAAAATCATTACAAGATAGAACAATGCAATGATGCTTATGTGTATACAAACACTCCACCTACTGTAAAAAAATTATACAAACAAAGACTACGCTGGATATATGGTTTTATAAATAATACTATCGACTATAGAGGAGTTTTGATGCAAAAGAAATATGGTAATTTCTCTCTCTTTACTGTGCCATCAGGTATCGTGTCTATCTTTGCCGCTAGCTATCTTTTCTTTAGAGCAATGTATTTCCTAGTAGAGAATGCTTACCAGAAAATCATACAGTATAATACTGTTGGTTTTAACATCACAAATAGCTCTTTTACTTTTGACCCATTTTTCATAAATACTCAGACTTTTATTTTTATAGCTATTGTGTTGTATAGTCTGGTCATATTCTCTATGATACTCGGTAGAAGAATAGCTCAAGACAGATGGAGTGTGTCTATAAATATGTTCTATTTCTTCTTTATATACAGTATAATAGCGCCATTTTGGCTTTTAAAAGCAATTTATAATACAATAGTATCCAAGAAGCCATCTTGGAGATAATTTTAATTTTATGCAAAATTCAAACAATAATATCGATTGGAAAAAATACGTTATAGTTTTCTTTATTACCTTGGGTCTGTTTTTAACAGCTTCATATGTAAGTAATTATTTTAGTAATAAAAAGATAAATCAATTGAAAAATATTCAAGACAATATCGCTATCGATATATTGTCTTCTGAAACTCAATTCTCATTACTGTCGGAATTGTCTTGTAAGAATGTAGACACAGGAGGACTATCTAGTGAGCTTAATGAACTCGGAGACAAACTTTCTTGGGGTGAGCAGAATTTAGGTAAAACTGAAGAAGTGAAGGCTTTGAAGAAATATTACTCATTACTACAGATCAAAGACTATCTTTTGATGAAAAAGATTTTTGAACGCTGTGAGGTGCAATCTGCTTTCATACTTTATTTCTACACTACAGCTGAAAATTGTAGCGAATGTGAGAAGCAAAGTTTAGTCTTGTCTAATTTAAAAGACAAGTACTCAGAACTACGTATTTATTCTTTTGACTATAGTATCGATCTTTCTCCAGTAAAATCTATGCTAGATATTTATAAAATAGAAGATACTAAATTACCTGCACTAGTACTCGACGACGAAGTCCTGACTGGTTTCTCTACTAAAGAAGAATTAGAAGCTAAGATAGAAAAAGCTTTTGATCTAGTAGAAGCTACTGTTGAAGTAGAAGGGGGAGAGGAAACAAATACTCAATAATAACAAACAAAAAAACCTCGTCTATATGACTAGGTTTTTTTTGTTTTCTGGAGCCGGCACGAGGATTCGAACCCCGGACCTTCGCTTTACAAAAGCGTTGCTCTACCAACTGAGCTATGCCGGCGACTATTTGGTGTTACTCTATCCCTTCTTCTTTCTTTATCTTGTGTTTTATCTTTTTAATCTTTTGCTTGTATTCGGTAATTGTTTTAATAAATGGAGAAGTTTCTACATTTCCATTTATATCTATCTTCGTTATCTTCTTACCTGGCAACTTGCTTTTGATTTTTGTTACTATCACTTTGCTTTTATTTTTAACAAAGCTTCCTCCAATTATATACAATCTTACGGCAGAAACAAGTGCAATATAACCATACCTTTTTATTTTCTTGTTGGCAAATTCTTTGACCTCATCTAGGTCTGGAACCTCGAATTCTAATTCGAGGTTCTTTGGAGTATTGATATTAGCATGCTTCAAGATAAAAATCTTTCTTGCTAACATGATAGCAATACCACCTAGAGCTATAAAAAATAATATTAAAGATATATACATATTAAAACTAATTTTATATAGAAGCGCGTTTTACCTCACGAATTTGAGCCTTGTTTTTTTCAAGAAGGGCAGAGATAGTCTCATCTCCGTTCTTGATAAAAGGTTGGTCCAATAGGGTTTTCTCTTTGAAGTATGTAGCGATTTTTCCTTCTAGCATTTTCTTTTTTATTTCTTCTGGCTTGTCGATACTAGCTACTTCTTTTTCAAAAATCTCGTTCATTGTGTTCTTGATGTCAGTGCTGATTTCGTCTTGTGTGATGTATTCTGGTCTCATTGCTGCTACGTGCATAGCGATATCACGAGCAAGTTCTGTATTTCCACCTGTTAGAGATACGATAACAGCATTCTTTGGGTTATGTACGTAAAAGTCTACTGTATCACCGACAACTTCATAAACATCTCCAAGTTCTACTTTTTCACCTGTTTTTTGGATAACACCATCAATCATTTCCTTTGAAGCTTGTTTCATGCTTTCTACTCCTTCGTTTAAGGCTTTGTCTGTAAGGTCGTTTAGAAGTTTAATAAAGTCATCATTTCTTGAAACGAAGTCAGTCTCACAGTGTAATACTACTAAAACAGTTTTACCAGAAGCAGTTTTGACTGAGATAGCACCATCTGTAGCTACTCTGTCTGCCTTTTTTAAAGCAATATCAGCACTTGTTTTTTTCAAGATAGCAACAGCTTTATCCATATCCCCATTTGCTTCTTCTAATGCACGCTTACATTGCATTACAGAAATACCAGTAGCATCTCTAAGTTCTTTTATTAACTCTGTGCTTATTTGTGTAGACATATTTTTTTATTTTTAGTTATTATTTATTAATACTTGTACCACTTTGGTAAGCTTCACTCATGTGTGTGGTAAAAAACTTAATAGCTGGAACAGAAGCGTCATTTCCAACGATAGGGTAGTCGACAACTTTTATGTTTGAATCAGAATTCAATAGGGCAATTACAGGAACGTTCATGGTCTTTGCTTCAGCAACGGCAATGTGTTCTTTCTTTGGATCGATGATAAATAGAGCATCTGGAGTTTTCTTTAAACCTAAAAGACCAGTGTAGTATTTCTCAAGTCTTTCCATTTTCTTAGACAATACAACTCTTTCTTTTTTAGTAAATTTTTCAAGTTCACCAGTTGTTAATTCTTTTTGATACTTTTCAAGTTCGTTAATTCTTTTTTTGATTTCTGTGAAGTTTGAAAGAGTACCTCCGATCCAACGAGCGTTGACGTAAGGCATGTTTAAAGCTTCAGCAATAGAGCGGATAGCTTCTTTTGCTTCTGGTTTAGTACCTACGAAAAGAATAGTCTTCATTTGAGATCCTAGATTTTGGATATGAGCACTAACTTCTTTAACCATAGCACTTGTCTTTTCAAGGTCTATAATATCAACTCTGTTTTTAGTTGTGTGAATATAAGAAGATACAGAAGGGTGTCTTTTTGACTTAGAATAGCCATATTGTACGCCTGCTTCGAACATCTTTTCTATTAAATCACTACCGTTTTTGTCTACTTCATTTCTTTTTTGCATGGGAGTATTTTAGCAGAATATTGGGCGTTTTGCAAGGGGTATATAAACTTCAAAATTTTAGCTTTACTGTTTTTTGACCAAAAGGCTTTTTTCGGTTAATATGAGTCTTATGAGACAATCTAAACTTTTTACAAAAACCAGGAAAGAAGCCCCAAGCGATGAAGTATCTAAAAACGCTGAATTATTAATACGAGCTGGATTTATTCATAAAGAGATTGCGGGAGTGTATTCCTTTTTACCTTTAGGTTTAAAAGTTTTAAATAAAATAGAAAATATAATTAGGGAAGAGATGAATAAGGTAGAAGGTATCGAGATGAGAACTTCGGTTTTGCAAAACAAAGAAGTTTGGGAGAAGACAAATAGATGGGACGACAATATCGTGGACAATTGGTTTAAAACTGATTTGAAAAATGGTGGCCAAGTAGGTCTGTCGTTTACTAATGAAGAAGCGTATTCAAATATTTTAAAACAATACGTAGCTTCTTACAAAGATTTGCCTATCTATCCTTATGACTTTAAAAGTATTTTTAGAAATGAAACTAGAAGTAAATCTGGAATCATGAGAGGTAGAGAATTCTACTGGAAAGCTCTTTACTCTTTCTCAAAAGACGAAACAGAGCATAATGTGTTTTATGAAAAAATGAAGACAGCTTATCAGAACGTTTTCAAGCGTGTAGGTATTGGTCATTTAACATATATGACTTTTGCTTCTGGTGGAACTTTTTCTAAATTTTCTCATGAATTTCAGACTATTACTTCAGTGGGCGAAGATACTATTTATTTAGATGAAAACTCTGGAATAGCTATAAACAAAGAGGTTTATAATGATGAAGTTATTAATGAGCTCGGTTTGAACAAAGAAACTCTAGTCGAACAAAGAGCCGTAGAAGTAGGTAATATTTTCTCTCTTGGTACTAAATTCTCAGAGCCTTTCGACTTGAAATATACTGATGAGAAAGGGGAAGACAAATTTGTAATCATGGGTAGTTATGGTATCGGTTTGGGTCGCCTTATGGGTATCGTAGTAGAAGTTTTGTCTGACGACAAAGGTATCATCTGGCCCGAGAGTATTGCTCCTTTTAGAGTGCATTTACTTTTATTGGGTGAAGACGAAGCTGTAAAAACAGAAGCTGATAAGGTGTACCAAGAATTATTGAATGCTAATATTGAAGTTTTGTTTGATGATAGAGTCGGACTTTCAGCAGGGGAGAAATTTGCTGATGCTGATCTTTTAGGTATTCCGACTCGTGTTGTAGTCTCAGCTCGCTCTATGAAAGAATCTGGTGTGGAAGTGAAAAACAGGAGAGATGAAAAAGGTGGAGTTGTCAGTACAGAAGAATTATTAAATAATCTAAAAAATAATGTTTAATAATTTCTACAAATTAATCTCAAATGATATTGGTATAGACTTAGGTACTGCAAATACTTTAGTTTATTTGAAAGGTAAAGGTATTGTTATTAACGAGCCTTCTGTGGTAGCGGTAAATACTAAGACCAATCAAGTTTTGGCTGTTGGTGAGAAAGCCAAAGAAATGCTCGGTCGTACTCCAGGGCATATCAAAGCTATTCGCCCTCTTGTCGACGGAGTTATCTCTGATTTTGAAGTCACTGAAGAAATGCTTTCTTATCTTATTAACAAAGCTGATAAAATGAACCCTAAAATGATGCGCCCGAGAGTCGTTGTTGGTATTCCTTCTGGTACTACAAACGTTGAGTCACGAGCTGTGTACGATGCTGCCCGTAGTGCGGGAGCGAGGGAAGTCTATCTAGTAGAAGAGCCTATGGCTGCTGCTATCGGTATACGTTTACCAGTCAAAGATCCAGTAGGTTCTATGATTATTGATATTGGGGGAGGTACTACTGATATTGCTGTCATCTCTCTTGGCGGTATAGTAAAATCTCGCAATTTAAAAGTAGCTGGAGATAGATTGAACAATGATATTATTGCTTATATGCGTTCTGAGTTCAAAATATTAATTGGAGAGAAGACCGCAGAATCTGTAAAAATGGCTATTGGTTCTGTGATTCCTGTTGAATATATGGAAGCTGAAGTCAGGGGACGTGACCTCCTTACGGGACTTCCTCGTGAAGTGGTGGTGACTGATTCTGATATTCGTGAAGCTATATCTCTCTCTATTAAAGAGCTTGTAGAAGGCTTAAAAGATTTACTAGAATCTATCCCCCCAGAAATTCTATCTGATATTATGAAGCGCGGTATTACTCTCTCAGGTGGTGGAGCTTTGATTATTGGTCTTGATCAATTACTCCAAGACGTTTTGAAAATACCAGTTTATGTAGTTGATGATCCTCTCTCAGCTGTCGCTCGTGGTACTGGTATTATTCTTGACGATTTTGAATACTTTAAAGAAGTTTTAATAAACAATCAAGATGAGTTACCTCCTAGATAAGAAAAAGAAAAATAAAAAAATTCGTAATTTTTTATTGGTTATTTTATTGTTAGTAATTTTATTCTTTTTCAATAATTTTATTTTCAAATCCTTATCTTCTATTAGTGTTGGGATTTTGAGACCTGTTTTTGTATTGGGTAATAATCTTGATGCTAGAGTGGATAATTTTTTCTCTTATTTTTCTTCCAAGAAATATCTAGAACTAGAGAATCAATCTTTATTAAAAGACAGAGAGATGCTGACTTCGCAATTAGCAAACTATAAGACTTTATCTCTCGAGAATCAAGAATTAAAAAATATCCTAAACCGTAAGCCTGAGAATCAGGATTTTACTCTAGCTACTGTTTTAGTCAAACCCAATATTTCTGTTTTTGATATTATGATTATCGATATCGGATCTAATGCTGGAGTATCGGTAGGGGATTTAGTATTTGCCTACGGCAATACTCCTATTGGTAAAGTCGCAGAAGTATATGACGATACTTCTAAGGTAGTATTGTTCTCGACTAGTGGAGAGAAGACGGGAGCTATTATTTCGGGTAGAAATATTGCTGTAGATTTGATAGGGCGTGGAGGTGGGAATTTTGAAATCATCTTGCCGAGAGATTTATCTTTAGAAAAAGGAACAGAAATAATTTTACCAAATACCAACTCATACGTCGTAGCTAAAGTCGAGACAGTCATTTCCGATCCGAGAGATTCCTACCAAAAAGCCATCCTCTCAACCCCGATAAATATATTTGAATTAAGGTTTGTAGAAGTGGTGAAATAAATATAATTGTGAGAGAATAAATGTATGGATAACTATCTACAAGAAATTCAAAAATATTTTAAAGACGTAAATAGTAGCGAGATGTCTTATCGTACACCTTTTCAGAATTTTCTTGAAACTATTTTTAAAAGAGAAGATAAATTTTTAGTACAACATGACCAAAAGTCCATAAACGGCAATAAACCTGATTTTATCGTGCTTAAAAATAATGTTCCTGTTTTATATATTGAAGTTAAAAAAGTTGGTGAAGACTTAGATAAAATAGAAAAATCTAATCAAGCCGATAGATATTACGGTTATGATAATTTGATAATTTCTGATTATGTAAATTTTAGATTTTATAGATACGGTAAAAAATATGAAGAAGAAATATCTTTAGGAGATATTGATAAAAAAGATAAAATAATTACGGAGAATAGTAAAACAGAGTTTTTAACTCAAACTATTTTAGATTTTGCAAATTCTCATAAAGAAGAAATAAAAGCAGGGGAGCATTTGGCGAAAATAATGGGAGCAAAAGCCTCACGTATTAAAGAAAATGTTTTTTATATGCTTTCCTCTGAGAATGAAAGATTCGCAGAAATTTTAAAAATAAGAGAAGTGATTAAAGAGAATTTAATTAGTAGTCTTTCTGATGAAGATTTTGCTGATATGTATGCTCAGACCCTTGTTTATGGTTTGTTCGCCGCACGATATAATGACAAAACCAAAGAAAGTTTTTCAAGATATGAGGCTATAGAATTAGCTCCAAAAACTAATCCATTTCTGAAAAGATTCTTTGGGCACATAGCGGGAGAGTCTTTCCCTGACAGATTGCGTTTTATTGTTGACGAGCTTTGTGAAGTTTTTACACATGCCGATGTTCATAAATTACTCACTAATTTTTATGGAAAAGAGAAAGATACTAAAGATCCAATAATTCATTTCTATGAAGATTTCTTGCGCGAATATGATAGTAAAAAGAAAATGGAAATGGGAGTTTTCTACACCCCAAAACCAGTTGTGGATTTTATAATTCGCGGAGTGGACTTTTTATTAAAAAATGAATTTGGTATTTCGGGAGGATTAGCAGATAAAACAAAGATAAAATTAAAGAAAAAAATAAATGATATTAAGACTGGTAAAGAAAAAGAAATTGAAGAAGAATATCATAGAGTCCAAATTCTAGACGTAGCTACAGGTACAGGAACTTTCTTGAATCAAACCATCTCTTTTATTTATAATGAATTTAAAAATAAGGGACAGTTAGGAAGTTGGGAGAGTTATGTTAATGAACATTTATTACCTAGGCTTCATGGGTTTGAGCTAATGATGGCGAGTTATACTATTGCTCATCTAAAACTCGGTATGACTCTACAAGATACAGGAATAGATATGAATAAATTAGATAAGAGACTTGGGGTGTACCTCACTAACACCTTAGAAGAAGCAAAAGTTTTTGAAACTCAACCTAGTATGTTTGGATTTATGGATTCAATAACAGAAGAATCAAAAGGAGCTTCAAGGGTCAAAAGAGAATATCCAATAATGTGTGTTATAGGTAATCCACCTTATTCTGGTATTTCTCAAAATAAATCTTATACTGACAATAACGTTTACAAAGTCGAACCAGGTGGAAAAATGAAATTACAAGAAAGAAAACATTGGCTTGACGATGACTATGTTAAATTCATTCGTTTCGGAGAAAGCTTAATAGAAAAAAACCAAGAAGGGATTTTAGGTATGATTACAGCTCATGGATATATTGATAACCCGACTTTTCGAGGTATGCGTTGGCATTTAAGAAACACGTTTGATAATATTTATATTTTAGATTTGCATGGTAATAGTAATAAAAAAGAAATAAGCCCCGATGGAAACAAAGATGAAAATATTTTTGATATTAAAACAGGTGTGTCTATTATGTTTGGAATTAAAAAAGGGAATGTGGAAAACAAAAAACTGTCCAATATCTATAAGTTTGATTTGTATGGACTTCGAGAAGAAAAATTTAACACACTTGAACAAGCAAATTTTGAGAGTATTGGCTGGCAACTTTTAGCAGGAAATGATTTGTGGATTTTGGAAGGAAAAGGAAAATCAGAATATATAGAAGGTTTTTCTGTTGTTGAAATATTTTCTAGAAATACAAGTGGAATTGTTACTGCAAATGATAAGCTTTCAATTTTTGAAACAAAAGAAGAATTAGAAAAAAACACTAAAGCTATTTTGAATTCAAATGATCCATACAAAGAATTTAATATAAAGGATGGACGAAGAACAAAAAAAGAAGCAAGGGTTGCAGAACTTCGAGAATCTTTTGAAAAAAATAAAGTAACTCCTATTTCCTACCGTCCTTTTGATACAAGATATATGTATTACACAACAGGTTCTGAAGTTTGGATAAACTCGCCTCGCCCAGAGATTATGCAAAATTTAATAAATCAAGACAATATTGGAATTGTTTTCAGAAGAGCTGTCCATAAAGATATTTACGGATTAACTTTCTTAGTAAAAACTATTATAAGAGCTGATAACTATGGAGATTTTTCTTCTTTACCACAATTTGCTCCACTTTATTTATACACAGACCAAAACGAAAAAATTTCAAACTTGAATAAAGAAATTTGGGAAAAGATAAATGAAGTGGTGGGGGAAACAAGTCCTGAGAATATTTTGGATTATATTTATGCAGTTTTGCATAGTCCTAAATATCGCGAAACTTATAAAGAATTCTTGAAAATAGATTTTCCTAGAGTTCCATACCCAACAGGCAAAAAAGAATTCGATAGATTGGTAGTATTAGGTGAAAAGTTAAGGAGCTTGCATTTAATGACTGATAGTAGGGTAAATGATTTTATAACTACTTATAGTGTAGCAGGGGAGAACCTAGTAGAAAAATTAAAATATGAAAATGGAAATGTTTATATAAATAAAGATCAGCATTTTGGGAATGTTCCTGAAATTGCGTGGAATTTTTATATAGGCGGTTATCAACCCGCTCAAAAATATCTAAAAGATAGAAAAGGTAGAAATTTAACAAACGATGAGATAGAAAACTATCAAAAAATAATTAAAGTTTTATTTGAGACTGATAAGGTAATGAAGGAGATAGATAAATAATCTGTGGATTGTTTTTTACAAAAAAATATGACAAAATAAAAACAAGCAACTAGTATGCTTGTTTTTAAAAAGTATGATTTACCACCAGTAATGGTGGTTTTTCTATTTACCTGTTATGAGATCGTTTAAAGATTTAATGTTATTTCTTTTCAAGAATGTTCCTAGATGCATGTCTTCGCGCACATTAAAATCTCTATGGTATTTCTTTTCTATTGTGCCCATATGCGTATCGTCTCTTTTATCTCTGTACTGCCCATTTTTGTTTCTGTCTCTCAAGTGTTTATTTTTTAATTAATTATAATTCTCCTCGACTATTTAACTAGTATTATGAGTTAGGAAGACTCCTCAATTTGTTTGTAATTAACTAAAATTAGTCAATTACACTCTTATTTTCGCATAAAATTACAAAAGAAAAAACCCTTAAAAATAAGGTTATTTTTGGATTGTGCTGAGTTATCCACAGTTTTTTTATTACCCATATGATTTTGACAAGTTTCAACCTTGTCATGAGTGTTGTTTGAAGTTTTACTTCTAATTTCTTTGATTTTAATTTTGTGAGATAATTGGGTTATAATATATTTATGAATTTCACTATTGAACAATTTAATCAAGTTAAAAGGGAAGCAGAAGATTTTTATGAAAAAATAGGAAAAGTTAAATGTCCTTATTTTTCTGATTTTATTCATTTCAATTCTAAAGGTTGGGAACATTTAATTTTTAAAGAATGGAATAGGACGAGAGTTATTGATGATCAATATGCTAGATTTAGACATATTAAATTAGCTCCAGAGATTTTGTCTAATTCAAAAACTTTGCAAGGATTATTAAAGACTCAAAAAATTGAAAAAGTTAAGGTTAATAAAAAGTGGCAAAAGATTTTAAAACATATTACTTATTATGAGTTTATTGCCGTGATTGATTCTCATGGTTCTAAAGTCAGAGTAAAAATAATTGTAAAAGAAATACAAGGTGGAGAAAAATTCTTTTTAAGCATAATTCCTTTTTGGAATATAAATAAAAATACAGGGGAAAGAATGATTCATAGTGGTAATTTAGAAAACGACTAAAAATCAAAAAACACCGCTTTCGCGATGTACTTTGATGGTACTTGGCTGCAGTTTAACATTTAACCGCGAGAGAGTCGAAACCCTCACAAGCACCTATTTATAGTATATACTTTTTTATATAGTTATGCAACCGAATGTATTTATGGTTTTACTTAATTTATGATATTGTATTCATACAATGCAATTTAAAATTGAGAAAAAGTTAAAAGGTTCTTTGGGTCGTGCTGGAGTACTCACTACTCCTCATGGTGATATTCTGACACCTTCTTTTGTGGCTGTGGGGACCAAGGCGACTATTAAATCCCTAAGTCCAGTCCAAGTCAAAGAAACTAATACTCAGGTCGTCTTGGGCAATACGTATCACCTATATTTACAGCCTGGAGATGAGATAGTTCGCAATGCTGGAGGGATAGGTAAGTTTATGAATTGGAGTGGTCCGACTATGACTGACTCAGGAGGATTTCAAGTTTTCTCTCTCGGGGCTGCTTATGGAAAAGATATGTCTAAGGTTTTGAAAGTCACTGACCCTTCGCTCATGATACCTGAGCGTTTTGATGATTCTGATGCGCCTAGGTTAGCTAAAATAGGGTCTGACGGAGTTTCTTTCAAGTCGCATTTAGACGGCTCGATGCATTATATAACTCCGGAGAAATCTATCGAGATTCAACACAATCTCGGAGCGGATATTATTTTTGCTTTTGATGAATGTACTAGTCCGGCAGAAGATTTTAAATATCAAGAAGAAGCTCTCGGGCGGACTCATGCTTGGGCTAAGAGATGTTTACAAAGACATGTTGAGTTAGAAAGTCAGAAAATAAAACCCGCAGGAAATTTTGCAAATTCGGAGGTCCTCGGGTCGCCTTCGTCTCAACCAGACCATCCGCCTATGCAAAATTTCCTGCGGGAACCTCAGGCTTTATTTGGTATCGTGCAAGGAGGCAGAGAAGAAGTTTTAAGAAAAAAGTCAGCACAGGTTATTTCTGAAATGCGTGTCCCGCGTAATCTTGATGAAGTGGGAAGTGTAGATGGTATTGGTTTTGACGGCTTTGGTATTGGAGGATCTTTTGCAAAAGAAGATATGTCTACTGCTGTAAAATGGGTCAATGAAATTTTACCTGAAGAAAAACCTCGTCATCTTTTAGGAATAGGGGAACCTGAAGATTTATTCATGGGTATTGAAAATGGTGTGGATTTATTTGATTGTGTATTGCCTACACGTCTCGGACGGAACGGTACTATTTATACAAAAAAAGGAAAGATAATAATAACTAATACAAAATTTAGAGATGACCATACTCCGATAGAAGAAGACTGTATGTGTTACTCTTGTCAGAATCATACTAGAGCGTACATCGCACATTTATTTCACGGCAAAGAAATGTTAGCTGGGACATTGGCCTCAATTCATAATATGTATTTTATTGTGAATCTAGTTCATAAAATTAGAGAGTCTATCTTGAATGATACATTTTTTGAGTTCAAAGAAGAGTTTTTGAATATGTATTTACATTCTCGCTAATTCTGTTATTATAAATCTATTATTATATTATTTTGAACTAAAGGCACGTTGCGATAGTTCTTTAAATGAATGGGTACAAAAAACAGAGCTTCGGCTTCAAAAAAATTGTGGAAAGTTGGTTTAAAAGATTTTAATACTCAATATTTTGATTTCAACAAAGACGGTGATCTCAATATAAAAGAAGGACATAATATTTATAATGTCCGGTATTTGGCTGATAAATTCGGTACGTCTTTACAGATTTTCATGCCTTTCATTATTGAAGAGCGTTTAGAAGATTTGATGGATTTAACTGATAACGTTATCAAAAGATTAAACTATCAAGGTAAGTTTTTTTATCATTACCCAATGAAGGTAAATCAAAACCGTGAAGTCGTGATGGCGCTCGTGGGTGAAGGAGCGCATTTGGAGACTTCTTCTTACAATGACCTATGGCTTATCAAGAGAATGCTAGAGCAAGATAAGTTTAATCCTGATATCCGTATCCTTTGTAGTGGACCTAAGAACGATGCTTATATCAATCTTATAGACGACATGCAACATAAAGGTATTAAAATTTTCCCTCTTATAGAAGGTCCAAGTGAATTAAAAATGCTACAACATTCTAAGTTCAACGTTGGTATCCGTCTCGATATGCCTGTGAAAGCTAGCTCTCATTGGAACAAACAACTCGATCGTTTCGGTTTCTCTGCAAAAGAAATCCATGCAATGGGACCTTTTAAAAATTTGAAAATACTTCACTATCATATCGGCTCTCAAATAGAGAAGCCTATGGATATTTTGATTCCTATTAAATACGCACTCGATGTATATTTTAAATTAAAGAAAGTTAATCCATCTCTCGACACTCTAGATATTGGTGGTGGTATGCCGATACCTTACAATAGAGTGAAAGGTTATACTGTAGATAAATTAATGGACAAGATTTTTGAGCTTATGAAATCTGAAGCCGACAAACACGGCATGCCTCATCCAAATCTTATCTGTGAATGGGGACGTTATATTGTAGCTCCTGCTCAACTCACTATCTTTAAAGTTATCGATACTAAGGTTATCGACCGCAAGAAAAACGACGCTAAGAAATGGTACATCATTGATGGAAGTTTTATGAACGACCTAGCTGATACTTGGGCTATCGATCAAAAATGGGCTTTGGCTCCAGTCAACAATAAAGGAGATGATAAACTCATTAATGTTTGGCTTGCTGGTTCTACTTGTG
This sequence comes from Minisyncoccota bacterium, assembly GCA_041675085.1. GTDB lineage: Bacteria > Patescibacteriota > Minisyncoccia > Phycocordibacterales > UBA9973 > UBA9973. Next base: position 32,641 of record JBAYUN010000007.1, read on the forward strand.
ATTCTGATGATGTCTATCGTGGAGTTGATAATTATGTAACTCTTCCTGATTATACTAGCGAAAATAGTAATGAACCTATGTATATCGTAGTTTTTGACACTGGTGCTTATCAAGACGCCTTAGCTATGAATCACTGTCTTATCGCTCATCCAATGCGTATTATCGCTGAGAACGGGCATATAGTGGTAGCTCGTAAACGTAGTACTCCTGAAGAAATAGGTAAATCTTTAGGTTGGAATGGTGGGTCTAAATAATAATTATGAAATATAACATTAAAGCTAGTTTAATTGTCTTTCTAGTTTTTCTCATTATTTTTTTACTTCTCAACAATAATCTTGCGAACCTTTTTAAGGTTGAAGATAGTCAAGAGCAAAAACAAAACCTCATTAATTCTGTAAAAATTAATGAGGCTGTTTTGAACGTAGAGCTTGCCGTTAGTAATGCCGAGAGGACTATGGGTTTATCAAATAGAACATCTTTAAAACCTGATGAGGGTATGTTATTTGTTTTTAATAATTCTGGTAAATATCCTTTTTGGATGAAAGATATGAATTTCCCAATAGATATAATCTGGATAGATGAGAATCAAAAAGTAGTTCTTTTTGAAAAAGACGCTAAGCCAGAATCTTTTCCTAATTTACTAGGAGGTACTGTCGAAGCTATCTATGTACTAGAAACAGTATCTGGTTTTGTTGATAAAAATAATATCAAGATAGGCGATACTGTAGAATTCTTTTAGATTACTAGTCTTCTGATAACAGCTACGATACCTACTACTACTAGCACTAAGATCAACCAACCAAAAAGATTATTTGGTAGAAAATCATTTACAAAAAATGCATTAGCTGTGACTGTGTTGTTGTAATTATTGTAGTCATCGTTGTAATCAATTACTGTATTTGTGTTTGCGCCGATAGTATTTGTAGTGTTTGTGTTTAGAGTAGTTGTATTATTGTTTAGATAAGCGTAATTTACAGGTAGAGTGTTTTGATTATAAACTTGATTGTAAGAATAAACTTGATTTTGAGGTACTTCGATATAAGTCACCGCTTGTCTTTGAACTGGAGCTTGGACATACACTACTTCTTGTCTTTGGTATGGAGCTTCTACGTACATGACTTGATTTCTGTTGTATGAAGTATTTGTATTAGTTACAACTGGATTGTTTACGATTGTATTAGTGATATTTCCATTAGTTGTAAAAGTAATAGTGTTTCCTCTGATTATACTTTTACCGTTATCAGCTACTATACGAGCGTAGTATGTAGCATTTGGTATCAATCCAGTGATGGTAGCATTTAGAGGATATTCTCTGTTTTGTGAACCTATGAATTGATGATTGGTTTCCATGCTGTTGCTGAAATTTCTAGAATCAGAATATTCAAACCAAGCTGTGGTAGTATTGCCACCTGGGTTTACTGTACCTGATAGGGTAGCACGAGTACTACTTTGGGAATTGTATGAAGTGCTGTATTGCGCTTCTGTACTCTTTGCTCCAAATGCAAAAACTGCTACGAAAATCAGGGATAATATTAGTTTTTTGTTGATGTTTTTCATATATTTATTTTAATTAATTACTTAGTTATCATATCATATTTTGATATAAAAGTCAAATGCCCTTGCAATCTTATTGCAAGGGCATTTGAGGATTGTAATCCTATAGAGAGTGATTGATATGTGAACGATCTACTACTCTAACTTCTCTGCGCATGTATGCCATTCTAATAGCCAATACAATAAGCAAGATAATTAACAGTAATACTAACCAGCCAATCAAAGTAGTAGGGAAGAATCCGTTTCCGAATAATGCTGCTCCCGCTACACTACTATTGTTTACGCCAACTGTATTTTTAGAATAAGCAAATACTTCTTCTTGAACATTCGTGTTAACGATAGTGTAAACCATGTTTGCAGTTACTACTATTGTCTTTCCGATTTCAGCGTTAGTGTTTACACTTACTCTTACCGCTACACTACCTTCTTCTTGAGGGTAAAGGTTTGCGATGTTTACCACCACTGTATTATTCTCTTCTGAGAAATATCCACGACTAGCATTTACATATGTTAATTCTTTTGGAAGAACTACACGCAATACTAAGTCTCTAAGATTTTCACCTGATACGTTTTTGTAGTTTACCAAGTATTCATAAGTGCCACCTAGATTTGCTATCTCATCATTTCTGTTGATAGTTAGGAAGACTAGAGAAGGCTTTGATACACCTACATCAGTAGTAGTGATAACGTTAGTTACAGGGATAACTTCTCTGTAAACATATCTTGTCACGGTGTTAGTATTTGTACTCACACCACTAACTACGCCAGTTCCACCAGTTCTAAAGCTTAGGATATCTCCACGACTTGTGCCGTATTGGTTAGTCACCACAGCTCTAAAGTAATAAGTTGTATTTGGACTTAGACCGAATAGACTTGAATAGAAAGGAGATGAGCTAGAGTTACCGATAAAGTTATTTACTGTTGTTCTTCCTAGTGATTGTGTTTCTCCGTATTCAAAGTATCCGTTTGTACTAACATTGCCACTGATAAGTCCAAGACCATTTAGTCTAGCACTGTTTTGATCTATGTTAGTTGCTAAAGTTGTGATAGCAGTTGGAGCACAGTTTCCAAAGTTACATGTATTGTTGTTGATATTTCCTGTAGTTGTAAAGTTTAATACATTACCGTAAATTTTTCCGTTACTTCCTTCGGCTACAGCTCTAAAGTAATAAGTTGTATTTGGACTTAGGTTTGGTAAGTATTGATTAAAGTTACCACTGTTTGATTGACTTAGTCTGTCTGTTTGATTGTAAAGATTGCTGTAAGACAAACCGTATTCAAACCATCTTGCAGTATAAGCTCCGTTAGTTTCTACGTATCCGTTTAGAGTTGCAGTATTTTGAGAAATATTCGTTGCAGAGTAAGTTGTAACACTTGGATTATTTCCTCCACAGTTGTATGTACAGCCTGTGTTATTACTTTGTGTTGTAAAACTCATTTGACTACCATAGACTAATTGTCCATTAGTATTTTGAGCTACAGCTCTGTAGTAATAAGTCGTACTAGGTTGTAATCCTCCTAATGAATATGAGTAATTTGTATTACTTGCAGATCCATAATTGATTTGATTTGTTTGGTTGCTCATACTAGTATTTACACCCCATTCAAACCAAGCACTTACATTACTACCACCGTTTGCAGAAACTGTTCCGTTTAGAACTGCATAGTTTATGCCGATTCCTGATGGAGCATTTGTTGTAACTGTAGGATTTGTAACTGGTTGACTAGCTACAGATACATATACTGAATCACTTGCTGATCCACCAGGACCAGTACATGTGATTGAGAAAGTTGTACCTGCAGTCATGTTACCAATTGATTGGTTACCACCGTTCGCGTTTTTACTTCC
>JBAYUN010000008.1:0-28735 GCA_041675085.1 Minisyncoccota bacterium
AAACCTTTTAGGTAGGATAAGAATTCTTTCGGAGCGTACATGAGCTCCGAAATATGGAACCCTGTTCCAATTTCAGTACGCTCACTAACTCCAAAGAAATCTAATACTGTTTGTGCACTGGAAGTTGGATTTTTTTGACACTCGTAGTATCCTAAAAATCTATCTTCTTCTGGCTTCCACCATTTTCTTTCTCTACCTACTGGGCAGTTAAGAGACTCAAGATCTCTATAGTAATAAACATGGCGAACACCAAAGGCCGCGACGCGACCATCTAGTGTTTCATAACATGGCATATTGAATATGCCATTATTAACACTTTCTTCCTTAACAATGTTTAAAGCTTCAACTAAATTTACTTTAGCCATTTTTTAAATCCCTCTAAGGACTTCGATCTCTAATTTTTGGCAAAACGCCATAGGTTACAAACGGGAGACTAACCGTAAGTAAAATCACATTTCTTTAATTAAGTTATAATGTGTTCAACTTTTTCAGGAATCTTTCCCTATCAACCCACCATTTTAAAAATGATGAATTGAATAAGAAAGCAAAGGTTTGAAATAATCTCCCCTTTGCTTATTTTATAAACAGACTATATATTCCTGTCTATTATACAAGGGGTAATCCTTGTATATTTACCCAGTTGCATTAAGAAAATTATATTACCCTAATTGACTTAATGAGAGATTCTAACATGGGGTCTCTAAACTTTCACGGTAAACGTTACAAAAATTGAAATACATCTATTTTGCAATGCTTACGTTAACTGCCTTATTGTTAGGACTTAATGGAGATGAACTCCCTTTGTTTTTATTCTTCATTTTTTAAATTTATGAAGTTAAAAATAACCTACCCAAATATCGCCTGTTCGGTTTCGCGTCTACTCTTTAGTGTCAGTTAGAATGACAATGAATTATGCATACCAAACCCAACCCGCGTTACATCCTACAGTACCATGATAATGGTATCCTGCTCCGTAGCGGAACCATTGGTATTGTTTTGGGGTATCAGCACCCCAATTAAAACCTTCTCTTACATGATCCCCTGGAGCCATGCTGGGGTTTTTCCTTGTAGGTGGTTTGTGACAGACCTTCACACCTAGAGCTTTAAGCTCTTCAATACTCAGACTTGCTGGTCCAGAATATGAACCAATAGTCCTCCTATTTCCTTGCTCAATTTTTGATACAGCTTGAGAAACGGCATCCTCTACACACTTTGAAGGATACAAAAGATATGTTTCTCTATTTTCATTTATTTTTTCCAAAAAATCTTCTTTAGTCCTTTCAAAGGAAAGAAGAAATCTTGTGTCAGAAAAAGAGCGTTGCCACCTCTTTTTATCTCCTATCCAAGGTCCTTTTTGACCAAAGATTTGAAAAGGATTTTGGTTGCCGTTTAAATGGGGCCATAACCCATTCGTACCACACCAAGAATCTTTTCCTGTAGCCCACACGACCTGATTATTTTGATTTTTGTAAATCCGTATCTCGTACGGATCTCCATTTATCTTACCAATATAACTGCCGCCAGAGGCAGAAGCTGGGGTAAATTCATAAACATGTTCAGTCCAGCTTTGACCAAACATATTTATTTTATTGCGATATAGCTTACGCCATTGCTGCAAACTTTGACCAGCCACCGCAATACAGCTGGTTGGAACTATTGTATTCATTTTTAAAATTATTTAGTAAACAAGTGTCACGAAATTTCATGACACCAATCACCAAAAATTTTAAAATGAATTATTTCCCTTAGAATCCAAATTCTAAGGATTCTTGTTCTTTCAAATAAACTACTTGCGTAAGGTATTTAAGAGCACAATATTTTATTTTCAATTTACTACCCTTCGCCTTATTTCTCTCTAAAATAAGCTTCTTTTAATAATTCGTAGGTTTATATACCTATTAAAAGAATTATTCGCGATTGGTCATTTTTTTCTTTATTCTCTCTCCTCAGAGATCTTAAAGATATTTCTAAGGTTAAAGATGGGTTAGTTCTTTATACCTCAGCAGAATCTTTACGATTTAATGAACTTTTGAGTTATTTCTGGGCTGATTACTTTCTTAACTCTTCTGGGTATAGTATAGCACAATATTAGTATTATGTCAATAATACATAACAACCTTATTATAAATAGAAGTATAAAGCTTAATTTATAAGGGTTTTAAAGTTATCCACATTGTCACATTTGCATAACAAAAACAGATAATATAGAATATAACTATGAATGAAGAGAATATCATAAAACAAGCAGGACTTTCTGAGGAACAAGCTATCACCTATGAATCACTATTGGACAAAGGACCTCAAAAAGCCTCTACGCTATCTAATTGGACTGGGATTAAAAGAAGCCTGACCTATAAAGTCTTGGAGCAATTAGAAAATATGGGTCTAGTGGAGAAAAAAGGTGGGACTGGGACCGTGGCGGTCTTCTACCCTGCTCACCCTTCGATATTGCTTGATAAAATTGATAGAGATAAGAAAAATCTAGATCTTGCTAAAGAAGTAGTATCTTTAGGTATTGGTAATCTCTCTTCAAAATACAATCTCCTGACAGGAAAACCAAATATTAGATTCTTTGAAGGTGAAGATGGTATTGAATCAGTTTTAGCAGACACACTCACTTCAAAGGAAACCATATACAGTTATGCAGACTTAGAAGCAATACTTAAATACATACCGACGATAAATGAAGCCTATTCTAAAAAAAGAGAGAAAATGCAGATCAAAAAACAGGGACTGATAATGGATACAATAAAAGCACGTGAAGTTATAAAAGATTATTTAACAGAAGTAACGGAAACTAAATTTATAAAATATAAAACTCCAGAGTTTGGAGCTGTGATGCAAATCTATGATGGTAAAATTTCTTACATTACTTTAAAAGAAGGATCAATGATAGGTGTAATAATAGAAGACAAAACAATCTATGAAATGCACAAAGCTTTATTTGGGCATCTTTGGGAAACAACTCCCCTACCGTAGGTTATTCAAAAACAAAATACCAAAGCTTAGTATTTTTTTCATAAAAATATCTTGTTAATTTTTTGCCTTGATCAAACATTTCTACTGGTAAATCTTGTTGCGATTTACCACTAAAAACTTTGATTGTTTCATTTGCTTTTAAATTTAAAAGCTCTTCCCTAGAAAGATTTTTGGAATCAAAATATGTATTGGGTTTACTAACTATACTCATACTCGGCTCTCCACCTTTAGAATAAAAACTCTCACCGACGAACCCTGCTTCAATATAATAAGCACCAATGGGTTGAATCGTAGAACAATCAGCTTCAATAGTTTTATCTTTCATGTGAGGCATGATAGTTGCTTGAAAAAAAGCGTCTCCTATTTTTGAACCACAGTAGTCAGAATCAACATTAAAAGAACCAAAATAAAGAGTGTCTTTATCTTTTGCATCCAATCTACTTGTAGCAATAATATTTCTATCTCTGCGAAGCAGATTGAGTTTAGTCCCATTTTTCAAAGCATTTTTAAATGATTCTAATACTTGGTTTTGTAATTCTGGATTGCCATAATTCTTTTTTATAATTTCTTCTATTTGAATCTCGTCTTCTTTGTTTAATTCACTACTATCGATTTCTTGTGGGTTAAGGTTAGCAAAATCTTCAAAAGAAGTATCTCTATCGTGTTCCCTAGCCACACGAAAGATATTTTTAAACATATCAACATTCGTCTTTGCCTTCTCTATAACTAAATTAAATTTATCTTCATTAAATTCATTTTTCTCTATTTTTTCTGCCTGGGAACGCAAAAGTTCATAACCACGAACAAACATGGCTTCTTTGGTTTTAGGAATTAAATCACTAAATTCACTAGACCTGGCGAAGTTATCTTTAACAAAATCTTCTACAGTATTAACAGAATCAATATATTCACTATATTTTGAAAAAAGTTTTTTAGCTAAATCTTCAGGTAATTTTTGAGAAAGGGTCAAAATCTTGTCACCCATATCTTGTCCCCCATGTTCAATAGACAGGAAGGCACGAAAACCATTTTCTTTGTATTTTTCAGAGAATTCTTTTATTTTAGGTAAATCTTTATTATTGGCATTTTTTAAAAAATCCAAAATATATGCTTGTTCTGTAATAGAAAAATCTGTTACAGAAACTCCCAAGCTATCTTTGATTTCATTACTCAAAGTATCATTGGACCAAATATTTACCAAAAATCCAGATAAATTCTCATAGTCATTTACGTTATTTTTAAAAAAATCTTTTAAATCAAAATTTTCTAATTTATATAAATGTTGCTGAAAAAGATTGTTTTCTTTTTTTTCAAGTTTTACTATTTGCTTAAGCAGAGGAATTTCTTCTTCTAGAGTATCACTTTTAATATTTTTTTTATTATGAGTGAAAAAATATAACCTTGAATCTGCATCAGATTTAAAAGCTAGATCATAGTTAAATTCTTTTTTATAAAGATCTTGCAAATCTTTTATTTGTTTAAAAATTTGTTTTTGTTTTTTATCCAAATCAATAATATCTTCTTTGTATTTAATGGAGCTTATTTTAAAACTCATATCTGACTCAGAGTCTAAAGGAATTTGAGCAAGCCTACCAGGAGCTATAATTTTTCTAAAACCAATAGTCTCCTGGAATGGTCCATAGTTATCTATATGTTTCTTTTTTTTAATTGCCTTAAGATACAAAGACAATAAAGCATTTGCGTCATTGTCTTCAGCTTTAATTAAGTTTTCTGAAATCAGTTTTGATATTTCATATTTATCTAGTTCTGTTTGTTTTATTTCTCCAGAGTGGGACTGAGCATAAAGTAAGTTTTCATAAAAAATTTCTATATTTTCTAGTATAATTAAATTATTTTTAAATGAATTATTATCCTTAAAATCAATTAGATTATTTGCTTGTTCTTTCAAGGAAGAATTGAAACTATAACAAAAATTAATATTATTATCTTGATTAAGAATTTTTTTTATTTTCTCAAGAAAATTATTTAAGTTTTCTTCTTTATTTTCCTGCTGGGGTTTCTTGGGTTGTACTGCTTCAAAATTCATAACCTTATTTTACCTTTTATACAAGAAACCGCTAGTTTTTGCGTTATTTTTGTATAACAAAAAGAATTATTTACTCTTTTGCAATAAAAGCATAAAATAGGATTATGGCAGGACATAATAAGTGGTCACAAATTAAACATAAAAAAGCTATTACTGACAGCAAGAAGAGTAAGATTTTTTCGAAGTTGGTTCGTTTTATTGCTGTGGAGGCACGCCTGTCAGGAGGTAAAGATTCTCCTGGGTTGCGTAGTGCTATAGAAAAAGCTCGTAAAGTAAATATGCCTTCTGATAATATCGAGAAAGCTATCAAGAAAGCGAGCGAGCCGAGTAGTCATATGGAAAACATAATGTATGAAGCATATGGCCCAGGCGGAGTAGGTATAATAATTGAAACCCTCACAGACAACAAAAACCGCACAGCTCAAGAAATCAAACATATATTATCTAAAAACAACACAGCTCTCGCAGGTATAGGAGCTGTAGTTTGGGCTTTTAAAAAAGAAAATGGAGATACAGGACTCATATGGTCCCCTACTACTGAGATAGAAATAGCAGGAGAAGATTTAACATTATTGGAAAAACTAGTCGAAGACCTTGAAGACAATGATGACGTTCAAGATGTGTATACTAATGCTTTATAAATATTTATGATTATTTTAGGAATAGATCCAGGTTATGAAAGAATAGGTATCGCTATATTAGAAAAAAACAAAGGAGAGAAAGAGCGTTTGATTTTTTCTGAGTGTTTCAAAACTTCAAAAGATATAAATTTTGAACACAGACTAGTATTGATTGGAGAGAAAATCGAAACCGTTATCAAAGAATACAAACCTGAAGTTATGGCTATAGAGACTCTATTCTTAAATACTAATCAAAAAACTGTCATGCATGTATCTGAAGCTCGTGGCGTTATCATCTATGAAGGAGTTAAAAATAGATTAGACCTATTCGAAGCGACTCCTCCTCAAATCAAAATAGCTACTACTGGCTACGGTAGAGCTGATAAAAAAGATGTTTTAAAGATGGTGAGACTGTTGATTAAAATAGACGAGAATAAAAAATCTGACGACGAACTCGACGCTATTGCTATAGCCCTAACAGCTTGTGCTCACCTAAAATACTAAGATAAAAACTTATCCACAGTTTAGACTTTTCAGTCTTGCATAGTATTTAATATTTTGATACAAATGATAAATAATTAAAAGTTATAAATTTTAAAAGGTCGATGCATAAAAATTAAAAATAATAAAAAAACACATGGAAGAAGAAGAATTGAACGATGATTTAATAGGAAGTAGTTTCCCAGCAGATGATGACGATTTGTTATTAGATGACGAATTGGACACACCTCTTAAATTTGACGAAGAGGAAGAAGATCCAGAAGATAGATTTCACTAAAATAAAAACTCTCTACTTTTTGTAGAGAGTTTTTATTTTATACTATTTTGAAAAATCTTTTTTTACCTACTCTGAATTTCATGCCAGATTCTGGTTTAAAATTTACGTCTTCTATTTTTACGTCTTTATTTAATTCTGTAATAGCTCCCTCTTCTACTAACCTGCGGTATTCACTCTTTGAAGATACGAATTCTACTTTTAGCATAGCATCTACCAAAGTCTCGTTATCCTCTAGACTTACTTCTATCATATCTTCTGGGATTTCTCCTTTTTGAAAAGTATTCACAAAGGCTCCTTCTGCCATATTGGACTTGTCTTGCCCATGATAGATAGAGACTATTTGTTTAGCTAATTGCATCTTGATTTCTTTTGGATGAATTGTATTTTCTTCTAAACCTTTTTTTATATTTAAAACTTCACTCATTGGAGTAAAAGTACAAAGCTCAAAATAACTCACTATCGCATTATCAGGAATAGACATAACCTTACCGTACATATCCTCTGGAGTATCAGTAATAGCAATATAGTTATCTAAACTCTTAGACATCTTTTCTTTACCATCAAGACCTACTAGTAATTGAAAAGCGAGGACAGATTGAGGTTCTTGTTTGTTATTTTTCATAATATGTCTACCCATAAGCATATTGAAGGTCTGATCTGTACCACCAACCTCTAAATCACAAGTATCAAAAAAACCAGCTATAGCCCAAGAGTCTACGCCTTGCATTACCGGATACATCATCTCGTGCATATAAAGATGATTACCTTTTTCGATTCTATCTTGGAACATATCTCTCTCAATGAGCTGAGAATGAGTTATACCTCTTAGAGTTGCCATAAGGTTCCAGAGAGTCACCGTGGGCAACCCTCCGTCTTTACGAATAGAAGAGAAACGAGCACGATCACTCTCCCAAGCTTTAGATTTCTCTGACATATTTCCAGTAGGATAGTCTGTCGCTGATTGATACCAGACTGAATTGGCCAACACTTCATATTTATTTTTATCATTCACATTCAAAATCTGGCCAACTTGTTCTAGATAGGTTTTAGCATTTTCTAAGATTTGACTAAAACTAATCTCTGGTCTGGTTTTATCTTTACCTGTTGGGTCACCAATCTGAGCGGTATAATCCCCTATCAAGAAAATAATCTTACAACCCATGTCTTGCAATTTTCTTAATTTGTGTAAAATAACAGCATGTCCAAGGTGAATATCAGGGCGAGTTGGATCAACACCAAATTTAATAACTATCTTTTCTGGATTTTCTTTTAGTTTTTTCACAAAAGAACCTTCGGGGTCAATAAATTCCCCCACCCCACGAGTTAAGATATCTTTTATATTATTATCATTTTCGGTAATATTCATAGTTAAGATAATAGCATAATCTGGTATAATTATAAAATGAAAAATTTCATCAAAAAAATCAAAAATATATTTAAAAAAAGAAACAAAAAGAACAAACTCTTGAAAGAAATCGCTTTTGTTTTAATTGGTTTGGGACTACTTCTAGTCTCAGTTCTAATTATCTGGGTTTCAACTCTCAGAATTCCAGACTTTAGTGCTTTTGAAGAAAGATTGATAATCAACTCAACAAAAATCTACGACAGAACTGGTGAAGTTTTGCTATACAATCTCCATCAAGACATAAAGAGAACAAGTATCCCTCTTTCTGAAATGGGTACCAACATCAAGAACGCGACCATAGCAGTCGAGGACGCAGAATTCTATAATCACAACGGAGTTAGAGTGAGTTCTACTGTTAGAGCAGTGTTTTCTAATATTTTTAATATTGGTATAGGAGGTGGAGGATCAACCATCACTCAACAGCTTATTAAAAACACTTTACTTACTTCTCAAAAAAGCATAATCAGAAAAGTAAAAGAGTGGGTTTTGGCTTTCAAAATAGAGACTGTTTTGTCTAAAGATGAAATTTTAGAACTATATCTAAACGAAGTACCTTATGGAGGAACTATTTATGGAATAGAAGAAGCGAGTAAGACTTACTTTAATAAAAAATCTAAAGACCTGACAATAGCAGAAGCTGCATACCTAGCAGGTATACCTCAATCCCCTACAGTCTTGTCTCCATATGGTAAAAACTTAGACAGATTAGAATCTAGAAAAAATCTAGTATTGTCTAGAATGAAAGAAGTAGGCTATCTAACAGAAGAAGAATACAACACTGCTAGAAATGAAGTAGTAACTTTTGTACCTCAATCACTAACAGGCATAAAAGCTCCTCATTTTGTATTTTATGTAAAAGCATATTTAGATGAAAAATACGGTAAAGACACAGTAGAAAAAAGTGGCTTGAAGGTTATCACAACCATAGACTGGGAATTACAAGAAAAAGCTGAACAATTTGTCAAAGAAGGCGCGCTAAAAAACAAAAAAGATTGGAACGGTGAGAATGCTAGTCTTGTAGCAATAGACCCAAAAACAGGCCAGATAATAGCTATGGTAGGGTCACGTGATTATTTCGATAAAGAAATAGATGGTAATTTCAACGTGGCTACAGCCAACAGACAACCAGGATCATCTTTCAAACCTTTTATATACGCGACAGCTTTCAATAAAGGTTTTACCCCAGAGACTGTTTTGTTTGACTTACCCACAGAATTCCAAAGCACTTGTAATGCATATGGGCGAGCACTACCTGGATACAGTCAAAGTAATTGTTATATGCCCCAAAACTACGACGGTAATTTTAGAGGACCGATGAGCTTAAGAAATGCACTGGCTCAATCTATCAACATACCAGCTATTAAATTATTCTATTTATCTGGTTTATCTGATTCTCTAAAAGTTGCAGAAGACATGGGTATTAGTACTCTAAAAGATATTAGTCGTTATGGATTAACTCTAGTTATCGGAGGTGGAGAAGTTACACTATTAGATATAACTTCGGCTTATGGAGTATTTGCAAACAACGGCGTACGCAACAAACATACAGGAATTTTAGAAGTCACAGATCTAAAAGGAAATGTATTAGAAAAATACGAACAAAAAGAAATTCAAGTTTTAGAAAAAAATACAGCACTAACCGTTTCTTCTGTATTGTCTGACAACGTAGCTAGAACTCCTACTTTTGGAGCTAATTCACCTCTAGTTGTGCCTGGTTATGAAGTTGCTGTAAAAACAGGAACCACAAACAACAACAAAGATGCTTGGACTGTGGGGTACACCCCTACTATGTCTGTAGGAGTGTGGGCTGGAAATAATGATAATACTTCAATGAGAAAAGGAGGTTCAGCTGTAGCAGGACCTATTTGGAATAAATTTATGGCAGTAGCTTTAGCTAAATATCCAAAAGAAAACTTTGAACAACCAACTCCAATTAACACAACCAAGCCAATACTAAGAGGAGTTTGGCAAGGAAATGAGAGTTATGTAATAGACAAAGTAACAGGTAAACTAGCCACAGAATTCACCCCAGAGCAAACAAGAGAAGAGAGAGTTATAACTAACGTTAAATCAATTTTGTATTGGGTAGATAGAAATGACATTCAAGGACCAAAACCTACAAACATAGAAAACAATAGACAATATATAAACTGGAACACACCAATACAAGACTGGTGGGTTAAAAATTCTTTCAATTACTCTCAAACTGGAATAAATGATATCCCTACAGAGTACGATAATATTCACGGAACATATAAACCAGAAGTAAAAATCATAGAACCAAACAAAGACAAAGTGTATTCTAGTAGTGAAACAATACAACTGACAACTCAAATAAATAGCACATACCCATTAACTAGAATGGATATATTCATCAACGGTAATTTCGTAGATTCTTTAAACCCACCATTTAATTATTCTTTTATTCCAAAAGACATACCAAACCTAAAAGATCAAAATGAATTTAGAATTAATGCCTACGATAGTGTATTCAATATGAAAGAAACCATATCTAGTTTTAGAGTAGGTTTATAGTTTAAAAAATTCTATTTATTTTTTTACTACCAGTGTTCTTCTCTAAGTGAGCGAATATTTTTTCTTTGTTTATAAAAATCTCATTCTTATAAATAGATTTTATATCTAAATATAGAGTGCCTTGGATAAATTTAATCTTGTTACGCTCTATATCGATACCTATAACATCGCGTATAGCCTCTCTAATTAGATCAATCTTAACCTGCTCGTTGTTTATTAGTTTATCAAATTTTGCGAGTAAGTCTTTTATCTCTATCATTATCTATTCATTGGCATTATTAAATAAGTAAAAGAAGTGTCCCCCACAGGATTTACAACCATAGGTCTAGAAGAACCATCTAATTTAATAGAAACGCTATCTGTGGTGATTGAAGGAAAACAGTCTAAGAAATATTTATAATTAAAAGACAAAGATACATCTTCCCCTTTTAGTACAGCATCGAGATAGGTTTTATTGTCCCCAATATCATTATTAGAAGAAGATAGTTCAAAAACTTTCTCACTAATATTAACGTTTAGGTCTAATTGGTTAAATTTATCGGAAAAAATATTTGATATCTTTAAAGCATTTAATAAATCTTGTTTAAGTAAAACTATTTCAGTTTTCTGTTCTTTTGGTATTATTTGACGATAATCAGGATAAACACCATCTATAACTCTAGAAGTTAAATATATATTATCTTGTGAGAAAGATATTTGATTTTTATTGAAACAAACTTTGATATCCCCAGAGTTATCCCCAAATACTCGGATTATTTCCCCTACGTTCTTATTAGGAATAAGAATACCTGGTATGTTTATATCCTTTTTAAGCTTTATCTTCTTCTCAGCTAAGCGAAAAGAGTCTGTAGCTACGAATATCATATTGTCTTCTTTACTGTATATATAAATACTTGAGATCTCAGGTTTTATATCAGAAATAGATGAACTATAAGAAACAGACTTAATACCTTCGATTATTTTTTTTGAATCTATTTCAAACTCTTCCCCTTTAACCACAGGTATACTAGGGAAATCTTCATAAGGCATACCTTTTAGTTTTATTTTATTCTTTTTAGTTTTGATTAAAAGATTACCCTCAGATCCTTCAAGTTTAATATTTTCTTTTTGAATAATATTACTGAAGACATTTGCTATAGAGCTCCCATTAATAGCTAGAGTGCCCGGAGATTCGATTTTAGCTGGAATTTGTATTTCGATACCTAAACTCAAGTTCATAGCCTTAAGAGTCAAAATCTTGCCTTCTGCAACAAACAGAATACTACTCAATACTGGAAGAGTTAAATTCTTACCTGTTATCTTCTCAGCTAAGAGCACTGCATTTTTAATTTTATCTATTTCACATTCTACTATCATATGTTTATATTTTATATATTTAATCTATTAATACTATTAGTGTTGTGGATAAGTGGATAACTCTCTTTTGTTTTTATTTTACAAGGTTTAAAATAATTTCCTTATTTGATAACTTTGTATTATTTTTTAATATTCTCTGTATAACTTTTTTACTATTCACAATTCTTTAAAGTTATTAAATCTTATTCACAGTTATTTAATACTTATCAACAGTTATTTAAACATTACTCTAATATTTTCCAACTCTTGTAATAATTGTGGATCTTCTTTTAAATCTGATTTTATTTTCAAATAAGAGTGTATTACTGTGGTGTGATCTCTTCCTCCTAACTTCTGCCCTATTAACGGATACGATACATTAAAATCTTCTCTTAATATATACATGACAACTTGTCTTGCTTTAACTATTTCTTTCCTTCTTGTTTTTTCGTAAATAGATTCTTCTTCTAGGTTGTAATGTTCACTAACTATTTTTACAACATCTTTAACTGAAATAGTTTTCTTGGGTTTAATGTTATTTTTAAGGATATTCTTGATATCTAAGATAGAAAGAGGTTTATTTTTAAGTCTAAATTGGCAAACAATAGTATTTAGGCTTCCTTCTAATTCTCTAATATTTCCTCTGATAGTAGAAGCAATATAGTCTAACACATCTTCTTCTAATTCTACGTTATGCTCTCTGAGTTTTACTTTTAGAATAGCTAATCTGGATTCATATTCTGGTTCAGATACGTCTACTATCATCCCCTGCGCAAATCTAGATTTCAATCTGTCTGCTAATTCTGGTATGTAGTTTGGGTGTTTGTCTGAAGAAAATATTATTTGTTTATTGTTTTCATAAAAAGTATTGAAGGTGTGAAATAATTCTTCTTGAATTTTTTCCATCTTGCCGATAAATTGAATGTCGTCTATCACTAAAAGATCATACTTTCTGTATTTCTCTTTAAATGAATTAGCTTTGTTTGATTGAAGTGAGTTTATGAAATCTGTAGCGAATCTCTCTAGTGTTATGTAATGCACTTTTTTGTTTGGACTTTTTTCTTTGATTGCATTCCCTACTGCTTGGATTAAGTGAGTTTTACCTAATCCTGTATTACCATATACGAAAAAAGGATTATATTTTGTACCTGGAGATTCTATTATTGCTTGAGATGCAGCATAAGCGAGTTCGTTGAATCCTCCAACGATAAAAGAGTCAAAGCGATATCTTGGGTTTAGGTTGTCGTCTGGGTTGATGTATAAATCTTTTAAAGGTAACTCTTTGTTGGCAAAAGTTTCTACTACTTTTGTGTTCGTGGTGTTTTCTTTCAAAGCCTCAGTCTTGGCTATAATATATTCAACAGCACGCATGTTTTCATAGATATCAGCTATGGTTTTGGTGATTAGTTTATGATATTTGTTTTGTAACCAGTCTCTAACGAATTCATTAGGTACTGCAACATAAATAATACCGTTCTCCTCTTTTAAGATAGAAGTATTTTTAAACCAAGTGCTAAAATTTGCTTTAGAGATGCCGAGCTCTATTTCGTTAAGACAGTTTTTCCAAAGTTGTTTTGTATCCATTGGGATTATTATACTATGTTTGTGGAAAACACAAAAAATTTAAAACCTTATTAAACATGTTGATAAGCTGTTGATAATTAATTTTATTTAACTGTTTCTTGTTTTGACTTAAAGCTAAAGTTAGGTTATACTACCCACATGTCACAAACATATCAACCAAACAAGACCAAAAGAGCAAAAACACACGGTTTTTTAGCTCGCTCTAAAACACCAGGTGGTAAAAAGGTTATTTTGAAGAGAATGAGAAAAGGACGTGCTAAATTAACGGTTTAAGCATTTAATTCATTTAAAATGATTCCTAAAAAGAATAGAGCGACACAAAAAATCATAGATCTAATCTTTAAACAAGGGAAATTCATAAATTCTCAAAATATTTCTTTGAAGTTTTTTTTAAACAAGGAGTCCCCTATCGTGAGGGCTTCTTTTGTTGTACCCAAAAGTCTGGTAAAAAGCGCTGTAAAGCGAAATATGTTACGCCGTAGGGGTTATCATGTTATATCTAAGTATTTAAATATCCTACCTATAGGTTTCGTAGGTGCTTTTATTTTTGGTAAAAATAGCAAGGATATATTTGGCGCTCGTGGGGCGTATAAAGAAAAGTCTTTCGAAGACTTAGATAAAGAAGTCTCTAGTATTGTTAATACCTTAAAAAATCAATAAAATGAAGGTTATATTCGTTTTTTTAATTAATTTCTATCAAAAATATATAAGAGTCTTAAAAAAGCCTAGTTGTGTTTTCTACCCTTCTTGCTCGGACTATACTAAACAAGCTATTACTAAATATGGTATTTTTAAAGGAGTTTTCCTTGGTATAAAGAGGATCTCTCGATGTCACCCTTGGCAAAAGAATCATATGGATCCTTTAAAATAATCACCTCTTAATAAATTCTAAATTTGGATTTTTGAGGTTTTTCGTATAGAATAAGAGAATGTTACAAATTTGGAATACTCTTTTATATGAACCGTTTTTAAACCTTTTAGCCCTAATTGTTTCTATTACACCTTTCGGAGATTTAGGTATTGCTGTTATATTGCTTACTATTTTAATAAAGTTGGCATTATTTCCTCTTTCCCAAAAGTCTATAAACAGTCAGGCTAAAATGAAAGCTCTAGAACCAGAGCTAAATAAAATTAAAAATAGTGGTAAAACCAAAGAAGAGCAAGCTCGTCTGACTTTTGAATTATACAAAACAAGCAACGTAAACCCATTTTCAGGTTGTTTATTGCTTTTAATTCAAATCCCTATTATCTTTGCTTTGTATTATGTATTTTATAAAGGTCTAAATTTTGACCCTGCATTATTGTACTCTTTCGTTCCTAATCCTGAGAATTTAAACACTATGTTCTTAGGCCTTATTGATATTAGTGGTAAGAGTTATCTCTTAGCTGCTATTGCTGCTATCTCTCAATATTTACAAGCTCACTATATGCCAAAACCTACAGTTTCTGAAGATCCTAATAAAATACCTAGCTTTAGTGAGAGTTTTGCAAAAAGTATGCACCTACAAATGAAGTATGTCTTCCCTTTTGTTGTATTCTTTATCTCTTACAACATATCAGGTGCTATCGCTCTATACTGGGCAGTGAGCAATCTATTTGCTGTAGCTCAACAAATCTACGCTAAAAAGAATACTGACAATACTGGTGTGCTAAAAGTGAAAATTAAGTAATATAAATATGAACAATAAAGATATTCAAAACTTAATCGAAGAAATGATAAAGCAGACTGGAATAGTTTTGAATAATATTGTTGTTGATGAGACTAAAAATAAAGATAACTCAAATAGTATTTGGTTTAGAGTAGAGGTTGGTGAGCCTTATGCTTTTACCTCTAGAGACGGAGAAGCATTATTGGCTTTAAATCATGTTGTTAAAAGGATCATTGAAAACAAGCTAACTGATAAAGATCAGGATACTAAAAGAGATGAAATCATTATAGATATTAATAATTTTCAAAAGACTAAGATAGATAATATCCATGCTACTGCTCATATGATGGCCGAGAGAGCTCGTTATTTTAAAGCAAATATGGAGATAGAACCTATGTCTGCTTTTGAACGTAGAATAGTTCACGAATTCCTTTCTGATGCAGAAGATATCGACACCGAGTCAGATGGCACAGGTCCAAATAGAAGAGTTATCCTTAAATACAAAGGGCCTCTAGCTTAATTGTGTTTCTTTTAGTTTAGCTTCAATCCCCATAGATAAGAATCAGACTTATTCATAAAGAATAAGTTTTCTTCTTTATTATCTAGTTTTAGATTTATAGCATCTATATTAGCGTCACTATATATTTCACTCGGATTAACTAACTTGGTTTTTTGACCTGTTTGTGTGTTGATTTTATATATTTCGTCATTATAAGAAACTTCTCCCATATACCAAGAATCAGGATAAGTATAAGAAGCGTCTACAAATTTAGGAACAGCACAATAAATACTAACACTATCCCCTGCCCAGACACATTTCTCAGGGTGAGTTTTAATATTTAGGTTTCTAGATTCAGTTCTATTGATATCAAATAAACTTAAAGATAGATTATTGTCACTATATAGTATTGTTGAGGTGTCAGGGCTCATTAGAGTTGTTAAACCCCTGATTCCACTTAAAGCTTTGTCATATTGTTTAGTCTTTGTGTTTAATATGTATGAATAGCCATTCACAAGACCTGAAGGTTTTGTGGTTAGGGTTATGATTTCATTATTTGGCCAAAAAGAAGTCCATTCAGTGAATTGAGAATCAAATATGGTCTCTTTGGTTTGTTTGTCTGTGTCTGTGGTTAGTACACCGATAACTCCATTTTTAGTATTTGATAAATAAAATATTTTCTCGTTGTCTGGAGATATTGAAATATCTTTTATGTCTTCTGGTAAAAATGTACCGAAGATTTCATTGCCGTTGCTAGAGTCTGCTCCTAGGATTTCTTTTGGTAACTCCCCTAGGAAAGTAGCGATAGTAGAATTATTTCTCAAATATCTCATGATGACATGATTCTTTGTAAAAAAAGATTCATGGATATAAGGAATAACAGTTTCTGAGAAGCGTCTCTCTTCTATGTTTTCTACCAATGTCTGATAAATATTTCCGTTTGTTTTATCAGCATATTTTAATATTGGGACTAATTCTGTTTGAGGAGCTGTTGGAGTCACTTTCTCTCCTACGGTACTGGTTTCAGGATTGACTTCGGGTACAACTACATATCTTTCTTTCTCAAGAACACCATAACCAGACACAGGCATGCTCGAGATTTTGTTTAATCTGTTTAGTTGAGTTTGAAATTGTTCTTCTTCTGTATTGCCAGTTATAAAGTTTACAAGACTTTCGATTGGGTTTGTATTGTTTGATCTATTACCAAAGCTAAAAATATTGAAAAGAAAATTCTCTTCTTCTACTTCTGTCTCCCCTTTTGTTGTAGTTGTGTCAGTATTTGTAATATAAGCATATCCAAAAACCAAAAGAAGTAAGACGAGAATTATTGTGATTATGATGATTATTTTTTTGAACATAAAATTTATTTTTTAGTATACGTGCCAATGACTTCCACTTCCACTACTGTTTGCATGGTAATAGTAAGTTATGCCATTTTTTTTGACAGTTTTTGTTTCTGAACCTAATATTTCCTGACCTGTTAAATATTTATTTAAACTTGGGGTTGGGCGTAAATCTATCGTAGCGCTACCTGGTCTATGTCCTCCATCAGCGCTGTGCAACCAATTTTCGGTACCACCTGTAATTACAAGTTGGCAGGTTGGGCAAGCCGTCCTAGTAGAATTTATAATTCTTGGATCAAGTCCAAGTATCGATGTACAATTCGGTTGACCGACATATTGGCAACCTCCTGGAGGAGAAACAGTGACTCCTACAGGTAATTGTGGGGGCGTTGATGTGCCAGCTTGAGCAGCCCAGTTAGGGTTTGTTGGAGAACCTGCAGTGTATTGGCCATATTTACCATTTACTAATTCTTGTGGAGCATCATAAGGATGTATCTGTATTGTAGCCTTAGGAATTCCGTCTAAACAAAGGTTTAATAGATTTGGGTTTAAAGTGTTTAGTATTAAATAAGATGATAAGGCTATCAATAATCCCACAACTGCATTTATTATTTTTTCTTTACCGCTTGCTTTAGAAGATATTAATTCGCTGGTAATATATTCTAAACCTCCCATAACTATCATAACCATAGCCATAACAGCTACAAGTCCTATGATTAGATTTATGGTTATATTTAAATATCTACCTAGGGGGCAAGTATCAGTGAAGTCAAATTTTTGACCTGGAGTAAGAGGTGCAAGTGGTGTATATGTTCCGTCTGCGTCAGGGTTAACAGCTGCTGGAGTTACTGTTGTGGGGGTATTGTATATAAGGTTGTATGCGGATGTTAGTATGCATTGGTTGGATACTGGGTCAAAAGTATATCCAACATTACAAGGTGCTTGAGCGCCTGCTTTTTTAACTAAGCTAAAAGAAAAAATTGAAACAAACAAAACAAAGAACATTACGCACAGTACTATAAACTTTTCAATTTTATTAGAAGTTAACATTTATGGTTTTTTCTGACTCTTGATAAAGAGTTTTTAGATTACTGATAATAACTTTTAGCACAGCGGTACCTGATTTGTCTGTTTCGGGTTTGATTGGTAGTTCTGTTTTTGATTTTGGGTTTACTATCGGAGCGTTATTTAAAAACCAATCTACCTTTAAGTCCGCAGAATTTATATTTTTTGGAGAAAAGAAATACGGAGCGACTGCTATATTATCCCCTTCTTTTTGGATAAAGAAATCGTTGTTCAATGCTTTTTCTGTGCGAATACCAAAAGCATCTTTTTTGTAAAATAATACTTTAGGTGCAAAAGGAGCTAGGATTATATCATTGGCTACGGTGATTTGTTTATTAATATTGGATACTTCTACTTGGATTTCATTAGCATTATCTATAAAACTATTTTTGTAAACAAAAGAGCTTTTACCAAAACCAGAAGCGAGTTGCTGACCGTTGCCGTCTTTGGTCCAAGTATAAGATAAAGTATTTGGATTAATCTTTTGATTTTGTGAATAAATAGAAGGCATAGCTACAATCTTAAACTCTCCTTCTTTGGCTACAAGAGTTTTACCTTTATAAAAAGGAGGTACATATGAGTCTACTGCTTCCCAGAGTAAATCTACTTCTGCTCCATAAAAAGTCATAGATTGATTGTAGGTCTTGCCTTCGGTAGTATCGACTGTAACGCTTAGTGTAGTTTGAGAATTTAGACTGCCTAAATTAAAAGAAAAAGAGTCTTTACCTATTCCGGTAGATTTTATCTCTTCGTCTACTCGCCATACGAAATATGCACTTTTTGTATTTATGATATAGCTAGTGATATTAGCTCTTACGTTGTCGTTGGCTTTTGGGCTATTTGGGGTTACGTTTAGAGTAATATCCGAATTGTGGACTTGAGCAAAAGTATTTGTCCCTAAAAAAGAAATAAATATTATTATTAAGATAAAAAATCTTTTAATCATTATTTTTATTATATCATCTATTCTTCTGCATTTCTATATCTTCCAGGTCACTTTTGGCTTTCTTGATAGATAATATTTGAGAAGGGTCTGAGGTGATGATCTGGTCTTCGGTATATGAAGATACGATTTTTATAGCCACGTGTTTTAGTCCTGCAAAGAATATCCCTTCCCCTACTCCAGACTCTAGGAGTAGATATTTTTCTTCATCAGTGAGGTTAAAAGTTTTTTGTAATATTTCTATCGTACTTGGAGATTGTTTTAGTAGGAGTTGAATAGAAGAGTTGGTTATGATAGGTACTCCGTAGGGAGATTTCATAAAGTCAGCAGCGTCTTGAGTGATTGTAGATAGTCCGAGATAGTATTTTCTGCCTCTTTTAGCTAATGAATACAAGAAAGAAGCGGTATCTTCGGATTTCATCATCCACCAAGCCTCGTCCACTACAAGTAATCTCTTCTTTAAAGTTTTACGAATAGTATTCCAAATAAAGTGAGTCACGATGTACATAGCGATAGGTTTGAGCTCGTCTTCCATATCACGTACTGAGAAAACTACGAATTTTTTATTGATATCTACGTTTGAAGGTCTGTTGATAAAAGTAGACCAAGAACCTTTGGTAAATTTTGTTAATCTTTGCACTACGGATTCACTACCGTCCATACCACTTAAGACCATTTCAAAGTCTGATAGTAATGGAGGTTCGATATTTGAGAAGTCTGATTCGGGAGTTATGTCTTTGATAGCGTATGTCTCAGATATTGCACGGTCGACAATAGAGTCTTCTTCTGGAGTCAGTCCTCCTAACATTAATCTAAAAAGACCGACTAAGTTTATGATATTAGAACGCAATACGTCTTCAGCTGTCTCGTCTTCGCGAGGAATAGGCAAATCAAAAGGATTGATATGGTGATCTGAAGACAATGAAATGTTAAAATATCTTCCTCCTACAGCTTCAGCTAAATATTCATATTCCCTCTCAGGGTCTATGACGATAACGTCGATATCAAACATCAGAGAGCGAAGTATTTCTAATTTGGTAGCATAACTTTTACCACTACCAGATTTAGCGAAAGTTACAGAGTTATAGTTCTCGAGTGAGAATCTATCGAAAATTACCAGAGAAGAATTGTGTCTATTTATTCCATAAAGTATACCTTTGTCTGAGGTTAAGTCGAAAGATACGAATGGAAAAATACTCGACAATGGTTCGGAATTTAATTTCTGGTGAATTTTTAATAAGTCTGTACCTGTAGGTATAACACTTTTAAAGCCTTCTTCTTGTTGAAAAAGAGCAGGTTTGATATAGATTAATTTTGATTCAAGGATAGATTTGATTTCATTTTCTATTTTATATAGTTCGAGTTCATTGTCGGCATAGACTGTGATATATACTCCCACATCAAACATCTTTTCTTGAGCTTGGATAAGACTATCGCGAAGACCTTCTAGATCTTGGTATGCAGTATCTAGCATTGGGTCACGAACCATACCTTTGCCTTCACGTATATTTATCTGACTTTGTACTTCGGCTACTTTTTTCTGGAATTGCCTCAAGACTAAAGATGTATCTATTGGGTGAATAAATATTGAAACATCAAAAATTTTATCCAAGTTGATAATCGGAGAGAACCAATTGTCTACTAAGAATCTCGGATATGAAATGATAAAAAAAGTACGAGCTATTTTATCACCTAGACTTATGGATTTGGTTTCTATTTTTAAAGCAGAAGGAGCTATTATGTCTCTGAGTTCTAGGGTTGCGGATTCATATATTTGCTCTGGTAGCACGCTCAACATAGAAGCATCAGCTCCATTTTTGCCATTTTCTTTTTTACCAAATAATGTTTCTAAAATTCCCATAATAAACAAAAGTAATATTTATATCGTACTACTGTATACTTTTTATTATAACAATAAAGTATTTTTTTTACTAAAATTTTTTTATCTAAATTAGATTCTATTGTTCTAATTCAATTTTACCTTCCAATTCTCCAGGGTTGAAAACTTTATAGAAAACTTCTATCGCCTCTTCACTTCCCAATTGGGCAGATTTTATTCCGCAACGATTTAATCCTTGTTGTATCACACTTACTCTCTGCTCAAGCTGAGATCTCTTTTCTTCAAAATCTAATTTAGCATCAAGTTTTATTTCTTCTTTACTTTTTTTCTTAAAAAGCCTGTCTATGATGCCTGTATTTGTCGGAGCGCCAGCTGTCTCAGTATAAGGTACTACGATAAAAAAGCTTTTAGTCATAATGCTAACAGACTCTGTAAAATTTTTAATGAATTCTAAATACTCTTTAGTTTGCAACTTTAAAAGAGGTTCATTTTGAACTTTCATTCTATTCTCGAGTAATAATAGATACGGCCTGATATCTAGTCTTCTAGATTGGACGTTGATTTGGACTGGGAAATCTATAGTATTTAAAAAGTTTTGAAATTGCATTATAGTAGCTTTTTGCTCCTCCGAAGATTTTAGAGATAAGTTGATAGAATTTGCTAGCACAATAGCTCTCAATCCCCCATCTTTGAGGAGTAAGATTCCATCACGAACTTCTTTTATTGGTACGAATTCTTGTGTTGCTCTTGCTGATAATGCCATAAAATTAATTTAATTTATCCTTTTTTAAATCTAAAATATCCAAACTCCAAGCCAAGTCTCTTAACTTTCCGCCGTTTAGTCTAGGGTCGTGATGTACAGGAGCTGGAGCGTTTTCTTTCTCTTGTTTCTCTTTGTCTTTTTTGGTCAATCTCTTTCTTTGCCAGATGTATAGTTTGTCACCCGCAAAATATGTAATGGCTGACTCCATCATATCTACGAAAGGTTTGTTGTTCGGCTTGTAGAAAGTGAGAGCTAGAGATAGTGAAGCGACTGCTGTCATAGGTATGATGCCGTATACCCAGCCCAATAATTTAAACAAGAAAAAACAAATACCAGCACCTCCAGCCAGATATATAAATTCACTAAAAGTGAATGGCCCGAATATTTTGTCTTCTATGTCTAAAAATTGTGGAACTTTGAATTGCATGTTGGGTAGTTATAAAGTTATAAAGTTTTTAAAGTTATAAAGTTGAGGTGAAAATTTCATAAAGTTTGTGAAGTTAGACTAAGTAATTGTTTTTATAAAACCTGATAAAGTTTTTGAAATTTCTATACTTAAATCATGCATTACTTCAAAATCTTTTTTATTAATATAATTTAACTCTAAGCTTAATTCTAACATAGATCTTACTTCTCCTGTAGAGCCTTTTGCAATAAAGAAGAAATTTGTCATCTCTTTGTTTGTCCGTCTTTCAAATCCTTCTGCTATATTATTCATTATTGAGACAGAAGCCCTTTCTATTTGATTTTTAAAACTGAAATCCTTACATTCCTTAAAGACTTTATAAATATATAAAGTTAACTCTTTTGATTTTTGCCAAGCTTTTATATCTTCAAATCTTTCTATTTTCATTACTTGTTTCTTAACTTTATAAACTTTATAACTTTCTACTTTATAACTATCTAGTCTATTGGCATTCTGTAGGGGTCTAGTTTCTTTGGTTCTGATTCTCCTTTAGATATATTGTTGAGAGTATAATTTGTTTTTACAGTATTTGCCGCTACAGTATTTACCAATTTGTTAGCTATTACCCCACTAGCTATTTTTTTGTCTTCTTTAACTATTTTTTCTTCTAACTTATCTTCTTCTGTTATTGAGCTTTGCGTTTCTACGGCTTGCTCTGTTTCTTGTTTTGGTAATTTTGGTGGATTCTCTACTACTGGCATTACTCCCCCGCGTAGCTCTACTAATTTCTCGCGAACTCCTTTGATTATTTTTTCGTTAACACTTTGGGTGATTAATTTTACTTTATCATCAGGTAAGCCGAGACTAGCTTTGATAGAATCTCCAAAAGCGTCAGGATGGACAAAGCCGAGCATGACAGCGTGAGTCTCTAGAGAAAGTTGACCGATTTGGCGGATATTCAAACCATGAGCCGTACCTATTTGCATCAATTTCTCATCGATATTGGCGCCCATAATAGCCCACTTTAAATCTTCGGGCAGTTTCTCAAACTTATTCTTTATGTCTTCTATTGATAATTCCATAATATTTGTTTACTTAATGTTAAGGTGTCGCTGGTGGTGGAGTTGGTGCACTACTTCCTCCTCCTGGTTTCTTTCCTGTTAGATCGAATAATTTTTCTTCAGCAGTTTTTAATCCTTGCATTATCTCTCTGTCTACTCTTAATTTTGTCATATCTTTTACTAGTTGAGGATTTGAAGGATATTTTTCCATTGTTTTTTCTAGTAGTTTGATCTCTGTTTCATTTTTAGCCAAAGCTGTCCTTAGTTTCACTTTATCAACTTCCTCTGTATCAATACCAGGAGTATTTTGAATAAATAAGCCAGAAGTCATAGGATTTCCAGTAATTGTATCGATAACTGGTTTTTTGGTGATTGGGTCTATTATTTGTTCTCTTTGTATTGATTTTCCGTCTTTTAATGTTTTATTTAAATCAGCTATTCTATTGGCTAATTTTTCTGTGTTTTTAGCTTCTTTGTCCATGCTTTCTATGGCTTTATCTTGAATTGCTTTTTCCACATTAGATGTTTTAGCTGCAAGAGCCCCAGCTGTAGCATTCATTGTGGCAGTTCCAGCGAATCCACTTACTGCTCCACCAACCATTCCAGCCCCTATTCCAACCGCTGCACCTATGTACATTTTTGCAGTTTTTGCTCTAGCATCATTCATCTCTTTTGCGACTGATGAGTCGTAAGTCGTATCTAAGTTTTCTAGCTTATTCTCGTCTTGCTTTTCCCACTCATCTTCTTTCTCTTTCGTCCATGCTTCTTTTCTAGCAATAGCTTCTTCTTTAGCTTTTTGCTTCTTTCTTTTCCTTAATGCTTCTCTGTAAGCTCTGTCATTGCCTGCTTTTAGATAAGTATTCTCGTTTATTTCTCGTCCGAATTTATCTCCACCAATTTTCAATGAACTGTATGAAAGTGCAGACAGTAGGTCATTTTTACCGATACGATCTTTATATGAAAGCATTCTTTCTTTGTTTAAGCTTTCTGCTTTTTCATGTACTTTTGGTGCTTCACCCTTTAAGATTACGTATTGCTTCGTAGCTTCAGCAGCAGCAGCTTTTTGGTCGTCGTCGGAAGTCTTCCCTGCTTTTTTTGCATCTTCTTTTGCTTGCGTTACTTTGGTTTCTAAATCTTTAAGATAAGTAGCTCTTTTTTCTAATGTGTATGCTTTGGTTTCATCATCAGACATGTTAGTCTTGTATAGTTCTTTTTCTTCTTCAATTTTCTTTGCTTTCTTGTCTATAGAAGCTTGGTATCCACCCTTTGTATCACCTAGTCCTGATATAACAGACCTCAAGTCTCCGCCAGAAGCAAGTTTAGATATTCCTTGTCCGAGAACAGTATTTTTAACATTAAAGCTTCCTTCCCCTGCTGATTTAAAAGTTTTTAAACCTAATCTTGCTCCATAAGCAGCAAGTCCTTTGTTTGAAACTACGACATCATTTCCATCTTTATCTTTTTCTATTCTTGTTCCTGTATTTCTTAATCTTTCTGCAAACTTACTATTACCTAGAGAAACTGCTGCTCGTCCTAATGTTTGTGTTCCTAGTAATGCTGCTCCTCCAAATGCTACTCCTCCAAGCATAGCTGCACCAGTCTTTACAGCTGCACCCATCTCCCCTGACATTTTTATGGCGATTTCTTTTGCTTTCATTAAAAGCACAAATATTAAAATAAAAGGTATAATTATACCCATGTATGTTACGAAAGTTGAATCAGTCACTCCTTGTGTTACTGAAGCACCGTTGACGTTATCAGTTACAGTAAGGTCACTACTGCTTGTTACTACTTTAACTAAATCTCCAAAAGTAATTATCAAATACAAAAAAAATACAAATACAGGAGCCAGAAAAGCATTATCTGATAATTGTTTCCACCACTCATTCCAGCCAAATCCAGGTATATTTACTCCCGGTATAGTCAGAGATACGAAAGCAATAGGAGAAAAGATAATAAGTATCCAAAGCATTATAACTCTTGCTACAAAGAGTAAAGCTACAGATAAAAACATAAATATCATATAACCCATCATGATTATGGCAATAAATAATATTGTTGCGAATGTTCCTATGTTGTCTTCTATCTTTACACCAGAGCTACCTTCAAATATTCTTTGTGGGTCAAATTGTTTTACTAATCCGACTGTTACCGATTTTTCACCAACCTTTGTTTTTTCTATTTCATTCCCGTTTGGGTCAATTGATTTTATGTTTGCATAAAAAACTCGAGCTAAAATATTTGAAGCATCAATTACTATATTCGTAGCAAAAAGACTAAAGTTAATAAGTAGAGCCATGACGATAATCATACCTACCATTTTTTTATTATTTGAAGAGTTGAGATCGAGAACTGTCTTTACTGCTACGTAAAGTAGAGCTACTATAAAAAGTACGTTTGCAATATCTCGCACCACTCCCCAACCCTTTTCGATAAAATCACTAGTATAAGATCCACTACTAATAGAATAAAAAACAAAAAAATCTAATATTCTTGCAGCCAGTACAGCAAAAAAAGCCATTGGTTGAAATATTAACGCATATATCCAGCCGACTATACATTTATGCCAAGTTATTGGGTTTGGGCTACAGCCATATTCGTTTTTATTTAAATTATTTTCTGCATTAGCTACATCTTGAGCTGTTGCGTATAGTCCTTCTTGGCAAGGAGTAGGTGACACATTTATTTCAAGCAATCTTCTTGCGTCACAAAGTGTTTTAGAAGAAAAAGGACCCTCAATGTGTTTAACTCCAAGTACGCTTGTCCATTCAAAAGTCCAATTTTCTATATTCTGAGCTGAAACCTTGTTTGACTCTATTGATGCACTTTTTTCTGAAATAGAAAGATATCCACTTGCTGGTGCGAACAAAAAGCCTAACACTAGTGTCACGATGAAAATTTTTGAAAAAATTTTTTTCATTTATTTATATATTTATTTTACCAAAATAAAATAATATATACTAATCCAAAACTGTTTAAAACTGAATTTAATTAGATTAATTTTTCTGGAAATAATATTCGTATGAATTTTTGTCTTTGAATACGGTTGTTGTATCTCTTATGTCTATAATTTTATTTTTATAGAATTCGTATACAGTTAATTTGTTGCCTACTTGTCTCAATTGATATGCAGAAACGTCGGGTTGATTGACACGAATTTCTCTTCCCTGTCCGTCAACATATCCGAATTCCTGAGCGAATTTATGAGCTAAATCCCAAGCGAAATAAAGCAGATTATCTCCTTTTTTGTATCCGTATTTACGAGCAAGCTCGGTATTTATCATGATTCTTCTTATAAATACGTGTTCTACTCCTTCATGTAGTCTTACTATATCATCTACGTCTGGAGTACCTTCGTATCCTAGATATAAATCATTTGGGTTTCCGTTGCCATTTGTACCGTCCCAGGTACCATATATAACCCCCTCATCTCCCTTACCTCCAACCCAAGTTCCAGTACAGACTCCGTTAATACAGGTACCAGTAAATGTACCTGTACCGTGAGGCCCAGTCCATTTTCCAGTAATTGGCCCATTGTGTCCTGGTACAAGCCCAGTCCATTCTCCACGACATGTTTCTTTATCACAAGTACCACTAAATGTACCAGTGCCATTTATTCCATCAAAATCCATACTTGCTGGTACATTACCTTCACCTTTACCACCATTCCATACTCCAGATATACTACCTGAATTATCATTATTCCCTGTCCAAGTTCCAGTACATCCAGCCGCTGTACAATTTCCAGTAAATGTACCATTGCCATCTGGTCCAGTCCAAGTACCTTGCACTTGACCAGTGTTTCCTTGTCCTCCTTCCCATGTGCCTGTACAATTTGATGCTGTTGTACAATTTCCAGTAAATGTACCAGTGCCATCTACTTGATCAAGGGTTATTGTTGTAATGTCATTAACATCACCATTGCCCCCATTCCATGTTCCGTTGATTGGACCCACATTGCCATTACCTCCTGTCCAAGTTCCAGTACAGACTCCGTCAACACAATTTCCAGTAAATGTACCTGTACCGTTAGGTCCAGTCCATGTACCACTTATCGGTCCATTATGTCCTGGTACAAGTCCAGTCCATTCTCCACTACATCCAGATACTGTACAATTTCCAGTAAATGTACCAGTACCATTTATTCCATCAAAAGATATATCAACCCAATTTTGGTTGTTTCCATTACCATTACTTCCGTTACCATTTCCTCCAGTCCAATTTCCATTATTAGGTCCATTGTATCCTGGTAAAACTCCAGTCCAAGATCCAGTACATCCAGCCGTTGTACAAGTCCCAGTGAACGGTCCAGTTCCGTCTGGGCTACTCCAAATACCTACCACTGGTCCGTTATAACCAGGCATAACTCCATTCCAAGAACCATTACATATTCCGTTAGTACAGCTTCCGTTGGTATTACCTGTACCAGAGAATCCAGGGAAAGTCATCTCAGTCCAATCGTAGTTTGGATTATTGCTACCATCACCAAATCCTCCAGTGAATGTTCCGTTAAATGGTCCATTGAGTCCAGGAATTGTTCCTGTGAATGTTCCTGTACAAGTACCATTCACACAGTTACCAGTGTATGTGCCAGTATTTCCTCCAGCTAACCAGTTGCCACTTATTGGTCCTGTGTATCCAGGATAATTGAAATTAAATGTTCCAGTACAAGTACCATTTACACAATTACCAACACCTGTACCTGTGCCTGTGTAATCAGGGAAAATAAAGTCTATCCAGTCAAAGCCGTTGTTTGTATTTCCACAATGCCCTCCAGTATCTACTCCTGTTTCACTACCATTTTGAGTATTGTCGAAACATGAAGGATATTCACCATTATTATTAGGCCCGTCTCCGCAATGTCCTCCTGTGTCTACTCCAGTCTCTCCTCCATTTTGAACATTATCAAAACAGGTTGGGTTATTTACATAAACTCCTCCACATCCACCTCCTCTATCTATAGAAGTTTCACCAAAGTCTTGAATTCCGTTAGTACAATGATTGAAAGGTGAAACAGGAGTAGTAGAAATACTATTACAGATAGGATACGTACCAGTGAATCCTAGGGGACAAGTTGGGGTTGGACAAGTACCAAGAGTAGTACAGTTAGGAGGAGTAGGTCCGATACATGTTGGGAAATTTCCCGTAAAGCCGGCTGGACAAGTTGGTGCCAGACCACAAGGCCCTCCGGTGTCTATACCTGTTTCACCTTTATCTGTATCTTGAACTCCATTATAACAATGTGCTGGTAAATTTCTTATAGTACAAGATCCTCCTGTATCTACTCCAGTTTCATCAAAGTCCTGAACTCCATTATAACAATGTGCAGGTAGAGGTCCATCAGAGTAACAATTTGGATAAACCCCAGGCGCTCCTGTTGGACAATTGTATTCTCTTACACAAGAAGGATACGTACCCCCGTAGCCAGTAGGGCATTCGCGATCAAAAATACAATTAGGGTATGTGCCAGTCATTCCGCTAGGGCAGATTATTGGCGGGCGACAGTTTGGATATGTACCTGTGTAATTCGTAGGACATACACAAACTGTTCCAGCTGGACAGTCAGTAAATTCACAATTTGGATAAGTTCCAGTTGAACCATTAGGGCAAACTCTATCAAATCTACAATTTGGATAAATTCCTGTAGTACCTGTTGGACAAACACCCGAAGCAACGCAGTTTGGAAGTGTGCCAGTGAAACCAAATGGGCAATCTCCTCCATCTTCATTTCCAGTTCCAGTGCCGTTAATAAACACAGTCGCACTATCAGAAGCAGAACCAGTCTCTCCAACACAACTAATACCCCAAGTGGTTTTGGTTTGTATGTTTGGGATACCTACCGCACTACTCAGTTCTTTGATAGTTCCAATAGCAGGACCACTA
>JBAYUN010000009.1:0-11508 GCA_041675085.1 Minisyncoccota bacterium
AGTTAGATTTGTAGAACTTCCTGATTGGACAGATATTGGAGAAGCAGAGATGTTTACTACTGGTGCTTGTGGATTCACTGTAACTGTTACAGATTCTTCTATTGTTCCACCTGTACCTGTACATTTTAAAGTGAAGGTTGTTTCCTCTTTCAGAAGTTTACTAAATTCGGAACCTTGTGCACTTTTATTTCCTGTCCAGCCTCCAGTCGCAACACAGCCTGTAGCATTTGTTGTTGTCCAGCTTAAGCTGGTTGGTATGTTGTAGGGTACGTTGGTTGGGGTGGCGGAAAGTGATAAAGTTGGAGGAAATGAAGGTGCATCAAATACATAAATATAATCACTAAAAGTAGTAGCAAACATTTTACTACCATCAGCAGAAGCCGCTAATCCACGCCAATCCTTTTTTATGTTATGAGCAAACCAGGTCACACCACCATTATCTGAATGTTCCGGATTTGAATTTGGAGCCAGAGCCACCATCTTGTTTCCATCATTAGACATAAAAGAATAATGCCAGAAACTTTCAGCAGTTACCTGACTCCAAGTATTTCCAGAATTCAAAGATAATTGCATTGGTGTTTCATTTGCTCCACCTGCAAGTATTTTATTGACATTACTAGAAACAACTACAGTATTCCATCTTTTACTACCTGCTGAAGATAAAGGAGTCCATGAAGATCCTTTATCGTAAGATATATATAAAAAATCCAAGTAAGCTCCTGCAACAACAGTATTATCATTGGCAAAAGAGATATCAAGCCAATTTTTTTTACCGATTGAAGTTATTTTAGTCCAACTACCACCTGAAGTTAAATTAGATATATCATTCTTGTACAAATAATCTTCTTGAGTACCGGCAACAAAGCTTGAACCATCAGGAGAAACAGCTACAGATATCCATTTTTGAGAACCTGCAGAGATTTGAGGTATCCATGTTACTCCACTATCGCCAGAAAAATATAAATAACCTCCCGCTTCACCAGCAACCAACTTTGTTCCATCAGCAGAAGAAGAAATACTCCACCATTTTTTTTGACCCATAGAATTTCTAGCAACCCAAGTATCGCCACCATTAGATGAAGTATAAATATATCCATCGTACACAACAGCCGCCACGTTTTCACCATCTGCTGAAGATGTTATGCCACGCCAATTTTTTTTACCTGACGCAAAGTTTGCAGACCATTCTGCTGATACAGATGATACAGAAAACAAAAAAGAGAAAACAAAAATTAATAAGAATATAAAATTAAATTTATTTTTGAAATGTAACATGTATTTATTCTATCACACCAAGACTAACAATAAAATAAACAAATTAATTCTCTTTATAAACTGGTATTTTTCTCACAGAAGAAGCTCCACTAGTAGTATGAAGATCTAAAGATGCAGTGACGGGTAATCCTGAATACAGTCCATTACAAGTTAATACATAAGTAGTTTTGCTTGGTAAGACTGCAGTAACTATAACATCAGTCATGATACCAGAGGCTGGGCTCGGTGAACCTGTAGTTGGAGGAGTTTTTGGATTTGTTGTAGTCCAGTTCAAGCCTGTATCAGGATTCACAGTCGAAGCTACACAAGAATCAGCAACAATATTTACTGCAGTCCAACGCAAAACAGTCTTACTCACTCCACCGTTGGTGATAACTCTATCATTTCGTAAAGTTAGACTTTCTTCAGTGATCTTAGGTACGGCAATAGTAGAAGTATGGCTTGTGCCTACTGTATCAATACAAGTAATTTTGTAATTTGTTGGATTATATGTGCCTCCGAGTAAATTCACAGTAAAAGTCGAAGGACTTACTGGAGATTTTGCTCCACTCCAACCTGTTGTAACTGCAGGAGTTGGGTGAGTTGGGTTTACAGTAGTACTATCAGCAGTACAACTAGTAAATGTAACACCATTTAGAGCACTCCATCTCAAGACTGTAGTATTATTTGGAGCAAAGACTGGTGAAGGTGTAGCATAAAAATCAAGATAAGTCTGATTGTCACCAATAACTACATCGGAAAAATCAATCCAACCTACAACATTTTTATTATTATCATTACCTCCCCAACCGTAACCTGACAAAATATTGTTTGTCACAGTCACACCATAATTCGGACCTGTACCAGATAGACTAATCCAACCATCCCAGCCTCCGTTTTGATCATTTAAAACAAAACCTAAACAAGAATCAGGGTTAGCGGAAGGAGAACAAAAACGAGCCCAACCCGAGAGAGCACCAGTGAAATTCCCATTCAACACAGTACCAGTAAATTTTGCATTAGTAGCTACAGTACCTCCACCTGTAGGAAAATTCGCTAGTCCGC
Source organism: Minisyncoccota bacterium (assembly GCA_041675085.1). Taxonomy (GTDB): domain Bacteria; phylum Patescibacteriota; class Minisyncoccia; order Phycocordibacterales; family UBA9973; genus UBA9973. The sequence continues at coordinate 2,320 of JBAYUN010000009.1, forward strand.
CGAATTTGATCCAGCCATAATTAAGAGACCAAGCAAAACCAGTAACGTCTTTGGTAATCGGATCTATTTTTACTCCATAGTTATTTGCATTAAGGTCTCCACAAGAATCATCATTGACACAGTTGAAAGATATAAGACCCACTCCGCCACTAGCCTCACTGGGTAGATTTTGAGTGCCATTAGAATTTAAGTCTACCCAATCCGCAGACCAGCCATAACCTGAGGTATTATCTAAAGTACTAGAATATGCAAAATCAAAAGTCAGTACAGATAAAAATAAAACAATAATAAGAGGCGTAGTTCTGATAACTTTTTTAATTTTTAATTTAGTAGTATTTAACATTTTAATAAGCTTTAAAATTTGGGTTATTTAATAAGTCTAAAATGTCTTGATTAGACTTAGCACCTTCATTTTCTGGGTCTTTTAATTTCTTGTCGGGAACCACATAAGAATCTATCTCAGCTTTAACCTCTGTATCGTCTTTAATAGTTTGGTCGGGAGCCGGACGAGGAACAACAGTCTCAGTAGTAGGAGTTTGAAATGAATTTAACTCATTTTGCACTTTTTCTTCGAAAATAGCTTTTGGGTCTGGAGTTACGACTTCTGGATCAATCTCCACCTTTTGACTAATTACATAGAAATAAAAACCTACTATTACACCTAGTAAGATTAGAATAGAAATAAACAAAATGATTTTTTGCTTAGACACATAGATATTATACATTATTCTAACATACCGAGCTAAAAAATTTGTGGATAAGTAAGATATAAGAATCTAGATACATTGTAAAAAAATAGAATATATGGTAGTATATATACGTATTAGTCCTGCAAAAACAGGGCTTTTATTTTTAAAAACTTAATAGTTAAACACAATTAAATATATGTTAGACATAAAAACATTCAAAATAGCATTGGAACAATTGGAACAAGAAAGAAAAATTCCAAAAGAAAAGATATTGGAAGCGATAGAGCAAGCCATGGCTGCTGCTTATAAAAAAGATTACTGTAAAAAAGGCCAAATAATAAGAGCTAAATTCGATTTAGAGACCGGCCAAACTGAATTTTCCCAAATCAAAATCGTAGTAGATGAAAGTATTGTGAGAATAGTAGAAGAAAGTGAAGAAGAGGAAGAAAATGATGAAGAATACTCATTCGCTAATACCGAAGGAGATGAAAGACCTCGTTTTAACTCTCTACATCACATCATGCTCGAAGATGCTAGAAAAATCAAAAAAGACGTCGAATTAAACGACGAAATAGTTTTTCCTCTTGATTCTAAAGACGATTACGGCAGAATCGCTGCTCAAACAGCCAAACAAGTCATAATCCAAAGAATTCGTGAAGCCGAGAGAACTTCTATTATTGACGAATATGGCACAAAAGAAGGAGAAATCATCAACGGAATAGTCCAAAAAGTAGAAAGAGGCAACGTTTATATAGATTTCAATAGAGCGACTGGTGTATTAAACGTAGAAGAACAAATCCCAGGAGAGCATTTTAACCGTGGTGATAGAATCAAAGCCTACTTATATCTAGTAGAAGATTCCCCAAGAGGCATCAATCTAAAACTTTCTCGTACACATCCTAAATTTATCGAGAAACTTTTCTCTATGGAAGCTCCAGAAATTGAAAACGGTATAGTTAAAATCAAGTCTATCGCTCGCGAAGCAGGTGCCCGTTCTAAAATAGCAGTATATTCTACCGATGAACACATAGACCCTGTAGGATCTTGCGTAGGACAAAAAGGAACTAGAGTAAATACAATCACAGCCGAACTAGGTGGCGAGAAAATAGATATCATTCCTTGGTCAGAAGATCCAAAAGTATTTATTTCTAACTCACTTTCTCCAGCCAAAGCTATCTCTATCGTTGTAGACGAAACAGAGCACAAAGCTGAAGTAGAAGTAAATGAAGCCGAACTTTCTCTAGCAATAGGAAAAGGAGGTCAAAACGTTCGCTTGGCTGCAAAACTCACAGGTTGGAGAATCGATATTAAAAGTGTGGGAGCAGAAAATACAGAAAAAGAAAAAACTAAAGAAATAAAAGACGAAGAAGACACAGAAAACACAGTAGATGCAGAAATTGCTAGCGAAGAATAAAATAAGATATAATACACAATATGGCAAACATAAATCATAAACCTTCAAAATACATGTTAAATCTTCTTCATGTATTAGCACCTTTCGCAAATGAAGAAAAAAAAGTTATCAATGCAATAGTCGAAGTTTCTGCGGGAAGTATTAACAAATACGAAATCATCACAGAAACAGGTCAACTCAAACTCGACCGTGTAGGATACTCTAGTTTAGCTTATCCTTTCACCTACGGTGCAATCCCTATGACTTGGGATTATGACGGCGACCCACTAGATGTAGTTATAGTCAACGTCACCGAACCCTTAGTCCCTGGGTCTCTTGTCGAAGTACGCATTATCGGAGTTATGAAATTCATTGATGGCGGTGAAGTCGACGACAAAATCATCGCAGTTATCAATGATGATAAAAGATCAGATCATATTCATTCATACAAAGACTTGGGCGAATATTGGGAACAGGAAAGCAAATACTACTGGGAAAACTACAAAGCCATGAAGAAACCCGGCACTGGCGTAGTAGAAACTTTCCACGAAGCTGATGAAGCTATAAAAGTTATCAAAGATTGCGAGAAAAGATATAATGAGATTTATTTAAAAAACTTTGAATAAATCTATCTAAAATAAAACACCCTAAAACTAGGGTGTTTTATTTTTGTGCAAAATAGTATAATAGATAAGTAGATTATTAGTTTAAATAAATAAAAACATGAACAAAAAATATTTAAGTTTAACAATGATATTAGTAACAGCCCTAAGTTTAGGAGCGATGAAAGTGTCTGCTGAAAATGGAGCAGATGATCAAACAGAAAACACACCGGTGACCACAAGTGTCGCACCGATTAGAGAGCAAAGACAAGAAACTAGAGAAGAATTAAAAATCAAAAGAGACAATATTAAAAATAACATAGAGCAAAAAAAGATTGAGATCAAAAACACTCGTGAAGAATTCAAAAATCGTATGGAAGATTTGAGAGAAAAACTCAAAACAGAAAAAGATGAAGCAAAAGTTAAAATTGCTGAAAAAAGATTAGAAGGACGCGAACAAGCTCTAGAAAGATTTGAGAAAATCCTAGAGACAATGAATAACAATAAAACCAAAGTTGCTCTACAAATCCCAAAAGTAAAAGAACTCAGCTTAGATACAACTAAAGTAGAAACAGATTTAGCTCTAGTAGATACAAAGATAGCACAAGCTAAAACTAAAGTCGGAGAAATGAGTACTATCTTAACAACTGCAACTACCCAAATAACCAAAGAGCAAAAAGACAAATTGAGAATTCTAGCTAAAGATACTCAAACTCTAATCAAAGACGCTCACAACCTAATCCGCGAATCTGCAAAAAGTTTGAAAGAAATGGTTAAGAGTAAAAGACAAACAGACGATGATTCTAAAAACGTAACTCAATAAAAAATAAAATTAGAAAAAATAATTTATCATTAATAAAATAAAAATATGGAACCAACAGAAACAAAATCAAACAGTGCTTTAATAGGAGTTATCGTCATAGTCTTGATATTAATATTGGGTGGGATTTATTTCTGGATGTCTAATACTAAAACTGAAATAATACAAGAAGTAGATACAACGACAACAACGACTACTACGACCACAGAAGACGGACAAACTACGACTACAACAACAGAAACTTATGTTGAATTAGAAAACCTTGAGAGTGAAATAGAAAATACTGAGATAGAATCAGGAGTCGACGTAGAAGCAATACAATAACAATAAACAGATAAATAAATAGACATAGACAACTGTGGAAAACTATCCAAGGGCATCCCTTGGATAGTTTTTGTTTTGACAAAAAGGCTAAATCAAGATAAACTGACTTCCATATGACAAACCAAACAAACCATACAATCAACAAATTACCAAAAAGTGTAGTCGAAATCATAGGCGAATTGGACTCTGCTATATTTGAGGGTTATTTCCAAAAAGCACTTAAAAACCTAGGAGAAAAAGTCGAAATCGATGGCTTCCGTCCTGGTAAGGCTCCAGAAAATATTTTGTTGTCTAAAATCCCAGAAATAAAAATCTTAGAAGAAATGGCAGAGCTTGCTCTAGCCGAGCATTATCCAAAAATAATAGAAGAGTCGAAACTCGACGTCATCAGTCGCCCAGAGATAGCTATCACCAAGCTCGGACGCAATAACCCTCTCGGTTTCAAGATCATGACTACTATTATGCCTGATGTAGAATTGACCGATTATAAGAAAATCGCAAAAGAAATCAATACTGAAAAAGAAGAAGAAATAACAGTCACCGAAGAAGAGATAGAAAATACAATCCAAGATATCAGAAAATCTCGTGCTAAGAAGCAACACATTACTGAAATCAAACCTGAAGACGGAGAAAATAAAGAAGAGACAAAAGAAGCCGACCTTCCAGAATTCAATGATGAATTCGTGCAAGCTATGGGGCCGTTTAAAAACGTAGCCGACTTTAGAGAAAAATTAAAGGAAAATATACAACTCGAAAAGACAAATCAAGCACGCGAGAAAAAGAGACTAAAGATAGTAGAAAAAATAATAGAAGAAGCAAAAATAGAAGTTCCGGAGATATTGATTAACGCCGAAGTTGAGAAAATATTGTACCGCATGGAATCTGACATCACAGCTATGGGTATGAAATTTGATGATTACCTGAAGCACCTCCAAAAGAATCGCGGTGACCTAGAAAAGGAATTCCACGCTGACGGAGAAAAGAAAGCAAAACTAGGACTTATCTTAAATAAAATTTCAAAATCAGAAAATATCATAGCAGATATAGCTGAAGTAGAGAAAGAAGTCGCTCATATCATAGAGCATTACAAAGATGCAGATCCAGAGAGAGCTCGTATCTACGCTGAGAATATACTAACTAACGAAAAAATCTTCCAATTCTTAGAAGATCAAAAATAGAAAAATAAGAATCAAAAAAATCCCTATTGCCTCAAGCTTTAGGGATTTTTATTTTATTTATCCAATTTGGTTAATTTTTATTTTTTCACTATTACGCTTTACATGTAAAATGTAAAACATAACTACAAACAATACTATATTTGGTAAGTTAAACCAAATATAAAAATTATCTTGTAATAGTGTTATATTTAATGAAATATATACAACAAAACTAACAAAAAAGAAAAAAATGGCGAACTTAGAAAGGAAATAATTTTTAAAAAAAATAAAAACAATCGAAGCTAAATAAACTACAACCAAACAAAAAGCTAATATATTAGGCTTAATTTTGTTTTCAACATTAAAATAATTTTTATTTTTATCAAAAATAAAACTTTGTTGCTTACCTAAAAATATCCCTGTCAAGAAAAAATAATCAGTTATGGAAACCTCATGGTTATTTTCAATAATAAGGTTAAGAATATAATTATTCTTATGCCAAAATTCTTCTGGGAGTTTAGATAAGTTTTCTTTAAAAACTATATTTCTATAACTTTGAACTAAAATTTTTCCAGAATCTATTTCGTAAGTAGTATAGTCTTTTTTCAGGACAGTCCTCTTAATCAAGAAATGCTCATTATCTTGATAATATGAAATAGAATCTAGAGACTCTCCCATGACTACAAAAGAAAAGGAGAGATAAAATAAGCTAAAAAAGAAAATTATGCTTTTCATTTTTAAAAGTTTTAAATGATTTAAAAGAATATTTCCTAAATACAATATTACAAATACATAATTTTGTCAAACTTGTTGAGGTTAGTTTTACACATTAAAAAATAAAAAAAATCCCTATCGCACAAAGCTTTAGGGATTTTTATTTTATCTATCAAATTTTTCAAAATTTGGTTTTATGTAATTCTTGTATTTCTTAAAAAGAATATAAACAATAATCACGAGCAAGATATTTGGCAGATTAAATTGAGAAGCCAAAATCCCAGCCTTATAAAAATTTCTGAAATAAATAAAACAAAAAACAGTAAGAAAAAAAGCAGTACCAAGAATTGCAAAAGTTGCGCCGAGCCAAAAATTATATTTTTTCAAAATTATTTCTTGAATCTGATGGATCAGATAGAAAAAAACAATTAACATAAAACCGAACCCGACCAATATTATACTTTTTGATTCTTTTTTAGTGTATTTTTTAAAACTATTTTCTTCATAGACAAAATTACTTTTAGACAAAGAAAAAACTCCAAAAACAAAAGGCACCTTGCTAATGTATGACTCTTCTTTTTTTCCTGTAACTAAATCAGACAATGACTTATCCCAAAGGTCCCATAATTCTATAGGCAGCTTCGAGAGCCTTTGAGTCATAATATATGTATGATAAATTTCAATTGTTTTGACAGAATCTTTCTCGTCCTTAAAATCAAAAACAGAAGCTAAACTGTCTTTTTTCAAAATAGTTTTTTTAACCAGATAATGCTCTTTGTCTTCATAATAAGAAATAGAATCAGGTAATTCTGCTTTGGCTGTAAAACTAAAGTAAAATAAGCTAAAAAAGAAAATTAAATTTTTCATTTTTATAAGTTTAATAGTGATTAAAATAACATTCCCTTACACAATACTCAAAACAAGCAATTTTGTCAAAGATTTTTTGTATTCTGTTTTTATGCTATACTCTTCTTGTTATTAGTTAACTTTACCCTGTCAGTCGCGACTGACAGGGCTTTAAAAAATTTTATGTTAATCCCAACAGTTATCGAAAAATCACAATTTGGAGAACGAGCTTATGATATTTATTCACGTTTATTACGTGACCGTATTATTTTCTTGGGTGGACCTATAGACGACCACAGTGCGAACCTTATTATTGCTCAATTATTATTCTTAGAATCCGAAGACCCAAAGAAAGATATCTTTCTATATATCAATTCCCCTGGAGGATCTGTGACTTCAACTATGGCTATCGTCGATACTATGAATCACGTACGCCCTGATGTAGCTACTTTTTGTGTCGGTATCGCGGCTTCTGGTGGAGCTCTCGTCTTGTCAGCTGGTAAAAAAGGCAAGAGATATATCTTGCCGAATGCCGAAGTCATGATTCACCAACCTCTAGGTGGAGTCGAAGGTCAAGCCTCAGATATAGCTATAAGCGCTAAACACATCTTGAAAACTAGAGACAACCTCAACAAAATGCTTTCCAAGAACACAGGCAAAACTCTAGCTCAAATAGAACGTGACGTAGAGAGAGATTTCTACATGGACGCAGATGAGTCCAAAAAATACGGTATCATTGACGAAATAGTCACAAAATCCAAAACTCCTGCGACAAAATAGGAAAAATTCGAAAAAAGCCCAACTTTACAGTTTGGGTTTTTTTTGTTATATTGAGAGTGTTTCAATTTACAAATTTATTTTCAATCGGTTTATAGGAATATCCCATATATATGTTGTCTCAAAGAGAGTTTTTAAAGAAAAATTTTTATATTTCTTACAAAAGAAAGGCGGAACCACAGATATAGTGGCTTGTTTTTATAGGTCCGGTGTAAAGACTTATGAGCTTAACAACAATAATTCTAATAGGGGCAATAGCTCTTATTTTAGGCGTTGTAGTCGGATATTATCTCCGTCTTATAATCGCCCTAGGTAAGAGACGCTCCATAGAAATAGATATCAAACAAATGATTGTCGGCGCCAAAGAAGAAGCGCAGAGAATCACAGACGAAGCGAAAGCTAAGGCTGAAGAAAAGATTGCGAAAGTGACAGAGGAAGAGAAGAAAAGAGAAATAGAATTTAAGGAGACAGAGAAAAGATTGATTAAAAAAGACGAACTCCTAGATTCTAGACAAATAGAGATAGATAAAGAGATAGATAATATCAAGAAAAAGACTGAAGAAGTCAAAAAAATCGGTGAGAGAATCCAAGGGGTCGAAGAAGCAAAGAGAAAAGAGTTAGAGAGAGTTTCCAAATTAACTCAAGATGAAGCCAAAGAAGAGTTATTCAAAGAAGTCGAGAAAAAATACGAAGAAGATTTCTTGGTCAGGATGGTAAAGCTAGAAAATTCTAATGAAGAAAAATTAGAACGCCGCGCCAAAGACATATTGGCGACTTCTATCCAAAGACTAGCTGCGAGTACTGCTTCTGACCTTATGGTGACTGCTGTAGCAATACCAAACAACGAAATCAAAGGTAAAATTATCGGTAAAGAAGGTAGAAATATTCGTGCTTTTGAGAGAGCTTCTGGTGTAGAACTTATCGTAGACGATACTCCGGGTTCTATAGTTATCTCATCTTTCGATCCTGTTCGTCGTCAAGTCGCTCGTGTAGCCCTAGAGAACCTCATACTCGACGGACGTATTCAACCTGCAAAAATTGAAGAACTCGTAGATAAAGCCAAAGAAGAGATTAATAAAATCATTAAAGAAAAAGGAGAACAAGCTGTATATGAATGTGGAATATTCAACTTTGACCCTCGTATCGTAGCTATCATCGGTCGTTTATACTTCCGTACTAGTTATGGTCAAAACGTCTTGCAACACTCTATCGAGATGGCCCATATCGCCGGAATGCTTGCTGAAGAACTCGGAGCAGACGTAGCTATAGCTAAAGCTGGAGCACTTGTGCACGATATTGGTAAAGCTCTCGACCACGAAGTCCAAGGTACTCACGTCGAGATAGGTATGAGAATCCTACAAAAATTCGGAGCTGATGAGAGAATAATCACAGCTATGAAATCTCACCATGAAGATTATCCATATGAGACCATCGAGTCTATCATAGTCCAAACAGCCGACGCTATCTCAGGCGGACGACCAGGAGCGAGACGTGACTCTGTAGAGAACTATCTAAAGAGACTTCAAGACCTGGAAGCACTAGTCAATGGATTTGAATCAGTAGAGAAATCATATGCTCTAGCTGCCGGACGTGAAGTCAGAGTATTCGTAACTCCAGAGAAGATCACAGACGTAGAAGCGAAGCTTATGGCTCGTGAAATAGCTCAAAAAATAGAACAAGAGCTTAAATACCCTGGTGAAATAAAGGTTACAATGATCCGTGAGACAAGGATTATCGAATACGCTAGATAAAAAATAATTAAATTATAAAAAAATTAATCAAAAAACTCCTAAAATTAGGAGTTTTTTGATTTTTAGCTCAAAATTTTAAACAATAGAAAATATAAAAGTCAATTTATTATATATTG